>NZ_JBKFTO010000001.1:0-682585 GCF_050432925.1 Pseudomonas sp. 18175 | reverse complement strand
CTTCCGATCTCTCGTCAGCGGGAGGCGAATTCTACAGCGTTACACGCTGCTGTCAACACCTCTTTTTCAACTTCCCGACTGCTTCGATGAACTGAAGCAACCTGCTGCCGAAACCTACGCAACTCATTGTTTACCAAGGAGTTTTCCGTTTCGACTGCGCCGGAAGTGGGGCGAATTATAGACAGATATAATTCGCCGTCAACACCTAATTTCAGACTTATTCGGATTTGAGCGTAATACGCGCAAATGCCTTCTTCCCCGCCTGGCAAACGTGGGTCGCGCCTAGCTCGTATATAAAGGTGCGATCCACAACCTCACCATCAATACGCACGCCACCCGAACCCAGCAGGTCGCGAGCAACCGCCGAGTTCTTTACCAAGCCTGCCTTATTAAGCACGGCAGCGATCGGCATAGCCTCAGCAGCAGCCAACTCAATCTCCGGCAGATCGTCCGGCAACTCGCCCTCCTTCATACGATTGCCCGCAGCACGGTGAGCACTGGCCGCAGCCTCTTCGCCATGGAAGCGCGCGACAATCTCTTCTGCCAGCTTGATCTTAACGTCGCGCGGATTAGCACCCGCCTCGACATCAGCACGCAATGCATTGATCTCGTCCATCGAACGGAAGCTCAACAGCTCGAAGTAACGCCACATCAAGGCGTCAGGAATCGAAACCAACTTGCCGTACATCACACCCGGCGCTTCTTGGATACCTACATAGTTACCCAAGGACTTGGACATCTTCTTGACCCCATCCAACCCCTCCAGCAGCGGCATAGTCAGAATGCACTGAGCTTCCTGCCCGTACGCACGCTGCAATTCACGCCCCATCAGCAGGTTGAACTTCTGGTCAGTACCGCCCAACTCAACGTCCGCACGCAAGGCCACCGAGTCGTACCCTTGAACCAGCGGATAGAGGAACTCATGAATAGCGATAGGCTGGTTGGTGGAGTAGCGCTTATCGAAGTCGTCACGCTCAAGCATGCGCGCCACGGTGTACTGGGAGGTCAGGCGAATGAAGTCCGCAGGCCCCATCTGATCCATCCAAGTGGAGTTGAACGCCACTTCAGTCTTGGCCGGATCAAGAATCTTGAACACCTGGGTCTTATAGGTCTCGGCATTATCGAGTACCTGCTCGCGAGTCAACGGCGGACGCGTCGCGCTCTTGCCGCTCGGATCACCAATCATCCCGGTGAAGTCACCTATAAGGAAGATGACCTGATGCCCCAGCTCCTGGAACTGGCGCAGCTTATTAATAAGCACGGTATGACCCAGGTGCAGATCCGGCGCCGTTGGGTCAAAGCCGGCTTTAATACGCAGGGGCTGACCGCGCTTGAGCTTTTCGATCAGCTCAGCTTCGACCAACAGTTCTTCCGCACCACGTTTTATCAGCGCTAGCTGTTCTTCAACCGACTTCATAACAGACCCGCAAGGCTCAGATTCAAAAGGGAACCAACCATACAAGATCAGGGACTAATTACAAGTTTTGCCCTGCGCACGGACACCGTTCAGCAAGCCCAGCGTTCGCGAGCTTGCGCCACAGATGATTTGGTTATATTTTATACAGTTATTTCATCTTCATCATGTCATTCATCTTTTCCATTTCATCTTCAAAGTCAAAATTACTTATGACCACAGAACCGTCTAAAGCGCCGCCGCTTTACCCGAAGACCCACCTGCTTGCCGCAAGTGGTATCGCCGCTCTTCTCAGCCTGGCACTCCTGGTATTCCCTTCCAGTGACGTAGAAGCCAAACGAACATCCCTGAGCCTTGACCTGGAAAGTCCAGTTGAACAACTGACACAAGATCAAGACGCTTCCGACGCGCAACAAGCCACAAATGCGCCAGTCGAATCACCGTTCGCCCAGATAGACAACAGCCCTGAAGACACCAAGCACGCGACCCAGGGCCAACCTGCCCCCGCTGCCAACGTGGCCAAGAATTCTCAACACCGCGAAGTCATCGTGTCCAAAGGCGATACGCTGTCGACCCTGTTTGAAAAGGTAGGCCTGCCCGCCACCACTGTTAACGAAGTACTGGCCAGCGACAAACAAGCCAAGCAGTTCACCCAGCTTAAACACGGCCAGAAGCTTGAGTTCGAATTCACTCCTGACGGCCAACTCAACAACCTGCACAGCAATGTCAGCGACCTCGAAAGCATCACCCTGACCAAAGGCGCCAAAGGCTTTGCCTTCAATCGCATCACCACCAAGCCGGTGATGCGTTCTGCCTATGCACACGGTGTGATCAACAGCTCCCTGTCGCAGTCCGCCGCCCGCGCAGGCTTGTCCCACAGCATGACCATGGACATGGCCAGCGTGTTCGGCTACGACATCGACTTCGCCCAAGACATCCGCCAAGGCGACGAATTCGATGTGATCTACGAGCAGAAAGTCGCCAATGGCAAAGTGGTCGGCACCGGCAGCATTCTCTCCGCACGCTTCACCAACCGCGGCAAGACCTACACCGCCGTGCGCTACACCAACAAACAAGGCAACAGCAGCTACTACACCGCCGATGGCAATAGCATGCGCAAAGCCTTCATCCGCACGCCCGTGGACTTCGCTCGCATTAGCTCGCGTTTCTCCATGGGTCGCAAGCACCCAATTCTGAACAAAATCCGCGCCCACAAAGGTGTCGACTATGCAGCCCCGCGCGGCACGCCAATCAAGGCCGCCGGTGACGGCAAAGTGCTGTTGGCCGGTCGTCGCGGTGGCTATGGCAATACCGTGATCATCCAGCACGGCAACACCTACCGCACCCTGTATGGCCACATGCAAGGTTTCGCCAAAGGCGTGCAGACTGGCGGCACCGTGAAGCAAGGCCAAGTGATCGGTTATATCGGCACTACCGGCCTCTCGACAGGCCCGCATCTGCACTACGAGTTCCAGGTCAATGGCGTACACGTCGACCCATTGGGCCAGAAGCTGCCGATGGCCGACCCTATCGCCAAGGCCGAGCGCGCGCGCTTCATGCAACAGAGCCAGCCGTTGATGGCCCGCATGGATCAGGAGCGCTCTACCCTGCTGGCCTCGGCGAAGCGTTAAGGTATGTCGCTCTATATTGGTGTGATGTCCGGGACCAGCCTCGATGGCCTGGACATCGCCCTGATCGAACAAGGCCCAGCGATCAAATTGATCGCCACCCACTACATCCCCATGCCCGATACCCTGCGCATCGAACTGCTTGGTTTGTGCACCAGCGGCCCGGATGAAATCGCCCGTTCGGCCGTCGCACAGCAACACTGGGTGACGCTTGCCGCACAGGGCATTCATGCCTTATTGGATCAACAGCACCTCAAGCCTCAGGATATCCGCGCAATTGGCAGCCATGGCCAGACCATTCGCCACGAACCTGCCCGGGGCTTTACCGTGCAGATTGGCAACCCGGCCTTACTGACTGAGCTCACAGGCATCACCGTGGTCAGCGACTTCCGCAGCCGCGACGTCGCCGCCGGCGGCCAAGGTGCCCCGCTGGTTCCTGCCTTTCACGAAGCGCTGTTCGGTGAAAGTACCGGCAACCGGGCGGTCTTGAACGTAGGGGGTTTCAGCAATCTAAGCCTGATCGAAACAGGTAAACCAGTGGCTGGATTCGACTGCGGGCCAGGTAATGTCCTGCTCGATGCCTGGATACACCTGCAACGCGGCGAACACTTTGATCGGGATGGCCAATGGGCTGCCAGCGGCACGGTTGAGTCCCAGCTACTCAACGCCTTGCTCAGTGACCCATTCTTTTTGACCAAGGGCCCTAAAAGCACCGGACGTGAAGTGTTCAACCTGGAGTGGCTGCAACAGCACCTTGGCCGCCTGCCTGCATTCGAACCACAGCACATCCAGGCCACTCTGCTGGAACTGACCGCCCTGACCATCGTTGAGTCCCTGCAAAGCGCTCAACCCCAGACCGAGACCCTGCTGGTTTGCGGCGGCGGCGCTCACAACGCCACATTGATGAGCCGCCTGGCCGCGCTACTACCCGCCACCCAGGTCGGCAGCACCGCCCTCCACGGCGTGGACCCCGACTGGGTTGAAGCCATGGCCTTCGCCTGGCTGGCTCATTGCTGCCTGGAAGGCATCGCCGCCAACCGCCCCAGCGTCACCGGCGCACGCGGGCTTCGGGTATTGGGCGCGATCTACCCGGCTTAAACCCCAGACAGCAAAACGCCGCTTGGCCTATCAAAGCCAAGCGGCGTTTTTGTATGCAGAATCGATCAGATCGAGAACGAAGACCCGCAACCACAGGTGGTGGTGGCATTCGGGTTCTTGATCACAAAACGCGAACCTTCCAGACCTTCCTGGTAATCCACCTCGGCGCCAGCCAGGTACTGGAAGCTCATCGGGTCCACGACCAGGCTCACGCCCTCGCGCTCGACAATGGTGTCGTCATCGGCCACATCTTCATCGAAGGTAAAACCGTACTGAAACCCTGAACAACCGCCGCCCGTAACAAATACGCGCAGCTTCAAGCGATCATTACCCTCTTCATCGACCAGGCTCTTCACCTTGTGCGCAGCACCGTGGGTGAATTGCAAAGCCGTGGGGGTGAAGGACTCAACGCTCATGCTGATAATCTCCCGGCGTATCGCCGCCATATGCGTAATGGCGGGCATTATCCGCTTCTCCTAGAAAAGCGGTCAACTATTGTTACGGTATATCAATCTGCACAGCGGCCATTAAAAACGCAAAAGGCCCGATCAACGGGCCTTCTGCTGAACGACACAACCGCGTTAAGGCAGCATACCCGCGTGGGACAGGCCCAGCTTCTCATCCAGGCCAAACAGGATGTTCATATTCTGCACCGCCTGGCCCGACGCGCCCTTGACCAGGTTGTCGATCACCGACAACACCACAACCAGGTCACCATCCTGCGGACGGTGCACGGCAATACGGCACACGTTGGCACCGCGCACGCTCCGGGTTTCCGGGTGGCTGCCAGCAGGCATCACATCGACGAACGGTTCGTTGGCATAACGTTTTTCAAACAACGCCTGCAGATCGACCGAGCGATCAACCACGGTGGCGTACAAGGTGGAGTGAATGCCACGGATCATCGGGGTCAGATGCGGAACGAAGGTCAGGCCCACATCCTTGCCCGCAGCGCGACGCAGGCCCTGGCGGATTTCCGGCAGGTGACGGTGACCTTTTACTGCATAAGCCTTCATGCTTTCCGACGTCTCGGAGTAGAGCGAGCCTACCGCTGCACCGCGACCGGCACCGCTGACACCTGACTTGCAGTCCGCAATCAACCGCGAAGCGTCCGCCAGCCCAGCTTCAAGCAGTGGCAGGAAACCCAACTGGGTCGCGGTTGGATAGCAACCCGGCACGGCAATCAGGCGCGCTTGCTTGATCTGCTCACGATTGACTTCGGGTAGGCCGTAGACCGCCTCCTCCAACAACTCTGGCGCACCGTGAGGCTGGCCGTACCACTTGGCCCACTCATCGGCGTCTTGCAGGCGGAAGTCTGCCGACAGGTCGATGACCTTGGTGCCAGCGGCCAGCAACTCACCGGCCAGCGCATGGGCAACCCCGTGCGGCGTGGCAAAGAACACCACGTCGCAGGCGCCCAGGGTCTTGATGTCCGGAACGCTGAACGCCAGGCCGTCGTAGTGGCCTCGCAGGTTCGGGTACATATCGGCCACGGCCAACCCGGCCTCGGATCGGGAAGTGATGACCACCACCTCTGCTTGCGGATGCTGAGCCAACAGACGCAGCAATTCGACACCGGTGTAACCCGTGCCGCCGACGATACCGACCTTGACCATAAACCTGCCCTCAACGAACCCACTGGAAAGCCGTCGATAATAGGGGCCGTATCGTCCTGCGACAACCGTCAACGTGACGTACGGGCGCATGAGCCACTACTATCTCGGCTACCGTGAACCTGGGAATAACTAAAAATGCTTTATCTATGGGTCAAAGCCTTCCACATCATCAGCATCGTCTGCTGGTTTGCCGGGCTGTTCTACCTGCCGAGGCTGTTCGTCTACCACGCCCAAAGTGAGGATACCGTCAGCAAAGAACGCTTCAGTCTCATGGAGCGCAAGTTGTACCGCGGCATCATGGGGCCGGCGATGATTGCCGCGCTGGCGTTCGGGATCTGGCTGATCTACCTCAACCCGAGCATCTTTCAGTCAGGGGCCTGGATCCACGCCAAGCTCACGCTGGTCGTGCTGCTGATTGGTTACCACCACATGTGCGGCGCGCAGGTAAAACGCTTCGCCCGTGGCGAAAACACCCGCAGCCATGTCTTTTATCGCTGGTTCAATGAAGTCCCGGTTCTGTTATTGCTGGCTATCGTAATTTTGGTTGTGGTCAAACCGTTCTAACTTCAATCACACGGGGTACCTCCAATGTCGCTGCCCGCTTTGCTTGAACAACGTCTGCGTCTGCCAGTAGTGGCGGCACCGATGTTCCTGATTTCCAACCCGCAACTGGTCCTGGCGTGCTGTCGCAACGGTGTAGTCGGAAGTTTCCCGGCGCTCAACCAGCGCGAGAGCAGTGGCTTCAAGGCCTGGCTGGAAGAAATCGAAGCGGGCCTGGCGCAGTTGGACAACCCCGCGCCGTATGCCGTCAACCTGATCGTGCATAACAGCAACCCAAGGCTGGAAGCGGACTTGGCGATTTGCGTCGAGCACAAGGTGCCCATCGTCATCACCAGCCTGGGCGCGGTGAAGGAATTGGTCGATGCCGTACACAGCTACGGTGGCCTGGTCTTCCATGATGTCACCACCCGGCGCCATGCCGAGAAAGCTGCCGAAGCAGGTGTGGATGGCTTGATCGCCGTGGCAGCAGGGGCCGGGGGCCACGCCGGAACCTGGAGCCCCTTCGCACTGATCGCCGAGATTCGCCAATTTTTCGACAAAACCCTGCTGCTGGCCGGTTGCCTCAACCACGGGCACGAGATCCTCGCGGCCCAACTGTTGGGGGCCGACCTGGCGTATTTCGGCACGCGTTTCATCGGCACCACCGAAAGCCATGCCCCGGATGCGTATAAAGAGATGCTGCTCACATCGCGCGCCGCCGACATCGTGCACACTCCCGCTGTCTCTGGTGTGCCGGCCAGCTTTATGCGCCAGAGCCTGGAAAACGCCGGTTTTGACCTCGCGGCCCTGCAAGGCAAAGGTGAAGTCAACTTCGGCTCCAAGCTCAAACCATTGAGCGACGAAGCCAAGGCCTGGAAGACCGTATGGTCCGCCGGCCAGGGCGTCGGTGAGATCAATGATTTACTCAGCGTCGATGAACTCGTTGCCCGCCTGGATGCCGAATACCGCAAGGCACGCGAGCAAGCGGAGCAACTGCGCTGGCCACGCTGACCCAACCGCAAGGCCTGCCGATCGTGCAGGCCTGCACCACCTCCCTGATTAAGTGACAAGGATGCCCGCATGAGCGACAGCCGTTTCAAGATTGTGTTTGATGGAGCCTTGCTCCCGGGGGTCGAAAGCACCACTGCCAAGTTGAACCTCGCCGAGTTGTTCAAGAGTGACGTCGAAGCGATCGAGAAGCTCTTTACCGGCCGCACCGTCGCACTCAAGCGCGACCTGTCCCGCCCGGATGCCGAAACCTACTTGTCTGCGTTGAAAAACGCCGGTGTAGACGCCCGCATTGAAGCCGAACAACCCGTTGCCTTCAGCCTTGCCGAAACCCACGAGACCGATTCCGGCAGCGCCCAACCCACAACCTCCCCTTACGCACCGCCGCGTGCCGTTGTGGGGGATGACCTGCCGGAGTACGCGTCGCTCAAGGTGTTCACCATCAATGGGCGTATTGGCCGCCTGCGCTACCTGGCGTGGACGCTGGTACTGACCGTAGCGATGCTCGTCGCGGGCGGCATCATCGCGACCGCAGGCTTCGCTGTCGCAACCGCGTCGCCGACGGCGGGCATGATTCTCGGCTCACTGCTGGGCTTTGCACTGTGTATTGCCATCGTCGTGGTCAGCGTACAAATTGGCGTACAGCGCCTGCACGACCTGGGCTGGTCCGGCTGGTTCTACCTGCTGAACCTGGTCCCGCTGGTGAACAGTGTGTTCCCATTGCTACTGCTGGTGCTGCCAGGTAACCCAGGCGCCAACCAATACGGCGCACCACCACCGCGCAACTCCACGGCGGTGAAGGTACTGGCGTCCCTGTGGCTGGCATTCATTCCGCTGATGCTCATCATCGTGGTCAGCTTGGGCATGAACGGCTACCTCAACCAACTCGAAGCCAACGTCGACAGCAGCTACGAAAACAGCTCCATCACCTCAGATGACGCCACCGACCAAAGCGTGACGGTCGATGAAGATGACGCGCAAAGTGCTGACGAGGCAGACGAACCTGTAGACTCTCCGGAACAGTAAAGAAACGCCCGCCGCCTGTGATGCCACTGTCACAGGCCGGCGGCGTTGCGATGGAGAAAGGCATGACCCGTTACGCTCTGATCACCGGCGCCTCCAGCGGCATCGGCCTGGCTATGGCCGAAGCATTGGCCCGGCGCGGCCGCAGTTTGATTCTGGTGGCCCGCCAGCGTGATCAGTTGGAAAGCATTGCAATCGAATTGACTCAACGGTTCGGCGTCGAAGTGCTTTTTCGTGCCTGCGACCTCGGCGAGCCGCTGCGCTTGTCCGGGTTCCTGCTGGAACTTGAAGAAGGCGAGCGCCAGATCGACCTGCTGGTCAACTGTGCTGGCATCGGCACCAGCGGGCCATTCCTGGCCCAGGACTGGATGACCGAACAAGACCTTATCGAAGTGAACATCCTGGCCCTGACCCGCATGTGCCACGCCCTAGGCAATGCCATGGCGCTGTATGGCGGTGGGCAGATTCTTAACGTCGCCTCGGTTGCCGCCTTCCAGCCCGGCCCGTGGATGAGTAGTTACTACGCCAGCAAGGCGTATGTGTTGCACTTCTCCGAAGGTTTGCGTGAAGAATTGAAAAGCTGCGGCATCAAGGTCTCGGTACTTTGCCCCGGCCCGACTCGCACTGCGTTCTTCGGTACCGCGCAAATGGACACCGCCAAACTCGAACGCAGTGACAAACTGATGACCCCGGAAGAAGTCGCGCTCTACACCGTACGCGCGCTGGAAAAGAACAAAGCCATCATCATTCCCGGCCGCCGCAACCGCTGGATGACCTTCAGCCCTCGCTTAAGCCCCCGCTGGCTGACTCGCAAGATCGCCGGGATGATCAACAAGGCCTATTGCCTGCGCTGACGCCGCAAGATTGCTGGCAAAACACCACTAACTAATTGTATTAAAAATATCTCCCGTCACTCGACCTCAATCAACCCAAATACTGGAAACCCTCGATACCTCTGCTACGTTTTAAGCACACGGGGGTTCGTTACAGCTCGGGTACCATCAGCACATCTCGCCGTATGTTTTCTGAGACACTCCACTGAATGGATGAAATTGGCTGGCTCAAACCCATGCTTTCCATTCAGAGGAGGTATTCCCTATGCCGGCCTTGCCTACCGTCGCCATACTCATGTGCACCTACAACGGAGATTCTTTTCTTTCCGAACAACTGGAGTCTTTTACACGGCAAACTTACCCGCACTGGAAACTGCTGGTGTCGGACGATGGGTCCAACGACAAGACCCTGGATATATTGCAGCACTTCCACACGCGCTGTGGGCAGGAACGGGTCCGGATACTATCGGGGCCCAAACAGGGCTACGTTAAGAACTTTCTGTCTTTAACCTGCCGCACCGATATTGAAGCCGACTTCTTCGCCTGGTCAGATCAAGATGACATCTGGGGGGACGAAAAACTGCAGGCCGCAATGGCCTGGCTCATCACCATTCCTCTCAAAAAGCCGGCACTTTATTGCGGCCGGACCCAACTCATATCCGAATGCGGCGAGCCCATTGGCTACTCGCCTCACTTCTCACGCTTGCCACACTTCACCAATGCGTTGGTACAAAATATCGGCGGCGGCAACACCATGGTTTTTAACCTGGCGGCCCGCCAACTGCTTCAGATGACCAGCACCGCCCTGACCATTCCCTCACACGACTGGTGGGCTTATATAGTGGTGACGGGCGTAGGCGGTGCCGTACATTATGACTCGACCCCCCATCTGCTCTATCGTCAGCACGGTGGCAACCTGGTTGGAAGCAACTCCAGTTGGCCGGCACGCTTGTACCGTATTCGCATGCTGTTTCACGGACGGTTCCAAGAGTGGAACACGCAAAACATCCTCGCACTGGAAGGCATGCGGGAACATCTCGACAGAGAAAACCAAGCTACCTTGGCTCTATTCACACGCTGTCGCACTCAAATAATGCCATTGCGAGTTATCAATTTTTTTCGTTCACACCTTTATCGCCAAACCTTGCTTGGCAATCTGGGGCTGATTGTCGCGGCGCTGTTTAAGAAGTTGTAGCCCAATGAGCACTTCGACGACCTATACGCAAGAAGCACCCCAGGCTGATCACCGTATGCAAACTGCGTATGCCACGTTTTTTGCGAATAACGAGGAGTCCGTCTGATGCAAGCATTTTCCGTTGCCCCCAAGGAACTGTTCAGCAGCTTCTGGCGAAACCGAAGCCTTATAAAAGCGCTTGTCCAAAGAGAAGTTGTGGGCCGTTACCGTGGTTCGATATTCGGTCTCGCGTGGTCGTTGTTCAATCCCATCTTGATGTTGGTGATTTATACGTTTGTATTCTCCGTGGCACTCAACGCACGCTGGGGAAACCCCGCACACGATACTGGCGCCGGTTTTGCCATCATCCTGTTCGTCGGGCTGATTGTGCATGGGTTGTTTGCCGAATGTATAAATCGCGCTCCCGGCCTGATCATCTCCAACGCGAACTATGTGAAAAAAGTAGTTTTCCCGCTCGAGATACTTCCCTGGGTGGCGTTTGGCTCAGCCTTGTTTCATACGCTCGTCAGTTCAAGCGTGCTGTTGATCGCGGCATGGATCATTAACCATCACATTCCTCTCACTGCCGTCTATTTCCCTCTGGTCCTGACGCCGCTCATCCTTGGCACCTTAGGCCTTGCGTGGGTATTGGCGGCGGCAGGTGTTTATCTGCGTGACATAGGTCAGATAACCAGCCTATTCACAACCGCCATGCTGTTTTTGTCTGCCGTGTTTTTCCCGATTACCGCCTTGCCGGAGAACTATCGGATCTGGGTCACGCTAAACCCCCTCGCCGCCATTATTCAGGAGTCGCGAAACGTCCTGATCATTGGACAACCGCCAAACTTTTACATTATCGGCCTATTGCTCTGCCTGGGCTCGGCGATGGCGTGGGCGGGTTTCGCGTGCTTTCAATGCGCACGCAAGGGGTTCGCCGATGTGCTCTGAGGTCAGTATCAAAGTCGTGAACCTCGGCAAACGCTTCGAGATATACGCGCAGCCGCAAGACCGGTTGAAGCAAATGATTTACCCAAGACTTCAACGTGCACTTGGGCTACATCAGAAACGTTACTACAGCGACTTCTGGGCCTTGATAGACATAAACCTGGACATCGAAAAAGGCGAAACCATCGGCATCATCGGCTTGAATGGATCAGGGAAATCCACACTCCTGAAGCTGATTTGCGGAACGCTTTCACCCACCCAAGGCTTAATCGAAACACACGGAAAGATCGTCGCCCTGCTGGAGCTTGGGACCGGCTTCAATCCTGAGTTCACGGGCAAAGAGAACATCTACTTTAACGGCGCGATTCTCGGCTTGAGCAAAGAACAGATTGACGAAAAGTATGACGCCATCGTCGAGTTCGCAGACATTGGCGACTTCATGGATCAACCGGTTCAGCGCTACTCGTCAGGGATGTATGTGCGCCTTGCCTTTGCAGTCATAGCCAACGTGGACGCTGACATTCTTGTCATCGACGAAGCACTGGCCGTGGGCGACGCACTGTTTGCTCAAAAGTGCATGCGCTTCCTCCATAAGTTTAAAAAAACGGGAACGGTTTTCTTCGTCAGCCACGACTCCAGTGCCGTGGTCAATTTATGCGATCGCGCCGTATGGTTGGAAAAAGGCCGTATACAGGCGATTGGGTCAGCCAAAACGGTATGCGAGCAGTATTTGGCTAGACGTTATCATTCGACACTTGTGGACAAACGCCCCCCCCACCCCCTCGCCGAGCAGGGCCTTGAGCAACTGTTAGACAAACGCGACATGCGAACGGCCTTTATCAATCATTCAAATGTCAGAAATGACATTCAAGTCTTCGAGTTCTCGTCTGCCACCACCACGTTCGGCAATGAGGGTGCCGTTATTTCCCATGCCTGCATCGAGGACTTGCAAGGCCAACAACTCTCTTGGCTGGTGGGGGGTGAAATGGCCAGGGTTGTGGTGGAAGCAACCGTATGGGTTCCAAGCCAGAACCTGATTGTCGGTTTTAATCTCAAGGACCGGCTTGGACAGGTATTGATAGGCCAGAACACGTTTATCGATACCTGCCTGGCGCCCGTGACTGCTTCCCCGGGCAACTGCGTAAGGGCCGTTTTTACCTTCCGTTTCCCCCTATTGAAAGTTGGAACTTATACCGTCGACGTCGCCATTGCCGATGGATCGCCTGACGACGCAACCCAGTTGCAGTGGATCAACGACGCGTTCGTTATCGAATCGAGAAGTTCCAGCATCATGAGCGGCCTGATTGGCATACCGTTCGACGACATCGAACTGATCAATACAAGCAAGCCGTCAAAACCATGACCCTTCAAGGTAGCGATCATATGAATGAACAGCGACCCGGCATATTCAGCGCACTGTTACAGGGCTCGCATAATCTTTTTCGACGAAACCGCGAGGTGATCTATCTCGCTGCTGAGCGTAACAGGCTGATCAATCGATACCTCACCTCGGTTCAGGACTGCCTGAGTGGGTCAATCTACGAAGACCCGCCGCTCAACGTGCTGGGCCATGATCAATTTGATGCGCAGTTGCGGGAGTACGGTTGGGACTGGCCTTCGGTCGCACACACGATGATCGGCAAGAAGCGCCTGGCGAACGTGAGGGCGCTGACCGAAAGTGTGCTTGGCAACAATATTGAGGGTGACCTGATAGAAACCGGCGTTTGGCGCGGCGGCGCATGCATCTTGATGCGCGCAGTGCTTGATGCCTATTGCGTGACCGACCGCCGCGTGTGGGTTGCCGACTCGTTCGAAGGCCTGCCGCCTCCAGATCATGAAAAATACCCGGCAGATACCGGAGATACTTTTCATACGTATGACGAACTCAGCGTGCCCATGGAGCAAGTCATGCGCAACTTCGAGAAGTACGGCTTGCTGGACGAACAAGTTGTCTTTCTAAAGGGTTGGTTCAAAGACACGCTGACGAGGGCGCCTATTGAAAAACTGGCACTGCTGCGGTTGGACGGCGACATGTATGAATCCACCATGGATGCCTTATCGGCCTTGTACGACAAGGTATCGTCCGGCGGATACGTCATTGTCGATGACTACAACGTTGTTCCTGCGTGCAAACAGGCGGTGCATGACTTCCTCACCACCCGCGAATTTACGCCAAGCTTGGTGGAGATCGACGGCGTGGGCGTTTATTGGCAGGTCCCGTAAGCCCCTCAAACAGGCAAACAATCAGCCCAGGGAGTGGTCCATGAGCAATCAACGTCACAACTATGAATATGATGTGGACAGCCGATCGGCAACAGCACCCGCTCATGTTGTGCGCTTGGTGGGGCAGTACAAGCGCGTGCTGGAAGTTGGCTGCGGGCCTGGCTCCATCACCAGGATTCTGGCAACCGAAGGCCAGTGCAGTGTGACGGGCCTTGAACTGGATACCGAGGCCATAAAAAAGGCCTCGCCATTCTGCGAAAAGATCTATCAGGCGGATCTGAACGCCGAACACTGGCCGTTACTTCTGGAGGGCGCAGCACCGTTTGATGTGCTGGTCGCGGCCGACGTACTTGAACATTTGTATGACCCCTGGACAGCCCTGAAGCGCATGGTCCCATTGATCAAGGATAACGGTTACCTGGTGATCTCCTTACCGCACGCCGGTCATGCAGCAGTGCTGGCTTGTTTACTTAATGGCAACTTTGAATACCGTGACTGGGGGTTGCTGGACAGGACACACATCCGTTTCTTCGGGTTAAAGAACATTGAGGATCTCTTCAGCCAGGCCGACTTGAAGATCATCGAGGTCGCCTATGTGCTGAAACAACCTGAAGAAACCGAATTCGCCGCCCAGTGGTCGCTGCTACCAACACCCACCCAACAGTGTTTACGGCAAAGTCCTGACGCAACGGTCTATCAAGTTGTCGTAAAGGCAGTTCCGAACCACCGCCCAGGTGAAGCACTCAAGTTGAATGTGCGTTCCGATACGAGAAACAAACTTCGGATTATCCACCCGCTGTTTCTCTCGTCCGTCAAACAACGAGTGGGTGCGTACTTACCGCAGGGGTTCAAGAAGGCCCTGCGCGCCACGCTCAAGAGGTTGGGCCTGAACATAGGGTGAACTGGAATATTCATCGTTAGACTTTATTCGCTATTGCGTTGTTGGCGACCCTTTACCCTCCTGCAGATGGGACTAAACGCCAATGACCCCGCCCAAGCTGATTGCCTTTTATTTGTCGCAATTTCATCCCACACCCGAGAATGACCGCTGGTGGGGCAAAGGCTTCACTGAATGGACCAACGTCACCAAGGCGATACCTCAGTTTGAAGGACATCTTCAACCCCACCTGCCCACCGAATTCGGCTTCTATGACCTGCGCGTCACGCAGACCAGACGAGATCAAATAGAGACCGCAAAAGCCTATGGCATCGACGGCTTTTGCTATCACTATTATTGGTTCTCTGGCCATCGTCTCCTGAATATTCCATTGGATGACATGCTCCAAGACCCTGAAAGTGACATGCCATTTTGTTTGTGCTGGGCCAATGAAAACTGGACACGCCGCTGGGATGCCGCCGAACACGAAATCTTGATCGCGCAACAGTACCTGCCTGACGACGATATCAACTTCATACAGTCGCTCATTCCATTCTTTGAAGATGGCCGGTACATCCGGGTGGATGGAAAACCCTTCTTGATTGTTTACCGCCCCCAACATCTTCCCGACGCGTGTAAAACGCTCAGCATTTGGCGTCAGCACTGTCGCACCATCGGCTTGGGTGAAATCCACCTGTGCGCCGCGCTGACCCACGGCAACGACAACTATAAAAAATACGGCTTCGACAGCGGCGTTGAATTCCCACCCCACAATCTTGGCCTTTCAAACATAAACGATCAGCTCAATTTCCATCACGCATTCAAGGGCAATGTTTTTCAGTACGCCAGCGTCGCACAGTCCAATCTTGATCGAACTTACAACGCGCAGAATGCCAACGTCTTCAAGACCGTCTTTCCGTCGTGGGACAACACCGCTCGGACTAATGAGCGTGCACTGATCATTCTCAACGGTGTACCCGACAACTACGAGTTCTGGTTATCGTCCGCTATAGACAAGTCACGGGAGAACGCAACGCCACTGGTGTTTATCAATGCGTGGAATGAGTGGGCAGAAGGCTGCCATCTTGAACCGGACCGCAACTTCGGAAACGGCTTCCTGCAAGCCACGCTAAATGCAAAGCAGGGGCAGCGCCGGTTTTCCCACTTCCCTGCCACGGGAGTTCCGAGCACCGCCACTCGAACCTTTCGCAATGAAGCCGCAGCGCTCATCAAGTACCATGGCTGTGCGGTTTTTTCAGGCATCAAGGAAGCCATAAAGCGCCGACGTCGTCTGCACAAGGTCTTGTTCCCCCTTGTGGCCTTCGTGCGCAACATCCTTGCGCGGCGCTCAAAGTAGCGGGCGTACATGGCTTGGCTCGCCGCAAACGCCTGAGTACACTGCCCCTGCACTTTCATAACGGAGAAACAGCTGTGGATACTCTGTTCACCAAGATCATCAACAGAGAAATACCCGCGGATATCATCTACGAAGATGATCAAGTCCTGGCGTTCAAGGACATCCACCCGGCCGCCCCGGTGCATTTCCTGGTCATTCCGAAAAAACACATCCCCACCCTCAATGACCTGACCGAAGAAGACAAAGCCCTAGCCGGTCATATTTTGTTCACTGCTCAGCGCCTGGCGTTGGAACAAGGCTGCGAGGAAGGTTTCCGCGTGGTGATGAACTGCAACCCGAAAGGCGGGCAGACCGTTTATCACATCCATATGCACGTCTTGGGTCAGCGCCAAATGAACTGGCCGCCGGGCTGATCAGCCTATGGGCAACGGTCGCGGCCCCCGGCTGCGACCCCTTGCCCTTGACGCAGCGCAAACGCTTGCCCTTCTCTTGCGGTAAACTGGCCGCCGAGATTCTTCCCGGAGGTCAGCATGACTACCCAACGTCACTACTCGCCGATTGACCGTCTGTTACTGCAAGCCGATATGGCCATGCGCACGCTGCTGCCGTTCAGTGGCCAGCCGTACCGCCCTTCGCCCGCCATCGTGCAGCCCGATGCACAGATGAGCGAGACCGATACCCGCCACGTCGCGGGCCTGATGCGCATCAACCACACCGGTGAAGTCTGTGCCCAGGCGCTGTACCAAGGCCAGGCGCTGACTGCCAAGTTGCCGCAAGTGCGCGCAGCCATGGAGCATGCAGCCGAGGAAGAGATCGACCACCTGGCCTGGTGCGAACAACGCATTCGCCAACTGGGCAGCCATCCCAGCGTGCTCAACCCATTGTTCTATGGTTTGTCGTTTGGCATCGGCGCCGCTGCTGGCTTGATCAGCGACAAAGTCAGCCTGGGTTTTGTGGCCGCGACCGAGCATCAGGTGTGCAAACACTTGGATGAACACTTGGAACAACTGCCCGCCGAGGACGAAAAGTCCCGGGCGATTCTTGAACAGATGCGCATCGACGAAGAACACCACGCCGAAAGCGCATTGGACGCCGGCGGTTTTCGCTTCCCGGCGCCGGTGCGGTTTGGCATGAGCCTGCTGGCCAAGGTCATGACCAAAAGCACATACCGCATCTGAAACAAAAAAGGGCGCTTTTTAAGCGCCCTTTCTTTTTGCCAACGGTTTACCCATCAACCCAGCTCTACGATCTCATAGTCATGGGTGATGGCAACACCGGCCGCGCCCAGCATGATCGATGCCGAGCAGTACTTCTCGGCCGACAGTTCGATGGCACGCTTGACCTGGGCTTCTTTCAGCGCACGGCCCTTCACCACGAAATGCATGTGGATCTTGGTGAACACCTTGGGATCTTCCGTGGCCCGCTCGGCTTCCAGGAACGCTTCGCAGCTCTCCACGGCCTGGCGGGACTTTTTCAGGATGCTGACCACGTCGAAATTGCTGCAACCGCCTACACCAAGCAGGAGCATTTCCATCGGGCGTACGCCCAGGTTACGGCCACCGGCTTCCGGCGGGCCATCCATGACCACCACATGGCCACTGCCCGACTCACCGAGGAACATGGCTTCGCCCGCCCATTGGATGCGTGCCTTCATCGCCCAGACTCCACTGCTAAAAAAGGGTCGCCAGCTTAGCACAGGGCCCGATAACGACGCCGTTTCCCGCTAAAACCGATCAACGAAGGGTTTAACCAATAAATTGGCTAATCGAGTCAGAATGTGTCTGGTAAGCTGGCGCCAAATCGATGGCGTATTGCTACTATTTATACAACGTGTATCAATGCCGATACCGACACATATAACAACTCCGACCCCTCGCGCTGTCTTTTCGGGATACAACCATGGTTGCCCTTACTCCCATACCCAAGATCAAGAATCTCGACAAGTTGCTGATGCATTGCCAGCGCCGGCGCTACCCGGCCAAGCACAACATCATCTGCGCCGGCGAGCGCTCCGAAACGCTGTACTTCATTATCAAAGGCTCGGTCACCATCCTGATCGAGGATGAAGACGGCCGCGAGATGATCATCGCCTACCTGAACACCGGGGATTTTTTTGGGGAGCTGGGGCTGTTCGAACAACCGGGCAAAGAGCAGGAACGCAGCGCGTGGGTACGGGCCAAGGTCGAATGCGAAGTCGCCGAGATCAGCTACACCAAGTTCCGCGAACTGGCCCAGCAAGACCCGGACATTCTCTACGCCCTGAGCGGCCAGATTGCCCAGCGCCTGCGGGACACCACGCGCAAGGTCGGCGACCTGGCATTCTTTGACGTCACCGGCCGCGTTGCACGCTGCCTGCTGGAGTTGTGCAAACAACCCGACGCCATGACCCACCCGGATGGCATGCAGATCAAAGTCACGCGCCAGGAAATCGGGCGTATTGTCGGGTGTTCACGGGAGATGGTCGGCCGCGTACTCAAGGACCTGGAAGAACGCAACCTGGTCCACGTCAAAGGCAAGACGATGGTGGTGTTCGGTACCCGTTAAGCTGGCAGGAACGTCGCCAGCATCTGACGGTACAGAGCATCCAGCCGGCTGATAGCGTCGGGCGCGAGGAAAGCTTCATGCAGGGCGATATGGCTGTCGGCACGCACCCGTTGATCTAGGCCGCAGGCTTCGTTGAAGCGGTTGACCGATGCGATCAGCTCTTCACGGTCGCCGTCCAGCAGCAGCGCACCATGCACCAAACCCACCGGGCGCCCACCGCTTTGGCGCCAGCGCTGGGCAGTGCCCACCATTTTTCGGCCATTGAGATTGACGTTGTAGCGACCGTCGCAGAATGCACCGTCGATTTCGCCCACCGACGCATCGCCGCCCAACTCGATCAGTAAGTCGCAGATGGGCTGGCACAGACGCAAGTAACCGGTTTCGATACGACTTTGATCGCCCTCGCTGCGTGGAGGGGCGTAGACCAGAGCAATGTTGACCGTGGCCGACGACTGCGGCACGGGCTCTCCACCGGTTTCCCTTAGCAACACCGGCCAACCCGCCTGCGCTGAGACCTGGCTAGCCTCGTCGAAAGCTGGCAAGCGGCTTAACCGGCGCGGCATGACCAAGGCTTGATCGTTGGGTTGCCAGAACAGCAGACCGTATTCCTGTTCGCCTGCGCAGACAGCGGCCAACAGGTCTTGCTCGGCAGCAAGGCCAGCTTCAACCGTCATCCTTACGGGCTTAACCATCANACCGGCGCGGCATGACCAAGGCTTGATCGTTGGGTTGCCAGAACAGCAGACCGTATTCCTGTTCGCCTGCGCAGACAGCGGCCAACAGGTCTTGCTCGGCAGCAAGGCCAGCTTCAACCGTCATCCTTACGGGCTTAACCATCAAACACCTACCTATCTGAATAAACACAAAACCCAATGTGGGAGCGGGCTTGCTCGCGAATGCGGTGGGTCAGTCAACTTATGTGTCGACTGATACGCCGCATTCGCGAGCAAGCCCGCTCCCACAGTTTTGATCGCATTTCAAATCAGTCGAGGGTCGAACCGCTGACCGCCACGCCACGCTCCGGGAAGAACAGACGCTGCAATTCCGCCCCCGGGTTCTCCGCGCGCATAAACGTCTCGCCCACCAGGAACGAATACACCCCACTGATCTCCATCAGCTCCACATCGGCACGATTGACGATGCCACTCTCGGTAATCACCAAGCGGTCACGCGGAATGCGCGGCAGCAGGTCGAGAGTGTTTTCCAGGCTGACTTCAAAGGTGTGCAGGTTGCGGTTGTTAACCCCCACCAGCGGCGTGTCGAGGGTTTTCAGTGCGCGTTCCAGCTCATCGCCGTCGTGCACTTCCACCAACACATCCAGGCCAACGCTTTTGGCCACGGCCGCCAGCTCAGCCATCTTCACGTC
Source organism: Pseudomonas sp. 18175 (assembly GCF_050432925.1). Lineage (NCBI taxonomy): Bacteria > Pseudomonadati > Pseudomonadota > Gammaproteobacteria > Pseudomonadales > Pseudomonadaceae > Pseudomonas > Pseudomonas sp. 18175. Next base: position 662,939 of record NZ_JBKFTO010000001.1, on the reverse strand, counting down.
ATCCAGCGCGGAGACAATCAACAGTACGCAGTCGGCGCCCAGGGCACGGGCTTCGACGATCTGGTACGGGTCGACCATGAAGTCCTTGCGGATCACCGGCAACTTGCACGCCGCGCGGGCTTGTTGCAGGAACAGGTCGGAGCCCTGGAAGTAGTCGATATCGGTCAACACGGATAGGCAAGTGGCGCCGCCCTTCTCGTAGCTGACGGCAATGTCCGCCGGCACGAAGTTTTCGCGGATCACGCCCTTGCTCGGCGAGGCTTTCTTCACCTCGGCGATCACCGCCGGTTGCTTGAGCTTGGCCTGGGCAATCAAGGCATTGGCGAAGCCACGCGGTGCATCGGCGCTTTTGGCCAACGCTTCAAGCTCAGAGAAACTGACGCGTACACGGCGCTCAGCCACTTCTTCAGCCTTGCGGGCCAGGATCTTTTCCAGAACGGTCGGCACACTCATCCTTCATTCTCCATCTTGAATACGGCGGTGAATGCTCCCAGCTCTTCGAGTTTTTCGCGAGCCAGACCGGTGTGCAGCGCATCGTGGGCCAATTCCACACCTTCCTTCAGACTATAGGCGTGGTCGGCTGCGTAAAGTGCCGCGCCAGCATTCAGAACAATCATCTCAGCGGCTTTTTGACCGTTCTCGGTCTTGCGACGCCCCAGAGCATCGCGAATCAATTCCAGGGAAGCTGCCGGGCTTTCTACCGCCAGGCCGTGCAGGCTTTGGCTTTTCATGCCCAGGTCTTCGGGCTCGACCCAATATTCGGTGATCTGGTCATTTTTCAGCTCCGCCACAAAGGTCGGCGCTGCCAGGCTGAATTCGTCCAGGCCATCCTTGGAATGCACCACCAGCACATGCTTGCTGCCCAGGCGTTGCAACACTTCGGCCAACGGGCGGCACAGCGCCTGACTGAACACGCCCACCACCTGGTGTTTCACACCGGCCGGATTCGTAAGCGGGCCAAGCATGTTGAACAGGGTGCGCAGGCCCAGGTCTTTACGCGGGCCGGCGGCGTGCTTCATCGCACTGTGGTGGGTTTGGGCAAACATGAAGCCGATACCCACATTGTCGATACAACGGGCCACTTGGACCGGGGTCAGGTTCAGGTAGATGCCGGCCACTTCCAGCAGGTCGGCGCTGCCGCTCTTGCCGGACACTGCACGGTTACCGTGCTTGGCCACGGTGCAACCCGCCGCCGCCACTACAAAAGAGGAAGCCGTCGACACGTTGAAGATGTTTGCACCGTCACCGCCGGTGCCGACCACATCCACCACGCCGTCGAGGGTTTTGAGCTCAACTTTGTCCGCCAGCTCACGCATCACCGAGACGGCGCCGACGATCTCGTCGATGCTCTCGCTCTTCATGCGCATGGCCATCATGAACGCGCCGATCTGCGCGTCGGTGCATTGGCCGGTCATGATCTCGCGCATCACATCGCTCATCTCAGCGGTGGTCAGGTCCAGGTGGCCGACGATACGGCTCAGGGCAGTCTTGATATCCATGGAAAGTCCTTAGCGCGTGCCGCCGCTCTGCTTGAGAAAGTTGGCGAACAGCTCGTAGCCCTGCTCGGTCAGGATCGACTCAGGGTGAAATTGCACCCCTTCGATATTCAGTGTCTTGTGGCGCAGGCCCATGATCTCATCGACCGAGCCGTCTTCCAGCTGGGTCCAGGCGGTCAGCTCCAAACATTCCGGCAAGGTTTCACGCTTGACCACCAACGAGTGGTAGCGCGTCACCGTCACCGGGTTGTTCAGGGCCTGGAACACGCCCAGATCTTTGTGAAACACCGGGCTGGTCTTGCCGTGCATCACTTGGCGCGCACGCACCACGTCACCGCCAAAGGCCTGGCCGATGGACTGGTGGCCCAGGCACACACCCAGGATCGGCAGCTTGCCAGCAAAATACTTGATCGCTTCCAGGGAGATGCCCGCCTCGGTCGGCGTGCACGGGCCAGGGGAAACCACAATGCGCTCTGGATTCAGGGCAGCGATTTCGGCCACGGTCAGTTCGTCGTTGCGCACCACCTTGACCTCGGCACCCAGCTCGCCCAAGTACTGCACAACGTTGTAGGTAAAAGAATCGTAGTTATCAATCATCAGCAACATGGGGGAAACCTCAGGAATTGGGGGTCTGTTCAGCCAGCGCAACGGCGCGGAACATCGCGCGGCGCTTGTTCAGGGTTTCTTCCCATTCGAGGGCCGGCACCGAGTCGGCGACAATCCCGCCACCGGCCTGCACGTGCAGCTCCCCGTCCTTGATCACGGCGGTGCGGATCGCAATGGCCGTGTCCATGTTGCCGTTCCAGGCGAAATACCCCACGGCGCCGCCGTAGACACCACGCTTGACCGGTTCCAACTCGTCGATGATTTCCATCGCACGGATCTTCGGTGCACCCGACAAGGTGCCCGCTGGCAGGATCGCCCGCAGTGCGTCCATCGCGGTCAAGCCAGCCTTCAACTCGCCAGTGACGTTGGAGACGATGTGCATCACATTGGAATAACGCTCGATGACCATCTTCTCAGTGAGCTTCACCGAACCGATTTCCGAGACACGCCCGGTGTCGTTGCGGCCCAGGTCGATCAGCATCAGGTGCTCGGCGATTTCCTTGTCGTCGCTCAGCAGGTCTTCTTCCAACGCCAAGTCCGCTTCTTCGGTCGCACCCCGTGGGCGAGTGCCAGCAATCGGGCGCACGGTGATCAGGTTGTCTTCTACCCTCACCAGCACTTCCGGCGAGCTGCCCACCACGTGGAAGTCACCAAAGTTGAAGAAGTACATGTACGGCGTCGGGTTGAAGCAGCGCAGCGCACGGTACAGATCGATCGGCGCGGCCTTGAAGTCGATGGACATACGCTGCGACGGCACCACCTGCATGCAGTCACCGGCGAGGATGTATTCCTTGATGGTATCGACGGCGCGCTCGTAGTCATCCTGGGTAAAGCTTGAACGAAACACCGGATCGGCCGCCGGTGGACGGCTGAGGTCCAGGCCGCGACGTGGGGTGATCGGCTGGCGCAGTTTTTCCAGCAGCGCTTGCAGGCTGGCCTGGCCTTGCTCGAACGCGTCCGCCTGGGATGGGTCGGCCAGCACAATCGCGTGCATCTTGCCGGCCAGGTTGTCGAACACGACAACCGCATCGGAGACCATCAGCAGAATGTCCGGCACGCCCAGCGGGTCTGGGTTCGGGCACTTGCCCAAGCGTTTTTCCACATAACGCACGCAGTCGTAGCCGAAATACCCCACCAGGCCACCGTTAAAGCGCGGCAGGCCAGGGATGGTCGGCACGTTGTAGCGCGCCTTGAAGGTTTCGACGAAGGCCAGCGGGTCTTCTACGTCGTGGCTTTCGATCTCGACGCCATCATGGGTGATGCTCACATGGTGGTCGTGAACGCGCATGACGGTGCGGCACGGCAGGCCGATGATCGAATAACGGCCCCACTTCTCGCCGCCCTGCACGGATTCGAGCAGGTAGGAGTTGGGCTCGTCGGCCAGCTTGAGGTAGATCGACAGCGGCGTGTCGAAGTCGGCCAGGGTTTCGCAGGCCAGGGGAATACGGTTATAGCCGGCAGCGGCCAAACGCAGGAATTCTTCGCGGATCATGTGTGCCTCGTGGCGTGAGGGTCTAACGGTCAGGTATGCAAACGTGCCGCAGCGCGGCCAGGATCAGTCAGGCGCGCCAACGCCAGCGGGCCAGGGCCTTGATGACTTTCATCCAGAGTTTGCGAGTGACCACCACGATGGGATTTCCAGAAGGGGACGGATCGGTGTCGGGCAACGTTATCTCAGCGCCCGCTCCCAAGCAACCGGGGATTAGCAGTCGCAGGTCATCAATCACCAGCGACGGCGACTCCTCGGCGATAGGTCGCCCATGGTTATAGCCGTAGCTAAGGGCCACGCACTGCACGCCAGCGGCCTTTGCCGCCAGCACATCACTGCGCGAGTCGCCGACGAACAACGACTGCGACGCCGGGATATTGGCCATTTTCATCACAAAAAACAGCGCCGCCGGGTCAGGCTTCTTCTGCGGCAAAGTATCGCCACCGATGATCCAGCGGAAATACCGGCCAATTTTCATCTGGTCCAACAACGGCGCGACGAAGCGCTCCGGCTTGTTGGTGATAAGGGCCATTTCCACGCCCTGTTTGCTCAGCCATTTGAGGGTGTCACGTACGCCGGGGTAAACCACGGTCAGTTCGTGGCCGTCTTCATAGGCGGCGTTGAACAGCTCCAGGGCGTGCTCGGCCTCGACCTCATCAACCCCTTCGGCATCGATGTGATTGGCCAAGGCCCGGCGCACCAGCATGTGCACGCCGTTGCCGACCCACTCACGCACCGACTCGATCCCCGCAGGCGGGCGCCCCAGTTTGAGCAGCATCTGATCCACCGCCGCAGCAAGATCTGGCACCGAGTCGATCAAGGTGCCGTCCAGATCGAACATCACCAACCGTGGCAGTTTGCCGGGGAATAGCTGCTCAAAGCCGCTCATGGCCGTGCCAGCGCCAGCTCGGCACGCATCTTGGCGATGACTACCTGGTAGTCCGGCGCATTGAAGATCGCCGAGCCCGCCACAAAGGTGTCGGCGCCAGCCGCGGCGATTTCGCGGATGTTGTTGACGTTGACCCCACCGTCGATCTCCAGGCGGATATCACGGCCCGAGGCGTCGATCAGTGCGCGGGCTTCGCGCAGCTTGTCGAGGGTGCCGGGGATGAACTTCTGCCCGCCAAAGCCTGGGTTGACGCTCATCAGCAACACCATGTCGACCTTGTCCATCACGTACTTGAGCACGTCCAGCGGGGTCGCCGGGTTGAACACCAGGCCCGCCTTGCAGCCGCCTTCGCGGATCAGTTGCAAGGTGCGATCCACGTGCAGCGTGGCTTCCGGGTGGAAGGTGATGTAGGTCGCACCGGCGTCGATGAAATCACCGACGATGCGGTCCACCGGGCTGACCATCAGGTGCGCATCAATCGGCGCCGTGATGCCGTACTTGCGCAACGCAGCGCAGACCATCGGGCCGATGGTCAGGTTGGGCACGTAGTGGTTGTCCATGACATCGAAGTGCACGAAGTCGGCACCAGCGGCCAACACCTTGTCCACTTCTTCACCCAAGCGGGCGAAGTCTGCGGAGAGAATCGATGGAGCAATGACGAAGGGCTGCATGACGCACCTTTTTTGAGCTAAATCACGATGGCGCGCATTGTATACCGCATGCTTTGCCGCGCGCACCGTGACCTAGCTCAATGGCTAGTACGCCGCCCGGTAGATTTTCTCGATGTCGACTGCGCTGAGCTTGCGCGGGTTGTTGCGCATCAGGCGTTCGATGCCTGCCGCTTCCGTGGCCATCGCAGGGATTGCATCCTCGGGAACCCCGAAACTGCGCAGGCCCGCCGGGATCTCGACGGCGGCGCACAATCGCGTCATCGCCTCCACTGCCCGGTCGGCCGCATCAACGGCACTCAGCCCAGCCGTATTGACCCCCATGGCCTGGGCAATGTCCTGCATACGCTCGACACAGGCCAGTTTGTTCCAGTGCATCACATAGGGCAGCAGCAACGCATTACTCACTCCATGGGCGATATTGAAGCGCCCGCCCAGGGGGTACGCCAGCGCATGCACGGCGCCAACCCCGGCATTACCGAAGGCCATGCCGGCCATCAGGCTGGCGGTGGCCATATCGTCACGGGCCTGCAGGTTGGCCGGGTTGGCGTAGGCCTTGGGCAGCGCATGGGCAATCAGCTTGATCGCACCGATGGCCAGCGCATCGGTGATCGGCGAGGCATTCAGCGACAGGTAGGACTCAATGGCATGCACCAACGCATCCACGCCACTGGCGGCGGTCACACTGCGTGGGCAGGTGAGGGTCATTTGCGGGCTGATCAGCGCGACATCCGGCAACAGGTAGTCGCTGACGATGCCCTTTTTCAGCTGCGCGGCCTTGTCGGAGAGGATCGCCACGTTGGTCACTTCCGACCCCGTGCCGGCAGTGGTGGGGATGGCAATCAGCGGCGGGCCCTTGCGCGGCACTTGGTCGACGCCGAACAAGTCCGCCAGGGCGCCGTGGTAACCGGCGTAGGCCGCCACGCTCTTGGCGATATCAATAGCGCTGCCGCCGCCCACACCGATCAGGCCATCGTGCCCGCCGTCGCGGTACACGCGCATGCAGTCTTCGACGATGGCAATTTCCGGATCGGGCAGTACGCGGTCGAAGATTTCATAGGTACGCCCGCCCAGGTGTTCGAGCGCCAGCGCCACGGTGCCAGACTTGACCAGCGCGGCGTCGGTGACGATCAGCGGGTTGTCCACATCCAGGCGGGTGAGCTCAGCAGCCAGTTGTTCGATGGCGCCGGAACCGGTGAGGAGTTTGTGGGCGATCTTGAATGAGGAAGTACTCATGTGCGCGGCCTCTTATTAGTTGGGGGCTGGCACAAGAGTAGCTGGGGATTTTGGGTTGCCTAGCATTCAGGATCTGAATGGTATTTGTGAACTCACACAAAACCCATGTGGGAGCGGGCTTGCTCGCGAATACGGTGTGTCAGCCAGTACATTGGGTGACTGATACACCGCTTTCGCGAGCAAGCCCGCTCCCACACGTTGATCTTCACACGACCGTTAGACTTGGGCCGTTCGCAATTTCTCGCTACGGCCGCGCAACCATTCCAGGGTCAACAACAGCAGCACCGAGAACGCAATCAGCAAAGTGGCGGCGGCGGCGATGGTCGGGCTGAGGTTCTCCCGGATCCCGCTGAACATCTGACGCGGCAAGGTCGCTTGCTCGGGACCTGCAAGAAACAGCGTCACCACCACTTCATCAAACGACGTCGCAAAGGCAAACAACGCCCCGGAAATCACCCCCGGCGCAATCAGTGGCAAGGTCACCCGGCGGAATGCGGTCAGTGGCGAAGCCCCCAGACTTGCCGCCGCCCGCACCAGGTTATGGTTGAAGCCCTGCAACGTCGCCGACACGGTGATGATCACAAACGGCACACCCAGCACTGCGTGCACCACGATCAGCGAAAAGAAGCTGTTGCCCAGCCCCAACGGCGCGAAGAACAGGTAACTGGCGACGCCAATGATCACCACCGGCACCACCATCGGCGAGATCACCAACGCCATCACCAACGCCTTGCCGCGGAAATTGCCACGGGTCAGGCCAATGGCGGCCAGGGTGCCAAAGACCATGGCCAGCAGCGTGGCCGCCGGAGCGACGATGATGCTGTTCTTGAGTGCACGCATCCATTCGGCCGAGCCGAAGAAGTCCTGGTACCAGTGCAGGGAGAAACCTTGCAACGGGTACACCAGGAAGCTGCCACTGTTGAACGACAACGGGATGATCACCAGCACCGGCAAAATCAGGAACAACAGGATCAAGCCGCAGAGAATCCGCAAACTGTAGAACCACACCCGTTCGATGGGCGACATATAAGGGCTCAGCATCGCAATGGTCTCCTTAGCTCAGGCGCAGGCGGCTGGCGCCCACCAGTCGGTTGTAGATCAGGTACAGCACCACAGTGGCCAGCAGCAACAAGCCGCCCAACGCCGTGGCCATGCCCCAGTTGATGCTGGTGTTGGTGTAGAAGGCCACGAAGTAGCTGACCATCTGGTCGTTCGGGCTGCCCAGCAGTGCCGGGGTGATGTAGTAACCAATCGCCAGGATGAACACCAGCAGGCACCCGGCGCCGACACCGGCGTAGGTCTGCGGGAAGTACACGCGCCAGAAACTGGTGAACGGGTGGCAGCCCAGGGAAATCGCCGCACGCATGTAGGTGGGCGAGATGCCCTTCATCACGCTGTAGATCGGCAGAATCATGAACGGCAGCAGGATGTGCACCATGGAGATGTACACGCCGGTGCGGTTGAACACCAACTCCAGGGGCTTGTCGATCAGGCCCATGCTCATCAGTGCGCTGTTGATCAGGCCACCGGATTGCAGCAAAACGATCCACGCGGCTACGCGCACCAGGATCGAGGTCCAGAACGGCAGCAACACCAGGATCATCAGCAAGTTGCTCTTGCGTGCCGGCAAGTTGGCCAGCAGGTACGCCAGGGGATACGCCAACACCAGGCAGATGGCGGTAATCACCAGGCCCATCCAGAAGGTGCGGGCGAAGATATCCAGGTAGATCGCCTGGTCTGGCGTGGCCGGGGCCACTTCGCCGAGGTCGTCGATACGGTGATCGACGGCCGCCAGCAGGTAGAACGGCGTCAGGCTGCTGGTATTGCGCCGGATCGCCTGCCAGTACGCGGGGTCGCCCCAGCGTTCATCGAGGTTTTCCAACGCTTCTTTATAAGAGGCCGGGGCTTCGGTAAACGGCAGCGCCCGTGCGGTTTTGGTCAGCAGGCTGCGATAGCCGGCCAGCTCCATGTTCAGGCGCTTGGACAGGTCGCCCAAGGTCTGGTTTTTGCGGGCTTCGCCCAGGTCTTCACTGAGAGCCTGGTACACCGGCTCACCCGGCAGGCCACGGCCATCCCAGGCGGTCACCGCCACCACGGTACGCGGCAAGCCGCCTACCACTTCCGGGTTGCCGACGCTCTTGAACAACAGCGCAACAATAGGCACCAGGAACACCAGCAGCAAAAACAGCACCAGCGGCGCAATCAAGGCCTGGGCCTTCCAGCGGTTGACCCGCTCGGCACGCGCCAGGCGTTGCTTGAGGGTGGGGCCAGGAATGGCGATGTCCATGGCAAACTCCGAGAATGAAAATGAATGCAATCTGCCCAACACAGCAGATCTCATGTGGGAGCGGGCTCGTGTGGGAGCGGGCTTGCTCGCGAATGCAGTGTGTCAGTCGATGCATGTGTCAACTGGCACACCGCATTCGCGAGCAAGCCCGCTCCCACACAAACCCCGTTCACATGGGTTTAGTGGCGATGCTGATTACTTGGCAGCCCACGAGTTGAAGCGCTGCTCCAACTGCTCACCGTTATCCGCCCAGAAGCTCACGTCGATCTGCACCTGGTTGGCGATGTTTTCCGGGGTGGTCGGCATGTCCTTGAGGATGTCCTTGGCCAGCAACGGTACGGCTTGGGTATTGGCCGGGCCGTAGGCGATGTTTTCCGAGTAGGTCTTCTGCTGCTGCGGCTGTACCGAGAAAGCGATGAATTTCTTCGCCGCTTCTGCACGGTCTTTGGCCAGGCCTTTAGGGATGGCCCAGGCGTCGAAGTCGTAGATCCCGCCGTTCCACACCACTTTCAGGTTGCTTTCTTTCTGCACGGCGGCGATGCGGCCGTTGTACGCAGAGCTCATCACCACGTCACCGGAGGCGAGGTACTGCGGCGGTTGTGCGCCGGCCTCCCACCATTGGATCGAAGGTTTCAGCTCGTCGAGCTTCTTGAAGGCACGGTCCTGGCCATCTTTGCCGGCCAGCACTTTGTACACATCCTTCGGCGCCACGCCGTCGGCCATCAGGGCAAATTCCAGGGTGTACTTGGCGCCTTTACGCAGGCCGCGCTTGCCCGGGAATTTCTTGGTGTCCCAGAAATCCGCCCAGCTGGTTGGCGCGCTGGTCAGCTTGTCGGCGTTGTAGGCCAGCACCGTGGACCACACGAAGAAACCCACGCCGCACGGCTGGATTGCGCCTTTTACGTAGTCGGCGGTGTTGCCAAACAGTTTTGGGTCCAGGGGTTCGAACATGTCTTCGTCGCAGCCACGGGACAGCTCCGGCGATTCCACCTCTACCAGGTCCCAGGACACGCTCTTGGTGTCGACCATGGCTTTGACCTTGGCCATTTCACCGTTGTATTCGCCGGCGACGATCTTGCCGTTGCCCGCGCTTTCCCACGGTGCATAGAAGGCCTTGACCTGTGCCGCCTTATTCGCGCCGCCAAACGACACAACGGTCAGGTCCGGGCCGGCCATGGCGTGTGTGGCGCCCATCAAACCGATAGCCAGCGCCGAATACTTCAGGGATTTCAACATTGTTGTTCTCTCCACGTGCAGGGTTGGTGAAGCCATGGGGGCGATTAATTCGCCTCTAGAAGTGGGTCGAGTGCGCGAACGTGCTCGACTTGCCAGCCAATCGGTACCACGTCGCCAACCGCCAACGCTGGGTCCAGCTCGGCAATCGGTTGTTTCACAAAAAAATCGGTCTTGCCGCAGACTTCCAGGCGCACGCGCACGTGGTCACCCAGGTAGATAAATTCCGCCACGCGCCCCGAGAAGCGGTTGACGCAGCTTTCGCTGGAACCGTTGAGGCTGACGCGTTCCGGGCGCACCGACAGGGTCACCGGGCCGCCGACCTGGCCGACGTTCACCGCCAGCGCCTCGACTTTCTCGCCCCGCGCCAACTCCACCACGCAGCGGTCGCCGGTGTGGCTGTGCAAGCGGCCGTTGAGACGGTTGTTCTCGCCGATGAAGTTGGCGACAAACGTGTTCTTAGGCTCTTCATACAGCGTGCGCGGTGCGGCGATCTGCTGGATCTCGCCCTGATGGAACACCGCCACGCGGTCAGACATGGTCAGCGCTTCACCCTGGTCGTGGGTCACGTACACCACGGTCACGCCGAGGCGCTGGTGCAGGTGCTTGATTTCCATCTGCATGTGTTCACGCAGTTGCTTGTCGAGGGCGCCGAGGGGTTCATCCATCAATACCAGTTGGGGTTCGAACACCAATGCGCGGGCCAGGGCCACACGCTGTTGCTGGCCGCCGGAGAGTTGCGCCGGGTAGCGCTGGGCGAAGGCGTCGAGCTGGACCATGTTCAGCACGCGCTTGACCCGCTCGCTGATGTCGGTCTTGCTCAAACCGCGCACCGACAGCGGGAACGCCAGGTTCTCGGCGACGGTCATGTGCGGGAACAACGCGTAGTTCTGGAACACCATGCCGATGTCGCGCTTGTGCGGCGGCACGTTGTTAATGGAGCGCCCGGCCAGCTGGATTTCGCCAGCGGTCGGCGTTTCAAAGCCGGCGAGCATCATCAGGCTGGTGGTCTTGCCCGAACCGGAAGGCCCGAGCAGGGTGAGGAACTCGCCCTTGCGAATCTCCAGGTTGAGGTCTTTGACGATCAGGTTCTCGCCGTCGTAGCTCTTTTGCACGCCACGAAAGCTGACCAGGACATCATTTGAATCCACCTCGCTCATACCCGCACCTTTGTATTTTGGACTGCTGTGGCACAAGCGTAGTCCAGCCGCGAGCCCCCGGAAATCGGGGGCTGGGAGAGAATTGCATCAGCCGGATGGAAGGTTTGGGGTAGGGATCGCCCTACACGGATGGCGGGGATGGAACAGTGCCACGGCGCCATGCGCCAGGAATCGGTTCAGCACGGTTCAAAGGGGGTCGTAAACAGGTATGTCGTTACAACAGCTTGTGCTCCATGGCGTACTTCACCAATTCCGCCAGGGAGGTGATATTGAGCTTTTGCATCAAGCGCGCCTTGTGGGTGCTGATGGTCTTGCTGCTCAGCGCCAGTTGCTGGGCGATGTCGTTGACGTTGGCGCCCTGGGCCAGGCGTTCGAACACCGAGAACTCACGCTCAGAGAGCAACGAGTGTAACGGCCGCGTATCGGTGAGGCCCACTTCGAAGACCATGCGGTCCGCCAGGTCCGGGTCGATATAGCGCCCACCGGCCGCGACCTTACGAATGGCCGTCAGCAGCAACGCCGGGTCGCTGTCCTTGGTGGCGTAGCCAGCGGCGCCCACCTTCAAGGCACGGGCGGCCATTTGCGCTTCGTCGTGCATCGACAGCACCAAAATCGCTGGCGGGTTGCTCAGTGCACGAATCCGCGCGATGGCTTCCAGGCCATTAACGCCGGGCATGGAGATATCCAGTAACACCACTTCGCAGGGCACATGGCGCAAAGTCTCCAGCAATTGCTCGCCATTACTCGCCTCCCCCACTACCAGCAAGTCTTTGGCCAAGCCGATCAATTGCTTGATGCCTTCACGAACGATGGTGTGGTCTTCAGCTACCAGTACGCGGATCACAGGGACTTCCTCTTGGTGTTATGCATCCAACGGCACCGTGACGCTCAGGGTGGTGCCCTCCCCCAACTCGCTGGAAAGGCTCAACTGTCCGCCCATGATCAGCACCCGCTCGCGCATGCCCACCAGACCGAACGATACCGCGCGCCCTTGGGCCTGGACGAAACCGACGCCGTCATCGCTGATGGTCAGGCGCAAGTCCGCGCCTTCAACCACCAACGTCAGCTCGACAGTATGCGCCTGGGCATGGCGCATCACATTGGTCAGCGCTTCCTGCAGGATGCGGAACAGGCCGATGGCCTTGGCGTCGCTCAGGGCTGGCAGATTATCTGGGACTTGAACCAGGCAGGGAATCTGTGTGCGCGCTTCGAAGCGCCGCGCCTGCCATTCGATGGCCGAGGCGATGCCCGCATCGAGAATCGGCGGGCGCAGCGCGGTGGCCACGTCGCGCACCAGTTGGAACAGTTGGGCGATCAGGCGCTTCATGCTGTTCAAGCGCTCATGCAGGCCGGGGTCCAGTTGTGCGTAGGCCAATTCGCACATGGAGGTTTCCAGCTTGAGCACGGTGAGCATCTGCCCCAGTTCGTCATGCACTTCACGGGCGATGCGGGCCTTTTCTTCTTCGCGCACGGTTTCCAGGTGGGCGGACAACTCGCGCAACTGCGCTTCGCTTTGCAGCAACGCGGCCAACGTACGACGAAGTTCGGTCACATCGTTGAGGTAGACCACCAGGTATTCGGCGTCGGCAAACCGCAGAAAACTCAGGGACACATTGGTCGGCAGGACACTGCCGTCGGCACGCCGGCAATCGGTGGCGAAGTTCTGCGGGCCGTCTTCACTGGCACGGGCGCGCTTCCACAGGTTGAGCCAGCGGTCTATGTGAAGGGTGGGGTCGAGGTCGGCCAGCGGGCGTTCGATCAGCTCATCCGGGCCATAACCGAGCATGGTTTCGGCGGCGCGGTTGGCGTAGCGCACATGGCTGTCCCAATTGACCCACAAGATGCCCACGGTGCTCTGGTCGATGGAAAATTGCGTCAACCGCAACGCTTCGGCACCGGCGGCGCGGGCGGCGCTTTCTTCGCGGGCGGCGAGCAGGCCATGCTCCAACGCCTGTTGCTGGCGGCGCTGCCAGAACACCACCGCCAGGCTGGCAAGCAGCAGCAGCCCCAACAACAGGCTGATGTTCTGCCACAGCCCCGGGGACTCGGTAAGGCGTGGGTATTTGGCTTGCAGCCAGCGGTTATGCAGTTGGTCCAGATCGCGAGCGGGGATGGCACGCAGGGCACTTTCCATGATGCCGGCCAGTTCCGGCCAATCCCGGCGCGTGGCCACCCGCAGCAATTGCGGCAGGCCGATATCGCCGACTACCGCCAGCCCAGCGAATTCTGCCTCGCCAGACAACCGGCTCAGTTGCGCTTCATCCACCACCGCGTAGCGCGCCTGCTGGCTGACCAGCAATTGCAGGGCCTGGCGCTCCATGGGCACGCCTTGCAGATTAAGGTTCGGGTACGTGCTGCGCAGGTAGTCGGCCACGGCGCTGGGCATGCGTACGGCAACGCGGGATTGTTCATCGAGCTTTTCCAGCTCTACCGCGCCGCCGCCGTCGCGGATGCCGACGATATGCTGGGGCACACGCATATAAGGGTCAGTGAACAACCACAGACGCAGGCCGGACGGGGTTTGTTGCAGGCCGGGGGCCATGTCGATCTCACCCTCGCGCAGGGCGGCTTCCAACTGCTCCTGGCTGGGGAAGTTGCGCCAGGTCAGCTCGACATTCAGCGCCTTGGCCAGCCACTGCATCAACTCCACATTGGCCCCGGACAACCGCTGCAAGCGTCGATCGTATTGGGCGAAGGGTGCCTGCAAGACCAGGCCCACCCGCAACTCTGGGTGTTGGGCCAACCATTCGCGTTGCTGTGCGTTGAGTTGCGCCGGCGCTGCGGCGGGCGCAGTGGAGGCATTCGCCATCAAGGCAAAGCATAAACAGCCGATAACCAGCAGACAGCGAAAACCCATGATCCACGTCTCACATCACTGACAAATACTGACCAACCCATTAGGCTGCTGGAATCTCTTCTGGCCGGGAATTAACGATGCCCTTTATTCACCGTTCGGCACTGCCAGCATTGTGCCTGTCGCTGCTGTTTACCAGTGCCTTTTCTGTGCAGGCTGCCGATGCACCCGCGCCGCCCGCCGAAAAACCCGTCGAACGCCAGCCCTTGCTTGAGCGCAGCCAGGAAGAAGCGAGTGCCCTGGAACGTAAAATCCCGCAGCAGGAACAACAGCAATTGCAGGCCGGCAGCGATTCATTCCTCGCCCTGTGGAAACCGGCCAACAGCGCCGAGCCCGAAGGCGTGGTGATTATCGTACCGGGCAGCGGCGAAAATGCTGACTGGCCGCAAGCAATCGGTCCGTTGCGGCGCAAATTGCCAGATGCCAACTGGGGTAGCCTCAGCCTGTCGTTGCCGGATGTGAGCGTAGACACCTTGCCACCGCGCGTGATGGAAGCGCCCAAGGCCACCGTCGATACCAGCAGCAAGGACGCCAGCACCGCCGACAAGCCTATCGAGCAAGCCGCCAGCGCCGAAGCCGAAGGCACTGACCCGTCAGTAGTGCCGGGGGCGGATGAGCAAGACAAGACCGACGCCTCACGCATCTTCGCCCGCATCGATGCCGCCGTGGCCTTCGCCCAATCCCAAAGTGCGCGCAGCGTGGTGTTGCTCGGCCATGGCACGGGCGCCTGGTGGGCCGCGCGGTATTTGACAGAGAAGCAGCCGTCCCAGGTGCAGAAACTGGTCATGGTCGCCGCGCAGACGCCGACCGGACGCCATCCGGATGTACAGCAATTGGCGCCTGGCTTGAAGCTGCCGACTGCGGATGTGTTTTATCAAGACAACGCCCAGGCACGCAAAAATGCCCAGGCTAGGGGCCAGGCGGCCAAGCGGTTGAAGAATGAGGGTTATAAGCAGGTGTCGCTCAAGACCATGCCTGGCAACAGCGCGGCCGAGCAGGAGCAGTTGTATCGAAGGGTTCGTGGGTGGTTGAGCCCGCAGGCGGTTACAGACTGATCACCAACCTCAAGAGCACCGCCCCCCCTGTGGGAGCGGGCTTGCTCGCGAATGCGGTCTATCAGTCAGCACATCTGACACTGACCCACCGCATTCGCGAGCAAGCCCGCTCCCACATTGGAATGGGTTATCAAAACAAGAAAGTGGTGCCTAACGAAAATCCCGCCGCTCACGAATCAACGCATACGCACTGTGCAACTCACGCGTACGCTCGGTCGCCTCACGCACCTGCGCGGGGCTGGCGCCACTGCCGGCCACCTTGTCCGGGTGGTGGCGGCTGAGCAGGCGACGATAAGCGCCCTTGATCACCGATGGTTCAGACGTGGCCGTCACGCCAAGCAAGCGCAACGCATCCTGATAATTACCGCTTCGATTCACCAGCGGCTTGCGCTCCGGCGTGAAGTCAGCGGCCAGCGCCTTGAGCTGCTGCGGAGTCCAGCCCAGCCACTTGCCCCACAAGTCGATCAAATCACGCTCGGCATCGCTCGCTCTGCCGTCCGCCCAGACCATACGCCAGCACGCACGCAATACACCTTCCGCCGCATGGGGTTGGGCCTTGAGCACACGTAGGTAACTGCGCACCCGATCAGAACCGGACTTGCCACGATTGAACGCTGCAATTGCACGGCGCTGAGCCGACTCGGTCATGTCCAGCGAGCGCATCTCTTGTCGCGCCTGTTGAATATGCCCGTCTGCCACCCGGCCGTTGCTTTTGGCCAGGCGCCCCAGCAGTACGAACAACAACTCGTCATTGCGCAACGCCGGGCGCCCACCCAGGCGCTCACGCAACTGCGCCCAACTGTGCAGTTGCAGGCGACGATCCAACGCCTGCCCCAGCAGCGCGCCCAACAAGGCCCCCGGAATACTGGCAACGACAAAGCCAGCCCCGGCGCCGATCAGCGTCCCTGGCCACAACATGCTACTGCCCCGCTGCCAGCAGGGTTTCGACTTGTGCCAGACGCTCCAGCGTGCCGACATCGATCCAGCGTCCCGCCATGTGCTCCCCCGTTACCAAACCTTTAGCCATGGCCGCTCGCAACAGCGGCGCCAGCTTGAAGGCACCCGCGCTGCAACCCGCGAACAGCTTGGGGTCGAGCACGGAAATGCCGCTGAAGGTCAGGTTATCGGCACCGGCCGCTGCATCATGAAGCAAACCCTGATCGAGGTAGAAATCACCGCCTGAAGGGTGATGCGCCGGGTTGTCGACCATCACCAAATGGGCCAGGCCCTGCAGGGGTTGCTTAAGCCGGGTGAAGTCGTAATCGGTCCAGATATCGCCATTGACCACCAGGAACGGTTCGTCCCCCAGCAACGGCAGTGCCTGGAAGATCCCACCGCCGGTTTCCAGCGGCTCACCTTCGGGTGAGTAGCGGATACGCAGGCCGAACTGCGCACCGTCTCCCAGGTAGCTTTCGATCTGCTGGCCGAGCCAGGCATGGTTGATCACGATATCAGTGAAGCCAGCCTTGGCCAGCGCCTCCAGGTGATATTCGATCAAGCGCTTGCCGCCGGCCTGCACCAACGGTTTTGGCGTGTGCAAGGTGAGCGGACGCATCCGCTCGCCTTTGCCGGCGGCCAGGATCATCGCCTTCATACAGTCGCCTCGGCAGGCTGGCGCAGGCTCGCCAGCAATTGGGCCAGATCGGTCAACTCAGGACGATCCGCCAGCACCGCTTCTATATAAGCAAAGAAGCGCGGCACGTCGGCCAGGTAACGAGGCTTACCGTCACGGTGGCAGATGCGCGCAAAGATACCGATGACCTTGAGGTGACGCTGCACGCCCATTAGGTCGCTGGCCCGCAGGAAGTCGTTGAAATCGGCCTGAACAGGAATGCCGGCTTGGCCCGCACGCGCCCAGTAGCCGCGCTGCCATTCACGCACACGGGCCTGGGGCCAACTGAGGAAGGCGTCCTTGAACAGGCACGTGATGTCGTAGGTCACCGGGCCGTAGACCGCATCCTGGAAATCCAACACACCGGGGTTCGGATCGCTGATCATCAGGTTGCGCGGCATATAGTCGCGGTGCACCAGCACTTTGGGCTGGGCCAGGGCGCTGTCGATCAACAGATCGCTGGCACGTTGCCAGAGGGCTTGCTGCTGAGTATCCAGCTCGATACCCAGATGCCGACGCACGTACCACTCTGGAAACAGTTCCAGCTCACGGCGCAGCAAGGCAACGTCATAACTGGGCAGGGGTGCGTCCATCGGCAATTGCTGGAAAGCCAGCAAGGCGTCGATGGCATCGGCGAACAATTGATCGGCGTTTTGCGCGTCAATCACATCCAGGAAAGTTTTTTGGCCCAGGTCATTGAGCAAAAGAAAGCCGTGGGGCAAATCTTCTGCATAAATTTTTGGAACATTTATGCCCGACGTTGCCAACAAATGGGCGATATCGACGAAGGGTTTGCAGTTTTCCTGGGGGGGTGGAGCGTCCATCACCACGAAAGTCCGGCCACCGCCTTCCCAACGGAAGTAGCGCCTGAAACTCGCGTCGCTGCTGGCCGCAGTCAATGTGGCCGGGGGTACGGCACCCCAACCTTGAGCATTGAAAAGGATCGGCAACTGCTCATCCAGCCAGACTTTCAGCTGTTGTAAACGTAGATCTTGCTCGGGCATTACAAGGGTCTCCGACGGCGCTAGCCGTCAAGCGGGTCATGCTTTATTATCACGCATCTTTTTCAGACCATCGAGAGGCGTGCGGCCCACACCGCGGGCAGATGGCACGCAGGAAGCCCGGACTAATAAGATGGCATTGAAATCCCCCGCGTTTCGTAGAAAATTTCCGTTGCTGGTAACCGGCAGTCTGCTGGCCATGCAACCTTTCGCCACCTCATTCGTGGTCGCCGCGGAACAGTATGACTGCTCAGTCTCTGCTTCGGGTGCCTGGGATTGCGCGCCAAAAACCGCCGCAGCCCCGTTGCCACCGCGCCCCGTGCACGATGGCGCCGCTGTCAGCACGGCTGACGCTACGCCGCAAGGCGAAGCCGGCGGCAAAGCCGAGTCCGCGCCGCAGACCGCACTGGTTACCGACTCCAAGGGCCGTGGCCTGCGTTCGCGCAGCGCCGACTACAGCCACTTGGACTGGGTCCCTCGCGACAAGCTGACCGCCGCCCAACTGGCCGAAACCGGCCCGTATTGCGGTGGTGCGTACATCGAGCCGATTCGTCCTGGCATGAACGACAAGACGAACAAGAGCGATGCGCCCACCTTCATCGGTGCCAAGGCTTCTCGTTACGAGCAGGAATCACAAGTCGCCACCCTGGCCGGTGACGTTGTCATGCGCCAAGGCAGCATGCAGCTTGAAGCCCAAGAGGCGAGCCTGTACCAGGCTGAAAGCCGCGGCGAGCTGAACGGCAATGTGCGCATGCGCGACAACGGTGCCTTGATCGTCGGCGACCACGCCCAAGTCCAGCTGGACACCGGTGCGGCGCAGATCGACAACGCCGAGTACGTACTGCACAAGTCGCGCATCCGCGGTAACGCGCTGTACGCCAAGCGTGCCGAAAACGCGATCATCCGTCTCAAGGACGGCACGTACACCACGTGCGAACCAGACAGCAATGCCTGGCAGCTCAAGGGCAACAACATCACGTTGAACCCGGCCACCGGTTTTGGTACGGCCACCAACGCGACGTTGCGGATCAAGAACATCCCGATCCTGTACACCCCCTACATCTATTTCCCGATCGACGACCGTCGTCAATCCGGCTTCCTGCCACCGAGCTTCAGCTCCGGCAGCGAGACCGGCTTCACCCTGGTTACGCCGTACTACTTCAACCTGGCGCCGAACTACGACGCCACGTTGTACCCGCAATACATGACCAAGCGCGGCATGATGATGGAAGGCGAATTCCGCTACCTCACCAAGTCCAGCGAAGGCCAGTTCGGCGGCGCGTACCTGAACGACGACAACGACGAGCGCAAGCAGCAGACCGACTCCGAAAAAACTCGCTACATGCTCAACTGGCAACACAAGGGCGGGTTGGATTCGCGTGTACTGACCCAGGTCGACTACACCACGATCAGCGATCCGTACTACTTCCAGGACCTCAAGTCCTACCAGGAAGGCGTCGAGAGCCAGGACTACGTGAACCAGCAGGGTTCCGTGACCTATCGCGGCGACGACTTCCAAGCACGCTTGAACGTCCAGGCTTACCAGTTGGCGACAATCTCTCAGATCACGCCATATGACCGCCTGCCGCAAATCACCTTCAACGGCATGCTGCCGTACCATCCAGGCGGTTTGAACTTCAGCTACGAGACCGAAGCTGTTCGTTTTGAGCGCAGCCTAGAGAACGGCAATTTCATCAATGAAGACGGTGTCTCTGAGCGTCGCCTGGACACCTACGTCACAGGTCTGACTCGCGCCAACGGCACCCGCCTGAACGTAGCGCCAGCCGTCGAGTATCCGATGAACTGGACTTACGGTTTTGTGACGCCGAAGCTCAAGTACGTCTACACCAAGTACGATCTTGATCTTGACAGTCAGGGCAAGGACGACATTGTTGCTGCGCAAGCTTTGGCGGCGAGAAATGGCACCCAATATGCCGGCGGCACGTTCAAAAGCTCCCAGGACCGTGCGGTTCCGATTGCCAGCGTCGACAGCGGCCTGTACTTCGATCGCAATACCAACTGGTTCGGCACCAACTACCGCCAGACCCTTGAGCCGCGTGCGTTCTACCTGTACGTACCGAACAAGGACCAGAGCGATATCCCGGTGTTCGACACCAGCGAATACTCGTTCAGCTACGCCTCGCTGTTCCGCGACAACCGCTTCAGCGGCTCGGACCGTATCGGCGACGAGAACAAGCTGTCCCTGGGCTTGACCAGCCGCTGGATCGAAGACAACGGCTTCGAGCGTCAGCGCGTATCCGTGGGCCAGGCGCTGTACTTCAAGGATCGCGAAGTTCAATTGCCGGGCATCCTGGCGTCCGACCGTGCCGACGCGAGTACCGATGTCTCGCCTGTCGCGCTGGACTACGAGTACCGCTTCAACCGCGACTGGCGCGCCACCGCGGACTACAACTGGGACACCGAAGAGCACGCTCCTCGTTCCGGTAGCGCGATGCTGCACTACCAGCCGGAAGACAACCCGAACAAGATCATCAACGTTGGCTACCGCTATCGTAATGACCAGGTTGTCTACAACCAGCTGACCGGCAAATGGCAGTTTGGTGGTGACTACGGTACGCCTGGCGCAGATAACTACGTGAAGGATTACTACAAAATCCAGCAACACGACTTCTCGATGATGTGGCCGATCGTTCCGCAGTGGAACCTGATCACCCGCTGGCAGTACGACTATGCCCGCAACCGTACCCTGGAAGCCTTTGGTGGTTTCGAGTACGACAACTGCTGCTGGAAACTGCGCGTCATCAACCGTTACTGGGTTTCCAACGACGAATACAGCCAGATCGCCCCGCTTAACGAAAAGGGTGACCACGGGCTCTTCCTCCAGATCGTCCTCAAAGGACTCGGCGGCCTGACCGGCGCCAAGGTAGAGAGCTTCCTCGACAAAGGCATTGAAGGTTATCGTGAACGTGAAGACCAAGCTTTCTGATTGTCTGCGCCCGCTAGTGCTGGGCGCGCTGTTCCTGGGTACCGCATCGGCGCACGCTGCGGTTCAAGAACTGGATAAGGTAGTGGCCATCGTCGATAACGACGTGATCATGCAGAGCCAACTGGACAGCCGCGTCAAGGAAGTCCAGCAAACCATCGCCAAGCGTGGCGGTGGCGTGCCACCTACCAGCGTCTTGGACCAGCAGGTACTGGAACGCCTGATCGTCGAGAACCTGCAACTGCAGATCGGTGAGCGTTCTGGCATCCGAATCTCGGACGAAGAGCTGAACCAGGCCGTGGGCACCATTGCCCAGCGCAACAACATGAGCATCGACCAGTTCCGTGCAGCCCTGGCCCGCGACGGTTTGTCCTATGAGGACGCCCGTGACCAGATCCGCCGTGAAATGATCATCAGCCGCGTGCGTCAGCGCCGTGTGGCCGAGCGGGTTCAGGTGTCCGAGCAGGAAGTGAAGAACTTCCTGGCATCGGACCTGGGCAAGATGCAGCTTTCCGAAGAACTGCACCTGGCCAATATCCTGATCCCGACCCCGGACAGCGCCAACTCCGAGCAGCTCAATGCCGCCGCCGCCAAAACCCAGGCGATTTATAACCAACTGAAGCAAGGCGCTGACTTTGCCCAGATGGCGATCGCGCATTCTGGCAGCGACAACGCCCTCGAAGGCGGTGACATGGGCTGGCGTAAAGCCGCTCAATTGCCACCTCCGTTCGACCGCGAGCTGAGCGCCATGGAAGTCGGCGGTATCACCCAACCAGCCCGCACCCCAGGTGGTTTCATCATCCTGAAGTTGCTGGAGCGTCGCGGTGGCGAGACCTCGCTGAAAGACGAAGTCCACGTTCGTCATATCCTGGTCAAACCCAGCGAAATCCGTACCGAAGCCCAAACCAAGGAACTGGCCCAGAAGATCTATGACCGCATCGAAAGCGGTGAAGACTTCGCCACCCTGGCCAAGAGCTTCTCGGAAGACCCGGGTTCCGCCCTCAACGGCGGCGACCTGAACTGGATCGACCCGAAGGCACTGGTGCCGGAGTTCCAGGACGTCATGGCCAAGACCCCGCAAGGCGTTCTGTCCAAGCCGTTCAAGACCCAATATGGCTGGCATGTGCTGGAAGTCCTTGGCCGTCGCGCCACCGACAACACCAGCCAGGCCCGCGAGCAACAAGCCCTGAACGTACTGCGTAACCGCAAATACGACGAAGAGCTGCAAACCTGGTTGCGTCAGATCCGTGACGAAGCCTACGTAGAGAACAAGCTGCCAGGCGCCGAGCAAACAGGCACCGACCAGGCAACTCAGTGAAACCGAAGCGTTTCGCGGTAACACCCGGCGAGCCGGCCGGCATTGGTCCAGACCTGTGCCTGCTGCTCGCCTCGCAAGCCCAGCCACACCCCCTGATTGCCATTACCAGCCGCGACCTGCTCCTTGAGCGGGCCGCGCAACTGGGCGTGGCGGTCAGTTTGCTGGACGCATCGCCAGGCAATTGGCCCGACCTGCCCGCCCCCGCCGGTAGCCTGTACGTGTGGGACACCCCACTGCAAGCCAAAGTGGTTGCCGGGCAACTGGACAAGGCCAATGCAGCGTTCGTGC
Organism: Pseudomonas sp. 18175; assembly: GCF_050432925.1. NCBI lineage: Bacteria > Pseudomonadati > Pseudomonadota > Gammaproteobacteria > Pseudomonadales > Pseudomonadaceae > Pseudomonas > Pseudomonas sp. 18175. Next base: position 640,803 of record NZ_JBKFTO010000001.1, on the reverse strand, counting down.
TGCAAACCCTGACCCGCGCCGGGCAAGGCTGCATCGACGGCGACTTCGCCGGGATGATCACTGCCCCCGTGCACAAAGGCGTGATCAACGAATCCGGCATCGCCTTCTCCGGGCACACCGAATTCCTCGCTGAACTGACCCACACCGAACAAGTCGTGATGATGTTGGCAACGCACGGCCTGCGCGTTGCCTTGGTAACCACGCACCTGCCACTGCGTGACATTGCCGACGCCATTACCGTTGAGCGACTGGAGCGCGTGACGCGCATCCTGCACGCCGACCTGCAACAAAAATTCGGCATCGCCCAACCGCGCATCCTGGTCTGCGGGCTCAACCCCCACGCCGGTGAAGGCGGCCACCTGGGCCATGAAGAAATCGACATCATCGAACCAACCCTGGAGCGTCTGCGCCAAGAAGGCATGGACCTGCGCGGCCCATTGCCTGCAGACACTCTGTTTACCCCCAAATATCTGGAGCACTGCGACGCAGTGCTGGCGATGTACCACGACCAGGGGCTGCCGGTGCTTAAATACAAAGGCTTCGGCGCCGCAGTCAACGTGACACTGGGCCTGCCGATCATCCGCACTTCCGTCGACCATGGCACTGCCCTGGACCTGGCGGGCAGCGGCAAGATCGATACCGGCAGCCTGCGCGTGGCCCTGGAAACCGCCTATCAGATGGCCGAGACCCGTATATGACTGAGCATTACCAACACCGGGCGCGTAAGCGCTTCGGGCAAAACTTCCTGCACGACGCCGGCGTGATCGACCGCATCCTGCGTTCCATCCATGCCAAACCCGAAGACCGTCTGCTGGAAATCGGCCCGGGCCAGGGCGCACTGACCCAAGGCCTGCTGGCCAGCGGCGGGCAACTGGACGTGGTGGAGCTAGACAAGGACCTGATCCCGATCCTCAACCAACAGTTCGCCGGCAAGTCCAACTTCAACCTGCATCAAGGCGATGCGCTGAAATTCGACTTCAACAGCCTCAACGCCGCGCCTAACAGCCTGCGCGTAGTGGGTAACCTGCCGTACAACATCTCCACGCCGCTGATTTTCCACCTGCTGAACAACGCAGGGATCATCCGTGACATGCACTTCATGCTGCAAAAAGAAGTGGTAGAGCGCTTGGCTGCCGGGCCAGGCGGTGGTGATTGGGGCCGTCTGTCGATCATGGTTCAGTATCACTGCCGCGTCGAACACCTATTCAATGTGGGCCCTGGCGCGTTCAACCCGCCGCCGAAAGTCGACTCGGCCATCGTGCGCCTGGTGCCTCACGCCGTGCTGCCGCACCCGGCCAAGGATCACAAGTTGCTGGAGCGCGTCGTGCGCGAAGCCTTCAACCAGCGTCGCAAGACCCTGCGCAACACCCTCAAGGCCTTGCTGAGCAACGCTGAAATCGAAGCCGCTGGCGTCGATGGCAGCCTGCGCCCCGAGCAGTTGGACCTGGCCGCATTCGTGCGCCTGGCCGACCAACTGGCCATCCAGCCCGCGCCAGCCGCTGAATAAATTGTAGGAGCGAGCTTGCTCGCGAAAAACGCCAGGACACCGCGTGCTGCCTGAATGCCCGCGTTACCGTTGACGATCTTCGCGAGCAAGCTCGCTCCTACAGAAGAGGCCAGACACATGTCTGGCCTAGTGCCCACCTCTTGGCCTAGACTGACTCGCATCTGCTGTCCTCCGCTTTTAAGGCCTCTTGCATGTCCGATCCTCGCTACCAGATCGACGTCAGCGTCGTCACCCGCTTCCTGGCGGACCAATCCCAACCTGAAAACAACCGCTTCGCCTTTGCCTACACCATCACGGTGAAAAACAACGGGCTGGTGCCGGCCAAGCTGTTGTCCCGCCATTGGGTGATCACCGACGGTGACGGCCAGGTCGAGGAAGTGCGCGGCGCCGGCGTGGTTGGCCAACAACCGCTGATCGACAGCGGAGCCAGCCACACGTATAGCAGCGGTACGGTGATGACCTCCAAAGTCGGCATCATGCAAGGCTCGTATCAGATGAAAGCCACCGACGGCCAGCTGTTCGACGCCATCATCGCGCCCTTCCGCCTCGCCGTGCCTGGAGCCCTGCACTGATGGCGACGTATGCGGTCGGTGACCTGCAAGGCTGCCTGGAACCCCTCAAGTGTCTGCTTGAACGCGTAGCCTTCGACCCGGCACGCGACCGCCTGTGGCTGGTCGGTGACCTGGTCAACCGTGGCCCCGAGTCCTTGGCGACCCTGCGCTACTTATATAGCCTGCGTGAGTCCCTGGTGTGCGTGCTGGGCAACCACGACCTGCACCTGCTGGCCGCGGGCAATAACATCGAGCGCCTGAAAAAGAGCGACACCCTGCGGGAAATCCTCGAAGCGCCGGATTGCGCCGAATTGCTCGACTGGCTGCGTCGGCAAAAAATCATGCATTACGACGAAGGCCGCAACATGGCCCTCGTGCATGCTGGCATCCCGCCCCAGTGGACACTGAAGAAAGCCCTCAAGTGCGCCGCCGAAGTCGAAAGCGTGTTGGCCGATGACAGCCTGTACACCACTTACCTCGACGGCATGTATGGCAACGAACCGGTGAAGTGGGACAACGACCTCACCGGCGTCACGCGCCTGCGGGTGATCACCAACTACTTCACGCGCATGCGTTTCTGCACCGCCGAAGGCAAGCTGGACCTCAAGAGCAAGGAAGGCGCCGACACCGCCCTGCCCGGCTACAAACCGTGGTTCGCCCACAAGGACCGCAAGACCCGTGATACCAAGATCATCTTCGGTCACTGGGCAGCCCTTGAAGGCAAGTGCGATGAGCCCGGCGTATTCGCCCTCGACACCGGTTGCGTGTGGGGCGGCGCCATGACTTTGATGAACATCGACACTGGCGAACGCCACAGCTGCCAGTGTGAATCCCCCCTTTCCGTTACCCTGCCGGCCGCCAAGCCCTAGGAGCCCCCATGAGCGAATTCAAACGCATCCCCCCCGAACAAGCCCAGGCCCTGCGTGAGCAAGGTGCCGTGGTCGTCGACATTCGTGATCAGCCTACCTACGCGGCTGCTCACATCACCGGAGCCCAACATCTGGACAACGTCAACATCGCTGATTTCATCCGCGCTACCGACCTCGACGCGCCAGTGATTGTTGCCTGCTACCACGGCAACTCCAGCCAGAGCGCGGCGGCGTACCTGATCAGCCAGGGCTTCTCCGACGTCTATAGCCTGGACGGTGGCTTTGAACTGTGGCGTACGACTTATCCTGCAGAAATTTCCTCAGGCGATTCGCAATAATTTTTTTCAAACCCCGCTATCCCGCGTGACGCTTGGGCTCGCGCCGTTTCTGACGAACGGCGCGGCCAAACTAATTACGCATCGCGCCTTGACCTCCCGGATTCCGAACTATCCTTAAGCGCAGGCCATCCGAATCAGGGGAGAGCCGGTACACCGGCGTGCGGGTCATCGGTAGCGTTTCAGGGTGTTCTGGGGGGAAAACGGCCATTGGCGTCTGTCAATGACTGCCAGCATCGACTGATTGATCCGGCGTCGGCTCCACGTATCGAGCGAGGTGACGACGTCATGAGTATCTTTAGCCACTTCCAACAACGCTTCGCGTCCACACAGCAGGAAGAACTCACGCTGCAAGAGTATCTCGAGCTGTGCAAACAGGACCGCAGTGCCTACGCGTCTGCCGCCGAACGCCTGCTACTGGCAATCGGCGAGCCGGAGCTGGTAGACACCTCAAACAATTCGCGGCTGTCGCGAATATTTTCCAACAAGGTGATCCGCCGCTATCCGGCCTTTGAAGACTTCCACGGAATGGAAGAATGCATCGATCAGATCGTCTCCTACTTCCGCCACGCCGCCCAAGGCCTGGAAGAGAAGAAACAGATCCTCTACCTGCTCGGCCCCGTCGGCGGCGGCAAATCGTCTCTGGCCGAAAAACTCAAGCAACTGATCGAGAAGGTGCCCTTTTACGCCATCAAGGGTTCACCGGTGTTCGAGTCGCCTTTGGGCCTGTTCAACGCCACCGAAGATGGCGCGATCCTTGAAGAAGACTTCGGCATCCCACGCCGTTACCTCAACACCATCATGTCGCCCTGGGCCACCAAGCGCCTGGCCGAGTTCGGTGGTGACATCAGCCAGTTCCGCGTAGTGAAACTCTACCCGTCGATCCTCAACCAGATCGGTGTAGCCAAGACCGAACCAGGGGACGAGAACAACCAGGACATCTCGGCACTGGTGGGCAAGGTGGATATCCGCAAGCTGGAAGAATTCCCACAGAACGACGCCGACGCCTACAGCTACTCGGGCGCACTGTGCCGGGCCAACCAGGGCCTGATGGAATTCGTGGAGATGTTCAAGGCACCCATCAAGGTGCTGCACCCACTGCTGACCGCCACCCAGGAAGGCAACTACAACAGTACCGAAGGCCTGGGGGCGATTCCGTTCACCGGGATCCTGCTGGCCCACTCCAACGAATCGGAATGGCACACCTTCCGCAACAACAAGAACAACGAAGCCTTCATCGACCGGATCTACATCGTCAAGGTGCCGTACTGCCTGCGGGTCAGCGATGAAATCAAGATCTACGACAAGCTGCTGTTCAACAGCTCCCTGGCCAAGGCCCATTGCGCGCCCGACACCTTGAAGATGCTCGCCCAGTTCACTGTGCTGTCGCGCCTCAAGGAACCGGAAAACTCGAACATCTACTCCAAGATGCGCGTGTACGACGGCGAAAACCTCAAGGACACCGACCCCAAGGCCAAGTCGATCCAGGAATACCGCGACAGCGCCGGTGTGGATGAGGGCATGAACGGCCTGTCGACGCGTTTCGCGTTCAAGATCCTGTCCAAAGTCTTCAACTTCGACCCCCATGAGATCGCAGCCAACCCGGTGCACTTGCTCTACGTGCTGGAGCAACAAATCGAACAGGAACAATTCCAGGCCGAAACCCGTGAGCGCTACCTGCGTTTCCTCAAGGAATACCTGGCACCGCGCTACATCGAGTTCATCGGCAAGGAGATCCAGACTGCGTACCTGGAGTCCTACAGCGAGTACGGCCAGAACATCTTCGACCGCTACGTGCTGTACGCCGACTTCTGGATCCAGGACCAGGAATATCGCGATCCGGAGACCGGCGAGATTCTCAACCGCGTAGCCCTCAACGAAGAACTGGAGAAAATCGAGAAACCGGCTGGCATCAGCAATCCGAAGGATTTCCGCAACGAGATCGTCAACTTCGTGCTGCGCGCCCGCGCCAACAACAACGGCAAGAACCCCACCTGGCTCAGCTACGAGAAGCTGCGGGTGGTCATCGAGAAGAAAATGTTCTCCAACACCGAGGATCTGCTGCCGGTCATCAGCTTCAACGCCAAGGCCAGCAAGGAGGACCAGCAAAAACACAACGACTTCGTCACACGCATGGTCGAGCGTGGCTACACCGACAAACAGGTACGGCTGCTTTCCGAGTGGTACCTGCGGGTTCGCAAATCGCAATAAGGCAGCGACACGCGTGCAGTGCCAGGCCCCTGGGCCTGGCAACTGACCGCCTGTCTTTAAGCTTCCAGCCCGCAGTTTGAAGCTTGTAACGTGAAGCTGCCCGGAGGGCTCCCCTATGAGCTATGTGATCGACCGACGCCTCAATGGCAAGAACAAGAGCACGGTAAACCGCCAGCGTTTCCTGCGGCGTTACCGTGACCACATCAAAAAGGCTGTGGAAGAAGCCGTAAGCCGCCGCTCCATCACCGACATGGAGCATGGCGAGCAAATCAGCATCCCCGGGCGGGACATCGACGAACCGGTGCTGCACCACGGCAGGGGCGGCAAGCAGACCGTCGTGCATCCAGGCAACAAGGAATTCACCACCGGCGAGCATATCCAGCGCCCCCAAGGCGGTGGCGGCGGCAAAGGCCCGGGCAAGGCCGGTAATTCCGGCGAAGGCATGGATGAGTTCGTGTTCCAGATCACTCAGGAAGAGTTCCTCGAATTCATGTTCGAAGACTTGGAACTGCCCAACCTGGTCAAGCGCAACCTCACCGGCACCGACACCTTCAAGACCGTGCGCGCCGGGATCAGCAACGAGGGCAACCCGTCCCGGATCAACATCATCCGTACCCTGCGTTCGGCCCACGCCCGACGTATCGCGCTGTCAGGCAGCAGCCGCGCCAAGTTGAAGGAAGCCAAGGAAGAGTTGGCGCGCTTGAAACGCGAGGAGCCAGACAACTTCGGCGATATCCAGGAAATCGAGGCGGAAATCGAAAAACTCAGTGCACGTATTCACCGCGTGCCATTCCTCGACACCTTCGACCTCAAATACAACCTGCTGGTCAAACAGCCCAACCCTAGCTCCAAGGCCGTGATGTTTTGCCTGATGGACGTTTCCGGCTCCATGACCCAAGCCACCAAGGACATCGCCAAGCGCTTCTTTATCCTGTTGTACCTGTTCCTGAAACGGAACTACGACAAGATCGACGTAGTGTTCATCCGCCATCACACCAGCGCTCGGGAAGTGGACGAGGAGGAGTTTTTCTATTCGCGGGAAACCGGCGGCACCATCGTCTCCAGTGCCTTGAAGCTGATGCAGGAGATCATGGCAGAGCGCTACCCGGCCAACGAGTGGAACATCTACGCCGCCCAAGCCTCAGACGGCGACAACTGGAACGATGACTCACCCATCTGCCGCGACATCCTGATCAACCAGATCATGCCGTTCGTGCAGTACTACACTTACGTTGAAATCACCCCCCGTGAGCACCAGGCTCTGTGGTTCGAATATGAGCGCATCGGTGAAGCCTTTGCCGACACATTCGCCCAGCAGCAACTGGTCTCGGCCGGCGATATCTACCCGGTCTTCCGTGAACTCTTCCAGCGCAGGTTAGTGACATGACCGCCAAAAAAGAGCAAAAGCGCCAACCGATCTCCACGGGGTCCGAGTGGACCTTTGAACTGATCCAGGCCTATGACCGGGAAATCAGCCGCATCGCGGCGGGTTACGCCCTGGACACCTATCCCAACCAGATCGAGGTGATCACCGCCGAACAGATGATGGATGCCTATGCGTCTGTAGGCATGCCTCTGGGTTACCACCATTGGTCCTACGGCAAACACTTCCTCAGCACCGAGAAATCCTACAGCCGGGGCCAGATGGGCCTGGCCTACGAGATCGTGATCAACTCCGACCCATGCATCGCCTACCTGATGGAAGAGAACACCATCTGCATGCAGGCACTGGTGGTGGCCCATGCTTGCTACGGGCACAACAGCTTCTTCAAGGGTAATTACCTGTTCCGCACCTGGACCGATGCCAGCTCGATCATCGACTACTTGGTGTTCGCCAAGCAGTACATCATGCAGTGCGAGGAACGCCACGGCATCGACGCGGTAGAAGACCTGCTCGACTCTTGCCACGCCTTGATGAACTACGGCGTGGACCGTTACAAACGGCCGTACCCCATCTCCGCCGAGGAAGAACGCCTGCGCCAGAAGGAGCGCGAGGAGCATCTGCAGAAGCAGATCAATGACCTGTGGCGCACCATTCCTAAAAAATCCGGTAAAAACAGCGACAAGGACAATGCTCGCTTCCCCGCCGAACCTCAGGAAAACATCCTGTATTTCCTGGAAAAGCACGCACCGCTGCTGGAGCCTTGGCAACGGGAAATCGTGCGTATCGTGCGCAAGATCGCCCAATATTTTTATCCTCAACGCCAAACCCAGGTGATGAACGAAGGCTGGGCAACATTCTGGCACTACACCTTGATGAACGACCTGTACGACGAGGGCTTGGTCACCGACGGCTTCATGATGGAGTTCCTCACCTCCCACACCAGCGTGGTGTTCCAACCCGGTTTCGACAGCCCGTACTACAGCGGCATCAACCCCTACGCGTTGGGCTTTGCCATGTACCGCGACATCCGGCGCATGTGCGAACACCCAACCGAAGAGGACCGCCACTGGTTCCCGGAAATCGCCGGCAGTGATTGGCTGTCCACCATCAAGTTCGCCATGAGCAGCTTCAAGGATGAGAGCTTTATCTTGCAGTACCTGTCACCCCAGGTGATTCGCGACCTCAAGCTGTTCAGCATCCTCGACGACGACCTCAAGGACGACCTGGTGGTGCCAGCCATCCATGATGAGCCTGGCTATCGCACCATTCGCGAAACCCTGGCGGCGCAGTACAACCTGGGCAACCGCGAACCGAACGTGCAGATCTACAGCATCGACGTGCGGGGCGACCGCTCACTGACCTTGCGCCATCAACAACACGACCGCAAACCCTTGGGCGAATCCACCGACGAAGTGCTCAAGCACCTGCATCGGTTGTGGGGGTTCGATATCCATCTGGAAACCCTGCAAGGCGACCAAGTGATGAAAACCCACCACGTACCACCGCGCAGCGACCATAACGACAACGACTACGGCCGCCTGGACCTGGCCGTCGTTCATCTCTGAAACAGCAAAGCCTCCATTGGCCCGGCACAGGCGTTATCCTGTGCCGCTAATGGAGGCTTTTTCATGAAAATCTACAAAGTCGGCGGTGCCGTGCGTGATCGCCTTTTGGGTATCCCGGTCACCGATATCGACCGCGTTGTGGTTGGCGCAACTGCCGAAGAGATGCTAGCCAAGGGCTATAAGCCGGTGGGCGCTGACTTCCCTGTGTTCCTGGACCCCAACAATGGCGACGAGTACGCCCTTGCCCGCACTGAGCGCAAGAGCGGCCGGGGTTACGGTGGCTTTGTGTTCCATGCAAGTCCTGAGGTGACGCTGGAAGAAGACCTGATCCGTCGCGACCTGACCATCAACGCCATGGCCGAAGATGATCACGGCAACCTGACCGACCCTTACCACGGCCAGCGGGATCTGGATGCACGCATTCTGCGCCACGTTTCACCCGCGTTCGCCGAAGATCCGCTGCGAGTACTGCGTGTTGCGCGCTTTGCTGCGCGCTATGCCCCCCTCGGCTTTACGGTTGCCGCACCCACCCTGGAACTGATGCGCCAACTCAGCGAATCCGGCGAGCTGGAAGCGTTGACCCCCGAGCGCAGTTGGAAAGAGATCTCCCGCGCCCTGATGGAAGATCAGCCACAGGTGTTTATCCAGGTATTGCGCGATTGTGGCGCCCTGAAAACCTTGATGCCTGAAGTCGATGCGCTGTTTGGCGTCCCCCAACCCGCCGCTCATCACCCGGAAATCGACACCGGCGTCCACACCCTGAGCGTGCTGGAACAGGCCGCCCTGCATCAGCAACCGCTGACCGTACGCTGGGCCTGCTTGCTGCACGACGTGGGCAAAGGCCTGACGCCTGTGGATAAGTTACCGCAGCACATTGCCCACGAACACACGGGCTTGAAGCTGATCAAGGCAGTCAACGAACGTTTCAAGGTGCCAAGGGATTGTCAGGAATTGGCATTGCTGGTGGGCCAATATCACACTCATGGCCATCGCGCCCTAGAGCTGAAAGCCTCGACGCTGCTGGAGTTGCTGCAGAGTTTTGATGTTTATCGCAGGCCACAACGCTTTGAAGAGTTTGTGGTTGCCTGCGAAATGGACGCCCGGGGCCGCAAGGGTTTTGAGCAGCGTAGTTATCCACAGGCCGATTATTTACGCGGCGCAGCACGTATCGCGCGCGAAGTAGCGGTGGCGCCGCTACTGGAGCAAGGTTTCAAAGGCCCGGAACTGGGGGAAGCGCTCAAGCGCGAACGGCTTAAAGCGCTGAAGGCCTACAAGGAACACAACCCCTTGTAGGAGCGGGCTGGCCCGCGAAAATCGTCAACGATAACGCGGGCAGCCTGACGAAACGCGGCGCCCTCAGGTTTTTCGCGAGCAAGCTCGCTCCTACAGGGGTGTATTCGGCGTCAGTTGCTGGCCCCGCCATTCAAACGCGACGGGCGCCAGCACCTGGTCGATCTGCGCATCGCGCCACAGCTCGGCCAGCGTCTTGCCCACCTCAGGGTGCACACGTTGCGGCGCCATCAACGACAGCGGCCACAGCACAAAGGCGTTCTTGAGGATTTCTGCACGCGGCAAGATCAAGCCATCGAAATTGCCCACCAGGTCGCCGTATAGCAACACGTCGATATCCAGCGGCAAGCCCTTGCGATCCGGCGCGTAACGACCGTTGTCGGCCTCGATAAACTTCAATCGGCGGTCCAGCTCCATCAACGGCAGATCGGTATAAGCTGACACCACCAAATTGAAGAACGGGCCGCTCTTGATCCCCACCGGCTGGCTTTCAAAAACCGCCGAGCAACGAACATCGGTCAAGAAACCCGCCAACGCATCAAGGCCGGCGCACAGGTGGGACTCGCGCTCGATATTACTGCCAAGGCCAAGGTAAACCTGAGTTAGCGGCATCCGCGCTCGATCTCCACGCCCACGCCCTTGGCGGCCGGGACGGCGCCTGGCTTGGTCAATTTGAGGTGTAGCCAGGGGATCTGGAATTCACTCATCAACACTTCGGCCAGGCGCTCGGCGAAGGTTTCCACCAACTGATACTGGGATTGCTCGGCAAACGCCTGGATACGCGTGGACACACTGGCGTAATCCAACGCCAGGGTCAGGTCATCGCCGGCCGCAGCCGGGCGGTTATCCCAGGCGAAGCTCAGGTCCAGGCGCAGGCATTGGCGGATTCCGCGCTCCCAGTCGTAGGCCCCGATCACGGTGTCGACTTCCAGGCCTTCGATAAACACTCTGTCCAAGCACTCTTCTCCGCAGCACGACAAGGGCGCGATGCCCCGTTAGAATCAGGGCGTCCTCGCCCGGAATAGTTAGCATGTTTTGGTCACTGGCGATTCTCGCCTACCTGCTCGGCTCGCTGTCCTTCGCCATTTTGCTCAGCCGCCTGACGGGAAATCCCGACCCGCGAATGAGTGGCTCAGGCAATGCCGGCGCCACCAATATGTTGCGCCTGGCCGGCAAGAAGCTCGCCGTGCTGACGTTGCTGGGCGACCTGTGCAAGGGCCTGCTGCCCGTGCTGATCGCCAGCCTCGCCGGCCTTACCCTGCAACAGCAGGCCTGGGTGGGCGTATGTGCCGTCCTCGGCCATCTGTTTCCACTGTACTTCCGTTTTCGCGGCGGCAAGGGTGTCGCCACGGCGGCTGGCATGCTGCTGGGGATCTACCCACCGGCAGCGTTGCTGGCTGTGCTCGCCTGGCTGCTGACGTTCTACCTGACCCGTACCAGCTCGCTCGCCGCCTTGATTGCGACTCCACTCACCCTGCCATTGCTGGCCTGGCAGGAACCGGCAGCGCTGTTACCGATGAGCGTGTTGACGCTGCTGATCGTCTGGCGCCACCGCGGCAATTTACGCGACCTGTTTGCCGGGCGCGAACGGCATTTTTAAATACCTGCGATGAGCCCGGCTCACGTTACGGCCATACAAGGGCTCACAACGGCGACAACTGCTCCATCGGCCAGCGCGCCTGCACGCTGATCGCCAGGCTTTCATGCTGCCCGGCCTGCAGGCGCTGGCAACCGGCGTAGGCGATCATCGCGCCATTGTCGGTGCAGAACTCGGGGCGTGCGTAGAACACATCGCCTTTCATGTCGCCGAGCATTTTTTCCAGCGAAACACGCAACGCCTTGTTGGCACTGACGCCGCCTGCGATCACCAGGCGCTTCATGCCTGCCTGTTTCAGGGCGCGCTTGCACTTGATGGTCAAAGTCTCCACCACGGCCTGCTGGAACGCCAGCGCGATGTCGCAACGGGCTTGCTGGCTGTCGTCCCCGGCGCTGACGCTTTGCTGCCAGGTGTTCAACGCAGAGGTTTTCAAGCCGCTGAAGCTGAACATCAAACCAGGGCGATCGCACATCGGGCGCGGGAAGGTGTAGCGGCCGACCACACCCTGTTCGGCGAGGCGGGCGATTTCCGGGCCGCCCGGATAGTTGAGGCCCATCATCTTCGCGGTCTTGTCGAAGGCTTCGCCGGCCGCGTCGTCCAGGGACTCACCCAACAAGGTGTATTGGCCGATGCCATCCACCTGAACCAACTGCGTATGGCCGCCGGAAACCAACAAAGCGACGAACGGGAACTGGGGTGGTGTTTTTTCCAGCATGGGGGCCAATAAATGGCCTTCCATATGGTGCACACCGAGGGCCGGAATACCCCAGGCAAAAGCCATCGCCTGGGCGCAAGAGGCCCCAACCAGCAGGGCTCCGACCAATCCGGGGCCCGCGGTGTAGGCAATGGCGTCGATCTCGGTCGGCACGCAGCCGGCCTCATCCAACACCTGACGAATCAGGGGCAGCATGCGCTTGACGTGATCACGGCTGGCCAACTCTGGCACCACGCCGCCATAGGCACGGTGCAGGTCGATCTGACTGAACAGTGCATCGGCCAAAAGCCCGCGTTCACTGTCGTAGAGTGCGACACCGGTTTCGTCGCAGGAGGTTTCAAGTCCCAGTACTAGCATGGGTTTGCGCCTTTAGAGGCTAAATTCGAAGGCGCGCATAATAGTCGCCGCTCCCCCTCCCGACTAGCGGTTTTCGATCAGAGGCTTTGCATTCCGGGCAATGAGGGGTTAACATCCGCAACCCTTAAAAACCGACGACCTCAGCCGCGAATTTCTTGCGACGAGAACGTTGATCCCGGTAATGAAAGAAGGTAGCTCTGGATGCCAGCCGTCAAAGTTAAAGAGAACGAACCCTTCGACGTAGCTCTGCGTCGTTTCAAGCGCTCCTGCGAAAAAGCCGGTGTACTGGCTGAAGTTCGTAGCCGCGAATTTTACGAGAAGCCAACTTCTGAGCGTAAGCGCAAAGCAGCAGCCGCTGTTAAGCGTCACGCTAAGAAAGTTCAGCGCGAACAGCGCCGCGCCGTTCGTCTGTACTAATACACAGACGTTCGTAGCAAGCTTCTGCCAAGCCCGGCCCTCAGCCGGGCTGTTGGCATTTGCGGATATCGCTTGATGCTTCACTGTCGACGCCGCACACGCGACCGAGACAACTGCTTCACACGTCAGGACTGGCTCTTTTGCCAGCGTGCGCGTCTCTTCTGACGAGCCTACCAAGGCTACTGACGAGCACACCCCCTTTTCTTCTATGCCAAAGACTGACCAGAAACTAACGTCAGTGAATGTTCGGCAGATACACTTCAATGCAACCCATGCAGACGATTGATGATCGAGCCCTACGACACGTTGGCTTGAACACTTCACGGGCCCTCATTTACACGCAGTGATGACGAGAACGCCATGGCCGGGCTTATTCCCCAGAGCTTTATTGACGACCTTCTGAACCGCACCGACATCGTCGATGTTGTCAGCTCACGCGTGCAATTGAAGAAAGCCGGCAAGAACTACACCGCCTGCTGCCCGTTCCACAAAGAAAAAACCCCGTCGTTCAGCGTCAGCCCCGATAAGCAGTTCTATTACTGCTTCGGCTGCGGCGCAGGTGGCAACGCCCTCGGCTTCCTGATGGACCACGACAACCTGGACTTCCCCCAGGCCGTCGAGGATCTGGCAAAAGCCGCCGGCATGGAGATCCCCCGTGAAGAAAGTGGCCGCCCGCACAAACCGCGCCAGCCCACTGATTCGCCGCTGTACCCACTGCTGACGGCCGCTGCCGACTTTTATCGTCAGGCGCTTAAAAGCCATCCGCAGCGCAAAGCCGCCGTCGACTACCTCAAAGGCCGAGGCCTTACCGGGGAAATCGCCCGCGACTTCGGCCTCGGCTTCGCGCCGCCCGGCTGGGACAATCTCTATAAGCACCTGAGCAGCGACACCCTGCAGCAAAAAGCCATGATCGACGCCGGCCTGCTGGTTGAAAACGCCGAAACCGGCAAGCGCTACGACCGCTTCCGCGACCGCGTGATGTTCCCGATCCGCGACAGCCGTGGCCGTATCATCGCCTTTGGTGGTCGCGTACTGGGGGACGATAAGCCCAAGTACCTGAACTCCCCGGAAACCCCGGTGTTCCATAAAGGCCAGGAACTCTACGGCCTGTTTGAAGCACGCAAGAACAATCGCAACCTCGATGAAATCATCGTGGTTGAAGGCTATATGGACGTGATCGCCCTGGCCCAGCAAGGTTTGCGCAACGCCGTGGCCACCCTCGGCACGGCCACCAGCGAAGAACACTTGAAGCGTTTGTTTCGTGTGGTACCCAGCGTATTGTTCTGCTTTGACGGCGACCAGGCCGGTCGCAACGCCGCCTGGCGCGCACTTGAAGCCACGTTGTCGAGCCTGCAAGACGGGCGCCGTGCACGCTTCCTGTTCCTGCCCGAAGGCGAAGACCCGGACACCCTGGTGCGCTCCGAAGGCACCGATGCCTTCCGCGCGCGCATCAATCAACATGCGCAGCCGCTGGCAGACTATTTCTTCCAGCAACTGACCGAAGAGGCCGACCCGCGCTCCCTCGAAGGCAAGGCCCACATGGCCACCCTCGCAGCGCCGTTGATCGACAAGGTGCCAGGCGCCAACTTGCGCACACTCATGCGCCAGCGCTTGCTGGAAATCACCGGCTTGAGCGGCGAAGCAGTCAGCCAGCTGGCGCACAGCGCACCACAAGATGCGCCGCCACCGGCCTACGACCCAGGCATGGATTACGACGCCATGCCGGACTATTCCGACTTCCATCAACCGCAGGAGGCCTATACGCCCCAGCAGGAGTGGACACCGAAAAAGCCCGGCGCCGGCGGCAAGAAATGGGACAAGAAACCCTGGAGCAAGAACGGCAAGCGCGGCGATCGCGATGAGGCCTACGCCCCACGCACACCGGTAGCGGTGGAAGCGCCGACGCTGATTGCGCTGCGTACGCTGATCCACCACCCGCAATTGGCTGGCAAGGTTGAAAGTGCCGACCATTTTGCCAACGAGAGCAATACCTATGCACAGGTACTGATCGCCTTGATCGAAGCCGTGCAGAAAAATCCTAAGCTAAACTCTATTCAGCTGATGGCTCGTTGGCACGGCACTGAACAAGGCCGCCTATTGAAAGCGCTCGCAGAAAAGGAGTGGCTAATTGACGGCGACAACCTTGAACAACAGTTTTTAGACACCATTAATAGGTTATCCGCGGGCCAGCACACGCAGACCCTCGATGAACTTATCAAGAGAGCAAGACAGCCGGGATTATCGGCTGAAGAGCAAATTCAGATAGCAAAACAGATGCGCGACCTCTTAAAACAGAATGTTTCCGCATCAAACCCGACCTCAGCTGGCGTGTGAGGTCATAGCTCGGGTATAATCCTCGGCTTGTTTTTTGCCCGCCAAGACCTTCAGTGGATAGGGTGTTATGTCCGGAAAAGCGCAACAGCAGTCTCGTATCAAAGAGTTGATCACCCTTGGTCGTGAGCAGAAGTATCTGACTTACGCAGAGGTCAACGACCACCTGCCTGAGGATATTTCAGATCCAGAGCAGGTGGAAGACATCATCCGCATGATTAATGACATGGGGATCCCCGTACACGAGAGTGCTCCGGATGCGGACGCCCTTATGTTGGCCGACGCCGATACCGACGAGGCAGCCGCTGAAGAAGCCGCTGCTGCGTTGGCCGCGGTGGAGACCGACATCGGTCGCACGACTGACCCTGTGCGCATGTATATGCGTGAAATGGGTACCGTCGAGTTGCTGACACGCGAAGGCGAAATCGAAATCGCCAAGCGTATCGAAGAGGGCATCCGTGAAGTGATGGGCGCAATCGCGCACTTCCCTGGCACGGTTGACCACATTCTCTCCGAGTACACTCGCGTCACCACCGAAGGTGGCCGCCTGTCCGACGTCCTGAGCGGTTATATCGACCCGGACGACGGCATTGCGCCGCCTGCTGCCGAAGTGCCGCCGCCTGTCGATGCCAAGGCTGCGAAAGCCGATGACGATTCCGATGACGACGATGCTGAAGCCAGCAGCGACGACGAAGAAGAAGTCGAAAGCGGTCCAGACCCGATCATCGCTGCCCAGCGTTTCGGTGCGGTTTCCGACCAAATGGAAATCACCCGCAAGGCCTTGAAGAAGCACGGTCGCGCCAACAAGCAGGCAATCGCCGAGCTGCTGGCCCTGGCTGAGCTGTTCATGCCGATCAAGCTGGTACCGAAGCAATTCGAAGGCCTGGTTGAACGCGTTCGTAGCGCCCTTGAGCGTCTGCGTGCACAAGAGCGTGCCATCATGCAGCTCTGTGTCCGTGATGCGCGCATGCCGCGTACCGACTTCCTGCGCCAATTCCCGGGCAACGAAGTTGACGAAAGCTGGACTGACGCGCTGGCTAAAGGCAAGGCGAAGTACGCCGAAGCCATTGGCCGCTTGCAGCCGGATATCATCCGTTGCCAGCAGAAGTTGCAAGCATTGGAGACCGAAACCGGTCTGACGATTGCTGAGATCAAGGACATCAACCGTCGCATGTCGATCGGTGAGGCCAAGGCCCGCCGCGCGAAGAAAGAGATGGTTGAAGCGAACTTGCGTCTGGTGATCTCCATCGCCAAAAAGTACACCAACCGTGGCCTGCAATTCCTCGACCTTATCCAGGAAGGCAACATCGGTTTGATGAAGGCTGTGGACAAGTTCGAATACCGTCGCGGCTACAAGTTCTCGACTTATGCCACCTGGTGGATCCGTCAGGCGATCACTCGCTCGATCGCCGACCAGGCCCGCACCATCCGTATCCCGGTGCACATGATCGAGACCATCAACAAGCTCAACCGTATTTCCCGGCAGATGTTGCAGGAAATGGGTCGTGAACCGACCCCGGAAGAGCTGGGCGAACGCATGGAAATGCCTGAGGATAAAATCCGTAAGGTATTGAAGATCGCTAAAGAGCCGATCTCCATGGAAACCCCGATCGGTGATGACGAAGACTCCCATCTGGGTGACTTCATCGAAGACTCGACCATGCAGTCGCCAATCGATGTCGCCACCGTTGAGAGCCTCAAAGAAGCGACTCGCGACGTACTGTCCGGCCTCACTGCCCGTGAAGCCAAGGTACTGCGCATGCGTTTCGGCATCGACATGAATACCGACCACACCCTTGAGGAAGTCGGTAAGCAGTTTGACGTGACCCGCGAGCGGATCCGTCAGATCGAAGCCAAGGCATTGCGCAAGTTGCGCCACCCGACGCGAAGCGAGCATCTACGCTCCTTCCTCGACGAGTGATACCAGAACCCCCGGCCTAGGCCGGGGGTTTTGTTTTCTATCGATAAAAGCCTGCGCATCCCCTCCTCCCCCCGCAATGCCCGTCTACACTCGAACCATTCCCCGTGCCATAACGAGACCGTTATGCCCAGATTGCCGACTGTGTTGCTGCTGTCGCTGCTGACCTGGACCGCAACGGCTGGCGCGTTGACTCTTAGCGATGATGAGCGTGGCTGGCTGGCGGACCATCAGGAGCTGCGGCTGGGGGTGGACGCCTCATGGCCACCTTTCGAATACCGCGATGAAAATGGCCGCTATCAAGGCCTGGCCGCAGACTACGTGCGCCTGATCCAAGATCGCCTGGGTGTGCGGATCAAACTGATCGAACCGGTGAGCTGGAGCGCTGTGCTCGAACAGGCCAAAAACAACCAGCTCGACCTGCTGCCTGGCGTCATGTCCACCCCCGAACGCCAAGGGTACATGGCATTTACGCGCCCTTACCTGGACTTCCCCATCGTGATCCTTGCCCACGAGGGCGGCGCGCAACCCCATGACCTCAAGGACCTCTACGGGCTAAAAATCGCCGTGGTGGAGAATTACGCCCCCCATGAACTGCTACGCACCCACCATCCCGACCTCAACCTGGTGGCCATGCCCAATGTCAGCTCGACGTTGCAAGCGCTGGCCACCGACGAAGTAGACGCCGTGGTGGGCGACCTGGCGTCTAGCGTCTGGAGCCTGCGCCAGCTCAAGCTGGACGGGCTGTACGTGAGTGGCGAAACACCCTACCGCTACCAATTGGCGATGGGCGTCCCTCGCGACAACAAAATGCTGGTGGGCATCCTGGATAAAGTCCTTGCCGACCTCAGCCCGGACGAAACCGACGCCATTCAACAACATTGGGTGGGCAGCATCACCGACCACCGCGCCTTTTGGACCGACCTGCTGACCTACGGCCTGCCAGCGGTATTGTTGTTGAGCACCGTATTGGCGATCGTTATTCGGATCAATCGTCGTCTCAGCTCGGAAATTTCCCGCAGGGTTGCCCTGGAGCAGGAACTGCGCAGCAGCGAATACCACTATCGCGGTTTGGTGGAGAGCTTGTCCGCCATCGCCTGGGAATCCAGCATCACCGACTTCACCTATAGCTACGTCTCACCCCACGCCGAGGAGTTGCTGGGTTATCCCCGCGCCCATTGGCTGATCCCCGGGTTCTGGCGCAACATCATCCACCCCGCTGACCTCACGCGTACCGAAGCCTACTGCTACCGCGAAACCCGCGCCAATCGCGACCACAGTGTCGACTACCGGGTAATCACCGCCGACGGCCGCTGCTTGTGGGTGCGCGATATCGTCAGCCTGATCGAACACGGTCATGAGCCAGTACTGCGCGGCCTGATGATCGACATCAGCGAAGCCAAGCGCACTGAGGAAGCCCTGCAACTGTCCGAGCAAAAGTTCGCCTCGGTGTTCCAGCAGTGTCCGGACATCTTGGTGATTGCCCGGTTGTCCGATGGCTGCCTGTTGGAGGTCAACAAGGCGTTTGAGGACCAGGTTGGCCTGCGTGCCGAAGAGGTGGTCGGCAAAACGGGCACTGAGTTGAATATCTGGGGCGTGGAGGGGATCGGCCCGGACCTGCTTCAGCGCGTACAGACGTCCAGTATCCGCAACCTGGAGATGCCCTTTCTACGCAGCAATGGCCAAGCCTTTACCGGGCTGATCTCCGCAGAACCGTTCCAGCTCGACACGATTGAAGCCATCGTGGTGGTGGTACGTGATATCTCCCAACTCAAGGAAACCCAGCAACAACTGCAAACCTCCGAAGAGAAGTTCGCCAAGGCCTTCCATGCCTCCCCGGACGGTTTGCTGCTGAGCCGCCAGCGTGATGGCTTGTTGATAGAAGTGAATGATGGCTTCAGCCGCATTACCGGCTTCACCAGTGCCACATCTATCGATCAATCGGCCCTGGACCTGGGTATTTGGGTCGACCTCAACGAACGCAAGCACATGCTGGAGCTGATGCAGCGCGACGGTTTTGTTCGCGACTTTATCTGCCATATCCGGCGCAGCGATGGGCAAATTCGCCTGTGCGAGCTGTCCAGCCGCCCACTGCCCATTGGCGATGAAGACTGCATGCTCACCATCGCCCGAGACATCACCGAGCGCCAGTTGATGCAGGAAAAACTGCAACAGGCCGCCACCGTGTTCGAGAGCACCGCCGAAGGCGTGCTGATCACCGACACCCGGCAGAACATCAGCGCCGTGAATCGCGCGTTCAGCGAAATCACCGGCTACAGCGAAGCTGAAGCCCTGGGCCATACACCGCGCCTGCTGGCCTCCGGCTTGCACGACAGCGCCTTCTACGCGGCCATGTGGCATCAGTTGACGGCCCAAGGGCACTGGCAGGGCGAGATCTCCAACCGCCGCAAGAACGGCGAGCTTTACCCCAGTTGGCTGACCATCAGCGCCGTGCGCAACCGTGAGCAACTGATCACCCACTTCGTCGCCGTGTTTGCCGACATCTCCAGCCTCAAGCTGGCCCAGGCCCGCCTCGACTACCAAGCACACCACGACCCGTTGACCGGCCTGCCCAACCGCACCCTGTTCGAAAGCCGGCTGCAGGCAGCCCTCAATGGACATCAGGAAACCGGCAAACAGGGCGCCGTGCTGTTTCTCGACCTCGACCGCTTCAAGCACATCAACGACAGCCTCGGCCATCCGATTGGCGACCTGCTGCTCAAAGACATCGCCGTGCGCCTCAAGGACCAACTGCGCGACATCGACACCGTAGCCCGCCTGGGCGGCGACGAATTCATCATCCTGCTGCCCGGCCTGCAACACGCCAGCGACGCCGAAAACCTGGCGAACAAACTGCTGGCCTGCTTCACCCCGCCGTTCCAGGCCGGTGAACACGAGTTCTTTATCAGCGCCAGCATCGGTACCAGCCTGTATCCCCAAGACGGCACCGACGTCGCCACACTGGTCAAGAACGCCGACGCCGCGATGTACCGATCCAAAGCCAAGGGCCGCAACCGGGTCGAAAGCTATACCCGCGACCTTACCGCCCAGGCCAACGAGCGCGTGGCGTTGGAACACGAACTGCGCCGCGCGATAGAGCGCGATGAACTGAGCCTGTGCTACCAGCCAAAATTGAGCCTGATCACCCACGAACTGATCGGTGCAGAAGCGCTGATCCGCTGGCGTCACCCGACCTTCGGCGACGTTCCGCCCGAGCATTTCATCGCTCTGGCCGAAGAGAACGGCATGATCCTGCAGATCGGCGACTGGGTGCTGGAACAGGCCTGCCGACAAATGCACGCCTGGCAAAGCACCTTCGATGACTTCGGCACACTCTCAGTCAACCTCGCCGGCGCGCAACTACGCCACCCGAACCTACTGGCACGCATCGAACAACTACTGCGTGACTACCACCTGGAACCCGACCGTCTGCAATTGGAGATCACTGAAAACTTCATCATGAGCCAGGCCGAAGAAGCGCTGGAGGTGCTGCACCAACTCAAGCGCCTGGGCGTGCAACTGGCGATTGACGACTTCGGCACCGGTTACTCCTCCCTCAGCTACCTCAAGCGCCTGCCATTGGACTTCCTCAAGATCGACCAATCCTTCGTGCGCGGCCTGCCCGACGACCCCCACGACGCCGCCATCGTGCGCGCCATCATCGCCCTGGGCCACAGCATGCAATTCACCATCATCGCCGAAGGCGTGGAGAACCCGGCCCAACAAACCTTCCTTGCCGCAGAGGGCTGCGAACAGATGCAGGGCTACATCGTCAGCCTCCCCCTGCCGCCGGAGCTTTTTGCTGCTACCTTCCTTCGTATGCATGCTGAGGATTTTTCGGATAGCACAGCGGAGAAACCATCGCTATAATCCGCGACCAGTTAAGGGCCTATAGCTCAGTTGGTCAGAGCAGAGGACTCATAATCCTTTGGTCCACGGTTCAAGTCCGTGTGGGCCCACCAAACAAAAAAGCCGCGCATTGCGCGGCTTTTGTGTTTTCCCATAAAGATCATTGCCCCCAGTGCAAGAAGTCGGCGATTTTCGATAGGCCTGACGGCCGGGGGCAGCGGTTCAAGGCGACTTTCGCAAGGAGGTTTTCGATAGCATCGCAGCCCTAGGTGTTGCTTAGTGGCCGTGGTCGCTGGACGAACGGAAATCCAAGTTTTTCTTATACAAAAACCTTTGCGGGTGGAGTAGTCTGCGTGCTTGGTAATCTTGTAGTTATAGAGCCCGTGGTTTGTTTGGTGTCGCATTCGTGGCGGTCTCTTCTGAGTTCGTCGCCGCTGTGAAAACAAATATTTTCTTTGCTCAAAGGGTTTTTAAATTGTAGATTTCCTCTGTATTTTTTATAGAACGTTTAAATTATTCGTTAGGAGTCTTAAGTAATGACGGATGTATTGGTCGCAATTTATCGATGGGCATTCGGCAGGCTGTTTTTTAGAAGACTTAATAACCTTCTGCATCGGTGTAGCTTGGCAGGGCTAGGGATTTTGAATTATAAAAACCCTAAGATCAGCGGTGAATACTCGTTTTTAAGAAAATACATATCACCTAAAACTAGTCCGGTAGTTATTGATGTTGGCGCTAATACCGGAGGGTACGCAAAACTTCTACGCTCTCTAAACTCATCTGCAATCATTCATGCTTTTGAACCTCATCCAAAAACGTTTTCTGTTTTGCTTAAGGAGTTTGGTGACACAGAAGGTATTTATTTGAATAATTCAGCGGTTGGTCACGAGCCAGGCGTGCTGACACTTTATGATTACAGTGCGAATGATGGTTCTGAGCACGCTTCCCTGTACAAGGAAGTTATTGAGTCAATTCACAAATCTGATGCTATCGAACACCGCGTGCCAGTAGTTACAGTTTCGGAATACTGTAATTTAGCTGCCATTGATCGCATTGATTTACTCAAGATAGATACAGAGGGCCACGAGCTCGCCGTCATTTTGGGAGCGGCCGAAATTATTAATGAGCGACGAATTCAGGCAATTCACTTTGAATTTAACGAGATGAATGTTATCAGTCGTACGTATCTTCGTGACTTTATCAACGCCCTGCCGAATTATAAATTGTATCGACTACTACCCGGTGGAATGTTGTCGTTAATGGGGTGCTCTGCTCTTCATTCGGAAATTTTTGCCTATCAAAATATTGTTGCATTACTCGATGAATAAATAAATGGGTTACGGCCGTCCTGTGAGAGTGCCTCGATCCAACCATGAAGAGTCATCTATCAATGCAGTTAATTCTTC
Source organism: Pseudomonas sp. 18175 (assembly GCF_050432925.1). NCBI lineage: Bacteria > Pseudomonadati > Pseudomonadota > Gammaproteobacteria > Pseudomonadales > Pseudomonadaceae > Pseudomonas > Pseudomonas sp. 18175. The sequence continues at coordinate 618,501 of NZ_JBKFTO010000001.1, read as the reverse complement.
AGATAAGCCTTAAAAGCTCTTATAGCAACTAAAAATTAAAAACCAAGCCCTGCGCGTGCAGGGCTTTTGGAAGACATCATCTACCCTGAGTTTTGACTTCAACTCGAAATCGCCAGAGACACGCCTAGCGCGGGTTGTTCTTCAATCGTTCAATTTGAAGCGCATGATCTTTCGCCACTCCATGTGCAGGCAGCAACCCCATCAATACTTTTAATATCCGACAAATACGTGTTTTCAAAAGACACTTGGCCAATGTCTTTTTAAAGACGCTAGCGTCATTCCTGATAAACAAAATGAAGCCACCACTGTTGAGCACTACGTAATTGTACTTCTCAGCTAAAACTTGCAACGATTGCTTGCTGTAGAAAAAAACATGCTGCCCCGAATCAGGCACCAAATACCACCAATCTTCTAACTGATTCGTATAAAGTTCGGTACTCAACAAAATGATGTTCGATTGATATTTAAAAAGCATTTCCATATCACTCGCTGGCGATGCGAAATGCTCCATCACCTCAAACCCCAAGACTATGTCCGGCGTAGTGTAGTCCGGCACCGTAAAACCTTGTGCATAAGCAGGTGAAGCGTACTTATCGTTGACGTAGCAATTTATTTCATAATCGCGCAGCAGCCGACAGAGCAATCCATCCCCCCCGCCGACATCCATCGCATTTTTTGCGCCAAACAATTTGGCAATAGCATATACAGCCGCCATATTATGCATATTGCGCTGCGCGGCGCCGGTATCAAGACTCGATAAATTTTTGTTGCTATATGCCTCATCCAGCCAATAAGGTCTTTCGGTCTGCAGCGAACCACACCTATCACACTGATAATATTTTACATCATACTTCTGCAGAATAACTTGACTGAATTTTTTTTCTAACGGCCCAAAACACAACCGGCATTTACCCTCTGCATCATCGAAGACAATAGGAGCTATATGATCAGACATTTATTCATTTACCTCGAGCGCACACCAAGCAACAACCTTCAGGACTATCGCACAACAATTGATGCTAATAAAAGCAACTCCATTGTTGCAAACCGCTCCAATAGACTCCCAGCATCCTCCCGCCCCCAAAACCATCATCTTGCGAGCCTCTGAACCAAAGCACTTATCCAACCAGCGAAAAAAACAGATGATATCTGTAACTTTAAAACACGAGGCGCAATAAATAAGTTTGCTAACATCACAGCAACAAACTGGGAAAGAACGGCTACCCAAGCCACTCCAACCAAACCAAATCGAGGTATGACTAGAAAGTTACCGAGCACACAGACTGCCCCGCCCGCCAATGTTTTATATAAAAAAAACTTAGCTTTTCGCTCATTTAGCGACCAAAGCCATTGAGCAACGCCCAAGCTTATAAATATACTTGTAAGAGAGTAAACCGCGAGCACTGCCGCCCCAGCTTGGTATTTATCACCAAATAACAAACCAACGACATAATCAGCTAGCAAAATAGTCACTAACGACGACAACCAGCCTATTAAAGCAAACCCCTGAAAAATATAATCCAGTGCTGCCCAATAAGCCTCTTCCCCCTCCGCTTTTTTTCGCGCGACAAAGGGCGCCAAACTGGTTGCCAGCGTCACCGGTATAATTTGCCCAAGCACTGCCAAGGGCAACACGGCTGCATAGATACCCAACGCGCTCTCACCGATCATCTCCTTAATCATTATTTGATCTATACGCATGTAAGCGATTACAGAAATCCCGCTCAACATGAACGGCCAGCCTTCTTTTAGCAACGCTCTGCATGTGGCGCTTGCGGCTACCCACCGTTCCTTGCAAGGGTATAACTTATAAGAAAGAATCAAACCGGTGGCCGCCGCCAAAGCATCAAACGCCATCACTGCTGCAAAGTACGCAAGCGGCGCATCGCTAAAAATCAGCACTATTTTGATGCCATTCGAAATAACGTAGGCAGTCAATTTGGCCAGTACCGTCCGCTTGACCTGGCTCTGACTTTGAAACCAGAGGTCAACTGTATCGGCAGCCTGAAAAACCAGTGCACCACCCGCCAACGCCGTTAGCACAACGCTTCGACTGTCGACGCCATTGATCAGCGCCATACCTGCGATAGCTGATAACCAACAGATGATGCCCGAGGCCAACCTTAGAAAGAGGGTACTTCCCAGTAACGTGTTGGCACTGTTAGGCATATTGCTTATATCACGAACGACAACACCATCCAGTCCTAACGTCGCGACCACTTGAAAAAAGGCGATATAAGCTAGTGCATAGGCTAACTCACCATACTGACTCGGACCTAGGTACCGGGCCACCCAGGCCCCCACCAACAGGCCGAGCAACAACCGAATCAACTTATCCAACAACAACCAACCGCTGTTATTGATAATTGATATAACGTGCGCACGCCCTTCAAAATGGCGTCCAACAAATCGAGGAAGCGCTTTAAGCCACAGAGGGCCTTCCGGGCCTGGCAACACGCTCATGTCACTATTTCGCTCATGATTTAAACCTGAAATAGCGCTTTACCTTGTTAAGCACTCGCTCCAGAAGGCTCCGCTGAGAGAACTCTACACGATCGTAATACTCATTAAGCCGTACGGTCTCTTTGTCATGATCGTCGTGACTCAAGGGCAAAGGTATTTCAAATCGAGGCAAGTTAGCATCATTCGAGTTCCCATCATGAGTATGAGTGGCACCTTCACCGAAACCAATATTCGTGATCAGATTGACTCGCGGCACAATGCACTTGGCGGAATTTTTCAGCAGCAGGAATACAAACTGAAAATCCCAAGTATCAATCTCTTTTTTATACATCTTGTCAAAGGCGAGCGACCAGAATTTTCTTGTCGCATTACGCGAACTGACGCCAGAGATGACTCGTTCCTTCACCAGCGGCCAGTCGGACAACTCAGGATCATACTGTTTCCAGACACGCGCCCAACTCGCCCACCCCCAAATAAATGGATATTTCACAAAGGAATAGTCGTTATCTATCTTTACATTCTGCGTCGCTCGTCCGTCACCGCTAATCAGAAAAACAGTCTCATCTTCCTTATATTTTTCTAGCAATGTTTCACAATAGCCAAAAAAACTTTGGCTGGGCAAGCAATCATCCTCAAGAATGATCCCTTGCTCTTCTTGATCAAAAAACCAAGTAATCGCACCGCTGACTGCGTATTTACAGCCCAAGTTTTTCTCACGAAAAAGTGTTTTAACTTCACAGGGCCAATCAACAGCACCCACGAGGTATTCGCGTAGCTCCTTTACTGTCTCAGCTTCAGCGTCACGTCCCGCCCTTGCGCCATCAGCTGCGATATAAAGCCTCGCAGGTTTGGCTTGACGGATCGCTGCAAATACTTCTTTGCTAGAGTCGATTCGGTTGAAAACCAAAAATAATACCGCTGTATCCAAAACGGTAGCCGCAGGAAGATCGGTAGCGTCCATCATTTAAGCAGGCTCTCTTTAAAGGCTTTGATGTGCTCAGCCAGTGAGATACTCGGACGCCAACCCAGTGCGTGGGTCTTGGCCGTCATTACGTCGGCAACCATTCGATTACCTTTGCGCTCCGGCAGCATGACAATATTATCGCCAAACAATTGAGCCACCTCCAAAATGCTGAAGGTCTCCGGGTTGCCGATTCCATATTCATCGCCGTAGCCGTTCTCACCCACGAGCACAAGCCCGCTCACGATATCGTCGACATGCGTAAAGTTTCGTTTTTGCGCGCCGGGGCTTACCACCGTCAGCGCCTCACCGTTTTTGAGTTTTTCTTTAAATAAGGCAATCAGGGTCGCATACTTGCCTGTTGAAATCTCACGTGGCCCGTAAGCGTTATAAAAATAAACAATCGCGTAGGGAATGTTGAACCAGGCCCCGTAGTTTTCAACCAACTCAGTATTGCTGGCCTTGGTCCAGCCATAAGGGCTTTGGCTTCTCCCAAGCCCACCATCACCAAATTTTGTGCTGCTCCCCGCGTAAATCAGCTTGGCGCCAGTCGCCCGACAAAACTGCAGAACCGCGAAGGTACCATCTTTATTAGACGCCCACACTTTCTCAATATCATCAAAGCTTTGTTCAACACGAGAATATTCACCCAAGTGGTAAATAAAATCCGGGGAAAAATTAATAAGCTGAGCGACATCGCGTGTATTGCCTTTGATATAAAACACACCCGACACATGATTATCTTCTGATCCGGTTGAGTAATCATCCAATGACCAAACTTCATTATTCGGATTCTGCGCCAGCTTTTCGCACAGCGTACTTCCGATAAAACCCGCACCACCAGTAACCAGTATTTTACTCATGGTTTCCACCATTAATTATTATGAAATACATCTCGAGTGTAAACTTTCTCAAGCACGTCATTCAATTCGTCAGCCATGCGATTTGCAATAATGATATCTGCTCGCTCTTTGAATTCGGAAATATTTATAGTGGTTGCAAACCCATCATAGGTACCGCCTGCCCACTCCGGCTCATAGATGATAATGTCAACGCCTTGCGCCGCGAGCATCGACATCACACCTTGGATAGCGGAGGCTCTGAAATTATCCGAACCCGTCTTCATTGTCAGGCGATACACGCCGACCACCTTGGGACGACGCTTCATGACCGCCGCGACAACAAACTCCATCCGAGTGGTGTTTGAGGCTACTGTGGCAGTGATTAGCTGCTGGTGATCATCGCCAAAATTCGCCAATAATTGGCGTGTATCTTTGGGCAGGCAGTACCCTCCGTAGCCAAACGAGGGATTGTTGTAATGACCGCCAATACGAGGGTCCAGACAAACACCTTCAATCACTTGCCGCGCCGTCAAGCCATGAATCTCGCAATACGTGTCTAGCTCATTAAAGAACGCCACTCGCATCGCCAAATGGGTATTGGAAAACAACTTGATCGCTTCGGCTTCTACGCTTCCCGTAAACAGAACATCAATGTTTTCCTTGCGTGCCCCCTGAACCAACAGCCCCGCGAATATTTTCGCTGGCGTAGACTGCTCGCCGATAATGATCCGCGATGGATGAAGGTTGTCATGCAGCGCACTCCCTTCTCGTAAAAACTCTGGCGAAAAAATCAGGCGGGAAGTGCCCAGTCTACTTTTGAGTTTTTCCGTGTAGCCGACGGGCACGGTTGATTTGATGATAATCACCGCTTGCGGATTAATCTTCAGCACATCAACAACAGCGGACTCTACCGAAGCCGTATCAAAGCAGTTTGTATCAGGGTTATAGTCTGTCGGGGTCGCTACGACAACAAAGTCGGCATACTTGTAGGCCTGCTGCTTGTCCAAGGTCGCCACTAGATTTAAGTATTTGCTGCGTAAAAATTCTTCGACATCCTTATCTACTATTGGCGACTTTCCAGCATTAACCAACGCCACCTTTTCTTCATTTATATCTAACGCAACTACTTCATTGTGCTGGGCCAACAGTATTGCATTGGACAAACCAACATATCCCAACCCCGCAACAGCGATCTTCATAGACCCTCTACCTGTCCGATCCACAGAGAACAAGAAAATACTAATTGCCCAGCATATCCAAATATTCGACTCAGCGACAGCTTTGGCTGGCGCGGGCGTTAGCACGCAGACATGGACTACCAAAGACCATCACTGCGCACTTTGTGCTCGCTAAGGCAGGCCAGGACAGCCCGCTCAAGAGGAAGGTGGCCCCATAGGGCTCTCAAAACGAATCAGGTTGAGCCAGGTAGACCCACCCGCAATTTTGGGATGACTTAACATCGCCCAATTGCTCACACATGACCTAAAACGTTACTTCGCAAACAACTGCCCAATATCCCTGAATGCCTTGAACTCCAGCGCATTCCCACACGGATCAAACAGAAACAACGTCGCCTGCTCCCCCACCTGGCCCTGGAACCGTATATGCGGCTCCAGCACAAACTTCGTATCCCGCGCTTGCAGGCGTTCGGCCAGGGCGTGCCAATCATCCCAGCTCAGTACTACGCCAAAATGCGGCACGGGCACGTCGTGGCCGTCAACAGCATTGGTGTGGGCCGAGTCCTGGGACGCAGTTTTCGGGTGTTCGTGGATCACTAACTGGTGGCCGAAAAAATTGAAGTCGACCCAATGGTCGCTGGAGCGGCCCTCTTCCAGGCCGAAGACTTCACCGTAGAAGTGCCGCGCCGCGGCCAGGTCGTATACCGGGATTGCCAGGTGGAAAGGCGCAAGGGTCATCAGGTCAAACCTCTAGGGGCATTTAAGTGCGTTGAGTTTAGCCTTGCCCTCTTTGATGAAAAGACGATAGTTTTTGCGCCGAGCTCAAATTATTTCGATCAATCGAGACGCCCATGCTGCGGGAATTGAAGACCTTTATCGCGGTAACCCGCTACGGCACCTTTGCAGCGGCAGGGATGCATATCGGGCTGACGCAGTCGGCGGTGAGTGCGCAGATACGCCAGTTGGAACAGGCGCTGGGCGTGCCGTTGTTCGACCGCACCGGGCGCCAGGCCACGCTGAATGCGGCTGGCCAACGCGCGCTGCCGCTGGCCAAGGAGATTTTGGAGACCTTCAACTGCATGGCCGTGCCGGTGGAGGCCAATGAATACCGTGGCGAGCTAAAGGTCGGCGCCATCGGCACCGCACAAACCGGCCTGTTGCCCCAAGCCTTGCTGCGCTTACGCCAGGCAGCGCCGGCGGTGGAGTGCAAACTGGTGCCGGGGGTGTCGCTGGAGCTGTTGAGCCAGGTGGACGCCGGGGAGCTGGACTCGGCGATCATCATCCGCCCGCCCTTTGACCTGCCCAAGGAGCTGCACGTGCAGGTCCTGCGCAATGAGCCGTTTGTGCTGATCGTGCCGCACGCACTGGCCGGGGATGACCCGCTACAGCTACTCGGTACTCAACCCCATGTGCGTTATGACCGTGCGTCATTCGGCGGCCGTTTGGTGAGCCGGTTCCTGCGCGAGCACAAGCTTGATGTGCAGGTTGCGCTGGAGTTGGACGAACTGGAAGCCATCGTCAAGATGGTCGAGTGTGGCCTGGGCGTGTCGCTGATCCCCCAGGCAGGCCTGTGGCTTGAACACGCGGCCAAGGTACGAATTATCCCGCTTGGCACGCTGACTTTTTACCGCGAGATCATCCTGCTCAGTCGCTACAGCCAGCGCCAGTTGCCGGTGCCGCAGTTGTTCGCCCGCTGCCTGTTGGCCGATACAAGCCTGTAACATGCCAGCCCATTGTCGCCTGTACCGGAGCTTCCCTTGCCCGCCTTAGATGAAATCGACCGCCAACTGATCGCCGCCTTGCAGCTCAACGCCCGTGAAAGCATCGCCATGCTCGCCCGGCAGTTGGGCATTGCGCGCACCACGGTGACGTCGCGCCTGGCACGCCTGGAGAAAACCCAGGTGATCACCGGTTACGGTGTGCGCCTTGGTCAACGTGTCGTTGACGGCGGCTTGCAGGCCTACGTGGGGATCACCGTGCAAGCCCGTTCGGGCAAGGAAGTGCTGCGCAGGCTCAGTGCGATGGCCCAGGTCCAGCAACTGTGCGCGGTCAGCGGCGAGTTCGATTACGTGGCCTGGCTGCGCACCGATTCGCCGGAACAGTTGGACCAATTGCTGGACCAGATCGGCAGCGTCGACGGGGTGGAAAAAACCACCACTTCGATCATCCTCAGTAACAAATTGGATCGCGGCCAGCCAGTCTGACCACTGACCTCGTCACTTTGACCAAAAACAATTCAATCCGACGACACTTTGCGTCTTATTAACGAACGCTACGCTCCCTAAACTGGCTGCCATCTTTTCCTATACTCAGCGGGTCGTGCCCCGCCGAGTTGCCAGCCAGGTCAGCCATGAACCCATCCAAGAAAAACAATCGCCACCCTGCAGACGGTAAAAAACCCATCACCGTCTTTGGCCCGGACTTCCCGTTTGCCTTTGATGACTGGATCGAGCACCCGGCCGGCCTTGGCAGCATTCCTGCCGGCCAGTATGGCGCCGAAGTGGCGATTGTCGGCGCCGGGATCGCCGGTTTGGTGGCCGCCTATGAGTTGATGAAACTAGGCCTGAAACCGGTGGTATACGAAGCCTCGAAGATGGGCGGCCGCCTGCGCTCCCAGGCATTTGAAGGCGCCGAAGGCATCATCGCCGAACTGGGGGGCATGCGCTTTCCGGTGTCGTCCACAGCGTTTTATCACTACGTCGACAAGCTCGGCCTGCAAACCAAACCGTTCCCCAACCCGCTCACCCCGGCCTCCGGCAGTACGGTGATCGACCTCGAAGGCCAGACCCACTACGCACAAAAACTCTCCGACTTGCCGGTACTGTTCCAGGAAGTGGCTGACGCCTGGGCCGACGCCCTGGAAGCCGGTTCGCAGTTCGGTGATATCCAGCAGGCCATCCGCGACCGCGACGTGCCACGCCTCAAGGAGCTGTGGAATAAGCTCGTACCGTTGTGGGACGACCGCACCTTCTACGACTTTGTCGCCACTTCCAAGGCGTTCGCCAAATTATCGTTCCTGCACCGCGAAGTGTTCGGCCAGGTCGGTTTCGGTACCGGCGGCTGGGACTCGGACTTTCCTAACTCCATGCTGGAAATCTTCCGCGTGGTGATGACCAACTGCGACGACCACCAGCACCTGGTGGTCGGTGGCGTAGCACAGGTGCCCATGGGCATCTGGCGTCATGTACCAGAACGCTGCGCCCACTGGCCAGAAGGCACCAGTCTCAGTTCGTTGCACCGTGGTGCGCCACGGGCCGGGGTGAAACGCATCGCCCACGCCGCCGACGGACGCTTTACCGTTACCGACAACTACGGCGACACCCGCGAATACGCCGCCGTGCTCACCACTTGCCAGAGCTGGCTGCTGACCACCCAGATCGAATGCGATGAAACCCTCTTCTCGCAAAAGATGTGGATGGCCCTGGACCGCACGCGCTACATGCAATCGTCGAAAACTTTTGTGATGGTCGACCGCCCGTTCTGGAAGGACAAAGACCCGCAAACCGGCCGCGACCTGATGAGCATGACCCTCACCGACCGCCTGACCCGTGGCACGTACCTGTTCGATAACGGCGACGACAAGCCGGGCGTGATCTGCCTCTCGTATTCGTGGATGAGCGATGCGCTGAAAATGCTCCCGCAGCCGATCGACAAGCGCGTCAAGCTGGCGCTGGATGCGCTGAAAAAGATCTACCCGAACGTCGACATCAAGGCGCGTATCATCGGCGACCCGATCACTGTTTCGTGGGAAGCTGACCCGCACTTCCTCGGGGCGTTCAAAGGCGCGCTGCCGGGTCACTATCGCTACAACCAGCGTATGTATGCGCACTTCATGCAGAAAGACATGCCCGCCGAACAGCGTGGGATTTTTATCGCCGGTGACGATGTTTCCTGGACCCCGGCATGGGTAGAAGGCGCAGTGCAGACCTCGTTGAATGCGGTGTGGGGCATCATGACCCACTTCGGTGGCAGCACTCACCCAGAGAACCCAGGCCCTGGTGATGTGTTTGATGAAATCGGCCCCATCGCCCTGGCCGAGTAAGGAGTTGACCATGCGTGTCGCCCTGTACCAATGCCCGCCGCTGCCATTGGATGTGGCCGGCAACCTCAAGCGCCTGCATCAGTTGGCGCATGAGGCGTCCGGCGCCGATGTACTGGTGCTGCCGGAGATGTTCCTCAGCGGCTACAACATCGGCGCCGAGGCCGTTGGCGCCTTGGCCGAAGCGCAGGATGGGCCGTCGTCGCAGGCGATTGCCCAGGTTGCGCAAAGTGCTGGCGTGGCCATCCTGTACGGCTATCCGGAACGGGCCGAGGACGGGCAAATCTACAACGCCGTGCAATTGATCGACGCCCTCGGCCAACGCCTGTGCAACTACCGCAAGACCCATCTATTTGGCGACCTCGACCATTCGATGTTCAGTGCCGGGGGCGATGATTTTCCGCTGGTGGAGCTCAATGGCTGGAAACTGGGATTGCTGATCTGTTACGACCTGGAGTTCCCGGAAAACACTCGGCGCCTGGCACTGGCCGGTGCCGAGCTGATCCTGGTGCCCACCGCCAATATGGTGCCGTTCGACTTTGTGGCGGATGTCACCGTGCGAGCGCGAGCCTTCGAAAACCAGTGCTACGTGGCGTACGCCAATTACTGCGGGCACGAAGGCGAGATTCAGTATTGCGGGCAAAGCAGTATTGCCGCGCCGAACGGCCAACGCATCGCCCAGGCCGGGTTGGATGAAGCTTTGATCGTCGGCACATTGGAGCGCCAATCGATCATCGACGCACGGGCGTCCAATCATTACCTGCAAGACCGTCGCCCCGAGCTGTACGGCGCACTGCACAAGCCCTGACCCCACGGGTTTGCTAGCATAGGCACTTCCTACGTTTCGGAAGTGCCCATGCCTGCGCCGGCCCACCCTCATCACCTTCACCTGACCCTGGCCAATGGCCTACGGGTTTCCCTACGTCATGCGCCGCGCTTGAAGCGTTGCGCCGCTGTGTTACGGGTGGCTGCCGGCAGCCATGACGTGCCGTTGGCCTGGCCGGGGCTGGCGCATTTCCTGGAGCATCTGCTGTTTCTGGGCACCGAGCGGTTTCCTACAGGCGAGGGCTTGATGACCTACGTGCAGCGCCAGGGTGGCCAGGTCAATGCCAGCACCCGCGAGCGCGCCACGGACTTTTTCTTTGAACTACCCGTGCCGACGTTTTCCGATGGGCTGGAGCGGCTGGCCGACATGCTGACCCACCCGCGTCTCACTCTGGAAGACCAACTGCGCGAACGCGAAGTGCTGCATGCGGAGTTTATTGCCTGGTCCCAGGATGCCAAGGCGCAGCAGCAGGTTGCGTTGCTGCAAGGGCTGGCGGCGGATCATCCTCTGCGCGGCTTTCATGCCGGCAACCGCGATAGCTTGCCGGTGGAGCGCGAGGCTTTTCAGCACGCCCTGCGCGAATTTCATCAGCAGTTTTACCAGAGCGGGCAGATGACCTTGACCCTGGCCGGCCCGCAGTCGCTGAAAGACCTCGAGGCTTTGGCGCAGCGGTTCAGCGAAGCTTTGATCACCGGGCCTCACCGCCCACAAGCCGCGCCACCGGCGCTGATACCCGGCCAGGCCCAAGGCTATCAATACCTCACGGGCAATCACTTGCATCAAGTCATCCTCTGCGATGCGCCTGCCGAAGCCCTGGCGTTTCTGTGCACCTGGCTCAACGCTTCGGCGCCGGGCGGACTGCTGGCGCAATTGCAAACTCGGCAATTGGCCACTGCGCTGCAAGCAACCGTGCTGTATCACTACGCGGGGCAAGCGGTGTTGGATATCGACTTCACACTCGGTACGCAAGACGAACCGGCGACACAAATCCAGGCATTGCTGCACGACTGGTTGAGCTTTTTCGCACACAGTGATTGGACTTCACTGCGCGAAGAGTTCGCCCTGCTGAGCGCTCGTCAACAACAGGTCCAGGGCGCCCTGGCATTGGCCCGACGCGACAACGACAACCTCTCGGATCAAGCCGTCGCAGCCCTCAAGACCCAGCTCGACGCCTTGCACCTGCCACCCTCCCGGCACACGTGGCAGTTACCGGCGAACAACCCATTCCTGCGCCCAGCCGTGAAGGAAGAGCGTGCCGGTTTGATTCGCGGCCAAACCAGCGCCCATCGGGGTTTGCGCACCTTTGCGCAGGATCGTTCACGGGGGCGCAAGGACGCATCGGCACTGGCCTTCAACCAAACGCTGGCCAATGATGGCGATGAAGCCGCGTTGTACCTGCAATGGCAATTCGCACCCAGCGGCCTGGAAAGCGCCGTGCAACCGTTGCGTGAGCAAGCGCACCAGGCGGGCGTTGAATTGTCGTTCGACACTATCGGCAATCATTGGCTGGTGAAAATGGTCGGCCTGCACGAACCCATGCCTGCGGTGCTTGAAGCCTTGGCGAACGGCCTGAATCAGGCGCCGCAGGCGCCTGTGACCTCGACGCCCATGATTGCCATCCGGGAATTGCTCAAGGCGCTGCCCACGTGCTGCGCGGCAATGACCGCCCAAAACGGCGAAGCCTCATGGGCCAGCGCACGCTGGCATGGCCTGGGGCTGGGCTTTCCCGCCGCGCTTGAAGCCGCGATCAAAACAGCGGCCGCCCGACTGCCCGGGCAACCTGAGAACATCAAGCCCCAGCGCCCTGCACCGGGTGGTCAGCGCATCTGGCACGAGGTGAATACCGACTCCAGCGAAGCCGCGTTGCTGCTGTTTTGCCCGACGCCCAGCCAAACCTTGGCGGATGAAGGCGCATGGCGACTGCTTGGACATCTTCTCCAGGGACCGTTCTACCAACGCCTGCGGGTAGAGTTACAGATCGGCTACGCGGTGTTCAGCGGCGTCCGACAGATCAACGGGCAAACCGGCCTGCTGTTTGGCGTACAGTCCCCCAGCGTGTCCCTGGAGGGCATCTTCGACCACCTGCAAACCTTCCTGCGACAACTGCCAGCGCTGATCAGCAGTAGCGACGAACTGGGCAACCAGGCCTTGGCGCAACAGTTCTCTGGGCAGTCGCTTACGGTTGCCCAAGCCGCCGAGCTGCTTTGGCACGCGCAGTTGGCGGGCCACTCGTCGACCTATCTTGGCGAGCTTGAACAGTTGATCCAAACCCGCACACACGTGGACATACAGCGCGCTGCCCAACTACTCAACGACGCCACAGGCGGCTGGCAGTGTGTCGCCAACGGCCCGTGCTTGAATGATTCCTGGCAGTCGGCAAGCTGATCATTGCCAACCTTGCAACAGGCTTTTTCCATCAAGACAGCGCCATCTCGGCCAGAACTGAGTATTATTCCTACGCACCTACCTGAACATCTCCTGCCGGAGATGGACTATATGTATTACTTGGTAGTGAATGCCCCATCCCTTCGTAGGAGTAAGAATATGACCTGGTCCAAACCTGCTTACACTGATCTGCGTATCGGTTTCGAAGTCACCATGTACTTCGCCAGCCGTTAATCCGCTGGGTAATACAACGCCTCGGCCCGCCCGGGGCGTTTTAGTTTTTGAGCTTTGCTTGATGGAGCGACCATGTTTGTCCAGATTCTAGGTTCCGCCGCCGGCGGTGGTTTCCCGCAGTGGAACTGCAACTGCGTGAACTGCGCGGGTTTTCGTGATGGCAGCCTGCGGGCCCATGCGCGCACCCAGTCGTCCATCGCGATCTCCGACGATGGCGTGAATTGGGTACTGTGCAACGCCTCGCCGGATATTCGCGCGCAACTGCAAAGCTTCGCGCCGATGCAACCGGGCCGCGCACTGCGGGATACCGGCATCAGCGCGATCATCCTGATGGACAGCCAGATCGACCACACCACCGGCCTGCTGAGCCTGCGCGAAGGCTGCCCGCACCAAGTGTGGTGCACCGACATGGTCCATGAAGACCTGAGCACCGGTTTCCCGCTGTTCACCATGCTCACCCACTGGAACGGCGGCCTGGCCTGGAACCGCATCGAGCTGGACACCAGCTTCACCATCCCGGCCTGCCCCAACCTGCGCTTCACGCCGCTGCCATTGCGAAGCGCCGCCCCACCCTACTCGCCGCACCGCTTCGACCCGCACCCGGGCGACAACATCGGCCTGATCGTCGAAGACCTGCGCACCGGCGGCAAACTGTTCTACGCCCCAGGCCTGGGCAAAGTCGACGCGCCGTTGCTTGAAATCATGGCCGGCAGCGACTGCCTGCTGGTGGACGGCACGATGTGGGACGACGACGAAATGCAGCGCCGTGGCGTCGGCACCCGCACCGGTCGCGAAATGGGCCACCTGGCGCAAAACGGCCCCGGCGGCATGCTCGAAGTGCTGGAACAGTTGCCCGAGCAGCGCAAAGTGCTTATCCACATCAACAACACCAACCCGATCCTCGATGAAGACTCCCCCGAGCGAGCGGAATTGGTGCGGCGCAATGTCGAAGTGGCTTACGACGGCATGAGCATTGAACTGTAGGAGCGGGCTTGCCCGCGAAAAACCCAAGAACAACGCGTTCACCCAGAAACATCGCGTCATCGTTAACGACCTTCGCGAGCAAGCTCGCTCCTACAGGGGATCTCATATGGCTGATCGGCCGATGAACACTGAAGAATTCGAAGCCGCCCTGCTGGCCAAGGGCGCCTTCTACCATATCCATCACCCGTACCACGTGGCGATGTACGAAGGCCGCGCCACCCGCGAGCAGATCCAGGGCTGGGTCGCCAACCGTTTCTACTATCAGGTGAACATCCCCCTGAAAGACGCCGCGATCCTGGCCAACTGCCCTGACCGCGAGATCCGCCGCGAGTGGATCCAGCGCCTGCTCGACCATGACGGCGCCCCCGGTGAAGACGGCGGTATTGAAGCCTGGCTGCGCCTGGGCCAAGCGGTTGGCCTTGACCCGGACCAACTGCGCTCCCAGGAACTGGTGTTGCCCGGCGTGCGTTTTGCGGTGGATGCCTACGTCAACTTCGCACGTCGAGCCAGTTGGCAAGAAGCCGCCAGCAGCTCGCTGACCGAACTGTTCGCGCCGCAAATCCATCAGTCGCGCCTCGACAGCTGGCCGCAGCATTACCCGTGGATCGACCCGGCCGGCTACGAATATTTCCGTACCCGCCTGGGCCAAGCCCGCCGTGATGTGGAACACGGCCTGGCAATCACCCTGCAGCACTACACCACCCGCGAAGGCCAGGAGCGCATGCTGGAAATTCTCCAGTTCAAACTGGATATTTTGTGGAGCATGCTGGACGCCATGAGCATGGCCTACGAACTCAAACGCCCGCCGTATCACAGCGTGACCGACCAGCGGGTGTGGCATAAAGGGATCCCCCTATGAGCTTTGATCGCAGCAAAAAACCCACCTGGCGCCAGGGCTATCGCTACCAGTACGAACCTGCGCAGAAGGGCCACGTGTTGCTCTACCCCGAAGGCATGATCAAGCTCAACGACAGCGCCGCGCTGATCGGCGGCTTGATCGACGGTGAGCGTGACGTAGCCGCGATCATCGCCGAGCTGGATAAGCAGTTTCCCGGCGTGCCTGAGCTGGGTGACGACATCGAGCAATTCATGGAGGTCGCCCGTGCAGAGCACTGGATTACCCTTGCCTGAAAAACCGCCAATTGGCTTGCCACTGTGGTTGCTCGCCGAGCTGACCTACCGCTGCCCGTTGCAATGCCCGTATTGCTCCAACCCGCTGGATTTTGCCGAGCAGGGCAAGGAGCTGAGCACCGAGCAGTGGTTCAAGGTGTTTCGCGAAGCGCGGGAAATGGGCGCCGCGCAACTGGGCTTCTCCGGCGGCGAGCCGTTGGTGCGCCAGGACCTCGCCGAACTGATCGCCGAGGCGCGCAAACTGGGGTTCTACACCAACCTGATCACCTCCGGCATCGGCCTCACCGAGCAGAAGATCAGCGACTTCAAGAAGGCCGGCCTGGACCATATCCAGATCAGCTTCCAGGCCAGCGACGAGCAGGTGAACAACCTGCTGGCTGGCTCGAAAAAAGCCTTCGCGCAAAAGTTGGAAATGGCCCGGGCGGTGAAGGCCCACGGCTACCCGATGGTGCTGAACTTCGTGACCCATCGGCACAATATCGACAAGATCGACCGCATCATCGAGCTGTGCATCGCGTTGGAGGCAGACTTTGTTGAGCTCGCCACCTGCCAGTTCTACGGCTGGGCGCAGCTCAATCGTGTGGGTTTGCTGCCGACCAAGGAACAGTTGGTGCGCGCCGAACGCATCACCAATGAATACCGCGCCAAGCTGGAAGCCGAAGGGCATCCGTGCAAGCTGATCTTCGTCACC
Source organism: Pseudomonas sp. 18175 (assembly GCF_050432925.1). NCBI lineage: Bacteria > Pseudomonadati > Pseudomonadota > Gammaproteobacteria > Pseudomonadales > Pseudomonadaceae > Pseudomonas > Pseudomonas sp. 18175. Next base: position 602,767 of record NZ_JBKFTO010000001.1, on the reverse strand, counting down.
CCGGACTACTACGAGGAACGTCCCAAAGCCTGCATGAATGGCTGGGGCAGCATCTTTCTGACAGTCACGCCAGACGGCACCGCCCTGCCCTGTCACGGCGCCCGACAGATGCCAGTGCAGTTTCCCAATGTGCGCGACCACAGCATGCAGCACATTTGGTACGACTCGTTTGGCTTCAACCGCTTTCGCGGCTACGACTGGATGCCCGAGCCGTGCCGTTCATGCGATGAAAAAGAGAAAGACTTCGGCGGCTGCCGCTGTCAGGCCTTCATGCTCACAGGGGATGCGAGCAATGCCGACCCGGTGTGCAGCAAGTCCGAGCAGCACGGCATCATCCTTAAAGCGCGGGAGGAAGCCGAGCACGCCACCCAGACCATCGAGCAACTGGCCTTTCGCAATGAGCGTAATTCACGGCTCATCGCCAAAGGCTGACCGCTTTAGCGTTTGGCGATGATGTACACCGCGTGCACGATACCGGGGATGTAGCCGCACAGGGTCAGCAGGATGTTCAGCCAGAACGCGCCGGCGAAACCTACTTGCAGGAACACACCCAGTGGCGGCAACAGAATGGCGATGATGATACGAATGAAGTCCATGGGGTCAGCTCCAGAAAATCGGCTCGTGTGAGCCGTGTAGCTAATCGACCTTGGGGGTTCGTGAGGGTTCAGTGGGATCTGGCGTTGAGCCATCCGTTGTTGCGCACACAAAAAAACGCCCCCAACCAAAAGAATCAGGCCGGAGGCGCCGCGTATACCGCGAGACGGTTCAGAAAATATGGGTTAAACGGCAATGCCCTTGCGGCATTGCAGTTGTGCGGTGCGCACGCGGGAGAAGGCGCGCGCCAGGCGCAGGAGCATTTCGTCGATATTGCTTTTGCTCACCGTCAGCGCTGGGGTGAAGCGCAGGCAGTTGGGTTGCGGGGCATTGAGGATCAAGCCTTCGTGCAGCGCTGCTTTTACCACTGCATCGGCAGAATCATCCGACAGCGTAAGGCCCCACATCAGGCCCTGGCCGCGCAGTTGCCCGTGGTCGTAGCGGTACGCCAGGCGGGCAAGCCCTTCGCCGAGATAAAGGCCGGACTCACGGACGTGCTCCATAAAGCCTCCGTCCAGCACCGTATCGAGCACCGCCAGACCGGCCGAGGCCATCAGCGCATTGCCGTGATGGGTACCTTCCAGCTCGCCGACTTCGAAACAGCAGGCCTTGCCCCGCGCCAGCAGCGCCGCCAACGGCACACCGCCCCCCAGGCCTTTGCCCAGGGTGATGATGTCGGCGCGTACGCCGTATTGCTGTTCGGCAAGCAAGGTGCCGCAACGGCCGATGCCGGTTTGGACTTCATCGAGGATCAACAGGATGCCCAGCTCGCGGCATAGCCGCTCAACCCCTTTGAGGTAGTGCTCGGTGGCTGGAATCACACCCGCTTCGCCTTGGATCGGTTCGAGCAGGATTGCGACGGTCTGTGCATCGACTGCAGCGTGCAGGGCCGGCAGGTCGTTGAACGGCACATGACTGAAACCCGGCAATTGCGGCTCAAAGCGGTTTTGCGGCCCCCCTGCCGACGCCGACATGGCGGCAAAACTGCGCCCGTGGTTACCAGCGCTGGCGCTGATGATGCGATAGGCGCCGCCGCGATACCGCTGGCCCCACTTGCGTGCCAGCTTGATCGCGGCTTCACAGGCTTCCGCGCCACTGTTGAGCAGGTACGCCTGGTCGCTGCCAGTGCGATGGCACAGGCGTTCGGCGAGGTTGAGTTGAGCGCGGTTATACAACCCATTGCCAGGGTTGATCAGCGCTTGGGTCTGGTCGGCCAGGGCTTTGATCAACACCTGTGGGCTGTGGCCCAGGCTGTTGGCGGCGTTGCCTTGGCTGAAATCCAGGTAGGCACGCTCATCGCTGTCCCACAGCCAGGAGCCCTGGCCGCGTACAAAGACTTGAGGCGGCCGCGCAACGGAGGGCATCAGGGATTCGCTGGAAGGGTTACTGCTGGCAGGCTCCAGAATCAGATCGTCCAGGCTCGGCGTAGGGCGGCAGAACAGATTCACAGCTCACCTCCAATAGCAACCTGACCTTGGTCGGTGCGACAAGCCAACACGGCCTTGAGGTTTTTTGCCTTGCCTATGTAAACGCTATCAACATAAACGCTGTTCATTGCCCGATCTGGCCCTGTAAGCCCCACGAATAGGCGCTAGACTAGGCGCCTCGGGGGCCGTCGGCCATTTCGATTTTCCAGCTTTTTCGATAAGCAAACCTTATGGATTTTAAGCAACTGCGTTATTTCGTCGCGGTGTATGAGGAAGGCCACGTTGGCCGTGCCGCAGAGCGCCTGTCGATCTCCCAACCGGCGCTGTCCCAGCAGATCCGCCAACTGGAGCAGAACCTGGATGTGAGCCTGTTCGAGCGCAGCAGCAAACGCCTGCTGCCCACCCTCGCCGCGCACACGCTGTACAACCACGCCCTGCCGCTGATCGACGGCATGCAGCACGCAGTCGAAGCGCTGCGTAACTTCAAGGGCCAGGCAATGCGCACCTTGGCCATCGGCGTGCTGCAAACGGTGCACACCAGTCTGGTCCCACAAATGCTCGAACGCGTGCGCAAGGCTCAGCCGCACTTGGTGGTGCAGATCTACGAATTGACCGGGCTGGAGATTGAGCGGCGCTTGCTGAATGGCTCGCTGGACATCGGCATCAGCTACTTGCCGCCACGCCAACCGGGGCTGCATGGTGTGTTGCTGTATGAAGATGAGTTGAAGGTCGTCATCCCCGAAGACCATCCCCTACGGGAATTCAAGAAAGTTTCGCTGAAGCAGGCTGCCGAATTGCCGATGTTGCTGCTGGGGGAAGAGTTTCAGGTCAGGCAAATCTGGCAGGGCCAGTTGTCCAACCTCGGGCGGCGTCCGCAAGTGCAGGCCGAGCTCAATACCATGGTGGGGATTCTCGACAGCCTGCCCCATACCAAGCTAGCCACTGTGCTGCCGGGGCGCTCCCAGGACGAACACAACAGCAAGGCGCTGCTGTGGAAACCCTTGAGTGAACCCAGGGTGCCGCTCAAAGTGGGGTTGGTATGTCGCGATGTGCAGCGCCAGCAGGCGACGGTGGCGTTGCTGCGCACCTTGCTGGAAGACGTGATGAATGCCCCGCAGGCGACCGCCTGACTTTTTCGCGGGCAAAAGAAAACCCCGCCGAAGCGGGGCTTTGCAGACTGTTTCCCTGACATCCATTTCACTCCGCCGTCCTGGCAGAATCCTACGTGTCCGTGTTGTTGCTTTGCGCTTCCTGCGCGACGTCCATGTGAAGTAGATTATCTGTGGATCCAATTTGGCGATAGAGGACGATTAGCAGCACGTCATGTAAGAGAATGCTTACACGCCCTCCCCGCCCTTAGAACAGGGCTTCATCCAGCAAAAACAGCGATTCACTACCGGCTTTTACCGACGCGCTCAACGAGTGAATACGCGGCAGCAGGCGGGCAAAGTAGAAGCGCGCCGTGCCCAGCTTACTGGCATAGAAGTCTTCCTCGGCCTCTTTGCCCAGCGCCGCCTTGGCCATACGCGCCCACATGTAGGCGTAGGCCATGTATCCAAATGCATGCAGATACTCCACCGACGCCGCACCGATTTCATTCGGATTGGTCTTGGCGCGGTCCAACACCCACGCAGTCAATTCATCCAGGTTATCCACCGCAGCGCTCAACGGCTTGGTGAACTCAGCCAACTCGGCACCCGCCGAGGCAATGAACTGGCGGATCTCATCGGCGAACAGGGTGTAGAACGCCCCCCCACTGCCGACAATCTTGCGCCCCATCAAGTCCAGCGCCTGAATGCCATTGGTGCCTTCGTAGATCTGGGTGATACGCACATCACGCACCAACTGCTCTTGGCCCCACTCGCGGATGTAACCGTGGCCGCCAAACACTTGCTGGCCCAACACCGTGGTTTCCAACCCCAGGTCGCTCAAGAACGCCTTGGCCACCGGGGTCAACAACGCCACCAGGTTATCCGCACGTTCGCGGGCAGCAGCGTCGTCGCTGAACTTGGCGATATCCAGTTGCGTGGCGACGTAGGTGGAAAATGCACGGCCGCCTTCGTTCGCCGCCTTCATGGTCAGCAGCATGCGCCGCACATCGGGGTGCACGATGATCGGGTCGGCAACCTTGTCTTTAGCCTGAGCACCCAGCGGCGAGCGGCTTTGCAGACGGTCACGCGCATATTCAATCGCGTTCTGGTACGAGCGCTCGCCCGACGCCAGCCCCTGGATACCCACCCCCAGACGCTCGTAGTTCATCATGGTGAACATCGCCGCCAAACCACGGTTCGGCTCGCCCACCAGGTAACCCACGGCGCCATCGAAATTCATCACGCAGGTAGCGGATGCCTGGATACCCATCTTGTGTTCGATAGAGCCACAGCTCACCAAATTGCGTGCGCCCAGGCTGCCATCGGCATTGACCATAAACTTGGGCACCAGGAACAAAGAGATGCCCTTGGGACCGGCCGGCGCATCCGGCAGCTTGGCCAGCACCAGGTGGATGATGTTGTCGGTGAGGTCGTGCTCGCCACCGGTGATAAAGATCTTGGTGCCGCTGATCGTGTAGGAGCCGTCCGCTTGCGGCTCGGCCTTGGTCCGGATAATCCCAAGGTCAGTCCCGGCGTGGGCCTCGGTCAGGCACATGGAGCCGGCCCACTCGCCGGAATACATCTTCGGCAGGTAAGTGGCCTTAAGCTCTTCACTGGCGTGAGTGTTGATCGACACGCAAGCGCCAGACGTCAACATCGGGTACAGGCCGAACGCCAGGCTCGACGAGTTGATCATCTCTTCAACCTGGGCCGACACCGCCTTGGGCATGCCCATGCCGCCAAACACCGGATCACCGCCGACACCCACCCAGCCACCTTCGGCGTAGGTTTTGTAGGCCTGTGGATAACCATCCGGAGTAAACACTGCCGTGTCTTCCCAACGGCAGCCTTGTTCATCGCCACCGCAGCTGATCGGGGCGATGGACTTGGCGGTGACCTTGCCGGCTTCTTCGAGGATGGCCTCTACGGTTTCGGCGTCAACGGTGTCTGCCAATGCCGGCAATTGGGCCCAAGTGTTGGCAACCTCAAAGACTTCGTTGAGGACGAAGCGCATATCACGCAGCGGCGCTTTGTAATCAGCCATGGCAAACCTCGTGAGAACGTGAAAAGTAATTCGGTAGGTGTCGGTTTTACAGGCTCCGAGTGTACCCGAACAACTTTTCAGACACATAGGGTCCACTTGTGACTGATTGGTATTTTTAAGTCATCACAAGGCAAATGCCTCCGCCGCCAGACTCATCAGGCATTCGCTGCCCGCTTCTACCGCAGCGCGGTGCGTGGCGGTACGTGGCAACAGGCGCTTGAAGTAGAACTCGCACGTGGCCAACTTGGCCTTGGTGAAGTCGGCATCTCCTTGTTCAAGGGCAGCGATCGCCATGCGCAACCATAGGTAGGCGAGCACCACGTAGCCGCTGTACATCAAGTAATCCACAGCCGCTGCGCCGACCTCATCGGGGTTTTTCATGGCCGCCGTGCCGACCTTGGTGGTCAGTTCGCCCCATTCCCCATTCAGTTGATTGAGTTGCGCCACATAAGCCTTGAGCTGCGGATGCTCGGCGTTCGCCCCACAGAACTTATGCACAATCTTGGTAAAGCCGCGCAGCAACTTGCCCTGGCTGCCCAGCACCTTGCGGCCCAGCAGGTCGAGGGCTTGGATGCCGTTGGTACCTTCGTAGATCGGCGCAATCCGCGCATCGCGGGCCAGTTGCTCCATGCCCCATTCACGAATGTAACCGTGGCCGCCGAATATCTGCATGCCGTGGTTGGTCACCTCAAGGCCCGTGTCGGTCATAAAGGCTTTGCAGATGGGCGTGAGGAACGCCAACAGGTCTTCGGCCTCCTGGCGTGCGGCGGCGTCACTGCTCAGGTGTGCGGTATCAAGCAACTGCGCGGTGAAATAGGTCAGTGCCCGGTTGCCCTCGTTGAAGGCTTTCATGGTCAGCAACATGCGCCGCACATCGGGGTGCACGATGATCGGGTCGGCGGCTTTTTCCGGGGCCTTGGCGCCGGTCAGCGAGCGCATTTGCAGGCGGTCGTTGGCGTATTTGATCGCGCCCTGGAAGCTCGCCTCACCGTTGCACAACCCCTGCATGCCGGTGCCCAGGCGCGCGTGGTTCATCATGGTGAACATACAGTTGAGGCCTTTGTTGGCCTCGCCGATCAGGAAGCCCTTGGCCCCGTCGAAGTTCAGCACGCAGGTGGCCGACGCCTTGATGCCCATCTTGTGTTCGATGGAGCCGCAGTGCACCGCGTTGCGCTCACCGGAATCGGCGTGGAACTTGGGCACGATAAACAGCGAGATCCCCTTGGTGCCCGCTGGCGCGTCCGGCAGTTTGGCCAGTACCAAGTGGATGATGTTGGCGCTCATGTCGTGCTCGCCAGCCGAGATGAAGATCTTGCTGCCAGTGACCGCATAACTGCCGTCTGCCTGGGGCACGGCGCGGGTCTTGATCAGGCCCAGGTCGGTGCCGCAATGGGCTTCGGTGAGGCACATGGTACCGGTCCATTCGCCCGCGGTGAGTTTGCGCAGAAACGTGTCTTTCTGCTCGGCAGTGCCGTGGGCGTGGATCGCCGACATCGCACCATGGGTGAGGCCCGGGTACATACCCCAGGACGTGTTGCTGGAGCCGATCATCTCACTCAGCACCAGGCCCAGGGACTGCGGCAAGCCTTGGCCGCCGTAGGCCGGGTCGGCTGCCACGCCGTGCCAGCCGCCTTCGACGTATTGGGCGAAGGCTTCCTTGAAGCCCTTGGGCGTGGTGACCACGCCGTTGTCGAAATGGCAGCCCTCTTCATCGCCGCTGCGGTTCAGCGGTGACAGCACGTTTTCGCAGAACTTCGCGCCTTCTTCGAGGATCGCGCTGACCATGTCCGGGCTGGCGTCTGTCGCCCCCAGCGCAGCGTAGTGACCGTGGAAATCAAATACGTTATCGATCAGAAAGCGCATGTCGCGCAGAGGAGCTTTGTAGTCAGGCATGGCAATGTCTCCGGCAGCAGATGGCTTCAACCTACTGCCGGCAACGCGCCTGGACAATCACTGTAGCGCTGCTGAATACAGCGCCATTACTCAACCGGCAGCGCTTTCCATGCGCACCGCGCCACGCCGGGTTTGCCCGGCCGCCACCACGCAGTTGCGCCCCGCGCCTTTGGCGGCGTACAACGCCTGGTCGGCAGATTTAAGCACTTCTTCGGGGGTACGTTGTTCGGCTTGGCGCTCGGCCACGCCAATACTGACGGTAACCGACACGCTGGTCGCACCGCTGCCCGCCCGGCGCTGACGGCCTTGCTGATCGTCCTGCGGGCGGTCCGGGTTGCGCAGCTTGATGTCGTAGTTGGCGATGATCTCGCGGATCTCTTCCAGGTGCGGCATGCACTCATCCAGGGTCTTGCCGGCGAATACCACGGCGAACTCCTCACCACCGTAACGGTAGGCACGTCCGCCGCCGTTGACCTTGGCCAGCTTGCTCGCCACCAGGCGCAACACCTGGTCGCCCACGTCGTGGCCATGGGTGTCGTTGAAGCGCTTGAAGTGGTCGACGTCGGTCATCGCCAGTACGTAATTGCGCCCCAGCCGCTGCGTGCGTTCGTTCAACGCACGCCGCCCCGGCAAGCCGGTCAGTTCGTCGCGGAAGGCCATTTGATAAGCCTCGTGGGCCACGCCAGCAGCGATCATCAGCATCACCTGGCTGCACATGATGTTGAGGGTAAACGGCAGGATGAAGGTTTGCGGCAACATCCAGAACATCCCCAACAACCCCACCAACTGCGCCGCATGCAGCGGACGTGGCTGGTACCAGTACTGCGCCGCCAGGATCACAAAACCGATCAGGAACATCGGGTACGACAATTGGATCAGGCTCATCCAAGTGCCATGCAGCGCCGGCCAGCGAATCTCTGCCAACCAGTTCAACAGCGCCTGGGGATAACTTTGCTCCAGCGCCAGCGCCACGCTGCCGACGGCGAACAGCACCGCACAGCGTGCGACGAAGTCGCGGAACAGGTGGGTTTTTTCCTGCCACATCCCATAGATGCTGAACAACAGCGGCAGCAGCAGGCAGCACAGGTGGAACACCACGGCGGCGTCTTCGCGCACGCGGCCGTTGTCGCGGTAGAAGTCGGTCTGGGTGTCGAGCAGAAAGTAGGCGATGTACACCGTGATCATCAAGAACAGCTCACGCTGGCGCCGATACACCGCGCAATACGAGCCGCCGAGCAACAGCACCAGGGTCGGCAACACGTTGAACAGCGAGGTGAAGAAGACGTTGAGATCCTTGACGTACGCAGCCGAGAGCCCGGCCAGCAAAAGCAGCAACGAAGGGAGGAAATGACTGAACCGTACAGCGGACACGCGTGACAAGGGTAAAACTCCGACCCGCAAAAAAATGATGGCACTGTGCCTTTATGCAGACAGTTAAGCACAACCTGGCACGCATGTATCACATTGCCATCACTGTAACGGCAGCTAGCGGCAATCCCTGAGCGCTGTACTGCGGTTTTTTCATCACCCACAAAAAAGCCGCCGCTTCTGGCAAGAAGCGGCGGCTCTGGAAGCGAACCCGGTTGGCTTAGTAAGCCAGGCCGAAGTCTTCTTCTTTCATGTCCATCAGGTTATTGGCGCCCGACAGCATGGTGGCCTTATGGGTCTGGGTACGCGGCAGAATGCGCTGGAAGTAGAAGCGCGCAGTCTGCAACTTGGCGGTGTAGAACGCCTCTTCAGTGGTGCCGGCGGCCAGTTTTTCGGCAGCCAGGCGCGCCATGTCGGCCCAGAAGTACGCCAGGCACGCGTAACCGGAGTACATCAGGTAATCCACCGAAGCGGCACCGACTTCTTCACGGTCTTTCATCGCGGCCATGCCAACCTTCATGGTCAACTCGCCCCACTCTTTGTTCAGTGCAGCCAACGGTGCGACGAACTCTTTGACCGCTTCGTTACCTTCGTTGGCCTGGCAGAACTTGTGCACGATCTTGGTGAAGCCTTTGAGCGCTTCGCCTTGGGTCATCAGCACTTTACGGCCCAGCAGGTCCAGGGCCTGGATGCCGGTGGTGCCTTCGTACAGCATCGAAATGCGGCTGTCGCGAACGTTCTGCTCCATGCCCCACTCGGCGATAAAGCCGTGGCCACCGTAGATCTGTACGCCGTGGTTGGCGGATTCAAAACCGACTTCGGTCATGAACGCCTTGGCGATTGGGGTCATGAAGGCCAGCAGGCCATCGGCTTGCTTCTTGGCTTCGTCGTCGGTGCCGTACTTGACGATGTCCACTTGCTTGGCGGTGAAGTACACCATCGCACGGTTGCCTTCGGCGAAGGCTTTCATGGTCAGCAGCATGCGGCGCACGTCTGGATGCACGATGATCGGGTCAGCGGCTTTGTCCGGCGCTTTCGGCCCGGTCAGGGAGCGCATTTGCAGGCGGTCGCGAGCGTATTTCAAGCCGCCCTGGAAGCCGATCTCGGCGTGGGACAGGCCTTGCAGGGCGGTGCCCAGGCGAGCGGTGTTCATAAAGGTGAACATGCAGTTCAGGCCTTTGTTCGCCGGGCCGATCAGGAAACCGGTGGCCGCGTCGAAGTTCATCACGCAGGTGGCGTTGCCGTGAATACCCATCTTGTGTTCCAGGGAGCCACAGGTCACCGCGTTGCGCTCACCCACCGAACCATCGGCGTTGGGCAGGAACTTCGGCACGATAAACAGCGAGATGCCTTTGGTGCCCGCCGGTGCATCCGGCAGGCGGGCCAGTACGATGTGGACGATGTTGTCGGCCATGTCGTGTTCACCGGCCGAGATGAAGATCTTGGTGCCGGAGACTTTGTAGGAACCATCGGCCTGAGGCTCGGCCTTGGTGCGCAGCATGCCCAGGTCGGTGCCACAGTGCGGTTCGGTCAGGCACATGGTGCCGGTCCATTCGCCCGACACCAGTTTGGTCAGGTAAGCGTCTTGCTGCTCGGGGGTGCCGTGCTCGGAGATGGTGTTCATCGCACCGTGGGACAGGCCTGGGTACATGCCCCACGACCAGTTGGCCGCGCCAACCATTTCGCTGACCGCCAGGCCCAGGGATTCCGGCAGGCCTTGGCCACCGTGCTCCACATCGTGGGCCAGGCTTGGCCAGCCACCTTCGACGAATTGTTTGTAGGCTTCTTTGAAACCAGTAGGGGTTTTAACGCCTGACTCACTCCAGGTGCAGCCTTCGATGTCACCCACGCGGTTCAACGGGGCCAGCACTTGCTCACAGAATTTGGCGCCTTCTTCAAGGATGGCGTCAACCATGTCCGGAGTAGCGTCCTGGCAAGCCGGCAGGCTCTGATAGTGCGCTTCATAGCCAAGCAGTTCGTCACGAACGAAGCGAATATCACGCAAGGGGGCCTTGTAGTCAGGCATAGCGATAAACCTCTGCTGATGTATCTGGAATGAACAACCGCGTGGATTTGTTATGGCGGTCAAACAGGTGTTTGAAACATACGTTTACGACCTGGGGATGTCAAGACGCCGTTTGTCATGACGCAGATTAATGGCGCACACGGGGACGCTTGCGGCGAGGAGCCACAGCAAAGGGAGTGTAGAAGTTCGACAGGACACCCTGTAACAAATGTGGGAGGGGGCTTGCTCCCGATGGCGGTGTATCAGTCGATCAAGATGTTGACTGACACTCTGTCATCGGGAGCAAGCCCCCTCCCACACAAGAGCCGGGGCGACGGAAAAAAGGGGTTTAAGCGTAGGTATCGATCAACGTACCGAGCATTTCATCCGAAGCCTTCGCGACTTTTGCGCCCAGCTCCACTTGAAACTTGCCTTCGGCCATCTCGACCATATTGCTGGCCGAGTTCGAAGGTTGGGCACGGTCGTTGGCGCGAAGACGGTCAACCTGTGCATCCGAGGGCTGGTTGGTCGCGGCGCTGGCGATTTTGCCGGCGGCCTGGTCGACACGGTTCTGCCCGGTCTGAATGGTGCTCAGCCCCGAATAAAACGCGCTGCTTCCAGAGATGTCCATGGCGTAAGCCTGCTTTTAGAGAATCGTGAACGGTAATTGAAGCAGAGAACCTGGCAAAACACCCGTCAAAAACACTAATGGCATAATGCCTTGGCGATAGCCCGAATCAGTCAAGCAAGTCGAGTTGCAAATATTCCGCCACCGTTTCAGCACCGGCCTGCTTGAGTTTCGGCACCCGCCCCAGGCACGGCGCAGGCAACCGCTCGGCCAAGGTTGCGAGGTTTTCTTCCAGACGAGAGGTCTTGGGGTCGATGATATTGGCCACCCAACCCGCCAGCTGCAAGCCGTCCCGTGCAATAGCTTCGGCAGTCAGCAAGGCATGGCTGATGCAACCCAGGCGCACACCCACCACCAGGATAACCGGCAGTTTGAGCGCCATGGCCAGGTCCGACAGGTTGGCCTGGTCCGCCAAAGGCACGCGCCAGCCGCCCGCGCCTTCGATCAAGGTGAAATCCGCGTCCTTCGCCAGGATCTGCTGCATAGGCTTGAGCAACGATTGCACCGTAAGCGCAACGCCCGCCTCCCGCGCCGCCAGGTGCGGGGCGATGGCCGGCTCAAATGCCACCGGGTTGACCTCGGCGTAACTCAAGGGCAATGAGCACTCGGCCAGCAATGCCAAGGCGTCGGCATTGCGCAGGCCCTTGGGCGTCACCTGGCAGCCGGAAGCCACGGGTTTGCCTGCGGCGGTGCTTTTGCCGGCTTGCCGCGCCGCGTGCAGCAGGCCTGCGGCGACGGTGGTCTTGCCTACATCGGTATCGGTACCGGTGATGAAATAAGCGACGCTCATAGCGGTTTCTCCAGTACGGCGTACACCACTTGATACGTGGCGGGCAGGCCCTGGGCCTGACGGAACTGCTCGTAAGCGTCCACCAGTGCAACAATCCGCGCGCGCCCCGTCAACCCTCCCGGCCGCCCGGGATTGAGGTTATGCGCGCCCAGCGCTTTCAACTCATGGGTCAGGCTGCGCACATCCGGGTAGTGCAGCACATGGGGACGCCGCTCCAGGCTCACCACCCGCAAACCGCTGGCCGCGCATAACTGCTGATACGCCTCAAAGGTGCGGAAGCGGTTGACGTGCACCAGGCCGTCTGCAGCCCGCCAGCTTTCGCGCAGCTCATCGAGCGTGCCCACGCACAGGCTGGCAAACGCCAACACGCCGCCGGGTTGCAACACCCGATAGGCCTCGCTCAGCACTGCGTCGAAGTTCGCACACCATTGCACCGCCAGGCTGGAGAAAATCAGCCCCACGCTTTGAGCTTTGAGCGGCAAGCGCTCGGCATCACCCGCCACGAAATGCTCAGCGCCGCCCAGCGGCCGCGCATGGTTGAGCATGCCTTCAGCGATATCCAGCGCCACGCCGTGGCTGGCTGGTAACAATTCACCCAGCACCCGGCTGAAATACCCCGTGCCACAGCCCATGTCCAGCCAACGTTGCGGCGCGATCGCAGCCGGCAGGCGGGCCAGCAATTCGCCGCCCACCGCGCGCTGCAACTCGGCAACACTGTCGTAGCTGGCAGCGGCGCGGGAAAACGACGCCGCCACTTGGCGCTTGTCCGGCAAGGCACCCGGCAACGGGGGATGGGATAGATCAGTCATCAACACACTCATGCAAAAAAGCCTGGATAGCCCCCGCCACACCGTGGGGGTCTTCCAGTAGAAACGCGTGACCGGCCTGTTCAATCAGACCGATTTCAACATCAGGCAGCAACGTCAGCAGGTGGCCGCAGGCTTCGGCGGGCACCAGTTCGTCCATACCGGCGAACAGGTGTAACTGCGGGCCGCGATAGGCCAGCAGGGCTTCGCGGGTGTCCAGTTGCGCGAGCAGCTCAAGACCGCTCATCAACAGGCTGGACGACATATTCGGCGCCCCACTCACCAACAGCCGCGCCAGCCCGCGTGGGTCCTGGGCACCCTTGGCGCACAACAGGCCGAAGCGTTTAAGGGTGACTTGGGAATCGGCATGGCAACCAGCGAGGAAGGCATCGAAGATCTCGGCGGGCATCGCGCTCGGCCAACCGTCATGGGCGACGAAACACGGGTTGCTCGCCAAGGTCAGCAGGCCACAGCAGCGTTCGCCACGCCGCGCAGCCAGCTCGGAGGCGAGCATACCGCCCAACGACCACCCGCCCAGCCAGGCGTTGTCCGGCAGCGTGGCATCGAGTTCGTCCAGCCATTCATCCAGGTCACTGGAACCCAACGCCGGTAACGGCTCGATCTGCACCCGCAGGTGCTCATCCAGCCCCTGCAATGCGGCGGCCAAAGGCTCCAGCGGCGATACGCCGAGGCCCCAGCCGGGCAGCAATATCAGTCGATCACGCATGGTTGGGCTCCGTGGCGCCTAACAAGCGGAAACACTCTTCCAATGCGTTTAACAATAGCTGCACCTGCGCCTCGGTGTGGGTCGCCGTCAATGTCACGCGCAGACGGGCGCTGCCGGCCGGTACGGTGGGTGGGCGGATCGCGGTGACCATCAGCCCGCGCTCACGCAGCATCTGTGACAGGCGCACGGCCTTGGCGCTGTCGCCGATCAGGATCGGCTGGATCGGCGTAAAGCTGTCCATCAACTCCAGGCCAAGCTGTTCGGCACCCTGGCGGAACTGGCGGATCAGCGCATTGAGGTGTTCGCGGCGCCAATGTTCGGTGCGTAGCAACTCCAGGCTTTTCAACGTGGCGCAGGCCAGCGCGGGCGGTTGGCTGGTGGTGTAGATGTACGGCCGGGCGAACTGGATCAGGCTTTCGATCAGTTCTTCACTGCCCGCCACAAATGCGCCAGCGGTGCCGAACGCTTTACCGAGGGTGCCGACCAATACCGGCACGTCTTCCTGGCTCAAGCCGAAATGCTCGACGATCCCAGCACCGTTGGCGCCCAACGGACCAAACCCGTGAGCGTCGTCCACCATCAACCAAGCGCCTTTGGCGCGCGCCTCACGGGCCAGCGCGGGCAGGTCGGCCAGGTCGCCGTCCATGCTGAATACGCCATCAGTGACCACCAGCGTATTGCCGGTGGCTTTCTCCAGGCGCTTGGCCAGGCTGTCGGCATCGTTGTGCAGGTAACGATTGAACCGCGCTCCGGACAACAAGCCAGCATCCAGCAACGAGGCGTGGTTGAGGCGGTCTTCCAGCACCGTATCGCCCTGCCCCACCAGCGCCGTGACGGCACCGAGGTTGGCCATGTAGCCGGTGGTAAACAGCAGCGCACGCGGGCGGCCGGTGAGGTCGGCCAAGGCTTCCTCCAGCTCATGGTGCGGCGTCGCGTGCCCGACCACCAGGTGCGACGCGCCGCCGCCCACGCCCCAACGGGACGCGCCCGCACGCCAGGCTTCGATCACTTTGGGGTGATTGGCCAAGCCCAGGTAGTCGTTGTTGCAGAACGCCAGCAGTGGCTGGCCGTCTACCACCACTTCAGGGCCTTGGGGGCTCTCAAGCAACGGGCGCTGGCGATAAAGGTGTTCGGCACGGCGGGCAGCGAGGCGCGCGGAGAGATCGAAAGACATGCAGGCCTCGGTAGATCCAAAACTAGAGACTGGGCACGATCAAATGTGGGAGCGGGCTTGCTCGCGAAGGCGGTGTATCAGTCAGCAGACTCAGTGACTGACACTGCGCTTTCGCGAGCAAGCCCGCTCCCACATTTGCATCGCATTTCAATCACACGACGGCGTTGTAGAACTGCTCGCTGCTCTTTTGCTCCACCAACGCCTGCTCAATCGCCGCCTGGTGCACTTCATCGGCATGCTCTTCACGAGCTTCCGGCAGGATGCCCAGGCGCGAGAACAGCTGCATGTCCTTGTCCGCCTGCGGGTTGGCGGTGGTCAGCAACTTGTCGCCATAGAAAATCGAGTTGGCACCGGCAAAGAACGCCAGGGCCTGCATTTGCTCGTTCATCGCCTCACGACCAGCCGACAAACGTACATGGGACTGCGGCATCAGGATACGTGCCACGGCCAGCATGCGGATAAAGTCGAACGGGTCGATGTCCTCGGCGTTCTCCAGCGGCGTACCGGCCACTTTCACCAACATGTTGATGGGCACCGACTCCGGATGCTCCGGCAGGTTGGCCAACTGGATCAGCAGGTTGGCGCGGTCATCGAGGGACTCGCCCATGCCGAGGATGCCGCCGGAGCAGATCTTCATCCCCGAATCACGCACATAGGCCAGGGTTTGCAGGCGCTCGCTGTAGGTGCGGGTGGTGATGATGCTGCCGTAGAACTCAGGCGAGGTATCGAGGTTGTGGTTGTAGTAGTCCAGGCCGGCCTGGGCCAGGGCTTCGGTCTGCTCCTGGTCGAGGCGGCCGAGGGTCATGCAGGTCTCCAGGCCCATGGCCTTCACGCCCTGAACCATCTGCAACACGTAGGGCATGTCTTTGGCCGAAGGGTGCTTCCAGGCGGCGCCCATGCAGAAGCGCGTCGAACCGATAGCTTTGGCGCGGGCAGCCTCTTCGAGGACCTTTTGCACTTCCATCAGCTTTTCTTTTTCCAGGCCGGTGTTGTAGTGGCCCGACTGCGGACAATATTTGCAATCTTCCGGGCAGGCGCCGGTTTTGATCGACAGCAGGGTCGACACCTGTACGCGGTTGGCGTCGAAATGCGCGCGGTGCACGGTCTGCGCCTGGAACAACAGGTCGTTGAACGGCTGCACGAACAGCGCCTTGACCTCGGCGAGGGACCAATCGTGACGCAGGGTGGCGGTGGTGCTGGCGCTCATGGGCGATTCCTTGATTATGCTTTGGCAAGCGCTGCGGGAAGGGCAATACCCACAGGCACGACACGGATGCTCGGCATATTTAAGGAAGATTCATGCACTGTCAACCTGACCACAAACACCAGGTTTACATCTGGTTAAAAAACGAACAATCCTGTTTAATCTGCGATGAAGCAACAGATTCCAGGGATTGTGTGTGCAACGTCTGCGAAACCGAGCTGCCCTGGCTACGGGAACACTGCGAGGTATGCGCCCTGCCCTTGCCGATGGACGGTCTGATTTGCGGCCAATGTTTGAAACAGCCCCCCGCGTTTAAACACGTCATCACACCCTGGACCTACAGCTTTCCGGTCGACAGCCTGATCAGCCGCTTCAAGCACCAGGCCCGTTGGCCGTTCGGGCAACTGCTGGCGCGCTTGCTGGGCCATCACGTGCAACACCGCTTCGACAACACCGGGCTGGCCCGCCCCGACTGCCTGCTGCCGGTGCCCATGGCCCGCCAGCGCCTGCGTGAGCGCGGCTACAACCAGGCCGTGATGCTCGCACGCTGGCTCAGCGAACACCTCGGCATCGTTGTTGAGGAACACCTGTTGCTACGTCCCCACGAAACCGTGGCGCAACAAGCCCTCGACGCCAAGACCCGCAAACGCAACTTGCTCAGCGCCTTCGCCCTGGCCCCTGATGCCCGGGTGCAAGGCCGTCACTTCGCCCTGGTGGACGACGTACTCACCACCGGCGCCACCGCCCACAGCCTGGCGCGGCTATTGATCAATGCCGGCGCTCGGCAAGTCGATGTGTATTGCCTGGCCCGCACCCCCAAACCGGGCACCTGAACTTGACGCCACCTACCCCTTGCCCGCAACGTTCGGTCCATCTCATCCAAGCGTATCGCCATGTCTCTGCCTACATCCCTCAGCCAGCACATCATCCGCCGCCCCCAGCGCATTGCCTTGCTGGGGCATATCGCCGAGCAGGGTTCCATCACCCGCGCCGCGAAAAGCGCAGGGTTGAGTTACAAGGCCGCCTGGGACGCCATCGATGAGCTCAATAACCTCGCGCAAAAACCGCTGGTAGAACGCAGCGTCGGTGGTAAGGGCGGCGGCGGCGCCAAACTGACCGCCGAGGGTGAGCGGGTGCTGCGCCTCTACCAACGCTTGCAAGTTTTGCAGGCCGAAATACTCGGCTCCGACGAAGCCGCCAGCGACTTCAACCTGCTGGGCCGCCTGATGCTGCGCACCAGCGCACGCAACCAGTTACATGGCCAAGTGGTTGCGATTGAAAGCCATGGCCGCAACGACCTGGTCCGCCTGCAACTGGCGGGCGGCGTGACTTTGGATGCGCAGATCACCCACGACAGCACCGAGCGCCTGGAACTGGAAACCGGTGTTGAGGTGGTCGCCCTGATCAAGGCCGGTTGGCTCGAACTGATCGCCATCGGGCAGGCTGCAACACCTGGACACAATTGCATGAGCGGCATTATCGAGACCCTTCTCGACGCTGATGATGGCCCCACGGAAGTGCGCATCGCCCTGCCCAACGGCCAGGTTTTATGCGCCCTGGCACCGCCCGACGCGCTCAAGGCACTGGGCGCCGCGCAAGGCCAACCGATTCAGGTGCAATTTGCGCCAAGCCAGGTACTGCTGGGCACGCCGGTGTAGCCAGCGGCCTGCATCAAACTGCAACAATTTCGTCACGTTCGCTCCTTATGGTGTCTGCAAAAACCACAGGGAGCCCGTGATGAGCCTATTAGAAGAAAACCAAGCCACCGACCTTGAACAGATGGTCGGCCTGACCCGCCGCCGCTTTATCGGCGCTGGCGCCCTGTGCGGCGCCGCAATGTTCCTGGGCGGCAACCTGCTGACCCGCAGCGCCCTGGCCGTCAACGCTGCCAGCGCCAGCCCGCTGCTGGGCTTTACCAGCATCGCCGCCGCCACCAACGACGCCATCAGCCTGCCGCCCGGCTACAGCGCTTCGGTGCTGATCAGTTGGGGCCAGCCGCTGAGCAAGAACGCACCGGCCTTCGACCCGTCCGGCAACGGCACCGCCAAGGCCCAGGAACAACAGTTCGGCGACCACAACGACGGCATGAGCCTATTTGCCTTTCCCGGCGACGATAACCGCGCCCTCATGGCGATCAACAACGAATACACCAACTACCGCTACCTCTTCGCCCACGGCGGCGCGCCGCAATCGGCCGAAGACGTGCACAAGGCCCAGGCCAGCGAAGGCGTGTCGGTGATCGAAGTACGACGCCAGGGCGACACCTGGCAGTTCGTGCAGGACTCGCGCTACAACCGCCGCATCCACGGCAACTCGCCGATCCGCCTCAGCGGCCCCGCCGCAGGGCACGCCTGGCTCAAAACCAGTGCCGACAAAACCGGCACCAAAGCCCTGGGCACCTTTCAGAACTGCGCCAACGGCAAAACGCCGTGGGGTACTTATCTGACCTGTGAAGAGAACTTCACCGACTGCTTCGGTAGCACCGACCCACAACAGACCTTCGACGCCGGGCAAAAACGCTACGGCGCGGTCGCTGCCAGCAAAGACATCAACTGGCATCAACACGACCCGCGCTTCGACATGGCCAAGAACCCCAACGAACTCAATCGCCACGGTTGGGTGGTAGAGATCGACCCGTTCGATCCCAAGTCCACCCCGGCCAAGCGCACCGCCCTGGGCCGCTTCAAGCATGAAAACGCAGCCCTGGCCGAAACCCGCGATGGCCGCGCCGTGGTGTACATGGGCGACGATGAGCGCGGCGAGTTCATCTACAAGTTCGTCAGCCGCGACAAGATCAACCACAAGAACCCCAAGGCCAACAAAGACCTGCTGGACCACGGCACCCTGTTTGTCGCGATCTTCGACGCAGGCGACGGCAACGCCGACCATCCCAAGGGCAAGGGCCAGTGGGTCGAACTGACCCACGGCAAACATGGCATCGATGCCAGCACCGGTTTCGCCAGCCAGGCCGAAGTACTGATCCACGCACGCCTGGCCGCCAGCGTGGTGAAGGCCACACGCATGGACCGCCCGGAATGGATCGTGGTCAGCCCCACCGACGGCCAGGTCTATTGCACCCTGACCAACAACGCCAAGCGCGGTGAAGACGGCCAGCCGGTGGGCGGGCCCAACCCGCGTGAAAAGAACGTTTACGGCCAGATCCTGCGCTGGAAGGCCGACAGCGATAACCATGGCGCCGATACTTTCACCTGGGACTTGTTCGTGGTGGCTGGCAACCCTGGCGTGCACGCAGGTCAGCCAAAAGGCGGCTCATCGAATATCAACCCGCAAAACATGTTCAACAGCCCCGATGGCCTGGGCTTCGACAAGGCCGGGCGCCTGTGGATTCTTACGGACGGGGATTACAGCAACGCCGGCGACTTCGCCGGCATGGGCAATAACCAGATGCTGTGTGCCGACCCGAGCACCGGGGAAATCCGCCGTTTCATGGTAGGACCGGTGGCGTGTGAGGTGACGGGTATCAGCTTCTCGCCGGATCAGAAAACGCTGTTTGTGGGCATTCAACATCCGGGGGAAACCGGGGGGTCCACGTGGCCGGAGCATTTGCCGAACGGTAAGCCGCGCTCGTCGGTGATGGCGATTCGGCGGGATGATGGTGGGATTGTCGGCGCCTGATAAACCCTCTTCGCGAGCAAGCCCGCTCCCACACTTGACCGAGTTCCAGCATGAGAATGCGGTCGAATGTGGGAGCGGGCTTGCTCGCGAAGGCGTCCGCACAGTCACCACCTATCCCAAGCCGGGTGCGTTACCATACCCGGCCGGACGCGGCGCCCTGCTGCGCGCAGGAGTTTCCATGGCCCACCCGTTTGAAACACTCACCCCCGACCTGGTCCTCGATGCTGTCGAAAGCATCGGTTTCCTTAGCGATGCACGCGTGCTGGCACTCAACAGCTACGAAAACCGCGTGTATCAGGTGGGTATCGAAGACTCCGAACCGCTGATCGCCAAGTTCTACCGCCCCCAGCGTTGGACCAACGAAGCGATCCTGGAAGAACACCGCTTCACCTTCGAGTTGGCCGAGTGCGAAGTGCCGGTGGTGGCGCCCCTTATCCACAACGGCGAAAGCCTGTTCGAACACGCAGGTTTTCGCTTCACCCTGTTCCCCCGCCGTGGCGGCCGTGCGCCGGAGCCGGGCAACCTCGACCAACTCTATCGCCTTGGGCAACTGCTCGGCCGTTTGCATGCGGTGGGCTCCACCCGCCCGTTCGAACACCGTGAAGCCTTGGGCGTGAAGAACTTCGGTCACGATTCCCTCACCACCTTGCTCGAAGGCAACTTCATCCCCAAGAGCCTGCTACCGGCCTACGAGTCTGTGGCCCGTGACCTGCTCAAGCGGGTGGAAGAGGTGTACAAGGCCACGCCCCACAAGAACATCCGCATGCACGGCGATTGCCACCCCGGCAACATGATGTGCCGCGACGAGATGTTCCATATCGTCGACCTGGATGACTGCCGCATGGGCCCGGCGGTACAGGACCTGTGGATGATGCTCGCCGGTGATCGTCAGGAATGTCTGGGCCAGCTGTCGGAATTGATGGACGGCTACCAGGAATTCCACGACTTCGACCCGCGTGAATTGGCGCTGATCGAACCCCTGCGCGCCTTGCGTCTGATGCATTACAGCGCTTGGCTGGCGCGGCGTTGGGACGACCCGGCGTTCCCCCACAGCTTCCCGTGGTTTGGCAGCGAGCGCTATTGGGGGGACCAAGTGTTGGCGTTGCGCGAGCAATTAGCGGCACTCAACGAAGAACCCCTGAAACTGTTCTGACCGCCGGCCACCTTCACACCTTCCAAGGATTCTGCAATGCAAGCCGCCAACCCCCGCAAAGGGTACATCCTGGGCCTGAGTGCCTATGTCATCTGGGGTCTGTTCCCGCTCTACTTCAAAGCCATCGCCAGTGTTCCGGCCGCCGAAATCATCGTGCACCGCGTGCTCTGGTCAGCCTTGTTTGGCGGTTTGCTGCTGATGGTGTGGAAACACCCCGGCTGGTGGCGCGAGCTGCGCGATAACCCCAAGCGCCTGGCGATTTTGGCGCTGAGCGGTTCGTTGATTGCGGCCAACTGGCTGACCTATGTGTGGTCGGTAAACACCGGGCGCATGCTCGAAGCGAGCCTGGGTTACTACATCAACCCGTTGGTGAATGTGGTGTTGGGCATGCTGCTGCTGGGCGAACGCCTGCGGCGCTTGCAGTGGGTAGCCGTGGGGCTGGCGGCGGTGGGTGTGGCGCAACAGGTGTGGCAGGTGGGCAGCCTGCCATGGGTGTCGCTGGTGCTGGCATTGACGTTTGGCTTTTACGGGCTGATCCGCAAGCAGGCACCGGTCAAGGCGCTGCCGGGGTTGGTGGTGGAAACCTGGATGCTGGTGCCGATCGCTATTGCGTGGTTGCTGTTCAACCCGACGGCCCACAGTGCCCAGATGGCCTTCTGGAGCACTTCCGAAGCCTGGTGGCTGGTAGCCGCAGGCCCGGTGACGTTGATCCCACTGGTATGTTTCAACGCCGCCGCACGGCATTTGCCCTACACCGCCCTGGGCTTTTTGCAGTATGTGGCACCGACCCTGGTACTGCTGGAAGCGGTGCTGCTGTTCGGCGAACACCTCGCGCCTAGCACCCTGACCGCCTTCGCGTTCATCTGGGCCGGCCTGGTGGTGTACAGCGTAGATATCTGGCTGAGCGTGCGCAAAAGCTGATCAAATAACGAACAAAACTCTGCAAGCCATAGCGGGCGTGGCTTGCAGACATCCACCCCAAGGTTATCCACAACCTGATCCCCGCCATTTGTGCACAAGCTTTTGAAATTGCTCGTTTTTTGCTCAAACCTGCGAAAAGCCCGGCCTGCTTGGCCTGGCGCCGGGTCTCTACAGGTTATCCACAGGCCCATGCAAGATTTCCATGCATAACCTTGTGGGCAGATTATTCCTCGTTGTGCAGTTCCACCATCAGGTCGTCCGCCAAGGTTTCCAGGTGTTGCTGCAACGCATCCAGGGATAACGTGGCCGGCACCTGCAACAACGCCTCGGCGGTAAACAACGGGTCACCGCTCATCGGCGCCGGGCGTACGTCGGTGCTCAGGCTCTCCAGGTTCACGCCCTGCTGGCTCAGCAGCGCCGTGATCTCACGCACGATGCCCGAGCGATCATTGCCCACCAGCGTCATCACAATGGATTTAGACGCCGATGCCTGCCCGCTGCTGCCCTCGCCTACCAGCACACGAATACCGTGTGTGGATAAGTCTTCCAGCGCACCCACCAATGCCTGACGGTTTTCGGTAGGAACACTGACCCGCAGGATCCCGGCAAACTGCCCGGCCATGTGGGCCATGCGGCTTTCCAGCCAGTTGCCGCCGTGGGCAGCGATGTTCTGTGCGATACGTTCAACCAGGCCGGGTTTGTCGGCGGCAATGATTGTGAGTACAAGATGGTCCATGGCGAAGCCCCGCTGGTGGTTATTCCTGTAGGAGCGAGCTTGCTCGCGAAAAACGTCAACGATGACGCGGGCACTCTGGATGTGCGCGGCGCATTGGAGTTTTTCGCGAGCAAGCTCGCTCCTACAAGGTGGACGTCAGTCTGACTGAAAACAAATCGTGTACCATTTTTATATTTATCTGGAACAATCCAATAGTTTTTTGAGAACATCCCGTTCTCCGCTGTGACCGTACGACCAAAGTGGGTCGCTAAACGACGTATTTAGTCTAATTTTCACAACCGCAAGTCATCATGTAGTATGCGCAACCTGGCACTACATAATGAAAATCTAAAAAGCGCTTAAGCTGTGCAGAGTGAGGCAAGCAATGACTGAACACGTTCAAGTCGGTGGCCTGCAGGTCGCCAAAGTCCTGTTCGACTTCGTGAACAACGAAGCCATTCCCGGCACCGGCATTACTGCCGACCAGTTCTGGGCCGGTGCCGACAAGGTCATCCATGACCTGGCACCGAAGAACAAAGCCCTACTCGCCAAACGCGATGATTTCCAAGCGCGCATCGACACCTGGCACCAGACGCACGCCGGCCAGGCTCACGATGCGGTGGCCTACAAAGCCTTCCTGCAAGACATCGGATACCTGCTGCCAGAAGCCGCAGACTTCCAGGCCACGACCCAAAACGTCGACGACGAAATCGCCCGCATGGCCGGCCCGCAGCTGGTAGTGCCGGTGATGAACGCCCGCTTCGCCCTCAACGCCTCCAACGCGCGCTGGGGCTCGCTGTATGACGCGCTGTATGGCACCGACGCCATCAGCGAAGCCGACGGCGCCGAAAAGGGCCAGGGCTACAACAAAGTGCGCGGCGACAAGGTGATTGCCTTCGCCCGCGCCTTCCTCGACGAAGCCGCGCCGCTCAGCGCCGGCAGCCATGTGGATTCCACCGGCTACAAGATCGTTGATGGCAAGCTGATCGTCAGCCTCAAGGGCGGCAGCAACAGCGGCCTGCGCGACGATGCCCAGTTGATCGGCTTCCAGGGCGACGCGGCGCAACCGCTGTCGATCCTGCTGAAAAACAACGGCCTACACTTCGAAATCCAGATCGATGCCAGCACCCCAGTCGGCCAGACCGACGCCGCCGGCGTCAAAGACGTGCTGATGGAAGCCGCGCTCACCACCATCATGGACTGCGAAGACTCCGTCGCCGCCGTCGATGCCGATGACAAAGTGGTGATCTACCGCAACTGGCTCGGCCTGATGAAGGGCGACCTGGCCGAAGAAGTGGCCAAGGGCGGCAAGACCTTCACCCGCACCATGAACGCCGACCGCGTTTATACCGGTGTGAATGGTCAGGACGTGACCCTGCACGGTCGCTCGCTGTTGTTCGTGCGTAACGTGGGTCATCTGATGACCATCGATGCAATCCTGGACAAAGACGGCAATGAAGTACCCGAAGGCATCCTCGACGGCCTGGTCACCAGCCTCGCTGCGACCCACAGCCTCAACGGCAACAACAGCCGCAAGAACAGCCGTACCGGCTCCGTGTACATCGTGAAACCGAAGATGCACGGCCCGGAAGAAGCCGCGTTCACCAACGAGCTGTTTGGCCGCATCGAAGACGTGCTGAACCTGCCACGCAATACCCTCAAAGTCGGGATCATGGACGAGGAGCGCCGCACCACGGTCAACCTCAAGGCCTGCATCAAGGCGGCCAGCGAGCGGGTGGTGTTTATCAACACCGGCTTCCTCGACCGCACCGGCGACGAGATCCACACCTCCATGGAAGCGGGCGCGATGGTGCGCAAGGCCGCCATGAAGGCGGAAAAATGGATCGGCGCCTATGAGAACTGGAACGTCGATATCGGCCTGAGCACTGGTCTGCAAGGGCGTGCCCAGATTGGTAAAGGCATGTGGGCGATGCCCGACCTGATGGCGGCGATGCTTGAACAGAAAATCGCCCACCCATTGGCCGGTGCCAACACCGCGTGGGTGCCGTCGCCTACCGCGGCTGCACTGCACGCGCTGCATTATCACAAAGTCGATGTATTCGCGCGCCAGGCCGAACTGGCCAAGCGCGAACGCGCTTCGGTGGACGATATCCTGACCATTCCTCTGGCCAGCAACACCGATTGGTCTGACGAAGAAATCCGCAACGAGCTGGACAACAACGCCCAAGGCATCCTCGGCTACGTTGTGCGCTGGATCGACCAGGGCGTGGGTTGCTCGAAAGTGCCGGACATCAACGATGTGGGCCTGATGGAAGACCGCGCCACCCTGCGTATCTCCAGCCAGCACATCGCCAACTGGCTGCGCCACGGCATCGTCAACCAAGACCAGGTGCTGGAAAGCCTCAAGCGCATGGCGCCGGTGGTGGACCGTCAGAATGCTGGGGATAAGTTGTACCGCCCACTGGCACCGGATTTCGACAGCAACATCGCGTTCCAGGCAGCGGTGGAGTTGGTGATTGAAGGGACCAAACAGCCGAATGGCTATACCGAGCCGGTGTTGCATCGTCGGCGTCGGGAGTTCAAGGCTAAAAATGGCCTGTAAATGAAAAAAGCCCTGGTCGAGAGACCGGGGCTTTTTCTTTGAGATCGGTGGTGACTGGCCTGGCGCTTTCGCGAGCAAGCCCGCTCCCACATTCGACCGCGTTTTTCCAGATAGAACGCAGTCAAATGTGGGAGGGGGCTTGCCCCCGATGAGGCCCTAAAAGTCACCAAAAAATCAGGACGCCATCCCCAACTCCCGCTTCACCAGCTTCGCCAACTTCACGCTATCAATCGGCTTGAGCAAAAAATCCACCACGCTCAAATGCATCGCGTCGATCACATCCGGCGCCTCGGCGTCCCCCGACATAACGATGATCGGCAGCGCCGCCCGCGTAGAGCTGCGCACCTGGCGGATAAGCTCCAGGCCATTGCTCGGCGCCATGCGCAGGTCGGTGATGAGCAAGCCAATCGAACTGCTGGACTGCAACAGGCCCCACGCTGACTCACCACTGTCGGCGGTCATGCAGCGAATACCGTCCAGCCCCAGGATTTCCGCCAGCAGTTCACGGGCGTCCTTGTCGTCGTCGACGATCAACACCCGTTGCGGCGGTAAATCAGGCTCCAGCATCACGGCGCTCAGCGCCTCGCGCTCGGCATCACTCAAAATATCGTGGTCGGACATACGGTTCTCAGCAGTTCTCATCAATCTCCCAGCACACTCGTCAGACATCTGCGGAAGGGCGAACAATGTGCACTTCGTCGGAAAGTTTGCCTAGTGGGCGTTCCACGGGGTTTGGACGATAGTGATGTAAGGTTTTTCCCTAGGTATAGGCCCTTTGTATCGACCTAGACTTACGTCCAATGGGCACCTGCCTTGCAGGAGTCGACCATGAGGCACGATAACGACAAAAAAATGCGGTCATGGTTATGAGTAAAGCTGATGCCTTCGCCCGGGCGGGGAAAACTGCTGTCTTGCAGAACATCCACGGCACCCTACAGTTCCTGCAACGCTTCCCGCCGTTCAACCAGATGGAAAACGCCCACCTGGCGTTTCTGGTGGAACAGTGCCAACTGCGTTTCTTCGGCCCCGGCGAGAGCATCCTCAAGCCATCGGGCGGCCCGGTTGAGCATTTCTACATCGTCAAGCAGGGCCGGGTCGTCGGCGAACGGCCGGACTCATCCGAGACCACCTTCGAGATCACCACCGGCGAATGCTTTCCCCTCGCCGCCTTGCTGGGTGAGCGCGCCACCCGCACCGAGCATAAAGCCGCTGAAGACACGTTCTGCCTGCAACTGAACAAGCCGGCGTTTATCAAGCTGTTCGCCCTCTCCAGCCCGTTTCGCGACTTTGCCCTGCGTGGCGTCAGCAGCCTGCTGGACCAGGTCAACCAGCAGGTGCAGCAAAAAGCCGTGGAAACCCTCGGCACCCAGTACTCCCTGAACACCCGCCTGGGCGAGTTGGCCATGCGTCACCCGGTCACCTGCGGCCCGCACACACCATTGCGCGAAGCGGTCACGCTGATGCATGAGCAGCAGGTGGGCAGCATAGTGATCGTTGACGAGCACAAGGCGCCCCTGGGGATTTTCACCCTGCGCGACCTGCGCCAGGTGGTAGCCGATGGCACCAGTGATTTCAACCAGGCCATCGACGGCCATATGACCCAGGCGCCGTTCTTCCTGACCCCGGACCACAGCGCCTTCGACGCCGCGATTGCCATGACCGAACGGCATATCGCCCACGTGTGCCTGGTCAAAGAACAACGCCTGTGTGGCGTGGTGTCGGAGCGTGATTTGTTTTCCCTGCAACGGGTCGACCTCGTGCACCTGGCCCGCACCATCCGCAATGCGCCCAGGGTCGAAAACCTGGTAGCCATGCGCGGCGAGATCGGCCAGTTGGTGGAACGCATGCTGGCCCATGGAGCTTCGTCGACCCAGATCACCCACATCATTACCTTGCTCAACGATCACACCGTGTGCCGGGTGATCGAGCTGACCCTGGCGGAAAAAGGCGACCCCGGCGTGCCGTTCAGTTGGCTGTGTTTCGGCAGCGAAGGCCGCCGCGAACAAACGCTGTATACCGACCAAGACAACGGCATCCTGTTTGAGGCCAAGGACGCCGCCGAAGCCGCTGCGATCCGAGCGCGCCTGCTGCCGCTGGCCCAGCAGATCAACCAGAGCCTGGCGCTATGCGGGTTCAGCCTGTGCAAAGGCAATATCATGGCCGGCAACCCCGAGCTGTGCCTGTCACGGGCGGAATGGGCGCGGCGTTTCGCAGCGTTTATTCGCGAGGCCACGCCGGAGAATCTGCTGGGTTCCAGTATCTATTTTGACCTGCGGGTGGTGTGGGGCGATGAACGTGGCTGCGAACAACTGCGCCAGGGCATTCTCGACCAGGTGGGGGATAACCGCCTGTTCCAACGCATGCTGGCCGAGAACGCGTTGCGCCAGCGCCCACCTGTAGGACGTTTCCGCGAGTTTGTGCTCACGCGTAAAGGCGGCGAAAAGGCCACTCTGGATCTAAAAGTGCAGGGCCTCACCCCCTTTGTGGACGGTGCACGCTTGCTGGCCCTGGCCAATGGCATCCACACCAACAACACCCTGGAGCGCCTGCGCCAACTGGTGGTCAAGGAAGTCATCGAGCCCCTGGATGGCGCGGCCTATGAGGAGGCGTATCACTTTATCCAGCAAACCCGCATGCAGCAGCACCAACTGCAAACCCGCGAGAACCAGCCGTATTCCAACCGTGTCGACCCCGACAGCCTCAACCACTTGGACCGGCGCATCCTGCGTGAATCCCTGCGCCAGGCCCAGCGCCTGCAAAGCAGCCTGACGTTGCGGTATCAGCTGTGAGTTGGTTCAACTGGTTGCGTGCGAAAAAACCGGGACTCGACACCACGCAACAGCAACGCCTTGCACAGTTGCCCAAGCCCGCCGCATTGGGCGACGGTTCCTTGCGTAGCCAGCGCTGGGTGGTGGTCGATCTGGAAACCAGCGGCCTGAACCTCAACCGTGACCAGGTGCTGTCCATCGGCGCCGTGGTGATCGAGGACGGCGCCGTGGATTTCGCCCAAATGTTCGAGCGCACCCTGCAACGGGCCGAAACCAAACTGAGCCCCAGTGTGTTGATTCACGGCCTGGGACCCAGTGCCATTGCCGCCGGCAGCGATCCAGTGGAGGCGTTGCTGGACTTCATGGCGTTTGTCGGCGACAGCCCGTTGCTGGCGTTCCACGCGCCGTTCGACCAGCACATGCTGTGTCGGGCGCTCAAGGACAGCCTGGGCTATCGCCTGGCCCATCCGTTTCTGGATGTTGCCGATATTGCCCCGCTGCTATGCCCCGAGGCCCACATTCGCGAAGCCGGGCTGGACGACTGGATCAACCACTTCAACCTGCACGTGGGCGAACGTCACCACGCCAGCGCCGACGCCCTGGCTACGGCCGAGCTGATGCTGATCCTGCTCAGCCGTGCGCGCCACCAGCATATCGACACGCCACAGGCGTTGCAGGAGCGTTTGAGCCAATGGAAACGGCGTAAACAGGCGCCATCGTTTTAATCTCATCACCCGACAAACGCCCATTGCGCCCACTCTGCGGCCCTGACACAATCGCGAATAATTCTCGTTAGTTTAAACCTCTTGTTTATTCGGTGAAGCCTTGTCGTCGGTCCCAAACCCACACAGTGAGCTGGTTGGCGCGTTGTATCGCGACCATCGTGGCTGGCTGCTGGGTTGGCTGCGGCGCAATGTGGCCTGCCCGAGCCGCGCCGAAGACCTGAGCCAGGACACCTTCATGCGCCTGCTGGGCCGTGACGAGTTGCGCGAACCTCGCGAGCCACGGGCCTTTCTGGTGGCCATCGCCAAGGGCCTGCTGTTCGACTACTTCCGTCGCGCCGCGCTGGAACAGGCCTACCTCACCGAGTTGATGCTGATCCCGGAAAGCGAGCAGCCCTCGCCCGAAGAACAGCAACTGATCCTCGAAGACCTCAAGGCCATCGACCGCCTGCTGGGCAAGCTGTCGAGCAAGGCCCGCGCCGCCTTCCTTTATAACCGCCTCGACGGCATGGGCCACGCCGACATCGCCCAGCGCCTCGGCGTGTCGGTGCCCCGCGTGCGCCAGTACCTGGCCCAGGGTATTCGCCAGTGCTACATCGCCCTGTACGGCGAGCCGCAGTGACCGTGGTCAGTTCCCGCCCCGTCTCGTCCCGCGTGCTGGACGCCGCGATTGCCTGGCAACTGTCCCTGGATTCAGGTGACGGCAGCGCGGTGGAACAGGAGGAGTTCGACAAATGGCTGGCCAGCGATGAGGAACACGCCCGGGCGTGGCGCCAACTGGGCATGCTCGACCGGCGTTTCAGCGTGGCCTGCGGCCCGGCGCGGGTCGCCTTGTTGCAGTCACGCGAAGGTATTCGTCAACGGGTGCGCAAACTCGGCAGCGGCTTAGCGAGTATCGCCCTGCTGATAGGCCTGGCGTTGTTTGCCGGTGAACGCTATGTGCCGATCCACTATTGGCTGGCCGACCAGCGCACCGCCACCGGCGAGCAGCGCACGCTGAAACTGGCGGACGGCACACTGATCAACCTCAACACCCACAGCGCCATCGACGTGCGGTTTGATGAAAAACGCCGGCTGATCGTGTTGCAAGAAGGCGAGATTCTGGTGGAGACCGGCCACAACGATGCGCGGCCGTTCTACGTGCAAACCCGCGACGGCAACCTGCGGGCGCTGGGGACGCGGTTTATCGTCAAGCGCGAAGACGACGCTACACGCTTGAGCGTGCTGCAATCAGCGGTGGGCGCTCAACCTGAGGCGCTGCAGCACGAGCAAATCTTCAAGGAAGGCCAGCAAGTGCTAATGCGCAGCGATGGCCTCGGCCCTGCGCTCGCCGTCACCCCGGCCACCGATGCCTGGACCCGCGGCATGCTGGTGGTAGACAACGCCCGCCTGGGGGATGTGGTTGCCGAGCTGGCGCGCTATCGCACCGGGTACCTGGGTGTGGATAAAAACGTGGCCGATTTGCGCATTACCGGCAGCTTCCCGCTGCATGACACCACCCTGGCGTTGAATGCCCTGCTGCCCACATTGCCGGTGCAGATTGAGCAGCACACGCCGTGGTGGGTGACAGTGAGTGCCAAGCCTTAGGTTTTGTGGTGCCTGGGTGATCGCTTTCGCGAACAAGCCCGCTCCCACATTCGACCGAGTTCTACCTGACTCAATGGGGTCAACTGTGGGAGCGGGCTTGCTCGCGAAGAGGCCCTCCAGAACACTCTAAAAACCCCAAGGCAAAAAATATTTCCACCCTGCCCTATCACTTTTCCATTCTCGTCCGGCACCTAGGCAATTGAGAAATATTTCCATTCAGGAGCCGCCCCATGTCCCGCACGCTAGACACCCTGTTGCGCCCCAGCCTGTTAGCCGTGGCCATCGCCCTCAGCGCCCCGCTGGCCAGCCCCTTGCTGATCGCCGCGGAACAAACGTCCAGCGTGCGCGCCTACAACCTGCCGGCCGCACCGTTGGCCAGCACCCTGAACCAGATCGCCAGCCAGGCAGGCCTGGCGCTGACCCTCAACCCAGCGCTGGCGGCAGGCAAGACTTCGGCGCCGGTGCAGGGCCAGTTCGATGCACCGGGTGCGCTGCGGGAAGCGTTGCGTGGCACGGGTTTGCAGCTGGAGCAGAGCAGTGCCGGGACTTATACGTTGGTGGCAATTGCGGAGGGTGTGATGGCGCTGCCGGTCACCAACATCACAGGCCAAGAGGGCAATCAGGAGAGCGCCTGGGGCCCGGTGCAAGGCTACCTGGCCAGCCGCACCGCTGCCGGCACCAAGACCGACACTGCGCTGGTCGAAGCGCCGCGCTCGATTTCCGTCGCCACCCGCGAACAGATGCTGGACCGTAACGTCCAGAACCTCGATGACGCCGTCAAATACATGCCCGGTATCGTCTCCGCCAGCTACGGCAGCGACACCCGCTACGACTGGATGCGCGTACGTGGCTTCGAGCCCACCCAATTCCTCGATGGCCTGCCCCTGCCTCGCGGCGTGTATGCCAACCCCAAAGCCGAGACCTGGAACCTCGACCGCCTCGCCCTGCTGCGCGGCCCAGCCTCGTCGGTCTATGGCCAGACACCACCGGGCGGCCTGCTGGACATGGTCAGCCGCCGTCCCAGTGCCGAGTCGAGCAACGCCATCCAGGTGCAATACGGCAGTGACAACTACCGCCAGATCAACTTCGCCAGCACCGGCAAGATTGACGATGAAGGCCAGTTTCTCTACGGCGTCAGCGGTGTGGTGCGGGATGCCGGCACCCAGGTCGACCACATCGACAACAAGCGCTACAACATCGCGCCGAGCCTGACCTGGAACATCGACCCCGACACCAAGCTGACCTTCCTATCGCAGTTCACCCGTGACGATACCGGCACCACCAGCCAGTTCATGCCGATCCAGGGCACCAAGATCAAATCGTCGTTAGGCGAGGTGTCGCACCACAAGAACCTCGGCGATCCGGATTACGAGTTCTACGACCGTACTTATTACGCGCTGGGCTATGCGTTCGAACATCGCTTCAACGATACCTGGCAATTCAAGCAAAACCTGCGCTACACCAAGTCGGAGCTGTCGTTCCAGCAGTTGACCGTGGCCTCTTACGCCTACTTCCCCGCGGATGCTGCGGGCAATATCGGCCGTACGACCACCAACGTTGACGAGAACATCGGCCAGTTCGCGGTGGACAACAACTTCCAGGCTGACTTCGCAACCGGCGACATCACCCACACCGTGCTGCTCGGCCTGGACCACCAGCGCACCGACACCTCGTTCCGGACAATCTACGGCACTGCCTCAAGCATCAACATTTACAACCCGGTCAATACCACGCCGACCCTGCGCCCGGTCGGCGTCACGCCGTATTACGACTACAACCAGAAAACCGTGCAGACCGGCCTCTACGTCCAGGACCAGATGGCCTTGGACAACTGGCGCCTGACCCTGGGTGGTCGTGAAGACTGGGTGCACCAAGGCACCACCTACTTCAACAAGCTGGATGCGACCAATACCGACCGCAGCAAGAACTTCAGCGGCAACGCTGCCCTCAGCTATGTGTTCGATTCCGGCTTTGTGCCGTACCTGTCCTATGCCGAATCATTCCAACCGGCGAGCAATGCCAGCGTGAACCCGCTCATTTCTTACAAACCCACCGAAGGCAAACAGTGGGAATTGGGGATCAAGTACCAACCTCCAGGCTCAAACACCCTGCTGAGTGCCGCCGTGTATGACCTGACCCAGAAAAACGTGCTGGTAACCCGTATCGGCTCGGGCGGCGAGTCCATCACCGACCAAGCCGGTGAAGTGAAGGTCAAGGGCCTGGAACTGGAAGCGGTGTCTGATGTAACCGAGAACCTCAAGGTCATCGCCGCCTACACCCTGGCCAAATCAGAAGTACAAACCGGCATCTACAAAGGCAACCGCCTGCAACTGATCCCGAACCAACAAGCCTCGCTGTGGACTGACTACACTTGGCACACCGGCCCGCTCGACGGTTTCGGCATTGGCTTTGGTGCGCGCTACACCGGCAACACCTACGGCGACCAGGCCAACACCTGGACCGGTAAGGCCAACGCCTACACCGTGTTCGACGGCTCGGTGCATTACGACTTGGGTCGCCTGGATAACAGCCTCAAGGGCGCTTCGGTGAAACTGAACGCCACCAACCTGTTCAACAAGGACTACCTGTCCACCTGTGATGGCAACTACTGCTACTTCGGTGACCAACGTAGCGTCGTCGCCAGCGCCACTTACCAGTGGTAAACGGCTGAGTTAATCACCAGGCCGCCTTCCATGGGCGGCTTTGGTGTGTCTGAAGGCTAGAAAATGAAAAGCAAAACCATCCGCCGTTGGTCCTTCATCCACACCTGGACCAGCCTGATCTGCACGGTGTTCCTGCTGCTGCTCGCCCTCACCGGCCTGCCGTTGGTGTTTCACCACGAGATCGACCACCTGCTGGGCAACGAGCCTCAACTGGCGCAGATGCCCGCAGGCACCCCACAGCTCAACCTGGAGCAGCTGGTTGCCAAAGCCCAGGCCCATCGCCCTGGCGAAGCCATGCAGTACCTGGCCTGGGACGAGGACGACCAGAACGGCGTGATCGCGATCATGGCCGCCACCGCCGGGACCGAACCCAACTCATCCCACACCTTCATGCTCGATGCCCGCACCGGCGACGCGGTGGAGATGCCATCGGCCAATGGCGGATTCACCCTGTTCCTGCTGCGCCTGCATGTGGATATGTTTGCCGGCTTGCCGGGCAAGTTGCTGTTGGCGTTCATGGGTATTTTGTTTGTGCTGGCGATTGTCTCGGGCACGGTGTTGTACCTGCCCTTTATGCGCCGCTTGAAGTTCGCCACCGTGCGCCAGGACAAGTCCACGCGCCTGCGCTGGCTCGACCTGCATAACCTGATCGGCGTGGTTACCCTCACTTGGGCGTTGGTGGTGGGCGTGACCGGCGTGATCAGTGCGTGCGCCGACCTGATTATCGCTGCCTGGCGCCAGGACAGCCTCAGCGCCATGATCGAGCCTTACAAAAATGCGCCGCCGTTGACCCAGCGTGCACCTGCCAGCGAGCTGCTGAGCATCGCCGCCAAGGCCGCGCCCGGCATGGAGCCGGACTTTATCGCCTTCCCCGGCACACGCTTTTCCAGCGAGCACCACTACGCGGTGTTCATGAAGGGCAGCACCCACCTCACCTCGCACCTGCTCACCCCGGTGCTGATCGACGCCAGCACCCTGGCCGTCACCGCCATCGCCGAACGGCCGTGGTACATGGACGCCATGGGCATGTCCCAGCCGCTGCACTTTGGCGACTATGGCGGCATGCCGATGAAGATCTTATGGGCGGTGCTGGATGTGCTGACCATCATTGTGCTGGGCAGTGGGGTTTACCTGTGGATTGTCAGGCGCAAAACATGAAGCCACGTCAGTCGAGTTTCTGGAAGGTGTTCGGGATCCCACTGGGGATTGGCCTGCTCAGTGCCGCCGGGTTGTTTGCGGCGTTGCTGGGGGATGGGTGGTGGGATTCGTTGAGTTGGGTGGGGTTGGGGGTTCCTGCTGTGATTGGCACTTTGGCGTTGTTCGGGCGGCGCGGCTGAGGCCCTCATCGCAGGCAAGCCAGCTCCCACCTTGGAATGCATTCCCCTGTGGGAGCCGGGCTTGCCCGCGATGAGGCCTTCAAAAACACCCTCAATGTCTCTAGGCTAGCCACTGCCCAAACTGAGGAATGCCCATGTCCGCCCCCAGCATGACCTTGTTCCACAACCCCGCTTCGCCCTTTGTACGCAAAGTCCGCGTGCTGCTGCTGGAAACCGGCCAGCAAGACCGCGTGACCCTGCAAGCCTGCATGCCGACACCGGTCAACCCGGACGCCGATGTGGTGCAAGGCAACCCCGTGGGCAAGATCCCTGCGCTGCGCCTGGCGGATGGCTCGGTACTGCACGATAGCCGGGTGATCCTCGACTACTTCGACCACCAGCACGTGGGCAACCCGCTGATCCCCCGCGACGGCTCGGCCCGCTGGCGGCGCCTGACCCTGGCCTCGCTGGCCGACGGCATCATGGATGCCGCCGTGCTGGTGCGCTACGAAAGCGCCCTGCGCCCGGTGGAGAAACATTGGGATCAGTGGCTCGACGAGCAACGTAACAAGATCCGTCGCAGCCTCGCCGAGTTGGAGGCGGATGCCATCGCCGAGCTGACCAGCCACTTCGACATCGCCGCCATCAGCGTGGCGTGTGCCTTGGGTTACCTGGATTTCCGCCATCCGGACATGCAATGGCGGTTGGACACCCCCAAGCTTGCCACTTGGTACGCCGAAGTCAGCCAGCGTCCTTCGATGCAGCAGACCCAGCCCCCGGCCTAAAATCCACCGCGATCCAATGTGGGAGCGGGCTTGCTCGCGAAAGCGGTGGGTCAGTCAATGAATTTTTTTCTGATAGACCGCATTCGCGAGCA
This sequence comes from Pseudomonas sp. 18175, assembly GCF_050432925.1. Taxonomy (NCBI): domain Bacteria; kingdom Pseudomonadati; phylum Pseudomonadota; class Gammaproteobacteria; order Pseudomonadales; family Pseudomonadaceae; genus Pseudomonas; species Pseudomonas sp. 18175. Next base: position 568,095 of record NZ_JBKFTO010000001.1, on the reverse strand, counting down.
AGCCCGCTCCCACATTGTGCGGCGGCGTTGTTGAGAAAGCTGACCAGCCTCTCCTTCACCCGCTGATCCTCACGCAACCCAATCATTGCACCGCCTCCAGGTCAAACTGCAACGGCTCCACCGTCTTACGCTTGCCCACCCCATACCAATCCAGTTTGCGCGTCAGCACCATCACCGTCCCCAGCAAGCCAAACAGCAACAGCGAGCCCATCAGCAGCGCGTAATCCTCGGCGCTCAACAGCCCGTACAACAAGCCATACAACGCCGCCAACCCCGCCGAAAAACCCAAGCCGTGGCTGATGCTGCGCAGCACATGGCACACGTAGAAACCGATCAACAACACACAGGCACCCGCAGAGACGAGGTAGGCCAAGGCAAAGCCTATGTGCTCGGACAACGACAGCAGCAACAGGTAGAAAAACGCCAGGGCAAAGCCCACCAGCGCGTACTGCACCGGGTGCACTGCAAGACTCTTCAACACTTCGAACAAGAAGAAGCCGGCAAACGTCAGGGCGATGAACAGCAGCGCGTATTTGATCGCACGGTCGCTCTTGAGGTACTGGTCCACCGGGTCGATGAAGTTGACGCCAAAGCTGCGGTTCTTGAAGTCCTTGCAGCCTTGCCCGTCCAGGCAGCTTTGCAGGGCTTGCTCGAGGTTGGTGGAGAAAAAGGTGGTTTGCCAATTGGCGGTAAAGCCTGCGTCGGTGACTTCACGCTGGGCCGGCAGGAAGTTGCCGACAAAGCTGGGGTGCGGCCAGTTGGAGGCCAGCGACACCTGGCTGATCTTGCCCACCGGTACCACTTGCAGTTGCTCAGTACCTTGCAGGCGCAGGTCGAAGGCGAAGTCCACCACGTAGGGTTTCTTGATGTCCTGTTGCGGCAACCCCACGTGTACGCCTTCACCCAGCCAGTCCACTTGGGAGCCCGGTTCGAACTCCAACTGCTGGCTGCCCAGTTCAAGCTTCAGCGCGTTTTCGATGCCGCGAATATCGCTGATGCCCACCGCCAGAAACGCTGGATCAAAACGGTAATCGGCAAAGTCTTCGGTGATGCCCAACTGCGCAGGCACCTCAAAACGACCGCTGATGCGGTTGTCGGCATGGAACAACCGTGCCTGGTAGATACCCCGTGCACGCAGTTCGGTCTGCACCTTGCCATCGAGCTCAAAACGGTCCGGCAGGAAGTACAAACGACCGCGCTCTTCACGGGTTTCTTCGTAGCGTTTATTGAGCTTTTCGTTGAGCTTCCACTCGCGCACGGTCTTGCGATACGGCACCACCATCACCGGCCCGGTGAGGTGCTGGGCGTAGCTGGAACTGCGGGCAATATCCTCCAACACAGCGTCGCGGGTTTGCTGGCGATCACCGATGATGCCGTTGATCATCAGCAATGGAATCAGCAATACCAGCATCAGCAGCGCAATCGCGCCGAGTTTTAAAAACAGATTGCGGTTCATGGGACTCTCCCTGTTTTGATGGGCAGAGTCTGGGCAGCCTGTGTGGGGGATTTATGTGGGCAATGTGGAGATTGTGTGCAGATGCAGCACCACTTGCACCCCGCCGGGGACGTTGCCGATCTGCAACGCGCCGCCGTGCAGTTTCATCACTTCCTCGACAAAATTAAGGCCCAAGCCGGTGCTTTTGCGCCCGCTGGCCGGGCGTGGCAGCGAGTAGAAGCGCTCGCTCAGGCGCGGCAGGGCGTAGTCGGGAATGGCTGCGGCCTGGTTGAACAGGCTGACGTGCACATCGTTATGCAGCGCTTGTGCACTGAACTTCAACGTGCCGCCAGGCGGGGTGAAATCCAGCGCGTTGTCCAGCAGATTGCCCAAGGCCTGACGCAATAGGAAGGGCTCGCCGTATACCTTCACATCAGCGGCAATGCTCTGCTCGACCTGTAAGCCTGCCCGTTCGATTCGCGCACATTGAGCCTTGAGTACCTCCTCGACCATCGCTGCCAACGGGATACTCGCCTGCTCCTCCAGACCCTGGCGTTGCTCCACCTGCGCCAGGTTCAGCAGGCGCTCGATCAACTGTTGCAGGCGCGCGCTTTCGCTGTCGATGTTGCCGACAAAGCGCTGCTGCTGCTCCCGGCTCATGTCGCCCTGCAACAGCTCCGCCGCGCCGCGAATCGCCGCGAGTGGGCTTTTTAATTCGTGGGTCAGGGTGTGTACGTAGTGTTCGACGTAGGCCTTGCCTTCCAACTGCGTGCGCATGTGTTCCACGGCGGTGGACAGCTGCTTCAGCTCACCGCCACGGTAATGGGGCAACTCGGCACGCCGGCCTTCGCTGACCGCCTCTGCGTAAGCCGTGAGCCGTCGCAGCGCCACGCTCAACCACCACGACAGCAAGGCACCAAGCAACAGGCCCAGCACCACCAGCCCGGCGCCGTACCACAGCAAGCGCCGCTCGGTGCGGTCCACATACGGCTGCAACGAGCTGTTGGGCTTGGCCACGGTGACCACGCCGATGATCTGACCGTTATCGCGGATCGGCGCGCCCACGTGCATCACTGAAGACGTGGCGTCATCCGCCTCGCTACGGGTGGAGCGCGCGCCGTATTCGCCGCGCAGGGTCAGGTACACGTCGTTCCACTTGGAATAATCCTGGCCCACCGCTTCGCCGGTGGAGTCCAGCAGCACGATGCCCTTGGCGTCGGTCACATAGATACGGTGGTTGACCTGGTTTTTCGGCAAGCCCCAGATAGTCGCCCCCGGTTGACGGTTGCCATAGGCCTTGAGCAGTTCGGGCCAGTGACTCTGTCCGAGAGTGCCGTTCTTCACGTCATCGCGCAGGATCTCGGCCAATAGGTTGGCGGTGTCCACCAGGGTTTCTTCGGTGGACTGGCGCACGCCGGGGCGGATTTCCTTCATCACCGTGCTAAGCACAAAGTAGCCGGTGAGGCCGATAAACAGCGCATACACCAGGAAAATCCGCAGCCCCAGGCGCATCAGCTGTGGCTCGGGCTGTAGCTGTAGCCCAGGCCGCGATGGGTCTGGATCGGCTCGGCGTCGGCGGCCACGGCTCGCAGCTTGCTGCGCAGGCTTTTGATATGGCTGTCGATATTGCGCTCGTAACCGGCATCGGCCGCCACGCCTACCGCGTCCAATAATTGCTCGCGGCTGAACACCCGTTCGGGCTGCTCCAGCAGGCTTTGCAGCAGGCGAAATTCATGCCGCGTCAGGCTCAGGGGTTGGCCGCGATAATTGATCTGCATGCGCTCAAGGTCCACCTGGAAAACGGCGGGCGCCACGCCTGGGCCGACACGTTTGAGGATCGCCCGCACCCGCGCCGCCACTTCCCGTGGGCTGAACGGCTTGACCACGTAATCGTCGGCGCCGATTTCCAACCCCACCACGCGGTCGATCTCGCCATCCCGGGCGCTGAGGAACATCACCGGCACTTCGCTGAACCGGCGCAGTTGCTTGCAGGTTTCAAAGCCGGTGATATCCGGCAGGCCGATGTCGAGGATGATCAGGTCGGCCGGGGTCTGGCGCTGATGGGCCAGCGCCTCCTGGCCAAGGCTCAGCCAGGTGGTGGTAAAACCATCGCCTTGCAGGGCGAATATCAGCGTGTCGGCAATCGCCGCTTCGTCTTCGACAATCAGGATGTGGGCCATGGGGCTCTGTCAGCAGTCCGGTTTGTCGGCAGTGTACCGACGGGCCGGGTTCACCGCAGCGCCAAATTCACGCAGGGCCTTGGCGCCGATCAGCAGCGGGTAGTTGAAGCTGCTGCGGTCGGTAAGGTTGACCTCCACGGTGCGCTTGACGTTGCCCAGGCACATCTCCAGGTCGATCACCGGGCGCTTGGCCACGCTGGCTTCGTCCTTGTCGTCGTCTTCATCGGCGCGGCTCTTGATCTTGCTGATACGCGCGACCTTGTGTTCGTAGACCTTGTCGCTGGCGTCCTTGCCGCCGAGGCGGAAGCGCACCCAGTCGTCGCCGTCACGCTGGAAGGTCTCGATATTGCGCGCTGACAGCGAAGCCGTCAGGGCGCCGGTGTCCATCTTGGCCTTGAAGGTCTCGCCGATCTCCGGCAACTGGATGTATTCGTAGCGACCGTAGAGGGTCGGTTCGGCGGCCATGACAGGCAAGGCGACCAGAGCGAGCGAGGCAAATAGCAGTTTCACGAAGTGAGTTCCTCGGAAAGAAGTAGGCGGATTCTAGACCGCAAAAGCGCGGGTTAGTTAGCTCGCTTCAACCATACCGGCCACATTGTGAAACATTCGTACGGTGCTTTGCGATTTGGCCTCTAGACTCAGCTTGCATATCATGGCCCGCCCACAAGAATCCAAGAGTTGCTTATGCGCCGCCTGCTCACCGGCTGTTTTGTCTCACTGTTGCTGTTGCTCAACACCCTGGTGCTGATCGGCCCCTTGCTGGTGTTTGCCCTGCTCAAGCTGGTGGCCCCCGGGCGCTCGCGCGACTGGATGTCGTGGGCGGTGATGTGGATCGCCGAGACCTGGGCCGAGATCGACAAGCTCATCTTCGCCCTGTGCATCCCCACCCAATGGGACATTCGCGGCGGCGGCGACTTGCGCACCGACACCTCCTACTTGGTCATCAGCAACCACCAATCCTGGGTGGATATCCCGGCGCTGATCCAGGCCCTCAACCGGCGCACGCCGTTCTTCAAATTTTTCCTGAAAAAAGAGCTGATCTGGGTGCCTTTCCTGGGCCTGGCCTGGTGGGCGCTGGATTACCCGTTCATGAAGCGCTACAGCAAGGCGTTCCTGGCCAAGCACCCGGAACTGGCGGGGCAGGATTTGAAGATCACCAAAGAAGCCTGTGAGCTGTTCAAGCGCCAGCCGGTGACGGTGGTCAATTACCTGGAGGGCACGCGGTTCAGCGAAGCCAAACGCAACCAGCAGGGTTCGCCGTTCAAGCGATTGCTCAAGCCCAAGGCGGGCGGCGTGGCGTTTGTGTTGGCGGCGATGGGTGAACAGCTGGACGCGATCCTCGACGTCACCGTGGTTTATCCACAGGAGAAGATTCCGGGGTTTTGGGATTTGATCAGCGGCGCGGTGCCTACAGTGATCATCGACATTCAAACCCGCGAGCTGGACCCGGCGCTGTGGCAAGGCGATTACGAGAATGATTCGGCGTTTCGCCAGACCGTCCAGAACTGGGTGAACCAGCTCTGGACGGAGAAGGATGCGCGCATCGAGCAACTGCGCGCCGAGCAGCGTTAGCCGCCAGTGCCCCAGGCCTGGGCCAGCTTGCCCAGTACGGAAGTGCTGGCGCCCTGGCTGCCCAGGTACTGCAGGATCACCGGCGCGAACTGGCCCACCATGCCACTGTCCATGCCCAACGCGCTGAACGCGGTGTTGAGGTCATTGGTACTCTTCACGTTGCCCAGCAGGCCATCCAGGCCGCTGGTCTTGCTGCCGCCGGTCTGGCCGAGCAATCCGCTCAGGGCGCCGAGGCTACCCAAGGAGTTGCTGCCCGACAGCTGGTCAAGACCGGGCACGCTTTTGCCCAATTGGGAATAGTCGCTGCCGCTCAGTTGGTTCTTGGCCAGGCCCAGCATGGCGCCGGTGCCGCCTACGGCTTGTTCGGGGGTGACGTTGAGTTGCGAGGTCAAGGCGCTCAACAGACCCGCAGTCTCGGAACTCGGCGCGGCGGCTGCCGCCTTGTTATTACTGCCCTGGGCGCCGGAAACAGCGTTGGCCACGTCACCGAGGCTGAAACCTGCGGCGAACACCGGGCCGGCGGCCACGCTGAGCAGGCAGGACAGGGCAAAACCGCGTGAAATCTTCATCAAGACAACCTCTAAAGTAAGCGCTAAAAGCAGCTGTTTGACTGACAGTCCCGAAGGATTGTTCCCACACCAAGATGTGTTCACGCATTCGTTGCATCCAAATCAACTGCTCCCGCGTATATCCACCATGCGCCAACCGGAGTGGGATGGAATGAATGCCAGAGCTGAACTACCCTCTGCCTACCGTGCGCAGTCCCATCGCCCTCGTTCGAGTGCCTGGAGAAGCTCTATTTCGATCAACGATGCTGACCCATTGCGCCCTCTGTTGGCCCAATGTGCCCTGGGTAACCGCCAGGCGTTCGAAACCCTCTATCGCAGTGTCTCGCCGCGCTTGCACGGGGTGGCCCTGCGCTTCATGGGGCGTGCGGACCTGGCCGAAGAGGTGCTGCAAGAGGCCTTCGTGCGCATCTGGTACAACGCCTCGCGCTATGAAGCGCACCTGGCGGCGCCGATGACCTGGATGGTCAACATCACCCGCAACCTGGCCATCGACCAATTGCGCAAACACCGTGAACAGCCGCTGGCGGAGGGCCAGCAAGACGCCCTGCTGGATGACGCCCCCAGCGCCCACGACCTGCTCGACAGTCAGCGCCAAGCCAACGCCTTGAACCGCTGCCTCGATACCCTCGACGGCATGCAGCGCCAATCCATCAGCGTGGCGTACTTCCAGGGCCTGTCCTGCTCCGAGTTGGCCGAACACATGGCGGCGCCATTGGGCTCGGTCAAATCCTGGATTCGTCGCGGCATGGAGCGCCTGCGCAGGTGCCTTGAATCATGAACTACCAGACCACCGCCCTGCGCCGCGCCCTCGCTGCCGATTACGCCATCGGCCTGATGCCCGCCACCGCACGCCGACGCTTTGAAGGCCTGTTACTGGACGACGCGGCGCTGCGGGTTGAACTCGGCCATTGGCAAGACGCCCTCGCCAGCCTCACCGGCAGCTTGCCGGAGCGCCCCGTGCCGGCGCATGTGTGGGCAGGCATCCAGGCGCGAATTGATCCGCAGGTATTGCACATGCCCGCGAAGACGCCGTTCTGGAAGGGTTGGCGCGTACTGGCCGCCGCTTGTGCGGTGGTCGTGGCGCTGCTGGTGGGCGTGCTGTACCAGCGCGATATTGGCGTGGAGTACAACGCCACGCTGGTGGACACCGGCCAACAACCCGCGCTGCGGGTCCACGCCTTTGCCGATCATCTGCAGCTAGAGTCGTTGGCGTTGGCGGCAGTGGAACCCACGCATGATCTGGAACTGTGGGCGATCCCACCCGGCGGCAAGCCGATTTCCCTAGGCCTGGTGCCAGCGGCTGGCAAAGGCCGTATTCAATTGAGCGAAGCCCAACAAGCCTTGCTCAGCGCACCGCTGACCCTCGCCGTGAGCCTGGAACCACGGGGTGGCTCGGCTACTGGGCAACCTACCGGGCCAGTGCTGTATCAGGGCCAATTGGCATCACTTTGAGCTGAACAGTGCTTTGAGTGCCTTCTGCGATATGCAAATTTTCTTTATTAGAACTTCATCTAGATCACTGTCATTTCTGACAGTAGGCGTCATTAATGGGCTGTTCCAGCATACAAGCTCCCGTCCTTGCCCCCTATGGAGCCTCCCATGAACCTGACAAAGATCGCGCTGAGCACGCTGCTCGTTTCAACCCTGGCCGGCAACGTCGTGGCCGAAGAGCTTGCCCAATGTCCATCCAAGGACATGATCACTGAACACCAAGAGCAAGAGGGTTACAGCTACACAGCGCCAGGCCCCCATGGTCGTATATGGGTAGGTGAAAATCCGTTTGGTAGTGCTGGTGATCAAGAGACCTTCCAATTCACCGGTGCGCTTTACCGAGACATCAGCTCAGAGGGCAATCGTGACGTCGTTTCTTGCGACTACGAGGGCGAGGACTGGTTCGCTTTCGCCAGGATGACACTCTATTCCTTTCTAGACTGGAAGCCCGCGCCGAAAACGCAGTGGAAAGCCGACGCAAACAAGACGGGGGCGTATAAAAAAGCCAAAGCCGTCCAATTCTGTGTGTCATCAACGCAAGAAGACTGTGCATTCAACTACCGCGAGTTAAGCAAGCACGCAGCCACCCAGTGACCCCTCAATACTGCAAGAAGTCCCAGGTTTCAGGCGAAGCTGAGGAGTTTGTAGCGCCCCATCACAAACTTCTTCGGCGCACCTGGGTCCATAGCAGAACTCAAAGCCCTGCCAGGACCCACCGCATGAGCGCCACCCGCCACACCGTGACCGAGCCAAAACCGCCTTTCTGGAGCCGCCCGCGTGTATTTATCGGCGTGTGCGTGGCCATCGTTGCAGGCCTGGGCAGCGCGCTCTACACCCAGGACAACGTCAAATCCGCCGCCACCCTGGTGACCACCGAACAACAGCCGGCCGCGCAGTTGATGGCACACAAGGAATACCTGGAGGTCGAGCCCATTGCCGCCGCCGCGCCCGAGCCGGATCGCAGCCTGGAACTGTGGGCAATGCCCGAAGGAAAAGCGCCGGTTTCTCTGGGGCTATTGCCTGAGGACGGCAAAGGCATTATCGACCTGAATTCACGCCAACAGGCCAGCATCCGCAAGCCGGTGGAGGTGATGGTGAGTTCGGAGGTCAAGGGGGGATCGGTCAGTAAGCAGCCAACGGGGCCGACGGTGTATCAGGGCGCCTTGGCCTATCGCTGACACCACAAAACCAAAGTGGGAGCGGGCTTGCTCGCGAAAGCGGTGGGTCAGCCATATATCTGTCGACTGACACTGAGCATTCGCGAGCAAGCCCGCTCCCACATTTGGATCTATGTGGCTTTAAAATTACGCAGCGCTGAACAGCTTGTGCGGGTCGATCACAAACTTCTTCGGCACGCCCGCATCGAACTCGCCGTAGCCTTTTGGCGCATCATCCAGGCTGATCACCTGCACCCCAACGATCTCGGCGATGTTGATGCGGTCCCACATGATCGCCTGCATCAGCGCACGGTTGTACTTCATCACCGGCGTTTGCCCGGTGTGGAAGCTGTGGGATTTAGCCCAGCCCAGACCAAAGCGAATGCTCAGGCTGCCCATTTTCGCGGCAGCATCCACGGCACCCGGATCTTCGGTGACGTACAGGCCCGGAATACCGATTTTGCCCGCCACACGCACCACGCCCATCAGCGAGTTGAGCACGGTGGCCGGTGCTTCGGCCTTCACGCCGTCATGGCCGTGGCCACGGGCTTCGAAACCCACGCAGTCGACCGCGCAGTCCACTTCGGGCTCGCCCAGCAATGCGGCGATCTGTTCGTGCAGCGGCGTGTCCTGGGACAGGTCGACCACCTCAAAACCCTGGGCCTTGGCATGGGCCAGGCGGACGGTGTTGACGTCGCCGATGATCACCACCGCCGCACCCAACAGGCGCGCAGAGGCGGCAGCCGCCAGGCCGACCGGGCCGGCACCGGCAATGTACACAGTGCTGCCTGGGCCCACACCCGCCGTCACGGCGCCGTGGTAGCCGGTAGGCAGAATGTCGGAGAGGCAAGTCAGGTCGCGGATTTTCTCCATGGCCTTGTCGCGGTCCGGCAGTTTGAGCAGGTTGAAGTCGGCGTACGGCACCAGCACGTATTCGGCTTGGCCGCCGGTCCAGTCGCCCATGTCCACATAGCCGTAGGCGCCGCCGGCACGGGCCGGGTTGACCGTCAGGCAGACGCCGGTGTGTTGTTCTTTGCACGAGCGGCAGCGGCCGCAAGCCACGTTGAAGGGGACGGACACCAGATCGCCGAGCTTCAGGTTTTCGACGTCGCTGCCCTTCTCGATCACTTCACCGGTGATCTCGTGACCGAGCACCAGGCCGGTCTGGGCAGTGGTACGGCCGCGCACCATGTGTTGGTCGGAGCCGCAAATATTGGTAGAGACCACGCGCAGGATGACGCCATGCTCGATCTTCCTGCCACGGGGGTCCTGCATTTTGGGATAGTCGATTTTCTGTACTTCGACCTTGCCGTTGCCGAGATACACGACACCACGATTACCAGACATGCTTTCACCTCGCTGTTGTTTTTATGGAACCGCGTTGCCCTTGGGTGGGCAGCGCGTTAAGTGCTCGGGTACAGATGCTGTTTGTTGCGTTGTTAGTGATGGCCTCTTCGCGAGCAAGCCCGCTCCCACATTTGAAGGTATTCACAAATCAAAATGTGGGAGGGGGCTTGCCCCCGATGGCGTCCATCAGAGCACCACAGTTCGATTGGCGTTGAGAAACACCCGCCGCTCAATGTGATACCCCACCGCCCGGGCCAATGTCAGCCCTTCAATATCGCGTCCCTTGGCAATCAAGTCCTCGGGATAGTGGCTGTGGTCCACCACCTCCACGCCCTGGGCAATGATCGGGCCTTCGTCCAAGTCGTTGTTGATGTAATGCGCCGTAGCGCCCACCAACTTCACACCCTTGTTGTAGGCCTGATGATACGGCTTGGCGCCCTTGAACCCGGGCAACAACGAGTGGTGAATGTTGATGGCCTTTCCATCAAGCTTGCGACACAACTCCGGCGACAACACTTGCATGTAGCGCGCAAGGATCACCAGCTCGGCGCCGGTGTCTTCCACCACTTGCCACACTTGACGCTCCTGGGACGGTTTGTCGTTGGGGTCGAGGGGGAAATGGTAGTAGGGAATCTGGTGCCAGTCGGCCAACGGCTTCAAATCAGGGTGGTTGGACACCACCGCGACCACGTCCATCGACAGTTGGCCGATGCGCTGGCGGTACAGCAGATCGTTGAGGCAGTGATCGGCCTTGGAGACCATGATCACCACTTTTGGCCGGTAGTTCGGCGCCGTCAGCTCGAAGATCATGCCAAAGGCTTCGCCGCGAGTGGCCAGGCCATCGCGGAAAGCCTGCTCGTCAAAACCGTCCGGCTGGCGGAACTCCACGCGGATAAAAAACCTGCCCGAAAGCCGGTCATCGAACGAATGGTGCTCAGTGACGTAGCAACCCTGCTCGAACAGGTAGCGGGTGACCGCGTCCACCGTGCCGAGCACGCTGGGGCAGTCGGCGGTCAAAATCCATGTATCGGGTGCGCGGCTCATGGGGCATTCCTCAGGCTTGGACGCTCAGGCCGAATTCGGCAGAGGCATCCTGCAACCACAACCACCAGTAGTCCGAGAAGCTGCGACGAATCAGCAGCTCCCAGGTGTCTTCGGCGGTGTGGCGGATCACCAGTTGCGACTTGGCGAACACCGTGCCAACGGCCTTGCCCACCGGGAAGTTATCGGGGTGCACGTCGTAGCTGGTGGACTTCATCAGCACATCGCGCACGTTCGGGCCGCTGAGCTCGAGGATCTGCTGGCCGCCGCTGACGTTGACGACCTGGATATGCAAATCACCCAGGGCGGCACGCAGGTTTTGTTCGGCGGCGAATTCTTCACCGCTTGGCACGATGAGCAACCACTCATCCGGGCCGAGCCATTGCAGGCTGGTTTCGCCCTTGATGATCACTTGCAGGGCGCCAGGCAGTTCGATGCCCAACGCCTTGTGCACGCCGGCGGCGAAGGCGGCGTCATGGGCATCGCCACGGATGGTCAGGTGACCGAGGAGTTTCTTTTCACGCACGGTTACGCCGGCGTTTTTGCGGCCCTTGCCGACCAGACTGGCGAGGTCGGCATGGTGCAGCGACGACTCGGCCTTGGCCCCGGTGGTTGGGCGTTGTTGGTACACATTGGCTGCTGTCATAAAGCACCTTTCCTGATTCTGTTGTGCGGCTACTGGCGTCTTCGCGAGCAAGCCCGCTCCCACATTTGGAATGCATTCCCCTGTGGGAGCGGGCTTGCTCGCGAAGGCCGCGACTCGGTTTATCAGATGTTCTGGCGATCGCCTTTCGGGTCAAAGAACACCGAAGACACAATCTCCGCCTCGATCACGCTGCCATCCGCTTGCGGCGAAAACACCCGCTCGCCAATGCGCTTCAAGCCGCCCTTCACCACACCCATGGCAAACGAATAACCCAGGGAGTTGTGCGCATAACTTGAGGTGACGTGACCGACCATCTTCATCGGGATCGACTGCTTCGGATCAAACACCAACTGCGCGCCTTCCGGCAGCCACACTTTCGGGTCCACCGGCTTCAAGCCCACCAGTTGCTTACGCTCTTCACGCACGCAGTCTTCACGGTTCATGCCGCGCCAGCCGATCCACGAGAACGGTTTGGTGCGGCCAACGCACCAGCCCATGTTCAAGTCGTCCGGGGTCATCGAGCCGTCGGTGTCTTGGCCGACGATGATGAAGCCCTTCTCGGCCCGCAGAACGTGCATGGTTTCGGTGCCGTACGGGGTCAGGTTGTATTTCTTGCCGGCCTCGACGATTTTTTCCAGCACGCCCATGGCGTAGTCGGCCTGCACGTTGACTTCATACGACAGCTCACCGGTAAACGAGATCCGGAATACGCGAGCCGGTACGCCGCCCACCAGGCCTTCTTTCCAGGTCATGAACGGGAAGCCGTCCTTGTCCAGGTCGATGTCAGTCACTTCGGCCAGCAGCTTGCGGCTGTTGGGGCCGGACAGGGTCATGGTGGCCCAGTGGTCGGTGACCGAGGTGAAGTACACCTTGAGGTCTGGCCATTCGGTCTGTTGGTAGATTTCCAGCCACTGGAGTACGCGGGCCGCGCCGCCGGTGGTGGTGGTCATCAGGAAGTGGTTGTCAGCGAGGCAGGCGGTCACGCCGTCATCGAAGACCATGCCGTCTTCCTTGCACATCAAACCGTAGCGCGCCTTGCCCACATCGAGCTTGGTCCAGGCGTTGGTGTAGATGCGGTTGAGGAACTCGCGGGCATCCGGGCCCTGAATGTCGATCTTGCCGAGGGTGGAGGCATCCAGCAGGCCAACGCTGTCGCGCACGGCCAGGCATTCGCGTTTCACCGCGGCGTGCAGGTCTTCACCGTTGCGCGGGAAGTACCACGGGCGTTTCCACTGGCCGACATCTTCAAACTCGGCGCCGTTCTTCACGTGCCAGGCCTGCAGGGCGGTGTAGCGCACCGGCTCGAAGATATGCCCACAGTGACGGCCGGCTACCGCGCCGAACGTCACTGGCGTGTAGTTCGGGCGGAACATGGTGGTGCCCATCTGCGGGATGGTCACGTTCAACGAACGGGCGGCAATCGCCAGGCCGTTGACGTTGCCCAGCTTGCCTTGGTCGGTGCCAAAACCCAGCGCGGTGTAGCGTTTAACGTGCTCGACCGACTCGAAACCTTCGCGGGTCGCCAGTTCGATGGCGGCGGCGGTGACGTCGTTTTGCAGGTCGACAAATTGCTTTGGCGCCCGTGCGGTAGGTTTGTCGTGGGGCACTTGGTAGATCGCCAGGGTCGGCTCTTCCAGGCGGCTCAGGGCTTTAGGCAAGGTGCCTTCCACTGGCGCAAAACCGGCTTCGCTGGCCGCGCGCACGCCACCTTCAAAACCGTCTGCCAGGGAATCGCCCAGGCCGTAAACGCCGTTGATGCCACCGACGCACACACGTTTTTGCGGTGCTTCGCCCGGCACAAAACCGAGGATGTCTTCACGCCAGGTCGGCTTGCCGCCCAGGTGCGAGGCCAGGTGGACCACCGGGCTGTAGCCGCCGGAACTGGCCACCAGGTCGCAGTCCAGCCACTCGCCAGGGCTGGTGACTTTATGCGCTTTGACATCAATCGCAGCCACACGGGCAGCGGTCACGCGCTTGGTGCCACGGGCTTCGACCACGGCGCTGCCGGTGAGGATGCGAATGCCTTTGGCGCGGGCTTCTTCAACCAACGCGCCACGTGGGTTGTGGCGTACATCGGCCACGGCGACCACTTGCAGGCCTGCATCCAACCAATCCAGCGCCACGCGGTAGGCATGGTCGTTGTTGGTGGACAGCACCAGTTTTTTGCCCGGTGCCACGCCGTAGCGACGCACGTAGGTCGAAACCGCACCGGCGAGCATGTTGCCCGGCACGTCGTTGTTGCCGTACACCAGCGGACGCTCGCACGCACCGGTCGCCAGCACCACACGCTTGGCGCGCACACGGTGGATACGCTGGCGCACCACGCCAATCGGCGCCCGGTCACCCAGGTGATCGGTGAGGCGTTCGTGAATGGTCAGGAAGTTATGGTCGTGATAGCCGTTGACGGTGGCGCGGGGCAGCAGCACCACGTCCGGCAGGGCTTTGAGTTCAGCGATCACGCTGGCGACCCATTCCACGGCGGGCTTGCCGTCGAGGCTTTCGCGGGAATCGAGCAGCGAGCCGCCGAACTCTTCCTGTTCATCAGCAATGATTACACGGGCACCGCTACGTGCAGCCGCCAATGCAGCCGCCAGACCAGCAGGGCCTGCGCCCACCACCAGCACGTCGCAGTGACGGTTGAAGTTGTCGTAGGTGTCCGGGTCGTTCTCGGTCGGCGAGCGGCCAAGGCCAGCGGCCTTACGGATGTACTTCTCGTAAGTCATCCAGAACGATTGCGGGTACATAAAGGTTTTGTAGTAGAAACCCGGCGGCATCAGCTTGCCGCCGACCTTGCCCAGGATGCCCATCACGTCGGTGTTGACGTTCGGCCAGCCGTTGGTGCTGGTGGCGACCAGGCCTTGGTACAGCGCCTGTTGCGTGGCGCGTACGTTGGGAATCTGGGTGGCTTCGGTAGCGCCAATCTGCAGCACTGCGTTCGGCTCTTCGGCGCCGGCGGCAAAGATGCCGCGAGGGCGCGAATACTTGAAGCTGCGACCGATGATGTCGACACCGTTTGCCAACAGGGCTGCGGCCAATGTGTCGCCTTCAAAGCCTTTGTAAGTCTGGCCGTTGAACGTAAACGTCAGGACTTTGTTGCGGTCGATCCGGCCACCGTTGGACAGGCGATTGGTCTGGCTCATACCTTCTCTCCAGCAGCCTTGGCGGTGAATTGCGGCTTGGTGCCGATCTTGTAGGTTTCAAGAATTTCGTAGGTCAGGGTGTCGCGGGTGGCGTTGAAGTACTGGCGGCAACCGGCGGCGTGAATCCACAGTTCGTGGTGCAGGCCACGGGGGTTGTCGCGGAAGAACATGTAGTCGCCCCACTGCTCGTCGGTACAGGTATTCGGGTCCAGCGGGCGCGGGATGTGCGCTTGGCCGGATGCGTGGAATTCCTCTTCGGAGCGCAGTTCGCCACAGTGAGGACAGAAGATATGCAACATAGGGAATTTCTCCTGTTAGTGGGCGACGGCCGCAGCGCCGTGTTCGTCGATAAGCGCACCGTTGTGGAAACGGTCGATGGAAAAAGGTGCCGCCAATGGGTGCATCTCACCCTTGGCCAGGCTGGCGGCAAACACGTTGCCTGAGCCCGGCGTGGCCTTGAAGCCACCGGTGCCCCAACCGCAGTTGAAGAACATGTTCGGCACTGGCGTCTTGGAGATGATCGGGCACGCATCCGGCGTGGTGTCGACGATGCCGCCCCACTGACGGTTCATGCGCACGCGCGACAGCACCGGGAACATCTCGACGATGGCCTGGATAGTGTGCTCGATCACCGGGTACGAACCACGCTGGCCGTAGCCGTTGTAACCGTCGATACCGGCGCCGATCACCAGGTCGCCCTTGTCGGACTGGCTGATGTAACCGTGCACGGCGTTGGACATGATCACGCTGTCGATAATTGGCTTGATCGGCTCCGACACCAACGCTTGCAGCGGGTGGGATTCGATCGGCAGGCGGAAACCGGCGAGTGAAGCCATGTGCCCGGAGTTACCGGCAGTGACCACACCGACGCGCTTGGTACCGATAAAGCCCTTGTTGGTTTCCACACCGATGCACACGCCGTTTTCCTTGCGGAAGCCGATCACTTCGGTCTGCTGGATCAAGTCCACGCCCAGTGCGTCAGCGGCTCGGGCAAAGCCCCAGGCCACGGCATCGTGACGGGCCACGCCGCCGCGACGTTGCACGGTGGCGCCGAGTACTGGATAGCGGGTGTTCTTGGAGCAATCGAGGTACGGGATCTCGTCCGCAACCTGCTTGGCGTTGAGCAACTCGCCGTCCACGCCGTTGAGGCGGTTAGCGCTCACGCGACGCTCGGAATCACGGATGTCTTGCAGGGTGTGGCACAGGTTGTACACGCCGCGCTGGGAGAACATCACGTTGTAGTTGAGGTCCTGGGACAGGCCTTCCCACAGTTTCATCGCGTGTTCGTACAGGTGCGCCGACTCGTCCCACAGGTAATTGGAGCGCACGATGGTGGTGTTGCGTGCGGTGTTACCGCCGCCCAACCAGCCCTTCTCGACCACGGCCACGTTGGTGATGCCGTGCTCTTTGGCCAGGTAGTAAGCGGTCGCCAGACCATGCCCGCCGCCGCCGACGATGACCACGTCGTACACCTTTTTAGGGGTGGGCGTGCGCCACATCTTCTGCCAGTTTTCGTGGTGGCTGAGGGAGTGCTTGAAGAGGCCGAAGCCCGAGTAGCGTTGCATAGTCATTACTCCAAAACCGCGCTCAGCGATAAACCGGGAAATCAGCGCACAGGGCAGACACGTGCTTGGCCACGTTGGCCTCGACATCAGCGTCGCCGAGGTTGTCGAGGATGTCGCAGATCCAGCCAGCCAGTTCGATGCACTGCGGCACTTTGAAACCACGCGTGGTCACCGCCGGGGTGCCGATGCGCAGGCCCGAGGTCACGAACGGCGACTGCGGGTCGTTGGGCACGGCGTTTTTGTTGACGGTGATGTGGGCGCGACCCAGGGCGGCGTCCGCCTCTTTGCCGGTGAGGCCCTGACGGATCAGGCTGACCAGGAACAGATGGTTATCGGTGCCGCCGGACACTACATCGTAGCCACGTTTGATAAACACGTCGGCCATGGCCTGGGCGTTGTCGATCACTTGCTGTTGATACGCCTTGAAGCCTGGCTCCAGCGCTTCCTTGAAGCACACGGCCTTGCCGGCGATGACGTGCATCAGCGGGCCGCCCTGGGCACCGGGGAACACGGCAGCGTTGAGTTTCTTTTCGATTTCTTCGTTGGACTTGGCCAGGATCAGGCCGCCACGTGGACCGCGCAGGGTCTTGTGGGTGGTGGTGGTGACCACGTCGGCGTAGGGCAGCGGGTTCGGGTACAGGCCAGCGGCAACCAGGCCGGCGACGTGGGCCATGTCGACGAACAGCAGCGCGCCCACCTTATCGGCGATCTGACGGAAACGTGGGAAATCCAGGGTCTTGGAGTAGGCAGAGAAACCGGCCACGACCATTTTCGGCTTGTGCTCGACCGCCAGGCGCTCGACTTCGTCGTAGTCGATCAGGCCGGTGTCGGTGTTGATGCCGTACTGCACCGCGTTGTACAGCTTGCCCGAGGACGACACTTTGGCGCCGTGGGTCAAGTGACCGCCGTGGGCCAGGCTCATGCCCAGAATGGTGTCGCCCGCATTGATCAGCGCCAGGTACACGGCGCTGTTGGCCGACGAACCGGAGTGCGGCTGCACGTTAGCGTAATCGGCACCGAACAGTTGCTTGGCGCGTTCGATGGCCAGGGCCTCGACTTTATCCACATGCTCGCAGCCACCGTAGTAGCGCTTGCCCGGGTAGCCTTCGGCGTATTTGTTGGTGAGGCCGCTGCCTTGCGCTTCCATCACACGTTTGCTGGTGTAGTTCTCTGACGCGATCAGCTCGATATGATCTTCCTGGCGCTGCTCCTCGGCATTCATGGCCGCCAGCAGTGCGTCGTCATATCCCTGAATCTGGTCTTGTTTGCTGAACATCGCGTCTCTCCCAGCCTTTCGTATTGTTGAGGCCCATGTGGGGCCCTTTGATGCGATGGTAGGGCTGGCGCCTATAGATCAAATGCCTACGGGCGCCACGCAAAGGTGCGTTTACGACATTCATTGAACGCCACAGAACAAATGTGGGAGCGGGCTTGCTCGCGAATGCGGTGTATCAGCTAATACATATGTTGACTGACACACCGCATTCGCGAGCAAGCCCGCTCCCACAGGGGGTTAGGCGATGATCTTGCGGACGATTAGCAGCAGGAGGAAGTGCAGCGGATAAAGGGTATAAGCCCAGCGCCGCATGGCCGGTGGAGAGACGTTTTTGGCATGTCGCAATAAGACAAGACCGGCCAATGGCGCGATCAGGCATGCGATCAATCCCGACAGCGCCACCAGCGACCCGCTATTGAGCAGCACCTGCCATTGGTTGGCCGCCACACAGACCACGCCCGGCACCACGGCGAAATACCAGGGCCGTTGAAACACCAACAGCATCGCCAACGGCAGCAACACACCAAAAAAACCGAACATCAATTGTGTGGAAAAAACGCCGGCTATCGTAACGGAAACCAGCGCCAACCCCCGATCAACAAGCGCCTTTTGCTGCCATCCTCGCGCAACCAACAACCCCAGCGCCAAGGTCGGTAGCACGTTCAACGTATCGGCATCCTCGATAAACAGGCGATACGGCACTTCGCTGATCACACTGAACAGCAGCAGCCAGCCCAGGTAACGCCCACCGACCTGGGCGTTTTTCATGCGGTGCAGATTGGCCGCAATCCCCAGGCAAAACCACGGGAACGCCAGGCGCCCCGGTACATACAAGCCATCCAGGCTCAACCCGACATACCGCAGGTGGTCGAGCACCATGCACAGCAACGCCAGCCACTTGAGCAGGTCCAGGGCGCCGTCTCGGACACGTCCGACAGGCAAGGTGTAGGCAGCGTGCATAATTCCCCAACCACTTTGCATTTACAGTGCGTGCGCAGCGCCAACAATCTTGGTTACAGTGCGCACCAACATCGACCACAGGACAGGGCCATGACCGACAAGAGCCAACAATTTGCCAGTGACAACTATTCCGGCATCTGCCCGGAAGCCTGGGCCGCCATGGAACAAGCCAATCAGGGCCATCAACGCGCCTACGGCGATGATGAATGGACCCACCGCGCCGCCGACGGTTTCCGCAACTTGTTCGAAACCGACTGCGAAGTGTTCTTCGCCTTCAACGGCACCGCGGCCAACTCCCTGGCGCTGTCATCCTTGTGCCAGAGCTACCATAGCGTGATTTGCTCGGAAACCGCCCACGTTGAAACCGACGAATGCGGCGCGCCGGAATTTTTTTCCAACGGCTCCAAGCTGCTCACCGCCCGCACCGAAAACGGCAAGCTGACCCCAGAGTCGATCCGCGAGATCGCCCTCAAGCGCCAGGACATCCACTACCCCAAACCCCGCGTGGTCACCCTGACCCAAGCCACCGAAGTCGGCAGCGTGTACACCCCGGACGAAATCCGCGCCATCAGCGCCACCTGTAAAGAGCTAGGCCTGAACCTGCACATGGACGGCGCGCGCTTCTCCAACGCCTGCGCCTTCCTCGGCTGCTCACCGGCCGACCTGACCTGGAAAGCCGGTGTAGACGTGTTGTGTTTTGGCGGCACCAAAAACGGCATGGCCGTGGGTGAAGCGATCCTGTTCTTCAACCATAAGCTGGCCGAAGACTTCGACTACCGCTGCAAACAGGCGGGCCAACTGGCGTCGAAAATGCGCTTCCTGTCCGCGCCATGGGTGGGCCTGCTGGAAAACGACGCCTGGCTCAAACATGCGCGCCACGCCAACCACTGCGCGCAACTGCTGAGCAGCCTGGTGGCGGATATTCCTGGCGTGGAGTTGATGTTCCCGGTGCAGGCCAACGGCGTGTTCCTGCAACTCTCGGAACCGGCCATCGCAGCGCTGACGGCCAAGGGCTGGCGTTTCTACACCTTTATCGGCAAAGGTGGCGCGCGGTTTATGTGTGCGTGGGATACCGAGGAAGAACGTGTAAGAGAGTTGGCGGCGGATATTCGGAAAGTAATGGGAGCCTGAAACGACGGGGCTTTCAGCCCGATTCCAGAGACTGTTTGTACGTATTTCTGACAGTATCTATCTACCCCCTGCCTTGGATAGGATCTCGTCACCCCGAACAAACGGACGCGTTACTTCGGGGCTGACTGCCTGCCGAACATTCGGCTGGAAATGGACATCCTATAGAGGGCAACACCATGGAAATTCAGCGCTACACAACAGATGCTCAGCTGCAAGACACCACTAACGCCACCCTCATCAGCCTGGACGACCTCCGGAAGCTGGCGAACGTCGGTGATACCATTATCGAGCCTTCAAGGCACTTTACTGTCACCGGGAAAGAGTTCGAAATGACAGCATCAGGCGCATACATCATTAACCTGTTTGTGCGTTAAGCACTGATTGTGGGAGGGGTCCTACCCCCTCCCACAACTAGATCGGTGGCATTAGTCAGAACTCGATACGCACATCGCCCTTCGGCACGCTGCAGCACGACAAGATGTAACCCTCGGCCTCGTCCTCCTCGGTAATCCCGCCGTTGTGCTCCATTTCCACTTCGCCCCCTAGCTTCATCACCTTGCACGTCCCACAGATCCCCATGCCGCAGGCTTTCGGGATCAACAGGCCAAGCTTGGCCGCCGCCGCATGCACGGTTTCGCCTGGGGCCACGCGGATGCTTTTGCCCGAGGCAATAAATTCCACCTGGTGCAGGTCCGCCAAATCCACTTCCGGCGCATCCGCCGCTTGTTCGGCTTGTTCCACCGCATCGGCGCGGGCTTCCGGCGGCGTGGCACCGAAGGACTCCTCGTGATAGCGCGCCATATCAAAGCCGGCCACTTCCAGCAGGCGCTTCACCGCGTTCATATACGGCGTAGGGCCGCAGCAGAACACTTCGCGCTCAAGGAAGTCGGGCACCATCAGTTCGAGCATCTTGTGGTTTAAGTAGCCGCGATACCCGGCCCACGGCTCGCCCAGACCGTGTTTCTCACAGATCAGGTGCAGGCTGAAATTGTCGATCCGCGACGCCATGTGCTCCAGCTCACGGTGGTAGATGATGTCTTTGGGCGAGCGGGCGCTGTGGATAAACGTCATGTCGACGTTGGCGTTGGTGTCGTAGAACCAGCGCGCCATGGACATCACCGGAGTGATCCCCACCCCGCCACTGAGGTACAGCACTTTCGGGCTCGGGAAGTCGATGGCATTGAACAACCCCACCGGCCCGTGTACCGCCAGCTCCTGGCCTTCATGCAAGGTGTCGTGCAACCAGTTGGAGACCTTGCCGCCCGGCACGCGCTTGATGGTCACCGAGAAGCTGTAGGGCACCGACGGCGAGCTGGAAATGGTGTAGGACCGCATGATCGGCTGCCCTTCGATTTCCAGCTCCAGGGTGACGAACTGCCCTGGCTTGAAAAAGAACAGAATTGGCTGGTCGGCCATAAAACAGAAGGTGCGTACGTCCCAGGTTTCCTGGATGACTTTGACGCACCGGACGATGTGCCGACCATTGGCCCAGGTCTGGGTGGTTACCGGATTCAGGAAATTATTAGACATGTTGTTCTCCACCGCCGATGTCGGCCTTATGGTGGCGATTCTGCGTAACGCCGGATTCGCCCATTTACCTATCTGCGACATTCACATACTTATCGCGACCAGCCCCCAACGACCGGGGGTTGCGCGTCGGGAACAGATTGGGCCATGTCGCCCATGGATAAGGTTCGGCGCATCGGCGGCCCCACACTCGCAGCCAACAACAACGCATTCTTTACGCCTTGCATTGCACTAACCGTAGCCACTATTCGCCGGCCACACAGAATGGCCATGAGGACACACACGATGGACGTCACCGCAACCTTAAGCTTGGGCGATCCGCTGGAACCCGCACGCAAGGCCACCGCGCAAATGCTGCAAGAGCGCGAGCGCACCTTCTCGCTGCCACAGCCGTTTTACTCTGATGAGCGGCTGTTCGATATCGACATGCAGGAGATCTTTCAGAAAGAGTGGTTGATCGCCGGCATGACCTGCGAAATTCCTACCAAGGGCAACTACCTGACCCTGCAAGTGGGCAAGAACCCGATCATCGTGATCCGTGGCGCCGACGGCGTGGTGCATGCGTTCCACAACGTGTGCCGCCACCGTGGTTCGCGCTTGTGCACCAGCGACAAGGGCAAGGTCGCCAAACTCGTCTGCCACTACCACCAGTGGACCTACGAGCTGGACGGCCGCCTGCTGTTCGCCGGCACCGAGATGGGTGCCGACTTCGACATGAAGCAATATGGCTTGAAGCCCGTGAACGTGAAAACCGCCGGCGGCTATATCTTTATCAGCCTGGCCGAGAACCCGCCGGCCATCGATGACTTCCTGTCGACACTGAGCCATTACATGGAACCGTACGACATGGAGAACACCAAGGTGGCGATCCAGACCACCTTGTTCGAAAAAGCCAACTGGAAGCTGGTGCTGGAAAACAACCGCGAGTGCTACCACTGCAACGCGTCGCACCCCGAGTTGCTGAAAACCCTGCTGGAATGGGACGACGTCACCGACCCACGCGCCGACCAGGCGTTCAAGGACCACGTCGCCGCCTCCGCTGCCGCGTGGGACGCCGAGAAGATCCCCTACGCCCACGCCAGCTTCGGCCTGCGTAACCGCATCGTGCGCATGCCACTGCTCAAGGGCACTGTGTCGATGACCCTGGATGGCAAACAAGGCTGCGCCAAACTGATGGGCCGCATCCAGAACCCGGACCTGGGCTCGATGCGCATCCTGCACCTGCCCCACTCGTGGAACCACTGCATGGGCGATCACATCATTGTGTTCACCGTGTGGCCGATCAGCGCCCAGGAAACCATGGTCACCACCAAGTGGATCGTGCACAAGGACGCGGTCGAAGGCGTGGACTACGACGTGGAGCGCATGCGCCAGGTGTGGGACGCCACCAACGACCAGGACCGTCGCCTGGCTGAGGAGAACCAGCGCGGTATCAACTCCACCGCCTACCAGCCTGGCCCGTATTCCAAGACGTACGAGTTCGGCGTGGTGAACTTCGTGGATTGGTACAGCGAGCGCATGCTCAGCAACCTGGGTGCAGCGCCGGCGCCCTACCTCAAAGGTGTTGCCGTACACGAATAAAACATGTGGGAGCGGGCTTGCTGTGGCGAGGGAGCTTGCTCCCGCTGACTGCGTAGCAGTCTCCGGCTTTTTGGGGGCGCTTCGCACCCCAGCGGGAGCAAGCTCCCTCGCCACAAGAGCCCGCATACATTTGGCCGCCTAGCGTTCGAAATTTGATCAACTGCCTTGCAGCCCTGTAACTACCTGGCCTCCAGCCTTTACCCAACAACTTATCCACAAAGCCACCCACAGCAATTGTGGGCAACTGTGCTTGCCCGTGGAAATTAACCGAAGAAAATCCGTGACTTATTCAACTTCACGGTTTCAACCCACACCTGATCAATTATTAACCACATCTCTGCACACCATGTTTTACGTAGCTTGTAGCGGTACGCAAACACCTTATCCACAGAACCGCCAACAGAGATTGGGTGTAACTTCCAAAGTGCTGTGGAAAACCCGACCAAACCGTCATAAACCGGGGGTATGCAGGTTTTGATTCTCATCTGGCGCCAATTTGATCACTTTTTGATCTAAAGCCTGTAAACCACTGTTTATATGGTCTACAGCCGATAGCAAACATCTTATCCACAGAAGCGCCAACAGACTTTGGGGGCAACTCCGGCTCGCGTAACGTGCTTATCCACACAAAAACCTTCGTAAAAACCGTAACTTAGTCTGGTCATTTTTCGTACAACGGCCTGTAACCCTTTATTCACATGGCCTGCAGGCAGCCACGAACACCTTATCCACAGCTACGCTCACAGCCATTGTGGGTAACAGCGGCAACTGTACAAAAAACATCCAGCATCTACACTCTCCCTTGCAGTTCATTTCACAAGCCTGGGTTAATGCGGAAGTCCTTGGCAGGACAACAGGAGACACCACGGTGATAGGGCAGGGTAAACCCCGCCATCACTGCGCCACAGGTTTTACGCTGATTGAATTGCTACTGACGCTGGCCCTGCTGGCCACGCTCGCGACAGTGGCTTATCCGCTGACGGCATTGATGGGTAAACGCGACCGGGAACTGGACTTGCAACGTTCGTTGCGGGAGATACGGCGCGCGATTGATTCCTACAAAGAAGCTTCCGACGACGGCCGCATTGAAAAGAGCGTCAGCGCCAGTGGTTACCCCCCCAGCCTGCAAGTATTGGTTGAAGGCGTCACGGATAAAACCAACCTGCAAGGCAACAAACTCTATTTCCTACGCCGCATTCCCCGCGACCCCGTGTGCGAGTGCCCCGACCGTGCGCCCGAACAAACCTGGCAACTGCGCAGCTACAAAAGCACCGCCGACAACCCACAAGAGGGAGAAGATGTATTCGACGTTTCATCCCGCAGCACCCGGGAGAGTTTGAATGGAACGTTATACAGCCAGTGGTAATCAGGGGTTCACCCTGATCGAACTGCTGGTGGTGATGGCCATCATCGCCACCCTCATGACCCTGGTGACCCCCCAGTATTTCCGCCAGCACGCCAAGGCCCAGGAAACCGTGCTGCGCCATAACCTGTCCTCCATCCGCCAGGCGCTGGACCAGTACCGCGAAGACCACGGCGCCAACCCCGACTCCCTGCAAGCCCTGGTGGATAAACGCTACCTGCGCGAGGTGCCCAAAGACCCGGTCACAGGCAGCCGCGACACCTGGCAACTGCAACCCTCGGACGAACAAGGCCTGGGCGACGTTCGCAGCGGCGCGCCTGGCAGCGCCAAGGACGGGAGCGCCTATGCCGACTGGTAAACAGCGCCAACACGGCTCGGTGTTCATGGGCATGTTGGTGACGGTGGCCGTAGTGGCCGTGATGTTGATGGAAGTGGGCACGCTGTGGTCCAGCGTGTTGCAGCGCGAGCGGGAGTTGGAGTTGTTGGCGCGGGGCAATGAGATACGTCGGGCGATTGGGCTGTATTACCGCGAGGGCAATACCTTTC
Source organism: Pseudomonas sp. 18175 (assembly GCF_050432925.1). NCBI lineage: Bacteria > Pseudomonadati > Pseudomonadota > Gammaproteobacteria > Pseudomonadales > Pseudomonadaceae > Pseudomonas > Pseudomonas sp. 18175. Next base: position 543,568 of record NZ_JBKFTO010000001.1, on the reverse strand, counting down.
CCAAGTCCCTTGAAGACCTGGTGCTCGACCGCCGCCAACCGACGATCAAGCGCTACCTGCGCCGCGCCTACGCCGATCCCCTGACCGGCACCGCCGAGTGGGGTGTGGTTGAAGGACCGGGAGAAACCATCATGGGCGTGTTCAGCAAGGCCAAGGGCACACCGTTCAAACAAGGCAACTTTATAGCCGCCAATCAAAGTTTTACAGGGCAAGGTAGTTATCAAGGGTGGGTGTTTCTGTATGGCTCTGTACAGAGTAATCCTGCAACCCGCACCGCTCCCATGGGAGATCAGCTGACCAATGATGGTAATTGAATAAATCACACTGATCGTTCCAGCAGTTCGGAACTTGTTTATCTGAATTGAAGGTGGACTAGAGCATGAATAAGTACAGAAAAAACATTATTAAGTGGACGTTGGCGGCGTTATGCCTGGCGCCAGTTCTAAGCTGGGCACATGGTGCGCTGGACACTCCGCAGACACGTGCTATGAACTGCCAGGTTACTGGCGGATTCTGGCCATCAACGGATGGGTCCGCCATTGTGGATAGAGGCTGTAGAGAATCATCCACCGCGACCTTCAATACGCCTGCTGAATGGGCATTTCCCGCACAACAATGGAACGAAGTTGCACACATTCCGCATATTAATAACCCTACGATCGCACAGATCCAGAACATCATCAAAGATGGCCAGATATGCGCAGTGAATGACCCGAGAAAAGCCAGTTTGGATTATCCAACGCCTTGGTGGACAAAGACCGTTGTTCAGCCTGGGCAACCATTGACTATGCGTCTTATTGGGACTGCGCCACACGTACCGAGCACTTTTTACCCGTTTGTTACGCGTACGGGTTTTAACAGCGCCACGGATGTTTTGAAATGGAGTGATTTGATCCCTTTGGGGCAGCCTGAAAACCTCACGGTGGCGAGTACAAACTGGCAAAAACCACCCGTTATTTCCGGAGCCTCGGGGTTTTTCTTGATCACACGTCCTATACCAAGCAACGCCTCGGGCGGTGGTCTGATTGTGGGAGTCTGGGTTCGAGATGACCCCGATGGCGAATTCTTCATTTCTTGTTCAGATGTAGCGTTTCTGGGGGGAGGTGTGCCTGATCCACTGACCGATATTGGCGCGTTCATCAATGCAGATATGCAAGTCGCCAAACCTGGTGACAAAGTGCATTTTCGGATATTCGGGAGCGACTCGTCGAAGAAGGAGTTGGTCGATATCACCCAGTTGCTCAATAGCTCCAATATGGGGCCGGGCCAGTGGGGCGAACAAATAGCTGTTCAAGTCGATCCTTCTGTTGCGAAGATCGGTGAGCTCAATGGTTCGGCAGTCAAATTTAACCCTACGGATGCTCTAATCAATAAGGTTTACGTGACTAACCCTAGTTACACACAGGCCATGTCGATCATCCCGGGGGATGGACAAACGCCGGTCAAACCTGATGCTCCTATCGCGCGGATAAGCGGACCCACCTCACTGAAGTCGGGAGAAGCCTTTACGTTTAGTGGCACAGGGTCGACAGGCAGCAATAAACCACTGGTCTACCAATGGGCAATCCCTGGGTTGGAAGGCTCGCAAAGCGGTAGCACTGCCAGCGGCAAAGCCTACAATGTCGTGGCTCCAAGCGTTTTCACAGCAGAGCTTATTGTTCGTGATCAGCAAAATGGCAAAACTGCTACAGCGAGTTCTAAATTCACTGTTACGCCAGGCACTGGCGGTGGGAACCATCCGCCCTATGTGGAAGGTACCGACTATAAGGACGGCGATATCGTGAGCAACAACGGTAAAAACTATAAGTGTAAAAGTTGGCCTGTCACTGCATGGTGTGCAGGAGCTGCCAGCTATTTTGAGCCTGGCGAGGGTACGAACTGGACAATGGCTTGGGACGAAGTTCAATGACCGGCCAGCGTGCTAACGCATATTCAGTTATTGGATAAGCGCTAGCGCCAAACGTTATAGGGCGCCTCACGGCGCCTTATATCGGGCAACGCTACAGTTGAATATGTATTGGTTCTAACGCAGTCCTACCGGCGGTGCCCGTCTAAACAGCGGGCCGGGAGAGTTATTCACAACCGCCTTACCTTGGCCTCCCACAGGGTATTTCCATGCGCACACTCTCATTTATCCACAGCCCCAAGCGCGGTTTCACGCTGTTGGAGCTGCTGGTCGTCCTACTCATCATCGCCCTCCTCGCCGGCTACGTCGGCCCCAAGATGTTCGACCGCCTGGAGTTGGCCAAAGTCCAAACCGCCCAGGGCCAGATGAAGTCACTGGCGGATGCCTTGAACCAGTACCGCCTGGACACTGGCAACTACCCCGATGAAGCCCTCGGCCTGAACGCACTGACCACACGCCCCGCCAACGCCAGCAATTGGCAGGGGCCTTATTTAAAGGCGTTGCCGCCCGACCCGTGGGGCAACCCGTATCTGTTCAAGAACCCCGGCACCCCGCCCAACGATGCAGAAATCATCTCGTTGGGGCGCGACGGCAAGGCCGGTGGCGAGAACACCTACGCCGATATCGTGTACGGCCTGTGACATGCGCACGCTGGCGCTTGCCCTGATTGTGCTGTGCCTCTCGGGCACGGCCCAGGCCAACTGCTGGCAATTGGCGGCCACCCGTTATCACGTCGATCCGCTGTTGCTGTACGCCATCGCGAAGGTCGAATCCAACCTCAACCCCCGTGCACGCAATATCAACGGCGACGGCAGCCAAGACATCGGCCTGATGCAGATCAACAGCCGCCACTTGCCCGCCCTCGCACAGTTTGGCATCACCGAGCAACACCTGATCACCCAGCCCTGCACCAGCGTGATGGTCGGTGCGTGGATCCTGGCTGGGTTTATTCAAGAAAAGGGCTACGGCTGGCAAGCCGTCGGCGCCTATAACGCGGGCGTAAGAGCGGATCGCGAAGCGCGCCGTACACGTTATGCCCTGGCGGTGTGGCGCTACTACGGCGAGCTGGTGCAACAACGCCAGCAACTGGCGAGGCAAACACCATGATCGACGTTGACGCCCGCATCATCCGCGATGGGCATTTGCACACCCTGCGCGTGCAAGCCATCGACCTGGCCCAGGCCCGCCGCCAGTTGCAAGCCGACGGCGCGCAGGTTGTTTCCCTCAAGACGCGGCGCCAGCTCAAGTTGCCCAGCCGCCGCGCCAAATTCGCCCTGGGCCTGTTTATCCAGGAACTGGTGGTGCTGCTGGACGCCGGCCTGGTACTGGTGGAGGCCGTGGAAACCCTGCGCGACAAAGCCCCGCCCGGCATCAACCGCCAGGTGATGAGCGACTTGCTGGCCTCAATGTACGAGGGCAACTCCCTGTCCAAGGCCATGCAACTCAAGCCCCAGACCTTCCCGTCGCTGTTGATCGCCACTGTGGCGTCCTCCGAACACAGCGGCCAATTGGCCGTGGCCCTGCGCCGTTATCACCATTTCGAAGCTCACTTGGAGACCGTGAAAAAACGCGTCAGCGGCGCGCTGATGTACCCCTTGGTGGTGTTGAGCGTAGGGGCGTTGATCCTAGTGTTCCTGTTGTTTTTCGTGATCCCGCGCTTTGCCTCGGTGTTCGATGCGGTGGCCGATCTGCCCGCCACCGCGCGCTTCATGGTGTGGTGGGGCGCGTTGGTGGACACCCGGGGGATGGAGTTGCTGATCGGCCTGCTGCTGGCGATTGTCGCCCTGGTGCTGTTGTTGCGCAGCGCCGCCTTCAAGCGCCGCGCCGCCAACCTGTTCTGGAAGATCCCCAGCCTGGGCGCCCAGCGCACGTTGTTTATCCTCGCGCGGTTTTATCGCACCGCCGGGATGTTGCTGATGGGCGGCATGCCCGTGGTCACGGCCGTGGAGTTGTCCGGCGCGTTACTGCCGCCAGAGCGTCAGGGCGACTTGCGCCAGGCCATGACCGAGATTCAGGCCGGCCAGCCACTGTCCACTTCCCTGGCCCGCCACCAACTGACCACTGCCGTCGCCGAACGCCTGTTGCGGGTGGGCGAACAAAGCGGCGAATTGGCGTCGATGTGCGAACGCATCGCGCAGTTTCACGACGAGGCGCTGGAGCGCGCCATCGAGTTGTTCAGCAAAGTCTTCGAGCCCCTGCTGATGCTGGTGGTGGGCGGTTTGATCGGCCTGATTGTGTTCATGCTGTACATGCCGATTTTTGAACTGGCCGGGTCCATCCAGGGGTAGCGCCATGAGCGAACTGACACGGCAATGGCAGACACTGGCGCAGCAGCGCGGACTGCCCCTGGCCAATTACCTACTGGAAGTGTTGAACAAGGCGCCGGAGCAACTGACGACCATCGCCGCCCCCCTGGGTTTGCTCGCCATTGACCCCGCTCACCTGGCCGAGCATTGGCGTTTTGACTTGCTGTCACTGCCCCAGGCGCTGGTGCACAACGTGCTGCCACTGGACTACCAGGGCCACCCCTGCCTGGTGCTGGGGGAGCCCTTTACCCTCACCAACCGCTACTGGATTCAGTCCACCCCCGGCCTGCGCGCCCTGCCATTGGCCATGAGCCTGCCGGGCGCGGTCATGGCCCAGCTGAAACTGGCCGAAGCCAGCCAGCGGGTGATGCAACCCTTCGGCGAAGACGACGAAAACGCCCGCGTCGGCCAGGCCGCCCAAGAGATCTCCCTGAGCAGCATCGCCCGCGACGACAATCCGGTGGTGCGGCTGGTCAATTCCATGCTGTTCGATGCGCTGCAAAGCCGCGCCAGTGATATCCATGTGGAAACCACACCCGTGGGCCTGGTGATCAAGTACCGCATCGACGGCGTGTTGCAGCAGATGGGCCAGGCCAGCGGGTTGGATCAGGCCGAGCAGGCGCTGTCGCGGATCAAGGTGCTGTCGGAGCTGGATATCGGCGAGCGCCGCGTGCCCCAGGACGGGCGTTTCAAGATGAAAATCCAGGGCCGCGAAGTGGATTTTCGCGTGTCGATCATGCCCAGCATTCATGGCGAAGATGCCGTGCTGCGCATCCTCGACAAGTCGCAACGGGGCGAATCGCTAAGCCTGGAAAACCTCGGCCTGGCCGCCGACACCATCGCGCGCATCCGCAGGCTGGCCAGCGAACCCTACGGCATGTTGCTGGTCACCGGGCCCACCGGCAGCGGCAAATCCACCACGCTGTACGCAGCCTTGTCGGAGACCAATACCGGCGAGAAAAAAATCATCACCATCGAAGACCCCGTGGAGTACGAACTGCCCGGCGTGTTGCAGATCCCGGTGAACGACAAGAAGGGCCTGACCTTCGCCCGTGGTCTGCGCTCGATCCTGCGACACGACCCGGACACGATTCTGGTGGGGGAAATCCGCGATGGCGAAACCGCTGGCATCGCCGTGCAGGCCGCGCTTACCGGGCACTTGGTGATGTCCTCGGTGCACGCCAACAGTGCGTTCAGTGTGCTGGAACGCTTTACCTACATGGGCGTGGACCCGCCAAGTTTTGTCGAAGCCCTCAATGGGGTGGTCGCCCAACGCCTGGTGCGGCGCATTTGCCCGGACTGCGGCATGGACGCCAAGCCCGACCCGGAAATCGTGCGGCTCGCTCAACTGCCCGCTGCCCAGCTCAAACACGGCCACTACCGTGTCGGTAAAGGCTGTGAGGCCTGCCGTCACACGGGGTATCGCGGCCGATTGGCCTTGGCGGAGGTGCTGACCGTCACCGACAGCATCAAGGAAGGCCTGCTCAACCGCAGCTCGGCGTCCACCTTGCGTGAACTGGCGCGTGCAGCGGGCCATGTGTTTATCCGCGATATCGCCCTGGCCCATGCGGCCCAGGGCGACACCACACTCAAGGAGATCCACCGTGTCATTTCCCTTTATTGAGCATGTGGTGTGGCTGCACAGCACAGGCGCCGCCTGGGCTGCTCGCCAGCGCTGGCGTGGCGCGGCGGTCTGGCATGGGCAGCAGAACGGCGAGCCGCTGGGTGCCTGTGCACACATCTTGGAGCAGGCGCCCCGTGGCCGTGTGCGCTTCCTCGACCGGGCCACGGTGTTGCTGGGTTTCCCTCATGTGCACTACCTGATGTTGCCGTGGCAGCCCGGCCTCATCAGCCCTTCCGACTGGCAAGGCTTTGCCCAAGCGTCGTTCGAACACCAGGCCGGTTTCGATCCTGAAGGGTGGCAGGTGCAGATCGCCAGCGGCGGGTTCGGTTACGACCGCCTGGCTGTGGCGGTCTCGCGGGAATTGCTGCACGACCTGCGCGAGCTGTTCAAGCTGCATCGCCTGCCACTGATAACCTGCACACCGTTGCTGACCGCCGTGGCGCAGCAATACTGGCGAAAATTGCCCGACGACTGCGTGCTGGCGGTGTCCGAATCCGAAAGCCTCAGTTGCCTCTATCGGCAACACGGCGCCCTCCATCAAGTGTGCGTGCTGCCCACCCAACCCGGCAGTGACTTGAGCGACAACCTGTTCACCGCCGACCTGCTGGCGCAGGAGCACGCGCCCACCACGTTGGTGGTTGCCAACCGCCCCACGCAATCCCGACTTGGGCCACTGCACCCTTGGCTGGAGGAATTGCACGAATGAAGCCCATCTGGCAGCAACTGCGCGCACCCCGTGCGCCCGGGGTCGACTTCCAGCACGCCAGCGCCACTCATCGACCGCTGGTGGTGGCGCTATGGGCGATCGCCGTGGGCCTGATATTCATCACCTGGCAACACTGGCAACGCATGGAGCATCAACAACGCCAGACCGATGAACTTGAGGCGCAATTTATTCAACTGACACGCCGCCAGGAGCAATTGATCCAGGCCGCCATCCGCCTCTCGCCCCGGCAAAAACAACAGCTGGCGGCGCTCACCGGGCAATCGGCAACGCCCTTTGCGTTGATGGACGCCGTCGCCCAAGCCTGGTCCAAAGACATCGCGTTGACGCGAGTAGAGGTCAATACCCAGACCCAACTGTTGCACCTGGATCTAGAGGCCAAGGTACTGGGCGATGCGTTCCGTTTTGTCGAACGGCTCAACGCTCAGCCGGGGGTGCATGTCAACCTGCAACAAAGCGCCCTCAAGACCAACGACCCGCACCACCCGACGCAGGTCAAACTTGTCGTTGGCGCGGGGTAAGCCGACCATGGATGCCCTCACCCGCCACCTGCCGCGCCTGCGCTGGTACCTGATGCAATGGCAGCAAAGCCTGGGCTTCTGGGGCCTGCTGGCACTGGCGATGATGGGGGCTGCGCTGGTGATTGAAATCAGCGTGATTCACCCGGCAGGCGTTGCCGACCAACAGCGGCGCCAGGAGCTGCAGGCCGGTATCGCCGAGCAGCCCCAAGAGGTGCAGGTTACCGAACCGGCAGTGGTCGAAAAAATGCCCAGCGCCGAGGATTTCGCCCCGCGCCTGGAGCGGCTGCTAAGCATCATCTCCCAACGTGGCTTCGTCATTGAACAAACCACCCTGGCCTACTCCGCACCCGCCGACACCGGCCTGCAACGCCTGGACGTGGAAATCCCCCTGGTCGGGCCCTACCACCTGTTGCGCGAGGTGCTTGTAGACATCGCGCAACAGCCGGCCGTGCGCATCGAAAGCCTCACGCTCGAACGCAAGGAAATCACCAGCGGCCTGCTGAATATCAACCTCAAACTGAGCGTGCTGGGGGTGGTGGAATGAAGCTGCCACTGTACCTGCGCATCCTGTTGCTGCTCACGCTGATCGGCTGCGGCTGGCTGTTCTGGCAGGACACGCCGGACAGCCCCGCCAGCGCGCCCACGGCGGTCATCGCCAAACCCGCCGAACGTGCGCCAGTCACAACACCCGAGCCTCAACCTGGCTCAGTCATTGACCTGTTCCCCGCGCAAACCTGGGCAGCGCCACCGCCGCCCACTGCGGTGGACAACTCGCCGCCCAAACCACCGCCGCTGCCCTTCACCGTCAGCGCGCAATGGCGCTACGAGAACCAATCGAAAATCGTCGTACTGCGCGGCAATAATACCCAATACACCCTGTGCAACCGCTGCTCGGTGCCGGGGCGCATCGTGCCGGGCAAGATGCTCGACGCTCACTATCGCCTGGACAAACTCACCGACACCGCCGTGGTGCTGACCTACATGCCGCTCAAGCATGTCAGCACCCTGCGCCTGGACACTCACTGACCGGGGAAGGACACGCTCATGCCGATTCGTACAAGAATGTCCTTGAACCTGATGCTGGCGTTGCTCAGTGCATGCCAGACCCAAAATGCAATCAAGCACAGCGATGAACTACGCCAGCAAGGCGACATTGTGCGCTCGGTGGAGGTGCTGCAAGCCGAAGCCAAGAAAGCCCCCGACGATATCCAGTTGCGCACCGCCAATTTCAGCAAATTGGAATTGTTGGTGGCCCAATACAGCCGCGAGGCCAGCGCAGCGTTGATGCGCAATGACGACGCCGCCGCCATCCGCGCCCTGGAAACCATCCTCAAGTACGACCCCAGCAACCTCGGTGCACGCCAGGAAATCCAGAGTATCCAGGCGATGAAACAATTGCGCCCGCAACTGGCGCGGGCCTATGAAATGAAGCGCGATAACCCGGTGGAAGCGCTTAACCTGGTGCGTCAGATCATCGCGCAAAAGCCCAACTACCGAGAGGCCCTGGATTTTCGCAATGCGCTGACCCGCGAACTGGTGAGCGCTGATTACCTCAGCGCCGACCTGTCCGACGCCATGCGTAAACCCTTGAGCCTTGAGTTCAGCTCCCAGAGCCTGAGTACGATTTTCGAGACCATTGCCCGCCTGTCCGGCGTCAATTTTGTCATCGACAAAGACGTCAACCCCAGCGCCGCCGCCAGCATGACCGCCAGCCGCACCACTGCCGAAGACGCACTGAACCTGCTGCTGACCACCCAGGGCCTGGACAAGAAAATCCTCAACCGCAACACGATTTTGATTTACCCCAAGCGCCCCGACAAAGAGCGCGAATACCGCGAATTGGCAGTGCGCACCTTCTACCTCAGCCACGGTGACGCAAAAATCGTCGCGGCCGAGATCAAGCAGGTACTCAAGCCCAAGGAAGTGCTGGTGGACGAACGCTTGAATGCGGTGATCGTGCGCGACGGGCTCGATACGTTGAGCGCTGTGGAAAAAATGGTCGAGGCCATTGATATCGCCCAGGCCGAAGTGACCATCGCCATTCAAGTGCTGGAGGTCTTCAAGACCGACGAGCAAAACCTGGGCATCGACTACCCGGACGCCATTGGTTTGTCAGTGGGCAACCTGGCCAATGTGCCAGCCGGGCTGGCGGGAGTGCCCCTCAGCGCACTCCGGGGCTTGAACGGTGACAACATACTGCTGGACACCGGCAGCACCTCGGCACGCATCAATATGCTGCAACGCAGCGGCAATACAGTGACCTTGGCCAACCCGCGGGTGCGAGTGCGCAACCGTGAAGAGGCCATGGTCAACATCGGCGACAAAATCCCGGTTGTCACAACGACCACCGCCAACCAGGTCACCACGTCGTCGGTGTCCTACCAGGATGTGGGCTTGCAGATCAGGCTAAAACCCACCATCAGCCTCAGCGATGAAGTGCAATTGGAAGTGGATGTGGAAATGAGCCATATCACCAAGCGAATTCCTCCCTCGGACAACGTACCGGCCACCTTTGAACTGGGTTCGCGCGCCACCAAAACTTTACTCACGGCACGCAACAATGAAACCCAGATTGTCTCGGGCCTGATCCGCACCGCTGATACCGAAGAAGGCTCTGGCCTGCCGTGGCTGAGCCAGATTCCATGGATCGGAAAAAAGCTGTTCGGCACCAGCATCAATACCCAGCAAAAGACCGAGATCATCCTGTTGCTGACACCCAGGATCGAACGCAACCTGGACCTGCCGATCTCGCAGATCAGTACCTTTCACAGCGGCACCGAGGCGCGCAGTTCAACCGAGGGGATGATCCTGCGTGATACCACCGAAAAAATGATCCTCAAGCCCACCGGAGGCGACCCGACGCCGCCGATACCGCCGCCGATGCAACAGCCGGATGCCAACTGGAAAGCGCTCCCGCCGCCGTTGCCGGATTTGGTACCCAAGCCTGCGCCCGTACAGGCACCCGCACCAGCACCCCAGGCACAATGAGGACCCAATGTGGGAGCGGGCTTGCTCGCGAAGGCGGTGTGTCAGTCAAACCATTCATTGACTGATCCACCGCCTTCGCGAGCAAGCCCGCTCCCACACTTGATCTTCAGCGTTTTCGGATTAGCGCACGACGCCCTCTTCGACCAACAACTTGAGAATCGCCTGGGCGCCTTCTTCCGGGCTCACGCCCTTGAGCACCTGCCCACCGCCCCCACTGGCCTTGGCCGTGGCCGCTTTCATCCGATCCGCGCCGCTCTTGGCCTTGATCACCTTGAGCCGCTTGGGCCGGGGCTTGGCCGGTTGCAGCACGGCGCCGGTGAACAACTCATCCTCTTGAACCTCAACCTCATGGGCCGCCAATTCACCGCGCTGCGCCGGGCCGTAGGCACTTTGCCGTGGCTTGGGCGCGGCGTTGTCCACCGTGGCCAAAAACGGCAAGCGCACCTTCAACCGCCGCCGCTGCCCACGGGGCAACGCTTGCAGTACGTGGGCCACACCGCCGTCGATGGACTCCACCTGCGCCAGCCCCACAATCAGCGGCCAGCCCAATTGCTCGGCGAGCAAGAACGGCAGCATGCCCGAGCCTTCACCGGTTTCCGCCTGGCTGCCAGTCAGCACCACTTGGGCCCCAGCATCGCGCAGATAGTCACTGAGCACTGGCAAGGCATCGCTGCCCGCTGGCTGTTCCAGCACATGCAGTTGCGGCAAGCCCATGCCCAAGTAACTGCGCAAGGTCGGTTCATTGATGTTGCCGGCGTGCAGCACCTGCAATTTATCCCCCGCCAGTTGCAAACCCAGCTCCACTGCGCGGGCGTCTTGCTCGGCGCGGCGCGGGCGGCCGGAGGTGGGGTGGGCGCCGATGGACACCAGGCTGATGACATTCGTGGTCATGCTCATATCCTCAGGCCGCATCGCGCTTGGCACCGTTGCGGTAGGTCTCAACCGCTGCGACCAAGGCTTGCAGAATCGCGGCGCTTTCGCCGATTACCGACAGGTCGGCACGCTTGATCATGTCGCAGCCAGGGTCGAGGTTGATCGCCACCACCTTGTCGCAGGCACCGATGCCTTGCAGGTGCTGGATCGCCCCGGAAATCCCCACGGCCACGTAGACGCGCGCGGTCACCCAGGTGCCGCTGGCGCCGACTTGGCGATCACGGGCCATAAAGCCGTCGTCCACCGCCACCCGCGAGGCGCCTTCGGTAGCGCCCAGCGCAGCGGCGGTCTGGTGGAACAGCGCCCAGTCCTTCACGCCGTTGCCGCCGGAGAAAATGAACTCCGCTTCGGCCATGGGAATGGCGCCCGGGTCTACCGCTACCGCGCCGAGATCCTCGATACGCGGCAAGCTGCGCGCCAGGGTTGTGGATAACTCCACGGGCAAGACTTCGTGGCGGGTTTCGCTAACCGGTTCGGCGCATTCCACGGCGGCGAGGATCAGGCGTGGCAACGGGCGGGCCAAGTCTTCCTGGCCCGCGCCAGCACGGCCGATGCACTCTTCGCCCTTGATCTGCCACACCCGAGTCGCCGGGCGTTCCTTGAGGCTGGCGGCAAAGCGCCGACCCAATTCGCCGCCACCGCTGCGGCTGTCCGGCAGCAGCCAGTGGCGTGGGTTGAATTGGTTATCCACAGCCCGCAGGCCCTGGACGCGTTGCTCCGGTGAATAGCCGTCGAACTCGTGGCCGTCCAGCACCAGCAGGCGGTCGACGCCAGCGGTGGCAAACGCGCTTTCCTTATGTTCGCCAAACACCACCGCCAATACCGCGCCGTCGCTGCCCGCGAGTTGGCGAGCAAGGCCGAGCAAATCGCGGTCGTGGCTGCTCAAGCGGCCGCCGACCATGTCTGGCACCACGTTGATGTAGAACGCAGGCGCTGGCACCTGATGCAGCGGCAATTGCACTTCCACTGCAGCCGTGCGCTTGGCGGCGCCACCCTGCTGGGCGCCGCTGCGGTCAATACGTTTGATGCCATTGGGGCCGATAAAACCGACGCCGTGCACGTTCTTGCGGATGACGCCGTTGGGCCCCATCCAGCTGTGTTGCGCCGGTTGCATAGCCGCATGCAGCGGGTGCAGACGGTTACGGGCGATCCATTCGGCCCGAGGGTCGCGGCGGATAATGTCGCTCATCAATGCACCTCCGCAGGTTCACGCTTTATTGGGGCTATGGCTGGCGCAGCGTCTTCCAGTAAGGCGTCGGCTACCAGCTCAGCGATGTCCTTGATCAGCGGGCGCGGCTCAACCACACCTTCGAGCATCGCCGTGCACTGTGGACAACCCACTGCCACCAACTCGGCACCGGTTTCGCGGATGTCGTCCATACGCATATCCGGGATCCGTTGCTTGCCGGGAATGTCGGTGATCGGCGCCCCGCCGCCGCCGCCGCAGCAGCGTGAACGGAAGCCCGAGCGTTGCATCTCCTTGACCTCAATGCCCAGCGCCCGCAGCACTTGGCGCGGCGCCTCGTATTCGCCGTTGTAGCGCCCCAGGTAGCACGGGTCGTGATAGGTCACGCTGTTGCCCTTGTGCTGGCCCAGGTTCAGCGCGCCGTCGCCGATCAACTCGGCCATGAAGGTGCTGTGGTGCTGCACGAGGTAGTTGCCGTTAAAGGCGCCGTATTCGTTTTTCAGCACATGGAAGCTGTGGGGGTCGCAGGTGACGATGCTTTTGAAGCAATACTTTTCCAGGGTCTGGATATTGCGCCTCGCCAACAGTTGGAAAGTCGCTTCATCCCCCAAGCGGCGGGCCACGTCACCGCTGTCGCGTTCTTCCAGGCCGAGCACGGCAAAGTCCACCTTGGCGGCCTTGAGCACTTTGACGAACGCCCGCAGAGTGCGTTGGTTACGCATGTCGAAGGCACCGTCGCCGACCCAGAACAGCACGTCGCAGCTGCCCTTTTCGCTGAGCAATGGCAGGTTCAAATCCGCCGCCCAGTTCAAACGACCGCCCGGGGCGAAGCCGCCGGGGTTGTCGGTGGCGATCAGGTTTTCCAGGACTTCAGCGCCCTTGTTCGGGGTGGCGCCTTTTTCCAGGGTGAGGTGACGGCGCATATCGACGATGGCATCGACGTGCTCGATCATCATCGGGCACTCTTCCACACAGGCGCGGCAGGTGGTGCAGGACCACAGGGTTTCGGCGTCCACCAGGCCATTGACGATCGGTTGATGGGGATTGCCGCTGTGCTCGCCCACCGGTTTGCCTGGATACGGGCTACCGGCGAACTTGGCATCGGTGCCGCCGGCCAGCCCGACCACCATGTCCTGGATCAGCTTTTTCGGGTTCAGCGGCTGGCCGGCGGCGAACGCTGGGCACGCGGCCTCGCACTTGCCGCACTGCACGCAGGCGTCAAAGCCGAGCAGTTGGTTCCAGGTGAAATCCTTAGGCTTCTCCACACCCAGGGGCGCGGTTTTATCGCTCAGGTCCAGCGGCTTCAAACCGGTGGAACGGCCACCACCAAAGCGCTCGGCGCGGCGGTGCCAGGCCAGGTGCAGGGCACCGGCGAAGGCGTGTTTCATCGGGCCGCCCCAGGTCATGCCGAAGAACATCTCGGACACGCCCCACAGCACGCCCACGCTTAACAACGCAGCGAGTAACCAGCCGCCGAAGTCCGCCGGCAGAATCCCGGCCACTGGCAAGGTCACCAGGAAGAAACTCACCGAGAACGCCATCAGGCTTTTCGGCAGGCGCATCCACGGGCCTTTGGACAGCCGCGCCGGCGGGTTGCGACGGCGCAGGTAGACGAAGGTGGCGCCGACAAACATCAGCACCGAGGCCAGCAGCAAGGCATAGCCAAGGATGCGGCTTTGCAGGCCGAAGCCGTGGACCAGGATGGCGAGCAATGCCGACAGCACAAAGCCCAGCGCAGTGGCCACGTGGGTGTTGGCGATGTATTTGTCGCGGGCGACTACGTGGTGCAAGTCGACCATGTAGCGCTTGGGCATGGCCAACAGGCCGCCGAGCAGGTCGACTTTGGAGGCGCGGCCACGGCGCCACATGTTTAAGCGGCGCAGGGCGCCGAGGACGGCAAGGCCCAGGGCGGCGAACAATAAAATGGGAAGCAGGGTGTTCAACATGGTGAAGCTCCCAAAGACCACAGAGGTCTACTGTGAAACTGGCCCTAAATGTGGGAGCGGGCTTGCTCGCGAATGCGGTGTGTCAGCTGACGCATCCGGTGGCTGATTCACCGCATTCGCGAGCAAGCCCGCTCCCACATTTTTGACCGAGTACACATTGGTTCAAGGCTGGGTCAGAAATCCTTGCACAAGCGCAGGGCGTCATAGATCGCAGCGTGGGTATTGCGCTGCGCCACGCAGTCGCCGATGCGGAACAGCAAGTAGCCATCCCCCGCCTCGCTCAAGCACGGTTGCGGCTTGATCGCGAACAGCGCTTCGACGTCGATCTGGCCCTTGTTGCGCGACCCTTCCTTGAGCCCGTAGTAGATGGCTTCGTCAGGACGCACGCCGTTCTCGACGACCACCTGGTCCACCACCCGCTCCTCTTTGGCGCCGGTGTATTCGTTCTCCAGCACTGCCACCAGCTTGTCGCCTTCGCGGTAGACCTTTTCCAGCATCATGTCGCCGGTCATGATCACTTCTTTCGGGTACATGCTGCGGTAGTAGGTCGGGAACGACGTACCGCCGATGGCCACGCCGGGCTTGATGTCGTCGGTGACGATCTCCACCTGGCTGCCTTTGTCCGCGAGGAAATCCGCCACCGACATACCGGTGAATTCGCAGATGGTGTCGTACACCAGCACGTTCTTGCCCGGCGCCACCTTGCCGTCGAGCACGTCCCAGCTGCTGACCACCAGGCCTTCAGCCGCGCCCCAGTGTTCGTTTTGCTCGATGAACGGATGCCCGCCCACCGCCAGCACGACTACGTCCGGACGCAGGTCGAGGATGGTGTCGGCATCAGCGGCCACGCCCAGGCGCAGGTCGACTTTCAGGCGCGCCAGTTCCAGTTGGAACCAGCGGGTGATGCCGGCGATCTGGTCGCGTTGCGGGGCTTTGGAAGCGGTGGTGATTTGCCCGCCGATAAATTCTTTCTTCTCGAACAGGGTCACATCGTGGCCACGTTCGGCGGCCACCCGTGCGGCTTCCATCCCGGCAGGGCCGGCACCCACCACCACGACTTTGCGTTTAGGCCCGGTGGATTTTTCGATGATGTGCGGCACGCCCATGTATTCACGGGAGGTGGCGGCGTTCTGGATGCACAGCACGTCGAGCCCTTGGTACTGGCGGTCGATGCAGTAGTTGGCGCCCACGCACTGCTTGATCTGGTCGATCTGGCCCATCTTGATCTTGGCGATCAGGTGCGGGTCGGCGATGTGTGCACGGGTCATGCCGACCATGTCCACATAGCCGCCTTCGAGAATGCGTGTGGCCTGGTTCGGGTCCTTGATGTTCTGCGCGTGCAGCACCGGAACCTTGACCACTTCCTTGATGCCCGCCGCCAGGTGCAGGAACGGCTCCGGCGGGTAGCTCATGTTGGGGATCACGTTGGCCAGGGTGTTGTGGGTGTCGCAACCCGAGCCCACTACGCCGATGAAGTCCAGCATGCCGGTGTCGTCGTAATACTTGGCGATCTGCTTCATGTCCTCGTGGGACAAGCCGTCCGGGTGGAACTCGTCACCACACAGGCGCATGCCCACGCAGAAGTCGTCGCCGACCTCGGCGCGCACGGCCTTGAGCACTTCCAGGCCGAACTTCATGCGGCCTTCAAAGGTGCCGCCCCATTCGTCGGTACGCTTGTTGACCCGCGGGCTCCAGAACTGGTCGATCATGTGCTGGTGCACCGCTGACAGTTCCACACCGTCCAGGCCACCGGCCTTGGCACGCCGTGCGGCCTGGGCGTAGTTACCGATCACGCGCCAGATTTCTTCCGGTTCGATGGTCTTGCAAGTGGCACGGTGCACCGGCTCACGCACACCCGACGGCGACATCAGGGTCGGCCAGTTAAAACCGTCCCAACGCGAGCGACGGCCCATGTGGGTAATCTGGATCATGATCTTGGCGCCATGCTTGTGCATGGCGTCGGCCAGGTTCTGGAAGTGCGGGATGATGCGGTCGGTGGAGAGGTTCACCGAACTCCACCATTCCTGCGGGCTGTCGATGGCCACCACCGAGGAGCCGCCGCAGATTGCCAGGCCGATACCGCCCTTGGCTTTCTCTTCGTAATACTGAACGTAGCGCTCAGTGGTCATCCCGCCGTCGGTGGCATACACCTCGGCGTGGGCGGTACTGAGCACGCGGTTGCGGATGGTCAGTTTGCCGATCTGGATCGGCGCAAACATTGCTTCGAAAGCCATGGCACGGTCCTCGGCTTACAACGGCTTGACGGTGAACAGGCCGTCATCGTGGCCCTCTTCGGAGCCTCCGTAGACTTGTTCGGCGACGGTGCGAATGTGGCTGCCACGCGCTTGCAGAATCTGGTCCATGGCGCCGGCAAACCAGCCGGTGAACATGTAGTCCACTTTGCGCCCGACCTTGCCGTACACGTACACAAACGCCGAGTGTTCCAGCTTGACGCTGCAGGTGCCTTTGTCGAGGTCGATGTCCTGGATCTTGAACAGGCCCCAGCCGCGTTGCGACAGGCGTTTCATGTAGTGCTCGAACACGGCGACGCCTTCCAGGCCGTGGCATTCAGCTTCTTTTTCACACCAGTGCCAGGCGGATTTGTAGCCAGCCTTGTAGAGGATCTCGGCGTAGGCGTCGGCGCCCAATACTTCTTCGATACCGATGTGGTTGTTGACGAAGAAATGGCGCGGCACGTACAGCATCGGCAGGGCATCGGAGGTCCATACGCCGGTTTCGCTGTCGACTTCGATGGGTAATTGCGGGGCGATCTTGGCCATGGAAACTTAACTCCAGAAAATTTGTTGTAGTGATAGTCCGCAGTGATGCGGTGGCTTATTCGCCCCAGACGTCCTTGAGGACGTTGACCCAGTTCTCGCCCATGATCTTGCGCACCACACGTTCGCTGTGGCCGCGCTTGAGCAGGGTCTCGGTAAGGTTGGGGAACTCGCCCACGGTGCGGATGCCCAGTGGGTTGATGATCTTGCCGAAGCTGGTCAGGCGACGGGCGTAGCCCTTGTCATGGGTCAGCATTTCGAAGAAATCCTGGCCATGGCCCTGGGTGAAGTCGGTGCCGATGCCGATGGCGTCTTCACCGACGATGTTCATGGTGTATTCGATGGCTTCGGCGTAGTCGTCGATGGTCGAATCAATGCCCTTGGCCAGGAACGGCGCGAACATGGTCACGCCGACAAAGCCGCCGTGGTCGGCAATGAACTTGAGTTCTTCGTCAGACTTGTTGCGCGGGTGCTCTTTAAGCCCGGAGGGCAGGCAGTGGGAGTAGCACACCGGCTTTTTCGATTCGAGAATGACTTCTTCGCTGGTCTTGGAACCGACGTGGGACAGGTCGCACATGATGCCGACACGGTTCATCTCGGCGACGATCTCGCGGCCAAAACCCGACAGGCCGCCATCGCGCTCATAGCAACCGGTGCCCACCAGGTTCTGGGTGTTGTAGCACATCTGCACCACCCCCACGCCGAGCTGCTTGAAGATCTCGACGTAGCCCAGTTGGTCTTCGAACGCATGGGCGTTCTGGAAGCCGAAGATGATGCCGGTCTTGCCTTGTTCTTTGGCTTTGCGGATATCAGCGGTGGTTTTGACCGGGATCACCAGGTCGCTGTTTTCACGGATCAGGGTCTGGCTGGCCACGATGTTATTGATGGTGGCCTGGAACCCTTCCCACACCGACACGGTGCAGTTGGCGGCGGTGAGGCCACCTTTGCGCATGTCCTCGAACAGGTCGCGGTTCCACTTGGCAATAATCAGCCCGTCGATAACGATGCTGTCGGCGTGCAATTCGGCTGGGCTCATCAGGCGTCCCCTTATTGGCGATTCATGCGCCGAATCGTCTGCCGGCGCTTTGGGGCCAGCATATGCCCAGGGGCAACCCGAGCCGGGTGCAAAAACGACAGGGGAATTGCCGAAAGCGTCAATCCACGACAAAGGCTGTTAAGACAGCTCTGACTGGCGGCTGTTCTTTGTCCTACTCTTGGGCCAGAATTCCCGCATCACCTGATATGAGACGGCGCAATGAAATCGATTTTCCTGGCTTTGGCACTCATCGCAACCACCGCCCATGCGGCCGAAGACACCGACAGCACGCCCTGCGATGGCATCGAAAACGACAAGCAAACCCTGGAATGCGCCACCTACAACAAAACCACGGCTGAACAACTGCTCAAAGATAACTACCAGGGCCTGTTGGAACGCATGGCTTCCACCTACGGCAGCGACAAAACCAAACTGGCGGACATTACCGCTCGTCTGAAGGATGCCCAGCAAAAGTGGGAGAAATTGCGTGATGCCGATTGCGCGGTAGACACCTTCCCGGCGGTGACCGGCACCAAGGCCTACGCGATTGCGGTGAATGATTGTTTGGCACGGATGAGTGATGAGCGCTCGGAGTTTTTGGAGTCGATTGGGCAGGAATAACCCGGTCGAGCAACTTGATCCACTGAAAAGGAAGTCACATGTACTACGCACGCGAAGCGGAACGGGATTTCCTGTTCACGCGCGCTGTTCTGCTGTTTCTGTTCACGTTGATACTGGCGCTGATGCTGTCGCTGTCCGTCAGCCGGGGCACTCCCTACGGGCTGATCAAGGCGGCTCCCGTAGAAACGGTGGGGCAGATCACCCAACTGGAAAACGTTGGCCCGCGCCATTCGAGCACCAACGTCTATTACACGTTCAGCCATGAAGGCCAACGTGAAGACGGCATGGTCAATAACAGCTTCTACGTCGAAGACCCTGGCTACGAAGTGGGAGACCCGGTGCCCGTGGTTTATTCAAAATGGTTTCCAACGGTGCATAACATCAAGGCCAACTTTCATGCGAGTTCGCCCAATTTCTACATCATGATCGTCAGCACTGGCCTGATACTTTTATTCTGGGGGATGATCACCTGGACCGTGTACCGCATCTATCAGCACAAAGCCGAAGATCGCTACTACTGACACCCTTTTATTCCCATAGGCTTGAACATGACTATCTGCGGCATCGAAATCAAAGGCAGCGAAGCCATCATCGCCGTCGCCTCCCTGGACAACCAGGCGCTGACCCACGTCGCCCTGGCCACCAAGAAAATCGCCCTGGAAGACGACGATGAAGCGGCCAACGTCAAAGCCTTCGCCGCGCAGGTGAAGGCGTTTGTGCAGGCCAACGGCATCGAGCGTATCGCCATCAAGAAGCGCAGCAAGAAGGGTGAGTTTGCCGGTGGGCCGACCACGTTCAAGATTGAGGGGGTGTTTCAGCTGCTTGAGGGTGTGGAGGTAACGCTACTGTCACCGCAGACCATTAATGCGCAGAACAAGAAGCACAACTTTGAGCTGCCAGCGACGTTGAACAAGTATCAGCATGAAGCCTACAAAGCGGCATGCTCGGCACTGCTGAAAAAATAAGCCACACCGAGTATCCAGTGTGGGAGCTGGCTTGCCTGCGATAGCGGTGTATCAGATGACATTTGTGGAGCTGACACGCCGCCTTCGCAGGCAAGCCAGCTCCCACATTTGATTTGTGTAGCTCTCGAAATCCGGGTTCAAACCACCTCTCGTCGCCGATCCTCCCTCGGACATTTCGCAAACCTCGCCCTGTAGCTGCGGGTGAAATACGACGGCGATTCAAACCCGCACGCAATGCTCACCTCCAGCACACTCATGTCGCTCTGGCGCAGCAGCTGCCGGGCTTTTTCCAGGCGCAGGCCGAGGTAGAAGTTGCTCGGGGTGTCGTTCAGGTGCAGGCGAAACAGGCGCTCTAGTTGGCGGCGTGTGACCTTGATCGACTCGGCCAGGGCCAAAGTGGTCAGGGGAGGCTCGGTATGCTGCTCCATCTCGCCGATCACCTGCACCAGTTTTTTGTTGTTGATGCCGTAGCGCGTGGCGATCTGCATGCGCTGGTGGTCTTTGCGCGGGCGGATGCGGCCGAGTACAAACTGTTCGGAGACCTGGACCGCCAACTCGGGACCGTGGGCCTGGGCGATCAGGTCGAGCATCAGGTCAATGGAGGCGGTGCCGCCAGCGCAGGTGATGCGGCGGCGGTCGATTTCGAACAACTCTTGCGTCACGGTGAGGTGCGGGTAGGACTCCTTGAACGCATCGATGGCTTCCCAGTGCAGGGTCAGGCGATGGCCGTCCAGTAAGCCCGCTTCGGCGAGGACACAAGCGCCGGTGTCAATGGCGCCGAGGGTCACGCCGTCGTGGTCGAGGCGGCGCAGCCAGTGTTCTAGCGCAGGCGTGGCGAACTGCAACGGTTCGAAGCCCGCCACCACCAATAACGTCGCACCCTTCTTCAAAGGCTCCAACGCCGCATCGGCATTGACCGACATGCCATTGCTCGCCAATACCGCGCCACCATCGGCACTCAGCACATGCCAGCGGTACAACTCGCCACGAAAGCGGTTGGCCACCCGCAGCGGTTCCAATGCAGAGATAAAGCCAATGGCCGAGAACCCCGGCATCAGCAAAAAGTAGAAATCCTGGGACATGGTGGCGCTCTCGTCGGGCGGGCAGCGTGGCACTGTGATACTCCCGTTCTCGGGTGGATTCAAGGGGGCAGGTCGCTGCAGTGCAAGAGTCGGTCGCCGCCGTGCGTTTTATAGCCCCCCAAGCTGCGTAACGTGGCGTCACGGTGCACAAAGACGCCGGAACCCACAATAACGACCTGCCGAGGGAACCACCATGAAACGACTGATGCTTGCACTTAGCGCCAGCGCCATCTTGAGCACCAACGTGATGGCCGCCGACGCGGCGTCCTGCCAGAACGTGCGCATGGGCGTGGTGAACTGGACCGACGTGATCGCCACCAGCGCCATGACCCAAGTGCTGCTCGACGGCCTCGGCTACAACACCAAACAAACCAGCGCCTCCCAGCAGATCATCTTCGCCGGCATCCGCGACCAGCGCCTGGACCTGTTCCTGGGCTACTGGAACCCGCTGATGACCCAGACCATTACGCCATTCGTCGATGCCAAGCAAGTCAAGGTGCTCGACAAACCCAGCCTGGAAGACGCGCGCGCCACCCTCGCCGTGCCGACCTATCTCGCGGACAAGGGCCTGAAAACCTTCGCTGATATCGCCAAGTTTGACAAAGAGTTGGGCGGCAAGATCTACGGCATCGAGCCGGGCTCGGGAGCCAATACGCAGATCAAAGCGATGATTGCCAAGAACCAATTCGGCCTGGGCAAGTTCCAGCTGGTGGAATCCAGCGAGGCCGGCATGCTCGCCGCCGTTGACCGCGCGGTGCGTCGCAAGGAAGCCGTGGTGTTCTTCGGCTGGGCGCCGCACCCGATGAACGTCAACGTGGCCATGACCTACCTCACCGGCAGCGACGACGCCCTGGGCCCGAACGAAGGCATGGCCACCGTGTGGAGCGTCACCGCGCCGACCTACGCCGAGCAGTGCCCCAACGTGCACAAGCTGCTGACCAACCTGACCTTCACCGCCGCCGACGAGAGCCGGATGATGCAGCCGCTGTTGGACCACAAGGACGCTATCGAGTCCGCCAAGCAGTGGCTCAAGGATCACCCGCAAGACCAGGCCCGCTGGCTGCAAGGCGTGACCACTTTCGACGGCAAACCGGCTGCGGCCAACCTGCAACTCACCAGCAAATAACCTGATTTGAATCACCGTGTCGCAGCCGCTACTGGCTGCGAACGGCACCACTACGCCCGCCTGTAAGGAACCGCCCCATGAATCACGACGTCATCATCACCTGCGCACTCACCGGTGCTGGCGACACGACCAGCCGCAGCCCCCACGTGCCGGTCACTCCCAAGCAAATCGCCGCTGCTGCGGTGGAAGCCGCCAAGGCCGGCGCCACGGTTGTGCACTGCCATGTGCGCGACCCGCAAACCGGCAAGTTCAGCCGCGACGTTGCCCTGTACCGCGAGGTGATGGAGCGCATCCGTGAGGCCGACATCGACATCATCGTCAACCTCACCGCTGGCATGGGCGGCGACCTTGAGATCGGTGGCGGCGAGAACCCGATGGAGTTCGGCCCCAACACCGACTTGGTCGGTCCGCTGACTCGCCTGGCCCACGTCGAGGAACTGCTGCCAGAAATCTGCACCCTGGACTGCGGCACCCTCAACTTCGGCGATGGCGACACCATTTACGTCTCCACTCCGGCCCAGTTGCGGGCGGGTGCCAAGCGTATCCAGGAGCTGGACGTGAAGGCCGAGCTTGAGATTTTCGACACCGGCCATCTGTGGTTTGCCAAGCAGATGATCAAGGAAGGCCTGCTGGATAACCCGTTGTTCCAACTGTGCCTGGGCATCCCATGGGGCGCACCGGCCGACACCACCACCATGAAAGCCATGGTCGACAACCTGCCCGCCGACGCGGTGTGGGCGGGCTTTGGGATTGGCCGCATGCAGATGCCGATGGCGGCGCAAGCGGTGTTGTTGGGGGGCAATGTGCGGGTGGGGTTGGAAGACAACTTGTGGCTGGACAAGGGCGTGCTGGCGACCAATGGGCAGTTGGTGGAGCGGGCGAGTGAGATTCTCAGTCGTTTGGGTGCGCGAGTCATGACCCCGGCCGAAGGGCGCATAAAAATGGGCCTGACCCAACGCGGATAACCCCCAAACACCACAAAACCCTGTGGGAGCGGGCTTGCTCGCGAAAGCGGTGGATCAGTCACCGAATACATCAACTGACACACCGCTTTCGCGAGCAAGCCCGCTCCCACATTTAGATCTTCATTCCCACAGTTGATCACCGAACTCTTCAGGATTGTCGCCATGAGCTTTATCACCGAAATCAAAACCTTCGCCGCCCTGGGCAGCGGTGTCATCGGCAGCGGTTGGGTGTCCCGCGCCCTCGCCCACGGCCTGGATGTAGTCGCCTGGGACCCGGCCCCCGGCGCTGAAGCCGCCCTGCGCAAACGCGTCGCCAACGCCTGGGGGGCGCTTGAGAAGCAGGGCCTCACACCCGGCGCATCCCAAGACCGCCTGCGCTTTGTCGCCACCATCGAAGAGTGCGTAAAAGACGCCGACTTCATCCAGGAAAGCGCCCCGGAACGCCTGGAGCTGAAACTGGACCTGCACAGCAAAATCAGCGCCGCTGCCAAGCCCAATGCGTTGATCGGCTCCAGCACTTCTGGCCTGCTGCCCAGTGAGTTCTACGAGGGCTCAACCCACCCGGAACGCTGCGTGGTCGGTCACCCGTTCAACCCGGTTTACCTGCTGCCGCTGGTGGAAGTGGTCGGCGGCAAGAACACCGCACCTGAGGCGATTCAAGCGGCGATCACGGTGTATGAATCCTTGGGCATGCGCCCCTTGCATGTGCGCAAGGAAGTCCCCGGTTTTATCGCCGACCGCCTGCTCGAAGCGCTGTGGCGTGAAGCGCTGCACCTGGTCAATGACGGCGTGGCCACCACCGGCGAGATCGACGATGCAATCCGCTTTGGTGCAGGGCTGCGCTGGTCGTTCATGGGTACATTCCTCACTTACACCCTAGCGGGTGGTGATGCAGGCATGCGGCACTTCATGGCGCAATTCGGCCCGGCGTTGCAGCTGCCGTGGACGTACCTGCCGGCACCGGAGCTGACGGACAAGCTGATTGACGATGTGGTGGAGGGCACCCGCGATCAACTGGGCACACACAGCATTTCGGCGCTGGAGCGCTATCGTGATGATTGCCTGTTGGCGGTGCTGGAAGCGGTGAAAACCACCAAGGCCAAACACGGCATGAGCTTCGCCGAATAACCCATGTGGGAGCTGGCTCCCACATTTTTGACCGAGTACCAACCATGCCTGCATTAACCACGTACACGACGCAAATCCACCCCGACTGGGTTGACTACAACGGTCACCTGCGCGACGCGTTCTACCTGCTGATCTTCAGCTACGCCACCGACGCGTTGATGGACACCTTGGGCCTGGACAGCCAAAACCGTGAAGCCAGCGGCCACTCGTTGTTCACCCTGGAACTGCACCTGAACTACCTGCACGAAGTGAAACTGGGTGCCGACGTCGAGGTGCACACCCAACTCATCGCCCATGACGCCAAGCGCCTGCACCTCTATCACAGCCTGCATCTGGTGGGTGATGAGAAGGAGCTGGCGGGCAATGAACAGATGCTGCTGCACGTCGATCTCGCCGGCCCGCATGCGGCGCCCTTTACCGAGACCACGTTGCAACGCCTCTCGGCGATCAGCCAGGAACAAACCGACCTGCCGCTTCCCGACTTGCTCGGCCGTGTCATCGGCATAAAAAAAGCCCCGATCAAGCCGTGACAAGATCGAGGCAGAATGTTTTGTGTGAGCCGTACATCCCGAGGGTGACCAAACCTTCAAGCTGCTTGCTTAGGCTTCAGTGTGCCTATTAGTGATGTCGGCAAATGGCCCGAAAACGACATGCTCATAGCCATCTGAGGCATTCGTGCAATCTGCCCTTGCCGACCGCTTGGACGGCTACCAGAATCCAAGTCAAACCCCGCTCCCTTCACCAGGATAAACGTCATGATGCATGCGGATTTGATTGACCAGGATGACCTGCTGAGCCAACTGCGCTCGCTGGGTTTTGAGGTGTCCAGCGGCTCCACCGCCGAGCAGGCTTGCGAGTGCGCCGTGCGCGGTTTGAGCGCGGCGCGGGCCAAGGCGCTCAAGGGCATGGTTGAGCAGATGTACACCGGCAGTGCGACGATTTTGCCGGCGGTAAGGCAGGCGATTGATAAGCAGTTGTTGCCGGCTCTTGTGCAGTTCAAGCAGAACTCTCAAGCCTGATCTGTGGCGAGGGAGCTTGCTCCCGCTGGGCTGCGCAGCGGCCCCAAAATCTTGGGAGCGCTGCGCACTCCAGCGGGAGCAAGCTCCCTCGCCACAAAAGCAGGTTTAGAGCCTCACACTGGCAAACGTCGACTCATTGCGCGCCTGGCTCAACGCCGACATCGGCCCCGACAACGGTGACAACACCAGCGCCTGCGGAATCGGCATCATCGCCACTTGTTGCGTGGTGTTGGAGCCCACGCGCTCATCCCGTGGCGGAATGCCGAAGTATTCGCGGTAGCACTTGGAGAAGTGCGGCGTAGACACAAACCCACACACCGACGCCACTTCGATGATCGACATCGGCGTTTGCTTGAGCAACTGCCGTGCACGGATCAGGCGCAGCTTGAGGTAGTAACGCGACGGCGAGCAGTGCAGGTATTTCTGGAACAGCCGCTCCAGTTGGCGACGGGACACAGCGACGTAGACCGCCAGTTCGTCCAGGTCGATGGGTTCTTCCAGGTTGGCCTCCATCAGCGCGACGATTTCCTGCAACTTCGGCTGGTTAGTGCCGAGCATGTGCTTGAGCGGCACGCGCTGGTGGTCTTGTTCGTTGCGGATGCGTTCGTACACGAACATCTCGGAGATCGCGGCGGACAGTTCACGCCCGTGATCACGGCTGATCAGGTGCAGCATCATGTCCAACGGCGCGGTGCCGCCGGAGCTGGTGAAGCGGTTGCGGTCGAGGGTGAACAGGCGGGTGCTCATGGCCACGCGGGGGAAGGCTTCCTGCATCGAGGCCAGGCATTCCCAATGCACGCTGCAATCAAAACCATCGAGCAAACCGGCGCAGGCCAGGGCCCAACTACCGGTGCACACCGCACCCAAGCGGCGGGACTGGCGCGCCTGGCTTTGCAGCCACGACACATGTTCACGGGTGACGGTGCGCTGAATACCCACGCCGCCGCAGACGATCACGGTGTCCAGGACCGGGGCTTTGTGCATGGACGCATCGGGGGTGATTTGCAGACCGTCACTGGCCCACACCTGGTTGCCGTCGACACTCAGGGTGGTCCAGCGATACAACTCGCGGCCGGACAGCTGATTGGCCATGCGCAGGGGTTCGACTGCGGAGGCCAGGGAAATCAGCGTGAAATTGTCCAGCAGCAAAAAGCCGATGGATTGAGGCGCACGGTTCTGGGGTTGGGCCCCTGAGTTGAACGACGTCATCGCGGTATCTCCTCACACAAAGCGGGTGATGGCCTCAGGCGAGGCTCTTGTTATTGCGCTCTTCAACCAGCGAGGTGAGAGGCTTTGGATTGATAGAGCAATTGCCATGCCTAAAATTGAATGGCCGTCCAATAACTCCTAAAAACGACGTTTTGACGCGTCTATATAAGCCCGCGTGGTAAGTGCGGGTATGGCGGGAAATGGGCGTAGGAATAGTCCCAGTCAAGGGACGTGAGCAGTTCGGTAGCACTTGTGGGAAGGCGCTTTGGGGGCGTAGGAGAAGTCTGTCACCGCTGGCACGGGTGACGGGTGGTCGGGGTCTGAATCGTTCGCAAGCTACTTATCTGTTTGCGACGCGCTAAAAGGTGGCGCTTTTGGTTTGGGTGTTCACTTTATGCGCAGTGGGCTCACCCTTGTGGCGAGGGAGCTTGCTCCCGCTGGGCTGCGTAGCGGCCCCAAAAATCTTGGGCGCGCTACGCACGCCTCCGGGAGCAAGCTCCCTCGCCACAAAAACTCTTCAGCACTCGACAGCACTCACCGCCAACCCACCCCGCGATGTCTCTTTGTACTTGTCATGCATATCCGCCCCGGTATCGCGCATGGTGCGGATCACCCGGTCCAGGGAGATAAAGTGCTGGCCATCGCCGCGCAACGCCATCTGCGCCGCATTGATCGCCTTCACCGCCGCAATCGCATTGCGCTCGATGCACGGCACTTGCACCAGCCCGCCCACCGGGTCGCAGGTCAGGCCCAGGTTATGTTCCAGGCCGATTTCGGCGGCGTTGCACAGTTGCTCCGGCGTAGCGCCAAGGATCTCCGCCAAACCGGCAGCCGCCATGGCGCACGCCGAACCCACTTCACCCTGGCAGCCGACTTCGGCACCGGAGATCGAAGCGTTCTTTTTACACAGGATGCCCACCGCTGCCGCGCCGAGCATGTAATCCACCACGTTGGCTTCGGTGACTTCTTCGCTGAATTTCATGAAGTAGTGCAGCACCGCCGGGATGATCCCAGCGGCGCCATTGGTAGGCGCGGTGACCATGCGCCCACCGGCGGCGTTTTCTTCGTTGACCGCCAGGGCGAACAGGTTCACCCATTCCATGGCGCTCAACGTTGAGCCGATCACGTTGGGCTTGCCCAGTTCCTGCAAACTGCGGTGCAACTTGGCGGCGCGGCGGCGTACGTTCAGGCCGCCAGGCAGGATGCCTTCGTGCTTGAGACCTTGCTCCACGCAATCTTGCATGGCGCGCCAGAGTTTCATCAGGCCGCTGCGGATTTCTTCTTCGCTGCGCCAGACTTTTTCATTGGCCAACATCAATTCGGCGACGCGCAGGTTGTGGGTCTTGCACAGCTGCAACAGCTCCACCGCACTGGAAAAATCATAGGGCAATACGGTGCGGTCCATGTCCGCCACGCCGCTTTGCGCCTGGGCCTCATCCACCACAAAACCGCCGCCCACTGAATAGTAGGTATCGCGGTACAGCTCGCCGCTATCGCCATGCACCACCAGGGTCATGGCGTTGGGGTGGAATGGCAGGTTTTCGTCGAGCAACTGCATGTCCCGCGCCCAGACGAAGGGCACCGGCAGACGCCCGTCCAACAGCAGGGTGTCGGTTTCGCGCAGGGTGCTGATGCGGATGCCGATTTGCGACGGATCTATCGCGTCCGGCCACTCGCCCATCAGCCCCATGATGGTAGCGGTGTCGCTGCCGTGGCCAATGCCGGTGGCCGAGAGCGAGCCGTAAAGCTGAACTTCGACGCGCCGCACTTGTTCCAACAGTTCACGTTCACGTAACCCTTGAACGAACAACGCTGCGGCGCGCATGGGGCCGACGGTGTGAGAACTCGAAGGCCCAATGCCGATCTTGAACAGGTCGAAAACGCTGATAGCCATTGCGGTAGAACTCCTCGATAAGCACGGCCAGGCTTGAACGAGGTGCTACGCTCAGATCGCCCAGATGGCGGCATCATCAAGCTTTTGTCGGCCCTCCCGGCGTCTCACACCGACGTAACCATGCTCACTAACGCCGCTGCCGTATGAACGAGGGTTTTGGCCGTTTTTTGCGGTGCAGATCCCTGGAAACCAGAGATTTGAGCGTTAAAAAATCTGTAAGCGACGTCACCGACACTGGATACGACCATCCCTGTACTGGATACGACGCCCCCTGTAGGCGACAGATTTTCACTGGTCCATGATCAGTCTCGACTCGTTTGCAAGGCGCCGTGCCAGAGCTGTCATCCCACGCTCTAACCGCAACACTTATAAAGCGCGGCGAATGCCGCCAGAAAAACACAGGAGTCTAGCCCTATGAAAGCTTCACCCTCGTTGCTGTTGGCCGCCATGCTGAGTCTGCCAGCCCTGGCGCACGCTGCAGAACCGGAACAATGCAAGACCGTCAACTTCTCCGATGTCGGCTGGACCGACATCACCGTCACCACCGCAACCACCAGCGAAATCCTCAAGGGCCTGGGCTACAAGCCACGCACTACGATGATTTCCGTACCGGTGACCTACAAGTCCCTGGCCGACGGCAAGAACATGGACATCTTCCTCGGCAACTGGATGCCGACCATGGAAAACGACATCAAGCAGTACCGTGATGCCGGCACCGTGGAAACCGTGCGCGCCAACCTGGAGAACGCCAAGTACACCCTGGCCGTCCCCGAGGCGCTGTACAACAAAGGCCTGAAAGACTTCGCCGACATCGCCAAATTCAAGGATGAGCTGGGCGGCAAGATCTACGGCATCGAGCCGGGTAACGACGGCAACCGCACCATCCAGACGCTGATCGACAAAGACGCCTTCGGCCTGAAAACCGCTGGCTTCAAAGTGGTCGAATCCAGCGAAGCCGGGATGCTCTCCCAGGTCGAGCGTGCCTCCAAGCGTGACCAGGCCATCGTGTTCCTCGGCTGGGAACCACACCCGATGAACACCCGCTTCAAGATGAAGTACCTGACCGGGGGTGATGACTCCTTCGGCCCCAACTACGGCCAGGCCACCATCTACACCAACGTTCGTAAGGGCTACACCCAGGAATGCAGCAACGTGGGTCAGTTGCTGAAAAACCTGGTGTTCACCCTGGACATGGAAAGCACCCTGATGGGCAAGGTCCTGGACGACAAACAAAAACCCGACGCTGCGGCCAAAGCCTGGCTCAAAGCCAACCCACAAGTGCTCGACACCTGGCTTGCCGGTGTCACCACCGTTGAAGGCAAACCTGGCATCGACGCCGTAAAAGCCTATCTCGCCAAGTAATCCGTTGTCCCCGGGGCGGTGCGCTGCCCCGGGATGTTTTCCCTCTTCGCATGTGGACACTCACTACCATGCTGACTGAACAGAAAATCCCACTAGGCCAGTACATCGCTGCCTTCGTCGAATGGTTGACCCAACACGGCGCCAACTACTTCGACGCAATCGCATCGACACTGGAAACGATGATCCACGGCGTGACGTTTGCGCTGACCTGGTTCAATCCACTGGCATTGATCGGTCTGATTGCGCTGCTGGCTCACTTTATTCAACGTAAATGGGGACTGACTGTTTTTGTCATCGCCTCCTTCCTGCTGATCCTGAACCTGGGGTACTGGCAGGAGACCATGGAGACCCTGGCGCAGGTGCTGTTTGCCACCCTGGTCTGCGTGGTCATCGGTGTGCCGCTGGGCATTGTTGCCGCGCACAAACCGTTGTTCTACACCATGATGCGGCCGGTGCTCGACCTGATGCAGACCGTACCGACCTTCGTCTACCTCATCCCTACCCTGACCCTCTTCGGGCTGGGTGTGGTGCCCGGTTTGATCTCTACGGTGGTGTTCGCGATTGCCGCGCCGATCCGCCTGACCTACCTGGGTATCCGCGACGTTCCCCAAGAGTTGCTCGACGCCGGCAAAGCCTTTGGCTGCTCGCGCCGTCAGTTGCTCTCGCGCATTGAACTGCCCCACGCCATGCCGAGCATCGCTGCCGGCATTACCCAATGCATCATGCTGTCGTTGTCGATGGTGGTGATCGCGGCCCTGGTGGGCGCCGACGGCCTCGGCAAGCCGGTGGTCAACGCACTCAACACCGCAGACATTGCCCTGGGCTTTGAAGCTGGCCTTGCGATCGTACTGCTGGCCATCATGCTCGACCGCATCTGCAAACAACCCGACGCCAAAGTAGGGGGTGATGCATGAGCATTATCCGATTCGACAATGTCGACGTGATCTTCTCCAAAGACCCACGCGAAGCGCTCAAGCTGCTGGACCAGGGCATGAGCCGTAACGAAATCCTGAAAAAGACCGGGCAGATCGTAGGCGTAGAAAAAGCCAGCCTGGACATCGAGAAAGGCGAAATCTGTGTGCTGATGGGCCTGTCGGGCTCGGGCAAATCCAGCCTGCTGCGTTGCATCAACGGCCTCAACACCGTGAGCCGTGGCCAGCTGTTCGTGGAGCATGAAGGTCGCCAGATCGACATCGCCTCCTGCACACCCGCAGAGCTTAAAATGATGCGCACCAAGCGCATCGCCATGGTGTTCCAGAAGTTCGCCCTGATGCCGTGGCTGACGGTGCGCGAAAACATCAGCTTCGGCCTGGAAATGCAGGGCCGTCCGGAGAAAGACCGACGCAAGCTGGTGGATGAAAAACTCGAGCTGGTGGGCCTGACCCAATGGCGCAACAAGAAGCCGGATGAACTCTCCGGCGGCATGCAGCAGCGTGTGGGCCTGGCCCGTGCGCTGGCGATGGACGCCGATATCCTGCTGATGGACGAACCCTTCTCGGCCCTCGACCCGTTGATCCGCCAAGGCTTGCAAGATGAACTGCTGGAGCTGCAACGCAAGCTGAGCAAGACCATTGTGTTTGTGAGCCACGACCTCGACGAGGCGCTCAAATTGGGCAGCCGCATCGCGATCATGAAAGACGGCAAGATCATCCAGTACAGCGTGCCAGAAGAGATCGTGCTGAACCCGGCGGACGACTATGTGCGCACCTTCGTCGCCCACACCAACCCGCTGAACGTACTGTGCGGTCGCAGCCTGATGCGCACGCTGGACAACTGCAAACGCGTCAACGGTTCAGTCTGTCTCGATCCGGGTGGCGACTCGTGGCTGGACCTGGCCGAAGGCAACACCATCCAGGGTGCTCGCCAGAATGGCGCGGTGATGAACTTGCAGAACTGGGCGCCGGGGGAAGCGGTGGAAGGTTTGGGTCGGGTGCCGACGCTGGTGGATTCGAATATCGGCATGCGCGATGCGTTGCAGATTCGGTATCACACCGGGAATAAGTTGGTGTTGCATGACAACAACAAGGTGGTGGGGATTTTGGGGGATAGCGAGTTGTACCATGCACTGCTAGGCAAAAACCTGGGCTAAGCCAACCCCACAAACCCCACTGAAGAAACGGGGTCAATGTGGGAGCGGGCTTGCTCGCGAATGCGGTGGGTCAGTGACAGATGTGCTGACTGATACACCGCATTCGCGAGCAAGCCCGCTCCCACATTTTGATCTGTTTACGCATAAAAAAAAGCGGCGCCAGTGATGGCGCCGCCAGACTCAACTATCAGCTATAGACCCGGCCAAGGAGCTGCCGATGGCTTTCAAACTGATCGAGCACGTCCCGGGTGATCTGTTCCTGGGCAAAGCCCATCAGGTCGTATTCCTGCGGCCCGTTGTGCAGGTACACCTCGGCACGGTAGTAGCGGGTGCGTTCTTCTTCAGGCAAGTCAGTGGACGCCGACGAGTAAGCATCC
This sequence comes from Pseudomonas sp. 18175, assembly GCF_050432925.1. NCBI lineage: Bacteria > Pseudomonadati > Pseudomonadota > Gammaproteobacteria > Pseudomonadales > Pseudomonadaceae > Pseudomonas > Pseudomonas sp. 18175. The sequence goes on along the minus strand of NZ_JBKFTO010000001.1, from coordinate 511,784 downwards.
AGGCTCACTTCGTAGACAAACGGGTTGCCCTCTTCCATCTCGATGCGCACACCGATGCAGCGCTTGGATTTGCCCAGCAGGGTCTGCACTTCCAGGCCTTGCTCACGCAGCGCAACAGCGGCTTCTTCCAACGCCGGCGTTACGTGCTTGTCCATGAAACGCTGCACCGTGCCCTGGCTCGGTTGCAGGTCCAACGCGGTGAGGCGCTCGCTGAAACCACGACGCCCACGCTCGGCCAATTGCGCCTGCTCCTGTTCGATGGCCACGTCCTGGCGCATCGCCTTGTGCAAGCCGAACATAAAGAACACCAGCACCACCGAGAACGGCAGCCCCGCCAGCACCACCATGGTTTGCATGGCTTCGAAGTTGCCGGCAAACAGCAGGCCGATGGTCACCAGAGTGATCACCGCCGACCAGAAGATCCGCAGCCAGTGCGGCGCATCTTCATCCACGTTGCCGCCTTTGCAAGAAAGGTTGGCCATCATCACCGCGCCGGAATCCGCCGGGGTCAGGAACAACACGAAGCCCACAAAGATCGACACACCGATGACGATTTTCGACGCGGGGTAATGCTCAAGCAGTTGGTAGATGGCCATGGACGGTTGTTCCAGCGCCGTCTTGCCCAATTCCACCGCACCGTGGTTGAGCACCAAATCCAAGGCCGAGTTACCAAAGATCGACAGCCACGCCAGGGTGAAACCCAGCGGAATCAGCAACACGCCCGCCACCAGTTCACGCACCGTACGACCACGGGAAATACGCGCGATGAACATGCCTACGAATGGCGCCCAGGAAATCCACCAAGCCCAGTAGAACAGGGTCCACAGGCCCATCCAGCGTTCGGTCTTGGCGCCGTCGCCTTCGTACACATAAAGGTCGAAGGTTTTCAGTACCAGGCCATTCATGTAGTCGCCGATGTTCTGCACAAAGCCGTTGAGCAAATGCAGGGTCGGGCCAAACAACAGCACAAAGATCAGCAAGCCGCTGAACAGCACGATGTTGAGGTTGGACAGGCGGCGAATACCGTTCTCCACCCCCGACACGGCGGCGATGGTCGCCACGGTGCTCATCACGATGATCACGATCAGCAGGTTGGTGTTGTTGTGCTCCATGCCGAACAGGTTTTCCAACCCGGACGACACTTGCATCGCACCAATCCCCAGGTTGGTCACCAGGCCCAGCAGGGTCACGAACATGCCGAAGCCGTCCACCGCGTGGCCGGCCGCGCCCTTCACCCAACGCTCGCCCACCAGCGGGTACAACGCCGAACGCAAAGCCAGCGGCTGGTTATGACGGTACGCGAAGTACGCCACGGCCAGGCCGACCAGGGCGTAGATCGCCCAGCCATGCAGGCCCCAATGCAGGAAGGTCAGTTGCAGCGCCTGGCGTGCAGCCATGTTGCTGGCGGCCGCGCCTTCGGGCGGGTTGAAGTAGTGGTCCAACGGCTCCGAGGCGCCGAAGTACAGCAGCGAGATACCGATACCCGACGAGAACAACATGCCGGCCCAGGCGCCGTAGCTGAAGTCCGGGGTGTCGTCCTTGCTGCCCAGTTTCAGTTTGCCGTAGGAAGAAAATGCCAGGCCGACCACAAAGACGAGGTAGGCGGCGATGACCACCATGTAGTACCAGCCAAAGCTTTTCGACAGCCAGGCTTGCGCGACGCCGAGCATGCGCCCGGCCTCCTGCGGGGCGATGATCAGGATGGCCGTCAACAACAGAATCAACGCGGTGGAGGTGTAAAACACCCAACCGTTGACCCGCACCTTTTCTGGCGGGGTCTTTATAAGAGAGGCAGAACTCATGGCGCAGATGCTCCGGGCAGTGCGAAAGAGAAACACAAGGCAGCGGTTATCCCGGGACATCGCTTTATGGGCAGGCGACGGACGGGTGTTATAAAGACACCCCGAAAATCCTTGCACCCCTACCGAACCAGTAGACAGGGCGTTTCAAGGGTTTTTGCAGGTGTCATTTGTCGCGGCTCCCAGGTAGGAAACCTCTGTAGGCAGCGACCATTTGTCGCAGATCTTATTCTTTGTTGATTGAACGTTCAATCAAAACAAAATAGACTGGCCATCAAGCCGACGGACGTTCATCGCCCATCGGCAGGCCTAAGGAGAGGTGCAACATGCCCAAGGTCGGTATGCAACCCATACGCCGCCAGCAGTTGATCGAAGCCACACTTACGGCCATCGATCAGGTCGGGATGGGAGATGCCAGCATTGCGCTGATCGCCCGTTTGGCCGGTGTCTCGAACGGCATCATCAGTCACTACTTCAAGGACAAGAACGGCCTTATTGCAGCGACGATGCGTTACTTGATGAACGCGCTGATCGACAACGTTCACGAACGCAGGCAGGCCCTGACGGACGACAGCCCACGGGCACACCTTCAGGTGATCATCGAGGGCAACTTCGACGCCAGCCAGGTCAACGGACCGGCAATGAAAACCTGGCTGGCCTTCTGGGCCACCAGCATGCACCACCCGTCATTGCACAGGTTGCAGCGGATCAACGATCAACGTCTGTATTCCAACCTGTGCTGCCAGTTCCGCCGCGTGCTGCCGTTGCCGCACGCACGCAAAGCAGCCCGCGGGCTGGCGGCCCTGATCGACGGTTTGTGGTTGCGCGGCGCCCTGTCGGGAGACGCTTTCGACACAGCGCAGGCGCAACGGATCGCTTACGAATACATGGATTTCCAATTGGCCAAGCAGGTGAGTTAGAGCACACATAAACCGCTCAACCCCTGAACGCTGCCGCACCGGCCTCCGGTGCGGTGGTCAACGCCAACCACTTATGCACTTGCGAGGACTTTATGGCCCGTTTCGAACTGCAAAAACTCTACATTGACGGCGGCTACAGCGACGCTGGCAGCGATGCCACCTTCGAAGCCATCAACCCGGCTAACGGTGAAGTTCTCGCCCAAGTGCAACGCGCTACGTTCGATGACGTTGAACGCGCCGTCGTCAGCGCCGAGAAAGGCCAGAAAATCTGGGCCGCCATGACCGCCATGGAGCGTTCGCGCATCCTGCGTCGTGCCGTCGATATCCTGCGCGAGCGCAACGACGAGCTGGCCGCCCTGGAAACCTTGGACACCGGTAAAGCCTTCTCCGAAACCAAGTACGTCGACATCGTCACCGGCGCCGACGTGCTGGAATACTACGCAGGCCTGGTGCCAGCGATCGAAGGCGAGCAGATCCCACTGCGCGACACCGCCTTCGTCTACACCCGCCGCGAGCCGCTGGGTGTGGTCGCCGGTATCGGCGCGTGGAACTACCCGATCCAGATCGCCCTGTGGAAATCCGCGCCAGCCCTGGCGGCCGGTAACGCGATGATCTTCAAGCCAAGCGAAGTCACCTCGCTGACCACCCTGAAACTGGCCGAGATCTACACCGAAGCCGGCGTTCCAGCAGGCGTGTTCAACGTACTGACCGGCAGCGGCCGTGAAGTCGGCACCTGGCTGACCGAGCACCCACGCATCGAAAAAATCTCCTTCACCGGCGGCACCGACACCGGCAAGAAGGTGATGGCCAGCGCGTCGAGCTCTTCGCTCAAAGACGTGACCATGGAATTGGGCGGCAAGTCCCCACTGATCATCTTCGACGACGCCGACCTCGACCGCGCCGCCGACACCGCGATGATGGCCAACTTCTACAGCTCCGGTCAGGTCTGCACCAACGGCACTCGTGTATTCGTACCGAAGCACCTGCAAGCCGCGTTCGAAGCCAAGATCGTTGAGCGTGTCGCGCGCATTCGCGTCGGCAACCCAGAAGACGAAAACACCAACTTCGGCCCGCTGGTCAGCTTCGCCCACATGGAAAGCGTGCTGGGCTACATCGCCAAAGGCAAAGAGCAAGGCGCACGCCTGCTGTGCGGCGGCGACCGCCTGACCGACGGCGACTTCGCCAAAGGCGCCTTCGTGGCTCCGACCGTGTTCACCGACTGCACCGACGACATGGTCATCGTGCGTGAAGAAATCTTCGGCCCAGTCATGGCGATCCTGACCTACGAGACCGAAGAAGAAGTGATCCGCCGCGCCAACGACACCGACTTCGGCCTGGCCGCTGGCCTGGTCACCAAAGACCTGAACCGCGCCCACCGCGTGATTCATCAGCTGGAAGCGGGTATCTGCTGGATCAACGCCTGGGGCGAGTCCGACGCCAAGATGCCAGTGGGCGGCTACAAGCAATCCGGTGTGGGCCGTGAGAACGGCATCAGCTCGCTGAACAACTTCACCCGCATCAAATCGGTACAGGTTGAGCTGGGCGATTACGCCTCGGTGTTCTAAGTCCCGAGACCTGGGGTGCGCCTTTGTGGCGAGGGAGCTTGCTCCCGCTGGGCTGCGAAGCAGCCCCACCCCAGGCACCGCAGTCCTCCAGACCGAACTCGGTCGCTGGTTTTGCGACTGCTGCGCAGTCGAGCGGGAGCAAGCTCCCTCGCCACAAAAACAGCTTGAACCACTTATATGAGGGTGCATTTATGTCCCAAGAATACGATTACATCATTGTGGGTGCCGGTTCCGCCGGTAACACCCTGGCGACCCGTCTCACCGAAGACGAAGGCGTCACCGTCCTGCTGCTGGAAGCCGGCGGCCCCGACTACCGCTTCGATTTCCGCACCCAGATGCCAGCCGCCCTGGCCTTCCCGCTGCAAGGTCGCCGCTACAACTGGGCCTACGAAACCGACCCAGAGCCACACATGGACGGCCGCCGCATGGAATGTGGTCGCGGCAAGGGCCTGGGTGGCTCTTCCCTGATCAACGGCATGTGCTACATCCGTGGCAACGCCATGGACTACGACGGCTGGGCAAAACTGCCAGGCCTGGAAAACTGGACCTACCTGGACTGCCTGCCGTATTTCCGCAAAGCCGAAACCCGCGACATCGGCCCCAACGATTGGCACGGCGGCGATGGCCCGGTCAGCGTGACTACGCCAAAGGCTGGCAACAACCCGCTGTTCCACGCCATGGTTGAAGCCGGCGTACAGGCCGGTTACCCGCGCACCGTCGACTTGAACGGCTACCAGCAAGAAGGCTTCGGCCCGATGGACCGTACCGTGACGCCTAAAGGCCGTCGCGCCAGCACCGCGCGTGGTTACCTGGACACCGCCAAGAAGCGCTCGACGCTGACCATCGTCACCCACGCCCTCAGCGACAAAGTGCTGTTTGAAGGCAAGCGTGCCGTGGGCGTGCGTTACCTGATCGGCGCGGCCGAAGAGCGCGTTGAAGCCCGTGCACGCAAAGAAGTGATCGTGTGCAGTGGCGCCATCGGTTCGCCGCAACTGCTGCAACGCTCCGGCGTCGGCCCGGCGCCACTGCTGGAAAGCCTCGATATCCCGGTGGTCCACGACCTGCCCGGCGTCGGCGAAAACCTGCAGGACCACCTTGAGTTGTACCTGCAATACGCCTGCACCCAACCGGTGTCGCTGTACCCGTCGCTGCTCTGGTACAACCAGCCGGCCATCGGTGCCGAATGGCTGTTCAACGGCACCGGTATCGGCGCCAGCAACCAGTTCGAAGCGGGCGGTTTTATCCGTACCCGTGAAGAATTCGAGTGGCCGAACATTCAGTACCACTTCCTGCCGGTTGCGATTAACTACAACGGCAGCAACGGTGTGAAAGAGCACGGCTTCCAGGCGCACATGGGTTCCATGCGTTCGCCAAGCCGTGGTCGCATCCAGCTCAAGTCGAAGAACCCGCGCGAATACCCGAGCATCCTTTTCAACTACATGGCCACCGAGCAAGACTGGCAGGAATTCCGCGACGGCATCCGCCTGACCCGTGAAATCATGCAACAGCCGGCCCTGGACCAATACCGTGGCCGCGAAATCAGCCCGGGCATCGACGTGCAAACCGATGAGCAACTCGACAAGTTCATCCGTGAACACGCCGAAACCGCGTTCCACCCGTCCTGCTCGTGCAAGATGGGCACCGACGACATGGCCGTCGTGGACAGCGAAGGCCGCGTGCATGGCGTGCAAGGCCTGCGCGTGGTGGATGCGTCGATCATGCCGATCATCACCACCGGCAACCTGAACGCGCCGACGATCATGATCGCCGAGAAAATCGCCGACAAGATCCGTGGCCGCCAGCCGCTGGCGCGCAGCACCGCTGACTACTACGTGGCGGGTGATGCGCCAGTGCGTGGCAAGCCGATGCGTGAAGTAGGCCCGACCGCGCAGTAACTGACGTACTTTGTGGCGAGGGAGCTTGCTCCCGCTGGAGTGCGAAGCGCTCCCAAGCTTTTGGGGCCGCTACGCAGCCCAGCGGGAGCAAGCTCCCTCGCCACAGGTGCTCACCTCCTCCTTGATCAGCTACTCTGTCCGCCTGCCCGCGACGAGCCGCCCACAAGGAAGGCCCCATGTTCGATCACCACGCCACACTCAAAAAACACTTCGCCGCCCTGCGCACCCGCGCCGAATTCTTCTCCCTGCGCTACGTGCGCGAATCCGGCCAGTACCTGGCCGTGCGCAAGAACGTCGCCGAACCGCCGCACCTTAACCACGACGAAGGCGCCATGCTCACCGTGCGTCTCAATGGTGTGGAGGCCTACGCCGCGACCAACGATATTTCCCTCGCTGGCCTGCAAGCCGCCCTTGAGCGCGCCGAGCAACAGGCTCGCCTCATCAAACCCCACGCCCTGCTCGACCTGCGCGACCAGCCCGTCTCCAGCGATGTGGCCGACTACCTGTCACCCGAACTCGAACAAACCTTCCCGTCCCTGAGCGACTGCTACCAATTGCTCGGCAGCGAATCGGCTGCGGTGCCCAAGGACGAGCGCCTGGTGAACTGGGAAGTCAGCCTGGGCCTGACCCACGTCGAGCAGATCTACCTCAACAGTGCCGGTGCCGAGCTGCGCCAGGCCCAGCGCTTTGTGTTCCCCGGCATCAACGTCACCGCCTACGACGGCAACGACAGCCAGACCCGCACCCTGGGCGGCAGCAACTTTGGCCAACAAGGCGGCTTTGATGTGATCAGCCGCTTTGGCCTCGCGGGCGCCGCCCCGCGTATCGCCGACGAAGCCCTGCAATTGCTGCTGGCGCCGAACACGCCCAACGGCCCGCGCGACCTGCTGTTGATGCCCGACCAGATGATCCTGCAGATCCACGAGTCCATCGGCCACCCGCTGGAGCTGGACCGTATCCTGGGGGATGAGCGCAATTACGCTGGCACCAGCTTCGTGAAGGCCAGCGACTTTGGGCACCTGCAATACGGTTCACCGCTGCTCAACGTGACCTTCGACCCAGATATTCCCGAACAGCTCGCCAGCTATAGCCATGACGACGACGGCACTGCGGCCAGCAAGCAGTTCCTGATTCGTGAAGGACTACTGCTCAAGCCGCTGGGCGGCGCGCTGTCGCAATACCGTTCGGGCATGAGCGGCGTGGCCAACAGCCGCGCCAGCAGCTGGAACCGTGCGCCCATCGACCGCATGGCCAACCTGAATATCGAAGCCGGCGACCAGAGCCTGGCGCAGTTGGTGGGCGGTATCGAGAACGGCATCCTGATGTCCACCAACCGCTCGTGGTCCATTGATGACGCGCGCAATAAATTCCAGTTTGGCTGCGAGTGGGGCCAACTGATCGAAAACGGCGAGCTCAAAGGCGTGGTGAAAAACCCCAACTACCGAGCGATTTCCGCGCAGTTCTGGCGCAACCTCAGCGCCGTGGGCGACGCCAGCACCTTCAAGGTATTGGGCACGCCCAACTGCGGCAAAGGCGAACCCAACCAGGTGATCCGCGTGGGCCATGCCTCGCCGGCCTGTGTTTTTAGCAACGTCGATGTATTTGGGGGAGATGCCTGATGAACAACTTCAAGGCATTGGTGCAATGGCTCAAGCACGCCATCACCGACAAAGAGCAATTTCACTTGGGCTATGCGGATGAGTCGTCCGAGTTCGTGCGTTTCAACCACGCCAAGGTGCGCCAGGCCGGGCAGGTTCAACAGGCCAGCCTCACGCTGAAACTGATCAACGATGGCCGCCACGCTGACTTGGGTATCACCCTGGCCGGTGAGCCGGAGCTGGACCGCCAACGCCTCGCCGATGGCCTGCAACAGCTGCGCGAAACCTTGCCGTTGTTGCCGCAGGATCCGTACTTGCTGCTGAACCATAACGCCTGGCAAAGCAGCAATGAACAAGACCAGCCCTTGCCGGACTTGGCCCAGGTGCTGGACGACATCAGCCGCGCCGCAGAGGGTGTGGATCTGGTCGGTTTCTACGCCGCCGGGCCCATCAGCCGGGGCTTCGCCAGTTCATCGGGCGCGTTTGGCTGGCACCAGGCCAATAGTTTCAACTTTGATTTCAGCCTGTTCCATGCCAATGGCGAAGCGGTCAAGGCCAGCTACGCCGGGCACACCTGGGACAGCGCCGAGTTCAGCGCACGGGTGCAACTGGCCCGCGAGCAGTTGGATTTTCTCGGCCGCCCGTTGCACACACTGGCGCCAGGGCAATACCGCGCCTACCTCGCGCCGGCGGCGATGGAAGAAATCATCAGCATCATCACCTGGGGTGGTTTCTCCGCCCAGGCCATCGCCAGCAAAAGCAGTTCGCTGCAAAAACTGTATGCCGGTGAACAATCTCTGAGCCCCCTGGTGACGGTGAGTGAGCAGGTCAGCGGCTCGTTGAGCGAAGCGTTTTCCAGCGAAGGTTACCCACGCGGTGACGTCACGCTGATCAACGCCGGGCGTGCCGCGGGCGAGCTGATCAACTCCCGCAGCGCCGCCGAATACGGGCTGAGCACCAACGGCGCCAGCAGTGACGAAGCGCCGAGCGCGTTGCAAATGGCGGCAGGCAGCCTGGCCCAGGCCGATATCCTCAAACAATTGGGCACCGGCTTGTACATCAGCAACCTGTGGTACCTGAACTACTCCGACCTGCCGGCCGCGCGCCTCACTGGTATGACGCGTTTTGCCACGTTCTGGGTGGAAGACGGCGAGATCAAGGCGCCGGTGAGTACCATGCGCTTTGATGACAGTGTGTACAGCTTGCTCGGTTCGCAGTTGGAGGCGCTGACGGCGGAGCGGGAGTTGTTGTTGTCGCCGAGTACGTATGGACAGCGCAATACCTCGTCCAATCTGTTGCCTGGCGCCTTAGTAAACCGCCTGACACTCACTCTCTAAACACAGCAGATCCCCTGTGGGAGCAGGCTTGTGTGGGAGCGGGCTTGCTCGCGAATACGGTGTGTCAGTCAACTCATTTAGTGACTGACACACTGCTTTCGCGAGCAAGCCCGCTCCCACATTAGTTTGTGCAGGTTTCTGATACCTCGTTTCGCACCTTCCTACCGCCATTTCCCATCTCTCGCTTGTTGCTGCGTGCCCTGTTGTCGCCCACAAAAAACCTCGCTATAACGGTTAGTGGCACACCGCCACCCACAGGAAGTGAGCGTCGACATGAATCAGGGAAGTTGCGTCCTATACAAGCTGTTCAAGCACTACAACGTCCACGTCGAGCAACTGGGCAACGACCCGCAAAAAGACACGGTGCTGATGGTCAACGGCGCGTTGTCCACCACCCGTTCATTCGCCCGCACCAGCAAGTGCCTGGCCGAGCATTTCAATGTGCTGCTGTTCGACCTGCCTTTCTCGGGCTATTCCCGCGAGCACAACGCCGACTTGGACCTGGTGACCAAGGATGACGAAGTGCAGATCCTGCGCGCCCTGGTGGAGCGTTTTGAGGTCAACCACTTGGTGTCGGCGTCTTGGGGTGGCATCTCCACCCTGCTGACCCTGGCCCACAACCCGCCGTCGATCAAAAGCTCAGTGGTGATGGCCCTAGCCCCCAACCTCAACCAGGCCATGCTCGAATACGTCGAGCGCGTGCGCGTGTTGATCGAGGCCGATGACAAGTCCGCCGTCGGCCATCTGCTCAACGACACAGTGGGCAAATACTTGTCGCCGCGCCTCAAGCGCAACAACCATCGGCACCTGTCGAGCATGGCCACCACCGAGTACCGCCAGGCCCGTTTTCATATCCACCAGGTGTTGGCCCTGGGCGATGGCAATTACCTGCCCGCGCTCAAGCAGATTGAAACCCCGGTGCACTTCATCAACGGTGCGCTGGATGAATACACCCCCGCCGCCGAAGCTCGGCTGTTCAAACAGTACGTGGGGCGCAGCAGCTTTGCCGTAGCCGAACACACCGGCCACCTGCTGGACCTGGAATCCAGCGAAGCCGCCGTGGCGGTGCACCGTGCATTGCTGGATTTCCTGGTGGGAAAAGCCGCGACGGATGGCGCATAATCGCCGACACATAGCCTGCTAACAAAAAGGGTTTTCTATGCCGAATCGCGTCCCGCTCGATGCCAAGACCGCCCGCTGGCTCCCCTGGGTGGTGGCGATTGCCTTCTTCATGCAGTCGCTGGACGGGACGATTCTGAACACGGCACTGCCGGCCATGGCCCGGGACCTCGCGGAAAACCCGCTGCGCATGCAAGGCGTGGTGATTGCCTACATGCTCACCGTGGCCTTGCTGATTCCGGCGTCGGGCTGGATTGCCGACCGCTTCGGCACCAAGAAAATCTTCTTTGGCGCGATCATGCTGTTCAGCATCGGTTCGCTGCTGTGCGCCCTCTCCAGCACCTTGACCATGCTGGTGGGCGCACGGGTGATCCAGGGCTTGGGCGGTGCGCTGATGCTGCCGGTGGGGCGACTGGTGGTGCTGCGCGCTTACCCCCGCTCCGAGCTGGTGCGGATCATGGGCTTTATTACCATCCCCGGCCTGCTTGGCCCGTTGCTCGGCCCGACCATGGGCGGCTGGATGGTGCAATACCTGACGTGGCACTGGATCTTCCTGATCAACCTACCGGTGGGCATGATCGGCTGCTACGCCGTGTGGAAACTTATCCCGGACCTGCGCGGCAGCGAGCGCACGCGGTTTGATAGCGTCGGCTTCCTGCTGTTTGGCGCGGCGATGGTGCTGATCACCATCGCCATGGAAGGCCTGGGGGAGCTGCACCTGCCGCATCTGCGGGTGATGTTGTTGCTGTTCGGCGGGCTGGCGTGCCTGGCGGCTTACTGGCTGCGTGCCGGGCATATCGACAATGCGCTGTTCTCGCCGGTGCTGTTCAAGACGCGTACTTTTGCGGTGGGCATCCTGGGCAACCTGTTCGCCCGCCTGGGCAGCGGCGCGCTGCCGTTTTTGGTGCCGTTGCTGTTGCAGGTGGCGTTGGGGTATTCACCGTCGCAAGCCGGGATGAGCATGCTGCCCCTGGCAGCGGCGGCGATGTTTGCCAAGTCCATCGCCCGGCCATTGATCGAGCGTTTGGGCTACCGCATCGTCCTCACTGGCAACACCCTGGCGCTGGGCATCATGTTGGCAAGCATGGGGCTGGTCAGCGAACAGACGCCCTACCCGTTGCTGCTGGGGATGCTGGCGGTGCTGGGGGCGATCAACTCGCTGCAATTTACCGCGATGAACACCGTGACCCTGATCGACCTGGACGACGCCCAGGCCAGCAGCGGCAACAGTTTGCTCTCGGTGGTGGCGCAATTGTCCCTGAGCCTTGGGGTAGCCTGCGCCGGTGCGTTGCTGGGTGGGTTTACCGCTGAAACCGGCAACGACGGCGTAAGCACCGTGCTCGGCGCCTTCCAGTTGACGTTCCTCACCGTGGGCATCATGGCCATGCTGGCGGCGGCGATCTTCCTGCAATTGTCGCCAAAAGACGGCAAACGCGTGGTCAGCCGCGAGCACGACATTGAACACTAAGTAGGCTTCCCGTCTAGAACTTGCAGGGAAAGTCCTGCGGGGCTGGTACACTGCGCAACATTTTGTTTTGCAGAGCCAGTCCCGTGACTACCATCGCCACCGCTTTTAATACTTTGCCCCTGTCCGCCGCCATGCTGGCTAACCTCGACTCGCTGGGTTATGTCGAGATGACGCAGATCCAGGCGCAAAGCTTGCCGGTGATCCTCAAGGGGCTGGACCTGATTGCCCAGGCCAAGACCGGCAGCGGCAAGACTGCTGCGTTCGGCATCGGCCTGTTGAACCCGATCAACCCGCGCTACTTCGGCTGCCAGGCCCTGGTGATGTGCCCGACCCGTGAGCTGGCCGACCAAGTCGCCAAGGAAATCCGCCGCCTGGCCCGTGCCGAAGACAACATCAAGGTGCTGACCCTGTGCGGCGGCGTGTCCCTCGGCCCGCAGATCGCCTCCCTGGAACACGGCGCCCACGTGATCGTCGGCACGCCGGGCCGTATCCAGCAGCACCTGCGTAAGGGTTCGCTGGTACTGGACGGCTTGAACACGCTGATCCTCGACGAAGCCGACCGCATGCTCGACATGGGCTTCTACGACGCCATCGAAGACATCATCAGCAAGACCCCACCGCGCCGCCAGACCCTGCTGTTCTCGGCCACCTACCCGGTGAGCATCAAGCAGCTGGCCTCCAAGTTCATGCGTGCGCCGCAGCAAGTGAAAGCCGAGGCGTTCCACTCCGACGACCAGATCGAGCAGCGTTTCTTCGAGATCTCGCCGGAAGAACGCATGGACGCGGTGACCAAGGTGCTCGCGCACTTCCGCCCGGCTTCGTGCGTGGCGTTCTGCTTTACCAAACAGCAAGTGCAAGAAACCGTGGATCACCTGACGTCCAAGGGCATCTCTGCCGTGGGCCTGCATGGCGACCTGGAACAGCGCGACCGCGACCAGGTACTGGCGATGTTCGCCAACCGCAGCACCTCGGTGCTGGTCGCCACAGACGTTGCCGCCCGTGGCCTGGACATTGACTCGCTGGACATGGTGATCAACGTCGAACTGGCTCGCGACTCGGAAATCCACATCCACCGCGTGGGCCGTACCGGCCGTGCCGGTGAGACCGGCATCGCCATCAGCCTGGTTGCCCCGTCCGAAGCGCACCGCGCCCAGGCCATCGAGCAACTGCAGAAGTCGCCGCTGAACTGGGATCAACTGGACAACCTCAAACCGCAGAGCGGTGGTCCGTTGCTGCCGCAGATGAGCACCCTGTGCATCGCTGCCGGCCGTAAAGACAAAGTGCGTCCGGGTGACATCCTCGGCGCACTGACCGGTGAAGCCGGGATTCCGGGCGCCCAGGTGGGCAAGATTGCGATCTTTGACTTCCAGGCCTTTGTGGCGGTTGAGCGCGGGATCGCCAAGCAGGCGTTGCAGCGTTTGAATGACGGCAAGATTAAAGGCCGGTCGTTGCGCGTGCGGATTCTGTAAAGCTCTCAAGCCATACAGAGATCAAAATGTGGGAGCGGGCTTGCTCGCGAATGCGGTGGACCAGTCAACTTATTCAGTGGCTGACACACCGCATTCGCGAGCAAGCCCGCTCCCACATTTGACTGTATTCCAATTCTGAAATTTTATGAGGACACCGTTTTGCGCTCGACCGAAGTTGTGATCATTGGCGCCGGCGCCGCAGGCTTGATGTGCGCACTGACCGCCGCCGGGCGTGGGCGCAAGGTGATGTTGATCGACCATGCGAACAAGGCCGGCAAGAAGATCCTGATGTCCGGCGGTGGCCGCTGCAATTTCACCAACATGTACACCGAGCCGGCCAACTTCCTGTCCCACAACGCGCACTTCTGCAAGTCCGCTCTGGCCCGCTATACCCAATGGGACTTTATCGGGCTGGTGGCCAAGCACGGCGTGCCGTACCACGAGAAAAAGCTCGGCCAGCTGTTCTGCGATAACAAATCCAGCGACATCCTCGGCATGCTGCTCGACGAGTGCATCCAAACCGGCGTGAGCATGCACCTGGACACCTCGATCCAGGAGATCGCCAAAATCGACGGCGGCTATCAATTGCAGACCACCGTGGGTGAGCTGCGCTGCGAATCCCTGGTGATCGCCACCGGCGGCCTGTCGATTCCGACACTGGGCGCCACCGGTTTTGGTTACCAGGTGGCCAAGCAATTCGGCCACGAATTGCTGCCGACCCGTGCCGGGTTGGTGCCGTTCACCATCACCGATCAGCTCAAGGACTTGTGCGGCGAGCTGTCCGGCACCTCGGTGGACTGCCTGGTCAGCTGCAACGACCAAAGCTTTCGCGAGAACATCCTGTTTACCCACCGCGGCCTGAGCGGCCCGGCGATTTTGCAGATTTCCTCGTACTGGGAGTCCGGCGACACGGTGGAGATCAACCTGCTGCCCGACCACGACGCCCACGACTGGCTGCAAGCGCAACAAGCCGAACGTCCGAACAGCGAGCTGAAAACCCTGCTGGGGGAGATCTTCACCAAGAAAATGGCCAACCTGCTGGCGGACACCTGGTTTGTGTCCAAGCCGATGAAGCAGTACACCCATGCGGAGATTGCCGACATCGCACAGAAACTCGGCAGCTGGCAGTTAGTGCCGGCGGGGACCGAGGGGTATCGCACGGCGGAAGTAACGCTGGGTGGCGTGGATACGCGGGAAGTGTCGTCCAAGACCATGGAATCGCTGAAAAGCCCTGGCCTGTACTTTATCGGTGAAGTGCTGGATGTGACCGGTCACCTGGGCGGGTTCAACTTCCAGTGGGCGTGGGCCTCGGGCTACGCCGCTGCACAATTTGCCTGACAAAACCGGATCAAAAATGTGGGAGCGGGCTTGCTCGCGAAAGCGTCGGATCAGTCAAACATGTATCGACTGATACACCGCCTTCGCGAGCAAGCCCGCTCCCACATTGGTTTTGTGGTGTGCTTGGGAATAATTTGCCAGCAGATGTGATCGTGACCCTTGCCGTGGCGTCACTGATGCGCCAACTTAGCGGCATCGTCCCGGAAGACTCCAGCCTTCATGTCCTCGACCTCGTTCAAGCAGTCCCTGCGCCGCCTCTGGGCGCTGGATAAATTCAGCTACAGCATCCGGGTGTTCATCGCCCTCACCGGCAGCATGGCGCTGTGCTGGTATCAGGATGAAATGACGCTGCTGATCCCGTTGTTCCTGGGGATTATCGCCAGCGCCCTGGCCGAGACCGATGACAGTTGGCAAGGCCGCCTCAACGCCTTGGCCGTGACGCTGGTGTGTTTCAGCATCGCCGCGCTGTCGGTGGAGCTACTGTTCCCCTACCCGTGGATTTTCGCGATCTCCCTGGCCCTGGCCACGTTCTGCCTGACCATGCTCGGCGCCTTGGGTGAACGCTATGGCGCGATTGCCTCGGCGACGTTGATCCTGTCGGTGTACACCATGATCGGCGTGGACCAACGCGGTGGCGCGGTCTCGGATTTCTGGCATGAGCCGCTGCTGCTGGTGGCCGGTGCCGCGTGGTACGGCGCGCTGTCGGTGTTGTGGCAGGCGCTGTTTTCCAACCAGCCGGTGCAACAGAGCCTGGCGCGGTTGTTCCGCGAACTGGGGCGTTACCTCAAGCTCAAGTCCTCGCTGTTTGAGCCGATTCGCCAGCTGGATGTGGAGGCGCGCCGCCTGGAACTGGCCCAGCAAAATGGCCGTGTCGTCGCTGCACTGAACGCCGCGAAGGAAATCATCCTGCACCGCGTGGGCAATGGGCGTCCGGGTTCGAAGGTCAGCCGCTATCTCAAGCTGTACTTCCTCGCGCAAGACATCCACGAACGCGCCAGCTCATCGCACTACCCTTACAACGCCCTGGCCGAGGCCTTCTTCCACAGCGACGTGCTGTTCCGCTGCCAGCGCCTGCTGCGCCAGCAGGGCAAGGCCTGTCAGACCCTGGCCGAGTCGATCCAGCTGCGCCAGCCGTTCATCTATGACGACAGCTTCGCCGAAGCCTTGGGCGACCTGAACGCCTCCCTCGAACACCTGCGCATCCAGAGCAACCCGGCCTGGCGCGGTTTGCTGCGTTCGTTGCGCGCCCTGGCGGCCAACCTGTCGACGCTCGACCGCCTGCTGGGCGATGCCAGCAACCCCGACAGCCTGGCCGACGCCACCGACAGCAACCTGCTGGACCGTGCCCCGCGCAACCTCAAGGAAATGTGGACGCGCCTGCGCACACAGATGACGCCAACCTCCTTACTGTTTCGCCATGCGCTGCGCCTGTCCTTGGCCCTGACGGTGGGCTACGGCATGCTGCATGCGATCCACGCATCGCAAGGCTACTGGATCATCCTCACCACGCTGTTCGTGTGCCAACCGAACTACGGGGCCACACGACGCAAGCTCGGCCAGCGGATCATCGGCACCGCCATCGGCCTGACCGTGGCCTGGGCCTTGTTCGATTTGTTCCCAAGCCCCTTGGTGCAGTCGATGTTCGCCATCGCCGCAGGCCTGGTGTTCTTTATCAACCGCACCACCCGCTACACCCTGGCCACGGCCGCCATCACGCTGATGGTGCTGTTCTGCTTCAACCAGGTAGGCGATGGCTACGGGCTGTTCCTGCCGCGCTTGTTCGATACCTTGCTCGGCAGCCTGATCGCGGGCCTGGCGGTGTTCCTGTTCCTGCCAGACTGGCAAGGCCGGCGCCTGAACAAAGTGCTGGCCAACACCCTGACCTGCAACAGCATCTACCTGCGCCAGATCATGCAGCAATACGCCGTCGGCAAAAGCGACGACCTCGCCTACCGCCTCGCTCGGCGCAACGCGCACAACGCCGATGCGGCACTGTCGACCACCCTGGCGAATATGCTGATGGAGCCGGGGCACTTTCGTAAGGAGGCCGATGTGGGTTTCCGCTTCTTGGTGTTGTCCCACACGTTGCTCAGTTATTTGTCGGGGTTGGGTGCACACCGCGAGACTCAGTTACCGCCCGAAGTGCGCGAGCATTTGATTGAGGGCGCCGGGAACACGTTGGCGGCGAGCATCGATGAAATCGCCACCGGGCTGGCGAACAAGCAGCCGATTGCGATTCAGAGTGATGCCGAGGAAGCGTTGGCGGCGGACCTGGAGCAGATGCCGGATGAGATCGATGAAGGGCAAAGGTTGGTGCAGACGCAGTTGGCGTTGATTTGTCGGCAGTTGGGGCCGTTGCGCACTCTAGCCGCGCATCTGATCAAGGAAGTGTAGGAGCGAGCTTGCTCGCGAAGGTCGTCAACGATGACGCAGCGCATCTGGTTTTACGCGGTGCTCTCGGGGTTTTCGCGAGCAAGCTCGCTCCTACATCCCATGCTGTTGCATCAACCGCGCATAACTCCCATCCGCCTTCATCCTGGCAATCTCCCGATCAAACCCAGCCACGATCTGCGCATGCTCGGGGTTCTTCAGACTCACCAGAATATGCAGGCTGTTTTCACTCAATGGCGTGGGTAGGAACTCCACCGCATTGCGCACCTTGGGCGATTCGCGCGACAGGTAATAGCGCGCCACATACTCATCCTCCACCGTCAGCCGCACCCGCTGCGCCGCCAGCATACGCACGGCCATGGAGAAGTTGTGCACAGGTACTTTCTGCAACTGCGTATCACCGTCGAACGCCGCCGAATAGGCATAACCGCGTACAACCGCAATCGGGTAGTCGTGCAGCTGTGCAAGGTTTTTGAACTCGATGGGATCGTCGCGGCGCTTGATAAAACGCACACGGTTGAGCAGGTACTCGCCGGAAAACTGCCCCAACTGCGTACGGGCATCGTCGTACCAGGCGTTGACCAGCACGTCATAGCGCCCGTCGCCCACGCCCATCAGCGCCCGAGCCCAGGGCACCTGTTCGAAGTCACTGGCATAGCCCGCGCGGGCCAGGGCCGTGCTGACGATATCGGTGGCCAGGCCACCGTTGATCAAGGTGGCATCGGTAAAGGGTGGCCACACATCCGCGACCAAACGTAAACGCTGGGCAAACGCCGGCTGGGCCAGCAGCAACACTCCAATCAAAGCAACGGCACGAAACAATCGCGGCATGCTCAACGTCCTTGGCGGGCCCAGAGGTTCTAACAGTAGCTCAAGATTACACAAAGAAACGGGCGGCGAATGCACTCAATGATGGCAAATTGATTTCACTCACAAAAATAGCTGCTTTAGACACAATCGGCTGCCGCGCTTACTATCCGGAACAGGTACTTACAAGGGATCACACCATGACAGTCGAATGGGTCTGCAAACATCACACCGACCTGGGCAAGGAGCAGCTGTACGCCATCCTGCGCCTGCGCGGCGAGGTGTTCGTGGTTGAGCAAAAATGCGTTTACCAGGACATCGACGGGCAGGACCTGGACGGCGACACCCACCACCTGATGGCCTGGCAGGACGACCAGTTGGTGGCGTACCTGCGCTTGCTGGATCCGGAGTCACAGGGCGGGGATGTCGTCGTCGGCCGCGTGATCGTGGCACCGGCGGCGCGCGGGACCGGGCTTGGGCACCAGATGATGGAAGAGACATTGCGCCAGATTGAGGAGATCTGGCCTGAAACGCCGGTTTTCCTGTCGGCCCAGGCGCACTTGCAGGGGTACTACGGACGGTATGGGTTTGTGGTGGCGGGGGAGGAATACCTTGAGGATGATATTCCACACATAGGTATGCGGCGCCTGTGAGGGCC
Organism: Pseudomonas sp. 18175; assembly: GCF_050432925.1. NCBI lineage: Bacteria > Pseudomonadati > Pseudomonadota > Gammaproteobacteria > Pseudomonadales > Pseudomonadaceae > Pseudomonas > Pseudomonas sp. 18175. The sequence continues at coordinate 493,420 of NZ_JBKFTO010000001.1, read as the reverse complement.
TCTTCGCGAGCAAGTCGAATCGTCGCACCGCCGCTCCCACATTCGACCGCATTCCAACTGATGTACGCGGTTAAATGTGGGAGCGGGCTTGCTCGCGAAGGCGTCAGACCATTCACCACAAAACTTCAGGGATACCCCAACACCTGCTTCACCGAATCCAGGTTCCCCTCAATCCATCCCCGATCAATCGCCCCCCAACTGCGAATCCGATAGTGCCCCGCATGGTTACGCGCACCGTCTTCCTGCTCGAACTCACACACAATATCCAGGTCAGCCAACGCCGCAATCGTGTCCTGCGCCGTGCGCCGGGGCATGCCAGTGACGTCGGTCAGCGCCGGGACACTGCTGGCCAGCCCGCTGTCGATCAAGTACGCCACGTACAAGCGGCGGTAGAAACTGCTTTTGGTCTTGCTCACTTCCATGGTCAATCGCCTTGTGGGGTCAGGGCTTGCCCTGCAGGTCGCGATACGTGAGGTACACCCGCAGGTCGAATTCCGCCTGCTGGTAGCCCGGCATCATGTGTTCACAGAGTTTGTAGAACGCTTTGTTGTGGTCCGATTCCTTGAAGTGTGCCAGTTCGTGCACCACGATCATGCGCAGAAACTCTGGCGCCGCTTCCTTGAACAGCGCGGCAATGCGGATCTCTTTCTTGGATTTGAGATTGCCGCCCTGCACCCGCGAAATGGTGGTGTGCAGGCCCAAGGCGCGGTGGGTGAGGTCCAGGCGGTTATCGAACAGCACCTTGTCGATGGCCGGCGCGTTGCGCAGGTGTTCCTGCTTCAAGGCCAGGGCGTAGGCGTACAGCGCCTTGTCGCTCTGCACGGCGTGGCGTTCGGGGTAACGTTGTTCCAGGTAGGCGCCCAACTGGTCCTTGGCAATCAGTTGGCGCACTTGCTCTTGAAGGGCAGCGGGGTAGGCCTGGAGGTATTTCAGCGCGGTCATGAGGTCTGCAACAGGGTTCGAATGGCCGCCAGTGTAGCGAATTCAGCGCAGACGAGGGTGCGACCAGCCAGCGACTTCGTCGGCCATCAACGGCTGCGCCGCCCACGCCCCTTGGATAAACGGGCAACCATTGGCCTTGAGCCACTGGGCCTGCTCGTGGGTTTCCACGCCTTCGGCGACCACCAGCACATCAAAATGCCCACACAACTCGATAATACTGCGCGCCATCGCCGCATCCCGTGCCGAACCTGGCAGCCGCGCCACCAGTTGCGGGTCGAGCTTGAGCGTGTCGAACGCTAGGTCGCGCAAGTGGGACAGGGAACAGTTGCCGCAGCCAAAGTCGTCCAGGGCAATACGCACCCCGATCTGGCGCAGCAGCTTGAGCTGTTTGGCAGACTCCTCCAGGTTACTCATCAAACTGTCTTCGCTGATTTCTACTTCCAGCTGCCGCCCCTGCAACCCATGTCGTTCCAGCACCTGCAGCAGTTGGCCAGCCAGGTTGGGCATATTGAACTGGTTGCTGGAGAGGCTCACGCTCAGCACCAACTCGTCATCAAAGGTGGTTTTCCATGCCTGGCGCTGGGCGGCGACCTGCTGGTAAATCCAGGCGCTCAATTGACTGATCAACCGCGCTTCTTCCAGCAAGGGCAAGAACAACCCCGGCGGCACGTCGCCCACGCTGGGGTGCTGCCAGCGCAACAGCGCCTCGACGCCGCGTAAGCGGCCGTCCACCAGCGACACTTGGGGCTGGTAGACCAAGGTGAAGTCCTTGTTTTGAATGGCCGTGCGCACGCTGTCTTCCAGCATCAGGCGCGAACGGGCACGGCCGTTCATTTCCTGATCGTAATAGCGGTACTGCTGACGTCCGGCGCGCTTGGCCTCGTACATGGCAATGTCAGCCGCACGCAGCAGGCCGTTCAAGTCAGCACCGCAGTCTGGAAAGGTGGCGATGCCGATGCTGACACCAAGCATCACATCCAGGCCTTCCACTTGCTGGCAGATGGACACCCGTTCGATCAATTTTTCCGCAACTTTCGCGGCCTGTTCGGGGAACTCCAGCTCCAGCAGGGCGGTAAACTCATCCCCGCCCATGCGTCCGAGAATGTCGTAGGAATTGAGGCAACCCTGTAGCTGCTCCGAGACCCAGCGCAGCACCCGATCACCAGCGTCATGCCCCAAGGAGTCGTTGACCCGCTTGAAACCATCCAGGTCCAGGTACAGCAACACCAGGGACTGCTCGCCCCGTTCGCTACGCAGTAGGGTGCTCTCCACCGCCTGATAGAAGCCGCGCCGGTTCAGCAGCCCGGTGAGCGGGTCGGTGACCGCCTGGAACTCCAGTTGCTGGTGCAGGTGGCGCACTTCGGACATGTCCAGCACCGTCACCACCATAGCCTTCTGTTCGGCCGGCAGCGGCGCACAGGACAATGCCACCGGCACTTGCTGGCCACGGCCGGTGCGCAGGATCGCGTCATGCAGGCGCCAGGTTTCACCCTTGCGATAACCGGCGTGCATCTGCGAGTCCAGCCAAGTGGGGATATGGGGCTTTTGCAGGAAATTGAGGAATTCCTGGCCCTGCAGCTCATCCATCGTGGCATTGAGCAAACGCGAGATCGCCGGGTTGGCGTACTCGATCACCCCCTCCTCGCCCACCACCAGGATGCCTTCGGCGGCGTTGTCCAGCACCGAGGCATTGAAGGCGCGGGCGGATTCCAGGTCATGGCTCAAGCGCTGCAACGCCCGGCGATTACGCTGGTGCTCCAGCAACGCCTGGACCTTGGGCTTGAGGATATGGGGGTCGAAGGGTTTGAACAGGTAATCGATAGCGCCGCTGGCATAGCCTTCCAGCACTGCAGCAGGAGATTGGGCGTTGGCACTGAGGAAGATGATCGGCGTCATCCGCGTGCGCTGGCTGCCGCGCATCAGGCGGGCCACTTCAAAGCCGTCCATGCCGGGCATTTTCACGTCCAGCAGTACCAGGTCGACTTCATGCACCAATAACAATTCGAGGGCTTCCAGCCCGGAGCCGGCGGTGACCACCTGCCAGTCTTCCCGCTGTAAAAGTGCACGCATGCTGACGAGGTTTTCCGGGTAGTCATCGACCACCAGAAGAACCGAACTGCCATCGCCGGGGTGTGGAGCGCATTCCATGCTACGTCTCTTCCTTGGGAGCCATTCCGGTCAATTCTGACAGAAAACCCGGACAAACTCTGAGGCCTCACTCTAGCCCCGGTTCCGGAAAATCAGAAGTAACGTCAGTGACATCACTGCGCCATTTTTCAGGAAGCCGACTAACGGTCGGTGCCTACAGCCCACGGTTCATGGGAAACATGGCTTTTTGGCATTCCTCTGGCGCCAATAAATTGCCAGCAAATATTTAACAAGCCGGCCAACACACCCTATAAAGAACCTGTCTGGCCCACGGGCCAAAGCCTTCACCCTCTGTAAAAAAGGCACATGCCATGATCGACCTTTCCACCTGGAACCTGAGCATTCCCGTCGGCTCTCCGCCCGCGACCATCGACACGCCCAAGCTGATGAGCGGCTTCAACGACCAATATTTCCAGGCCGAAGGCAGCAATGTGCAATTCTGGACACCGGTGACCGGCACCCGTACCGAGAACGCCATCTACCCGCGCAGTGAGTTACGTGAAACCTACGCCGATGGGCGCCTGCGTAACTGGACCTACCCGGATGCGGACAACTTCCTGCGCGCCACCTTGGTCGTCAACCAGGTGCCCTCCTCCGGCAAGATCGTGATCGGGCAGATCCATGCCTATGACAGCCAGAAACCGCTGATCAAGCTGGAGTACCAATTCAAGGAAAAGACCCAGACCGGCAACATCGTCGCCAAAGTGCGCATGCGGCCGGATGAGGAAGAAAGTCGCGTGATCATCGTCGCGTCCAATGTGCCGCTGGAGAAGAGCTTTACCTATGTCATTAATCTCAACAAAGCCGGATTGCTGAGTGTGTATGCGGCGGATGGCGAGTGGAACGAACGCATCGGCGCAGCGTGGGGGGCCAAGCCGCTGTATTTCAAGGCGGGGGCCTATGTGCAGGACAACAGTGGGGATAGCAAGGAAGGGGCAAGGGTGACGTTTGCGAAGTTGGACATTGATCACGAATAACCCAACGCGCCAGAAGAAGCCCCGCGCATGCGGGGCCTCTTGATCACATTATTTTATTCAACGCACATCAACATGAACCCCATCGAAGAGTCACCGGCGGGTTTGTTATCACCCACATTAAGTGTCAATACGTTTACATAGTTAATACCCGGAACCCCGCCCAACTTTGCATGACCATAGAAAATACGATCATTAGAACCAACATCCGTTACCGATACCGCGCAAAAGCTCGGCGCATCCTTAAAGGTTCCGGGCACAAACCTGACCTTATATTCTGAAAAATAGTCTGGGTGCACGGTCAATACCACTTCTTTAAGCCAGTGAGTTGATTGCGCATAGACCTTGCCCTTGTCGTCAACAGACGCGGTAAATACCCGTCCCTCTGCGCAGGCTGAAGTGACTGCTCCCGTTGTCACCAACATCAAGGCAACCCCAATCGCTCTAATAAAACCCATCATCCGTTCTCCGTTATTGAAATGCATGATCAACCTTAGATCATTCATACTGCACAAAAACGCACTTTCAATAACGCACAGATAAAACAGAAAACCCTAGCGCCGCCACGAACTTAAACTGACACACTACAGAGCAACAGCCATAAAAAAGCCCGCATCGCTGCGGGCTTCTTAACACCAGTGACTTAGTTCACTTTGGCGTTCAACTCACCTTTCAAATAACGCTGATACATGGCTTCAAGCGAGATCGGCTTGATCTTCGAACCATTACCCGCAGTACCAAACGCCTCATAACGTGCAATACACACATCACGCATCGCCGTCACAGTCGCGCCAAAGAACTTACGCGGGTCGAACTCGCTCGGGTTGGTGGCCATCAGGCGACGCATCGCACCGGTGGATGCCAGACGCAGGTCAGTGTCGATGTTGACCTTGCGCACGCCATGCTTGATGCCTTCGACGATTTCTTCAACCGGTACGCCGTAGGTTTCTTTGATGTCGCCGCCGTACTGGTTGATGATCGCTAGCCATTCTTGCGGTACCGAGGAAGAACCGTGCATCACCAGGTGGGTGTTGGGGATGCGTTTGTGGATTTCCTTGATGCGGTCGATGGCCAGCACGTCGCCGGTAGGTGGCTTGGTGAACTTGTAGGCGCCGTGGCTGGTGCCGATGGCGATGGCCAGGGCGTCGACCTGGGTCTTCTTGACGAAGTCGGCGGCTTCTTCCGGGTCGGTCAGCATCTGGCTGTGATCCAGCACGCCTTCAGCGCCGATGCCGTCTTCTTCGCCAGCCATGCCGGTTTCCAGGGAGCCCAGGCAGCCCAGCTCACCTTCAACCGATACGCCGCAGGCGTGGGCCAGGGCGACGGTTTGTTGGGTAACGCGTACGTTGTACTCGTAGTCGGTCGGGGTCTTGCCGTCTTCGCCGAGGGAGCCGTCCATCATCACCGAGCTGAAGCCCAGTTGGATGGAGCGCTGGCACACGTCTGGGCTGGTGCCGTGGTCTTGGTGCATGCACACCGGGATATGCGGGAATTCTTCGATTGCCGCGAGGATCAGGTGACGCAGGAACGGCGCGCCGGCGTATTTGCGGGCACCGGCCGAAGCCTGGACGATCACGGGGGAGTCGGTCTTGTCAGCGGCTTCCATGATGGCGCGCATCTGCTCAAGGTTGTTGACGTTAAAGGCTGGGACGCCGTAGCCGTATTCGGCTGCGTGGTCCAGCATTTGACGCATGCTGATAAGTGCCATTGTGTTGTCTCTCCCGGTCGAGGGTCGTTAATCGTGCAAGCCTGCCGTAGCGGCGGCTGCTATTCAAGTTATTGCAGGTCAGGGTTTGCATGCCTGGCTTGCTGAATCGTTATTGCTGTCAGGCTTACTGAGCTTTGCAGCCACGGCCGATCAAATCGTCGGTGGCCACCCAGTAAACCAGGCCTTCCTCGCCTTTTGTGTGAAACGCCAATTGGTCGTTGGCGTACAGCGCACCCGAGGCGGCAACGTCTTGCTTGAGACGATAAACCTGGTCGGAACCGCCGAGGCGAACATCCACCTCGGATTTGGCCTGGTTGGCAAAGCGCCAGTTGACCTCAGCCTTGCTGTCGCAGGTCCAGGTGGTCCACTTGTCGGCAGTTTCTGCCTTGTTGCTGAACATGTTCATGCTGCTGCAACCGGCCAACAGAGCCACAGCTGCCAGGGCGAATACGCCTTTCATTGCCAATCCTCGTGAGGCGACCTGTGGCCGCCAGTTGATCAGACCCGTCAAGGGCAACCCTGTTCCTGACCGTTGGGCGCTGAGTCGTATTTCTCAAGACGCTCGTTGCCGATGCGCTTGTTGATCACCGGCATGGTCTCGGCTTGCCAGTCAGCCTGGTAGCAGCTTTTTTTCGGCTGCGCCGATGCAGGCTGGCCCACGTCCGGCGCCGCTGTGGGCGAGCTGCCGCAGCCGGCCAACAGGCCCGCCGCGATCACCAGTGCCAACGACTTGATCATGGGAATACTCCTTTTCCGCACCACGCGCCTTAACCTTTGGCCCGGGTTTCCAGCACTTCAACGGCCGGCAGTACCTTGCCTTCAACGAATTCAAGGAACGCGCCACCACCGGTAGAAATGTAGGAGATCTGATCAGCAACGCCATATTTGTCGATGGCCGCCAGGGTGTCGCCACCGCCTGCGATGGAGAACGCCGAGCTTTCTGCAATGGCCTTGGCCAGCACTTTGGTGCCGTTGCCGAACTGGTCGAACTCGAACACGCCTACCGGGCCGTTCCACAGGATGGTCTGGGAGGCTTTCAGCAGTTCGGCGAAGTTGGCTGCAGTTTGTGGGCCAATGTCCAGGATCATGTCGTCGTCGGCCACGTCAGCGATCAGCTTGACGGTGGCGGCGGCGCTTTCGGCAAATTCCTTGGCGACGACCACGTCAACTGGCAACGGCACGCTGACTTTGGCAGCGATGGCGCGGGCGGTGTCCAGCAGGTCCGGCTCGTACAGGGACTTGCCCACCGGGTGACCGGCTGCGGCCAGGAAGGTGTTGGCAATGCCGCCGCCCACGATCAGTTGGTTGCAGATCTGGCTCAGGCTGTTGAGCACATCCAGCTTGGTGGAGACTTTGGAACCGGCAACGATAGCCGCCATTGGCTGCGCCGGCGCGCCCAGGGCCTTGCCCAGCGCATCCAGTTCAGCGGCCAACAGTGGACCAGCAGCCGCGACCTTGGCGAACTTGGCCACACCGTGGGTCGAACCTTCGGCGCGGTGGGCGGTGCCAAAGGCATCCATCACAAACACGTCGCACAGCGCCGCGTATTGCTGGGCCAGCTCGTCGCTGTTCTTTTTCTCGCCCTTGTTGAAGCGCACGTTTTCGAACAGCACGACGTCACCCGCCTTCACCTCAACGCCAGCCAAGTAGTCAGCCACCAGCGGCACGTCGCGGCCCAGGGCCTTGCTGAGGTAATCGGCTACAGGCTTTAGGCTGTTTTCGGCGGAGAACTCACCTTCGGTCGGGCGACCCAGGTGGGAGCAGACCATCACGGCCGCGCCTTTTTCCAGGGCCAGCTTGATGGTCGGCAGCGAGGCCAGGATTCGCGCATCGCTGGTGACAACACCGTCCTTGACTGGGACGTTGAGGTCTTCGCGGATCAGTACGCGCTTACCTTGCAGATCGAGGTCGGTCATCTTCAACACGGTCATGGGTCGCAGTTCCTGAATTACTGTTGAGGTTGTTTAGAGGCGATGTGCAGATAATGTTCCGCAACATCCAGCATGCGGTTGGCAAAACCCCATTCGTTGTCGAACCAAGCCAGGATGTTCACCAGCCGTGGGCCGGAAACGCGAGTCTGGCTGGCATCGACAATTGCCGAATGCGGGTCATGGTTGAAATCACAACTGGCGTGGGGCAACTCGGTGTAGGCCAAGAGGCCCTTAAGCGGGCCGCTGGTGGCAGCGTCGCGCAAAATCCGGTTGACCTCCACGGCATCGGTATCGCTGACGGTTTGCATGGTGATGTCCAAACAGGACACGTTCACCGTCGGCACCCGTACGGCTTTGGCCTGGATTCGCCCGGCAAGTTCCGGCAGCAGTCGCTCGATACCGCGCGCCAGGCCCGTGGACACCGGAATCACTGACTGGAACGCCGAGCGTGTGCGGCGCAGGTCTTCGTGGTGGTAGGCGTCGATCACTGGCTGGTCGTTCATCGCCGAGTGAATGGTGGTGATCGACACGTAATCCAGGCCAATCGCCTGGTCCAGCAGGCGCAGCAGCGGCACGCTGCAGTTGGTGGTGCAGGAGGCGTTGGACACCAGCAGTTCAGCGCCGGTCAGGCAATCCTGGTTGATGCCGTAGACGATGGTGGCGTCGACATCCGCCTCGCTGGCCATCGGCTGGGAAAACAGCACACGCGGCGCGCCGGCGTCGAGGAAACGCTGACCATCGGCACGGGTGTGGTAGACACCGGAACACTCCAGCACCAGGTCGACGCCCAGTGCCCTCCAGTCGATGCCTTCGGGGGTGGCACTGCGCAAGACCTGCACGCAGTTGCCATTAATATGCAGACAATCGTCTTCAACCCGCACTTCGCCTGGGAAGCGGCCGTGGGTGGAGTCAAAGCGAGTCAGGTATTCGATGCTGGCCATGTCGGCCAGATCGTTGATCGCGACAATTTCAAACCCGGCTGCCGCCCCTCGCTCGAACAGAGCACGCAAGACGCAACGACCAATGCGGCCGTAGCCGTTGAGTGCAACTTTGTAGGGACGCGATTGGGGCATGGGGTTCTCGATTACCTTGGGTAAAGGGGTGGCTGTTAGACCGCTTTCGCGAGCAAGCCCGCTCCCACATTTTGACCGCATTCTCATGCTGGAACTCGGTCAAGTGTGGGAGCGGGCTTGCTCGCGAAGGGGCCAGTCCAGCCACCCCAATTTACAGCCTTAGTCTTCCAGCAGCTCTTCAGCCTGACCCAGGATGTTGTCCAGGGTGAAACCGAACTCTTCGAACAACGCTGGCGCCGGCGCCGACTCACCGTAGGTGGTCATGCCGATCACGCGGCCTTCCAGGCCCACGTACTTGTACCAGTAGTCGGCGTGAGCCGCTTCGATGGCGATACGCGCGCTTACCTGCAACGGCAGAACCGATTGCTTGTAGCCGGCATCCTGGGCTTCGAACACGCTGGTGCACGGCATGGACACAACACGTACCTTGCGACCTTGCTCGGTCAGCTTGTCGTATGCCTGAACGGTCAGGCCCACTTCGGAACCGGTGGAGATCAGGATCAGCTCCGGCTCGCCAGCGCAGTCTTTCAGCACATAACCGCCACGGGCGATGTCGGCGATCTGCGCGTCGGTACGCACTTGGTGTTGCAGGTTCTGGCGCGAGAAGATCAGCGCCGAAGGGCCGTCCTTACGCTCAATGGCGTGCTTCCAGGCCACTGCGGATTCCACCGCGTCGGCTGGACGCCAGGTGTCCAGGTTCGGCGTGGTGCGCAGGCTGGTCAGTTGCTCGACCGGCTGGTGCGTCGGGCCGTCTTCGCCCAGACCGATGGAGTCGTGGGTGTAGACGTGGATCACGCGTTTTTTCATCAGCGCAGCCATGCGCACGGCGTTACGGGCGTATTCCATGAACATCAGGAAGGTCGCGCCGTAAGGCACCAGGCCGCCGTGCAGGGACACGCCGTTCATGATGGCGCTCATGCCGAACTCACGTACACCGTAGTACATGTAGTTGCCGCTGGCGTCTTCAGCCGACACGCCTTTGCAGCCTTTCCACAGGGTCAGGTTGGAACCGGCCAGGTCGGCCGAACCGCCGAGGATCTCAGGCAGCAACGGGCCAAAGGCGTTCAGGGTGTTCTGGCTGGCTTTACGGCTGGCGATGGTCTCGCCCTTGGCCGCGACTTCGGCGATGTAGGCGGAGGCTTTTTCCGAGAAGTCGGCAGGCAGGTCACCGGCCAAGCGACGGACCAGCTCGTTGGCAAGCTCCGGGAATTCGGCGGAGTAGGCAGCAAAGCGCTGGTCCCACTCTGCTTCGGTCGCCAGGCCTTTTTCCTTGGCGTTCCACTCGGCGTAGATATCGGCCGGGATTTCGAACGGGCCGTGGTTCCACTTCAGCGCTTCGCGGGTCAGGGCGATTTCCGCATCACCCAGTGGGGCGCCGTGGCAGTCTTCTTTACCTTGCTTGTTCGGCGAGCCGAAACCGATGGTGGTCTTGCAGCAGATCAGGGTCGGCTGCGCGCTCTTGCGAGCGGTGTCGATGGCGGTCTTGATCTCTTCCGGATCGTGGCCATCGACGTTGCGGATTACCTGCCAGTTATAGGCTTCGAAGCGCTTAGGGGTGTCATCGGTGAACCAGCCTTCGACTTCACCGTCGATGGAGATGCCGTTGTCATCGTAGAAGGCAATCAGCTTGCCCAGGCCCAGGGTGCCGGCCAGGGAGGCGACTTCGTGGGAAATGCCTTCCATCATGCAGCCATCACCCAGGAACACGTAGGTGTGGTGGTCGACGATGTCGTGACCAGGGCGGTTGAACTGCGCGCCCAGGACTTTTTCAGCCAGCGCGAAGCCGACGGCGTTGGCCAGGCCTTGGCCCAGGGGACCGGTGGTGGTCTCGACGCCTGGGGTGTAGCCGAATTCCGGGTGGCCCGGCGTGCGGCTGTGCAGTTGACGGAAGCTTTTGAGGTCGTCGATGGTGACGTCGTAGCCGGTCAGGTGCAGCAGCGAATAGATCAGCATCGAGCCATGGCCGTTGGACAGCACGAAGCGGTCACGGTCGGCGAACGATGGATTGGTCGGGTTGTGCTTCAGGTAGTCACGCCAAAGTACCTCGGCGATATCCGCCATGCCCATCGGGGCACCGGGATGGCCGCTGTTGGCTTTTTGCACGGCATCCATGCTGAGGGCACGAATGGCGTTGGCACGCTCACGACGGCTGGGCATCGCTGATCTCCTGGGGTTTGCTGAAAAGAAACGGAAAAAAGGACCGGCATTTTCCCTCAGCCACCGCCTGCGGGCAATGACAGATAGTCACTTGAAGGTGTTTTTCCTGTGCTTTGGGCGCCATTGCCTTGCAGAAACCGCTTACCCGTTCGTCTAAAGGTTATAGCGGCTGCTTATAACCGCCACTTATCGACCAATATCAAAACTTTTTGATATTGGCCTTGCAGGGGCTTACACCCACCTCTAGACTGCTGGCCCTATGAATCTACCCATGTCCTCCTTGCGTCCCGACGACGGCGAAGAACTGGCAGCCTTATGCAAGGCCGCTGGCGAACCGTTGCGGTTGAACGTATTGCGCGCACTGGCCAACGATTCCTTCGGCGTATTGGAGTTGGCGCAAATTTTTGCCATCGGCCAGTCCGGCATGAGCCATCACTTGAAGGTGCTGGCCCAGGCCGACCTGGTGGCAACCCGCCGCGAAGGCAATGCAATTTTTTACCGCCGCGCCCTGCCCCACACCGAGCTGCTGGGCGGCAAGTTGCACGCCGCCCTGCTCGAAGAAGTGGACAGCCTGAGCCTGCCGACCGACGTACAGTCGCGCATTGGCCTGGTCCACGGGCAACGTGCTGCGGCGAGCCAGGACTTTTTCGCACGGGTTGCCGAGAAATTTCGCGCCCAACAAGACCTGATCGCCGGCCTGGCCCAATACCGCGACAGCGTGCTGACGCTGCTGGACAAGCTGAGCTTCAGTGATGAGGCCACGGCGTTGGAAGTCGGCCCCGGAGATGGCGGGTTCCTGCCGGAACTGGCACGCCGTTTTCATCAGGTCACGGCGCTGGATAACAGCCCCGCGATGCTCGAACTGGCCCGCCAGCTGTGTGAGCGCGAAGCACTGGGCAACGTCAGCCTGCAGCTGGCTGACGCGCTCAATAGCACAACGATCAAGGCCGATTGCGTGGTGCTGAACATGGTCTTGCACCATTTCGCCGCACCCGCCGACGCCCTCAAGCAAATGGCCGGGCTGCTGCACCCCGGCGGTAGCCTGCTGGTTACGGATTTATGCAGCCACAACCAGAATTGGGCCAGGGAGGCCTGCGGTGATCTCTGGTTGGGTTTTGAACAGGACGATCTGGCCCGTTGGGCCACCGCTGCGGGGCTCGTTCCCGGGGAAAGCCTCTATGTAGGTTTACGTAATGGTTTCCAGATCCAGGTCCGCCATTTTCAGCGACCGGCTGGCGACACTCACCATCGGTAAATATCAGGAAAACATCGAGATGAGCGAATACTCCCTTTTCACCTCCGAGTCCGTGTCTGAAGGGCATCCGGACAAAATCGCCGACCAGATCTCTGACGCGGTGCTGGACGCCATCATTGCTGAAGACAAGCACGCCCGCGTGGCCTGCGAGACTCTGGTGAAAACCGGCGTAGCGATCATCGCCGGCGAAGTGACCACTACCGCTTGGGTAGACCTTGAGCAGATCGTCCGTGACGTGATCACCGACATCGGCTACACCAGTTCCGACGTGGGCTTCGACGGCGCGACCTGCGGCGTGATGAACATCATCGGCAAGCAGTCCCCCGACATCAACCAGGGTGTCGACCGCGCCAAGCCAGAAGACCAGGGCGCCGGCGACCAGGGCCTGATGTTCGGCTACGCCAGCAACGAGACCGACGTGCTGATGCCAGCACCGATCACCTTCTCGCACCAACTGGTTCAGCGCCAGGCCGAAGCCCGCAAAAGCGGCCTGCTGCCGTGGCTGCGCCCGGACGCCAAGTCCCAGGTGACCTGCCGTTATGAAGGCGGCAAGGTTGTCGGTATCGACGCCGTTGTACTGTCGACCCAGCACAACCCGGACGTGTCCTACACCGACCTGCGTGAAGGCGTGATGGAGCTGATCGTCAAGCACGTGCTGCCGGCCGAACTGCTGACCAAAGACACCCAGTTCCACATCAACCCGACTGGCCAGTTCATCATTGGCGGCCCAGTGGGTGACTGCGGCCTGACCGGTCGCAAGATCATCGTCGACAGCTACGGCGGCATGGCCCGTCACGGCGGCGGCGCGTTCTCGGGTAAAGACCCATCCAAGGTTGACCGTTCGGCGGCTTACGCCGGTCGTTACGTGGCCAAGAACATCGTGGCTGCTGGCCTGGCCGAGCGTTGCGAGATCCAGGTTTCCTACGCGATTGGCGTGGCCCAGCCTACGTCGATCTCGCTGAATACCTTCGGCACCGGCAAGATCAGCGATGACAAGATCGTAAAACTGGTGCGCGAGATCTTCGACCTGCGCCCGTACGCGATCACCACCATGCTCGACCTGCTGCACCCGATGTACCAGGAAACCGCAGCCTACGGTCACTTTGGCCGTACTCCTGCGCAGAAGACGGTCGGCGACGACACCTTCACTACCTTTACCTGGGAAAAAACCGACCGCGCCAACGACCTTCGCGTCGCCGCCGGCCTGTAATCCCCCGCTGCACCCAACGCCCTGCCGGGTTCGCCCGGCGGGGCTTTTTTATGGATGGAAGATTTGCGCGACGATCTTCACGTTTTTTGGATCCAAACCTTGCAGGCCCAATGATGGCCCACTAGAATCCGCGCCCTCTCGGGCCCTTCACCTTCATTTGGATATTGCCTTGCGCCCGCCCGGGATTTGTCAGCGCGCAAGCAATCGAACATTGAGGTTTTTCATGCGCATCTCCACGCTCGCCCCTGCCGCTCTTCTGCTCAGCCTGTTCGCCCTGCCGGCCCACGCCGGTACCGACCTGAGCGCCCTGAGTGGCGCCCTGACGTCCAAACTGGGCGGCGGTGACTCCGGCGACTGCCAACAACACGCCAAAGACCTGCAAACCAAGATCGACGCGGCCGAAGCCAAGAACGACACCTTGTCCGTAAAGGCCTACAAAGCCGCGCAGGATCAGGTCAACAAAGGTTGTGACAAATTGACTGAAGCTCAAGCCAAGGCCGACTCCAAGCAACAAACCACCGAAGCCAAGGCTGACAAGAACGACGCCGTGAAAGCCCTGGGCGGTCTGTTCAAGTAAGCAGAAACACCCGGTAAAAAGCCCCGCATTGCCGGGGCTTTTTTGTGGGCGTGTGGATCCTTTAGGCTGGGCGCCCCTTTCCGAGCAAGGATGCTCATGATGCGCCGATTGATAGCCTTTCTACTCAGCGCCTTGCCCTTTTGGGCATGCGCGCAAACCTGCCCCGAAGATGCCCGGTCACAGGCCGATAGCCTGACCACGCAAATCCGCCAGTGGGACGACAGTTACCACCGTCTCGGCCAATCCCCCATCAGCGATGAGCTGTACGACCAGGCTCGACAACGCCTGGCTCGCTGGCGCGAATGTTTCCCCCACACCACCACCCCCGCCGACAATCCGCTGGCCACTTCACGGGGCACCCTGCCCCACCCGGTGGCGCATACCGGCCTGGAAAAATTGCTGGATGAACAGGCGGTTGGCGCCTGGCTGGCCACACGGCAGGAGGTTTGGGTTCAGCCCAAGGTCGACGGTGTTGCCGTGACGCTGGTGTATCGCCGGGGTCGCTTGAGCCAGGTCGTCAGCCGCGGCGACGGCGTAATGGGCCAGGACTGGTCGGCCTCCGCGCGCAAGATCCCCGGCATTGTCCAGCAGTTGCCGGAGCCCCTCGACCTGGTGCTGCAAGGCGAACTGTATTGGCGCCTCGATGATCATGTGCAATCGGCCCACGGCGGGCTCAATGCCCGAAGCAAGGTGGCCGGGCTGATGAACCGCCGGCAATTGAGCGACACCGAAGCCAGCGGCATCGGCCTGTTTGTCTGGGCCTGGCCGGATGGCCCGGCATCCTTCACCGAGCGCCTGGCTACCCTGGCACGCTGGGGCTTCAGCGATACCCAGCGCTACAGTCAGCCCATCCAGCACATCAGCCAAGCCGCGCACTGGCGCACCTATTGGTACAACCACCCGCTGCCTTTCGCCAGCGACGGGGTGGTGTTGCACCAGGCCCAGCACGCCCCCGCTGAACGCTGGCAGGTGAGCGCGCCGTATTGGGCGGTCGCCTGGAAGTACCCGGTCGCCAAGGCGCTGGCGTTGGTACGCAAGGTACAGTTCAAGATCGGCCGCACCGGGCGCATCACGCCGATGCTGGAATTGGAGCCGGTACGACTGGACGACCGGCAGATCAGCCGTGTCAGCGCCGGCTCCCTGAAACGTTGGCAAGCCCTGGATATTCGCCCCGGAGACCAGGTGTCCATCAGCCTGGCCGGCCAGGTGATTCCCCGACTGGACCAAGTGATCCTGCGCAATGAGCAACGGGTTGAGGTAGACGCGCCAAACCCCCGGCACTTTCATGCCCTGAGTTGCTGGCAACTGGATCCCGGCTGCGAGGAGCAACTGCTCGCGCGCCTCACCTGGCTTAGCGGCGAACAGGGCCTGGCACTGCCCCATATCGGCCGCGAGACCTGGAACGTATTGATCCAGGCCGGTCTAATCGCAGGCTTTCTCGATTGGTTAACCCTGGATGCGGCAGAGCTTGCTAACATTGATGGCTTCGGTGATCGCAGCCGTGCGCGGGTGCTCGACAGCCTCTATAGCGCGCGGCAACGGCCCTTCGCGCAATGGCTCAAAGCCTTGGGCGTCCCGCCTGCGGCACGCAACAACCTGGACGGTGACTGGCAAACGCTGGTTGCCAGAGACACCCAAGCCTGGCTGGCCATCGACGGCATCGGCCCGGGCCGCGCGGCGCAACTGAGCGCTTTTTTTCGCGACCCGCAGGTTCAGGCCTTGGCAGACACACTACGCGTGGCCGGCATCGATGGGTTTTAAACCCGTTCCGGCCCTCAGATTGCGACTTTGGAGCCCCACATGAAATTTCTAGCCCCCTTTGCCCTGCTGACTGTCGCAAGCCTTATGACCACTCCACTGCTGGCTGCAGAAGACGCACCGCAACTCACCGGATGCGCCGCCAAGCGCCAGGCCATCAGCGCCCAGATCGAACAGGCCAAGGCCCACGGCAACAGCGCCCAGCAAGCTGGCCTGGAAAAAGCCCTGAGTGAAGTCACCGCCAATTGCACCGACGCCTCCTTGAAGAAGGAACGGGAAAACAAGGTGCTCGATGCCAAGCACGAAGTCAGCCGCCGTCAGGCCGACCTCGACAAAGCCATGAAAAAAGGCGACGCCGACAAGATCAACAAGCGCAAAGACAAGCTCGCCCAGTCGCGCAAAGAGCTGCAGGACGCCGTGGAAGACCTCGACAAATAAACCCGGTCAGTGGTCCCGGAACTGTTTATGGCAGGCGCTGCAGGCATCTTCGACTTTCTGCACCGCCGGCCCCAGGTTACTGGCCTGGTAAGGCTGTACTTGGCTTGCGGTCACCAATTCACCGGTGGCCGTTTCAAGGTCGCGTGCCAGTTGCTGGAATTGCGCCTGTTTCTGCCAGACATCCGCTTTCGCGCTGCTGTGGTCTTCTTCGCGCACGCTCGGGAAATGCTTCCATGGCTCGTGGGACAACGCATCCAGCTTCACCGCGCCTTCGGCGAATTTCGCGCCGTCAAACGGGATGCGCCCACGCAACATGCCACCCAGGTCTTCGCCGGTCTTGAGCATCTGCTTGAAGATGGCCTTGCGTTGGCCCAGGGGCGAATTCGGATCTACACCGCCACAGGCGGACAACGTCAGGCAGGCCAACAGTACAACGGTCAGTCGTTTAAAAGTCATGGTGGCTTCGAGGTCACGGGAAACGGCGGCCAGTATCCTCGCCCCGCCCGTAAAGACCAATAGCCCTATTAATAATAAGGGTTGCCCCACAGCGCTGCGGCGCGGGCAATCGCTTCAGGAATTGCGTGTATGAATATCACCTCAAAACGCTGGAGCTGCCGACTGGCGTGGGCTCTGCCGATGATCGCGCTGCTGGCCGGTTGCGATGCGGGTAAAGAACCTGCCAAAGATGAAACTTCAAAGCCCCATGCCGTCGCCACCTATGTGAGTGCACCGTGGGAGGCCCTGCCAGCGGTATCCGACAGCGACTTGCTGGCGGGTTTCGAATCCTGGCGCAGCGCTTGCCAGCGCCTCAAGGCCGACCCGGTCTGGGGCGCCACCTGCGCCGCTGCGGCGACGGTGCCCGGCAATGCCGTGGCGGTGCGTGGTTTTCTCAAGGAGCGCTTGGATGTGTTTGGCCTGCGCTCGGCGGACAACACCCCCAACGGCCTGATCACGGGCTACTACGAGCCGGTCTACCCCGGTAGCCTGACCAAAACCGCCAAGGCCAATGTGCCGGTGTATGGCGTGCCGGATGACCTGATCATCGTCAACCTGGAGAGCATCTACCCCGAACTCAAGGGCAAGCGCCTGCGCGGTCGCCTGGAAGGTCGGGTGGTCAAGCCGTATGACGACGCCAGCGCCCTCAACGGCCAGGGCTCCACGGCCAAGCCGATTGCCTGGCTGACCAACCCGATGGACCTGCAATTCCTGCAGATCCAAGGCTCAGGTCGTATTCAACTCGCAGGCGGGCGTCAGCTGCGCGTCGGCTATGGCGACCAGAACGGCTACCCCTACCGTCCCATCGGCCGCTGGTTGGTAGAACAAGGTCAGTTGAAGAAAGAGGACGTGACCATGGGCGCCATCAGCGCCTGGGCCAAGGCCAACCCACAGCGCATCCCGGAACTGTTGGCGAGCAACCCCAGCTACGTGTTTTTCAGCGCCCGCCCCGACAGCAACGAAGGCCCGCGCGGCTCGCTGAATGTGCCGCTGACGGCGGGTTACAGCGTGGCGGTGGATCGCAAGGTGATTCCATTGGGCAGCCTGTTGTGGCTGTCCACCACCAAGCCGGATGGTTCCCCAATCGCACGACCTGTCGCCGCGCAGGACACGGGCGGCGCCATTACCGGCGAAGTGCGGGCGGATTTGTTTTGGGGCACCGGTGATGCGGCGGGTGAATTGGCGGGGAATATGAAGCAACAGGGGCAGATCTGGATGTTGTGGCCTAAGGGCGCGGCGCTTCCCCACGTGCCTGATGCTCCTGCCGGAACCTAATCTGTAGGAGACGCCTTTTGTGGCGAGCGAGCTTGCTCGCGCTGGAGTGCGCAGCGCTCCCAAGATTTTGGGGCCGCTTCGCAGCCCAGCGGGAGCAAGCTCCCTCGCCACAGCAAGCCCGCTCCCACAAGGGATTTACGTCAAACGTTACATCGAGACAAAGAAGAAACTCGCAATCAACGCCATACCCACGAACCACACCAGCGACCGCAGAATCGCCCAATCCGCCACGTAGCAAATGATGTACAACAGGCGACTGGTGATAAACAGCACCGCCAGCACATTGATGGTCACCAATTCGGCCGTACCGGCCAGGTGCGCGATAATCACCGCGGCCGCGAACGCCGGGGTGACTTCAAAACTGTTGAGCTGGGCGTTGTGGGCACGCCGGGCGAACCCGTCGAGGGTCTCCAGGAAGGCGCGAGGGTCGTGGTTCTGCCTGGGCCCGAACTTGCCCTGGCTGAATTTGGCCAGGCCCGTGCACAGATAAGGCAGGAAAATTGCGATCAACACACACCAGAAAGCTACCGTCATCACTGATTCCTTTTTTAGTTTTCTATTTTTAATTTGAAACAGAAATTAGAGTTTTAGCACTAATTCTGGCCAGCCGCATCCACGCTATGAGCCGCCACGCTGCAAAAGGTTCTATCGGTGTTTTGCGCACCGCCCTGCAACATCGCGCCGCTACTGCGGTCCATCCCACCACTAAACGCTCTGCCCCCAACTTCCAAGGACCCCGGATGCTTGAACTTGTCGCCGCTTTCATTTGCCTTACTACCCTGCTCACCTATGTGAACTTCCGTTTCATCGGCCTGCCGCCCACCATCGGCGTGATGGTCACGGCCCTGATGTTTTCCCTGATCCTGCAAGGGTTGAGCTTTATCGGCTACCCGGGTCTGGAAGAACGTATCCAGCAACTGATCGGCCAGATCGACTTCGGCGACTTGCTGATGAACTGGATGCTGTCGTTCCTGCTGTTCGCCGGCGCCTTGCACGTGAACCTCAACGACTTGCGCAGCTACCGCTGGCCCATCGGCCTGCTGGCCACCTTCGGCGTGTTGATTGCCACGGTGGTCATCGGCAGCCTGGCGTATTACATCTTTGCCCTGTTTGGCTGGCACGTGAGCTTCCTCTACTGCCTGTTGTTCGGCGCGCTTATTTCACCCACCGACCCAATTGCGGTATTGGGCGTGCTGCGTACCGCCAATGCCTCCAAGCCGTTGAAAACCACCATCGTCGGCGAATCGCTGTTCAACGACGGCACCGCCGTGGTGGTGTTTACCGTATTGCTGGGTATCGCCCAGTTGGGTGAGACCCCCACCGTGGGCGCCACCGCGATGCTGTTCGCCCACGAGGCGATTGGCGGCGTGGTGTTCGGTGGCCTGATCGGTTACCTGGTGTACCTGATGATCAAGAGCATCGAACAGCACCAGATCGAAGTGATGCTGACGCTCGCCCTGGTGATCGGCGGTTCGGCGCTGGCCACCGAGCTGCACGTCTCGGCACCGATTGCGATGGTGGTCGCGGGCCTGATCATCGGCAACCTCGGCCGCAAGCTGGCGATGAACGACATGACCCGTCGCTACCTGGACGGTTTCTGGGAATTGCTCGACGACATGCTCAACGCCCTGCTGTTCGCGCTGATCGGCATGGAGCTGTTGCTGCTGCCATTCAATTGGCTGCACGTACTGGCCGCAAGCTTACTGGCCGTGGCGATCCTGCTGTCGCGCCTGCTGACAGTGGCCCCGGCGATTCTGCTGCTGCGGCGCTGGCGCACGGTGCCGCGCGGCACTATCCGTATCCTCACCTGGGGCGGGTTGCGCGGCGGGGTGTCAGTCGCCCTGGCCCTGGCGTTGCCGCTGGGCCCGGAGCGTGACCTGTTGCTGAGCATCACCTACATCGTGGTGTTGTCGTCGATCCTGTTGCAGGGCTTGAGCATCGGCAAGCTGGTCAAGCGCGTGACCCGGGACGAGCCCCAGGCCACGCCTGAGCATCACTGACGCTTGTCGATCTGCTGCGGATGCCTCGGGTCCGCAGCAGCTTTGCCCGGCAAACTGCTTTCACTGCGGATCTGCGCATGGCTGATCAGTGCGAAGATAAAGCTGCCCCCGATGATATTGCCCGCCAACGTGGGCCCAGCGAACACCAGCCAAAAATCCTTCCACGGCAACTCGCCAGCAAACACCAGGTACGACACTTCCGCCGAACCCACCACGATGTGGGTGAAGTCGCCCAGAGCCATCAGGTAGGTGATCAGGATGATGATGAACATCTTGGCGCTTTCCATGGACGGGATCATCCACACCATGGTGGCGATCATCCAGCCGGAAACGATGCCCTTGGCGAACATCTGGCCCGGGTCGTTCTCCATGACCTTACGGCCGATTTCCAGAAAGGCCATGTCGGTCTTGGTGTCGAAGATCGGCAGGTGCAACATCACGTAGGCCACCAGCAAGGTGCCGCACAGGTTGCCCACCAGCACCACCGTCCACAGGCGCAACAGGCGCCCGGCATTGGCCAGGGTGGGTTTGCTCATCACTGGGAGCACGGCGGTCAGGGTGTTTTCGGTGAACAGTTGCTGGCGCGCCAGGATTACCGCGAGGAACCCCGCGCAGTAGCCGAAGCTGGCGATCACTTTGAAGCCCTCGGCATCCGGCAGCCGCGAGTTGAGCAGGCCCATACCCATGAGCGACAGGCCCATGGTCAACCCTGCGGCCAGCGCCGACCACCACAGCGCGGCTACGTTGCGCTCCAGCTCCTGGTCGCCCTGGGTGCGGATGATTTCATGCAACACCGCCGCGCGGGGCGGCTGGTTCTTGTCGACGTCGTGCTGCTCTTCCTGGGACAGGTTGGGAGTCTTGCCGTCTTCTTGCGTGGCCATGGGCGTACCTGAACAGGAGGGTGTTGTTCAGGTACGACCTGTCGCCGGTCACGAGCGTTCACTGGCCCGGCAGGATTACTCGCTGATGCTTTCGTCGGCGAACTGATCTTTGACGTATTTGATTTCAGTGCGGCCGTGGGGCGCCGGCAAACCGTCTTCGCCCAGGTTGACGAAGACCATTTTTTCAACGGTCAGGATGCTTTTGCGGGTGATTTTGTTGCGCACTTCACAGGTCAGGGTGATAGAGGTGCGGCCGAACTCGGTGGCGGTGATGCCCAGTTCGATGATGTCGCCCTGGCGCGAGGCGCTGACGAAGTTGATTTCGGAGATGTACTTGGTGACGACGCGCTGATTGCCCAGCTGGACGATCGCGTAGATCGCCGCCTCTTCGTCGATCCAGCGCAGCAGGCTGCCGCCGAACAGGGTGCCGTTGGGGTTGAGGTCTTCAGGTTTTACCCATTTGCGGGTGTGGAAGTTCATGGTCACTCCAAAGCGTCTTGCCGAATGATGGGCGACATCATGGCAGAGGCCGCGCCAGAGCTCTATGAGGCATTGCCTATCAAACCCATGAGGGATCTTCATGTGTCCGACAGAAAGGCTTGGGAAGTCTGGCGCACACGGCTATAATCGGCGCCGTTTCAAAACGGTCATATCCACTTGTTACCGTTTTCCCGCCACCTGTCCGAGGGGCGCTGCAGCAGGTTCAACCTGTCAGGCTCGGATGGGGCGTTGTCCGGCCTGGTTCATCGGGCCTGATACTAAACGCACAACGGCGCCCATTCGCACACTACGAATGGAGGCTCTTCATGAGCGCTGTCAACACGCCTGCTGGTTTCACCGATTACAAAGTCGCCGACATGTCCCTCGCTGCCTGGGGCCGTCGCGAAACCTTTATCGCCGAATCCGAAATGCCAGCCCTGATGGGTCTGCGTCGCAAGTACGCTTCTGAGCAGCCGCTCAAAGGCGCGAAGATCCTCGGCTGCATCCACATGACTATCCAGACTGCCGTGCTGATCGAAACCCTGGTTGCCCTGGGTGCCGAAGTACGTTGGTCGTCCTGCAACATCTTCTCGACTCAAGACCAGGCTGCTGCCGCTATCGCTGCCGCTGGTATCCCGGTATTCGCCTGGAAAGGCGAGACCGAAGAAGAGTACGAGTGGTGCCTGGAGCAAACCATCCTCAAGGATGGCGCGCCTTGGGATGCCAACATGATCCTCGACGACGGCGGTGACCTGACCGAGCTGCTGCACAAGAAGTACCCGGCCATCCTCGACCGCGTCCACGGCGTGACCGAAGAAACCACCACCGGCGTACACCGCCTGCTGGACATGCTGGCCAAGGGCGAGCTGAAAATCCCGGCCATCAACGTCAACGACTCAGTGACCAAGAGCAAGAACGACAACAAGTACGGCTGCCGTCACAGCCTGAACGATGCCATCAAGCGCGGCACCGACCACCTGCTGTCGGGCAAGCAAGCCCTGGTGATCGGCTACGGTGACGTGGGCAAGGGTTCGTCCCAGTCCCTGCGTCAGGAAGGCATGATCGTTAAAGTCTCCGAAGTTGACCCGATCTGCGCCATGCAAGCCTGCATGGACGGCTTTGAAGTGGTTTCGCCGTTCATCGACGGCCAGAACGACGGCACCTCCGCCTGCATCGACGCAGCGTTGCTGGGCAAGATCGACCTGATCGTGACCACCACCGGCAACGTGAATGTTTGCGACGCAAACATGCTCAAAGCCCTGAAGAAGCGCGCTGTTGTCTGCAACATCGGCCACTTCGACAACGAGATCGACACTGCGTTCATGCGCAAGAACTGGGCATGGGAAGAAGTGAAGCCTCAGGTCCACAAGGTTCACCGTACCGGCGCGGGCGATTTCGACCCACAGAACGACGACTACCTGATCCTGCTGGCCGAAGGCCGTCTGGTTAACCTGGGCAACGCCACTGGCCACCCGAGCCGCATCATGGACGGCTCGTTCGCCAACCAGGTACTGGCCCAGATCTTCCTGTTCGACCAAAAGTACGCCGACCTGTCGCCCGCCCAGAAAGCCGAGCGCCTGACCGTGGAAGTACTGCCGAAGAAACTCGACGAAGAAGTGGCCCTGGAAATGGTCCGCGGCTTCGGCGGCGTCGTGACTCAACTGACCAAGACCCAGGCCGACTACATCGGCGTGACCGTTGAAGGTCCGTTTAAGCCGCACGCTTACCGCTACTGATTTGCCTGCGGCCCGCTCCCTTTTTAAAGGGAGCGGGCTTTATGTGGGAGCGGGCTTGTTGTGGCGAGGGAGCTTGCTCCCGCTGGGCTGCGCAGCGGCCCCAAGATTTTGGGAGCGCTGCGCGCTCCAGCGGGAGCAAGCTCCCTCGCCACATGCAAGCCCGCTCCCACACAAGCCTTCCAGTTTCGAGTTTCCAAGGATACGACCATGTCCCAAGACCGTCGCTACAGCTTCGAGTTCTTCCCGACCAAGACCGATGCTGGGCATGAAAAACTGATGGCCACGGCCACCCAGTTGGCCAGCTACAACCCCGACTTCTTCTCCTGCACCTACGGCGCCGGCGGCTCCACCCGTGACCGCACGATCAACACCGTGTTGCAGCTGGAAAGCCAAGTCAAAGTTCCCGCCGCTCCGCACTTGTCGTGCGTGGGCGACAGCAAGGACGACCTGCGCGGCCTGCTGACCCAATACAAGAGCGCCGGCATCAAGCGCATCGTCGCCCTGCGCGGCGACCTGCCGTCCGGCATGGGCATGGCCAGCGGTGAACTGCGCTACGCCAATGACCTGGTGAGCTTCATCCGCGAAGAAAGCGGCGATCACTTCCATATCGAAGTGGCGGCCTACCCGGAGATGCACCCCCAGGCACGCAACTTCGAAGACGACCTGAAGAACTTCGTGCGCAAGGCCAACGCCGGCGCCGACAGTGCGATCACCCAGTACTTCTTCAACGCCGACAGCTACTTCTACTTCGTCGAGCGTGTACGGGCCATGGGTGTGAATATCCCCATCGTGCCGGGCATCATGCCGATCACCAACTACAGCAAACTGGCACGTTTTTCCGACGCCTGTGGCGCCGAGATCCCACGCTGGGTGCGCAAGCAACTGGAAGCCTATGGCGATGACGTCAAGAGCATCCAGGCGTTCGGTGAGCAGGTCATCACAGAAATGTGTGAAAGTTTGTTGCAAGGTGGCGCGCCCGGCTTGCACTTCTATACCCTGAACCAAGCTGAACCAAGCCTAGCTATCTGGAACAACCTCAAGCTGCCACGCTGAGGCTGTTCAAGCAGCACCCAGGCCCTCGTTTATACGAGGGCTTTTTTTATCCCTACATCCCGGAAAGGAAGCCTGCAGTAAATGAATACAGCGTCCCCGACTCCCCGCCCACAACTGGTGTACCTGGTTTTCGGCGCCGAGACTTACCATCAGGAAGCGGTATTCAGCATCGCCAGTGCCCTGGCCCACCTGGGAGGCCCCCAGGACATGCCATTGGACATCCAGGTGTTCAGCGACAACCCCGCGCCTTACCGCGACCTGCCGGTGCAGGTCCACGCGCTGGACGACGCCACGCGCAAACGCTGGTGCGAGCCTCACGGTTATCATTTCCGCACCAAACACGTGCTGTTGCGCCAGGTATTGCAGACCGCAGAGCGGGCGCTATTGATCGACACCGATACGTTCTTCCATGACTCGCCCATGGCCCTGTTTGAACGCGTCGCCCCCGGC
Source organism: Pseudomonas sp. 18175 (assembly GCF_050432925.1). NCBI lineage: Bacteria > Pseudomonadati > Pseudomonadota > Gammaproteobacteria > Pseudomonadales > Pseudomonadaceae > Pseudomonas > Pseudomonas sp. 18175. The sequence goes on along the minus strand of NZ_JBKFTO010000001.1, from coordinate 468,879 downwards.
ACGTTGCTGTGCAACGCCTTCCATGCCAAGTACGGCGATAACCGCGAAGGCGTGCTGTATGAAACCTTGGCCAAGCATTTGGCAGAGCGCAACCTGGCCGACGACGACATGTGGCTGCTCAACTCCGGTGTGATCGGTATCGCACAACAGGATGCCTACCTGCTGGACCGCTCGATCGAGCTGATGGACAAGCTGTTCCCGATGGCCAACGGCGCCTACACCCTGGAAGAGTTCTGCCTGTCGGTGGCCGCCTACCGCACGGTCAACGTGCGTCAGTGCCCAGACCTGATCCACCACTACTGGAGCCGCAAGCAGCTGTTCCGGGCCAAGGTCAAAGCGTGGATCGCCAAGCACGCCGCCGCTCCTACCAGCGCCGCGGCCCTGGCCGATACCCGCAAGGTCTCTGCTCACCTGCCGCGCCCGCCACGCTTGCAGCGCCTGATGTACAAGCTGATCACCCTGGCCTTGCCCAAGCGCAAGCAGCAGTTCATCCGCGAGATTCTCTACGGCTGCTACGAACACGAAAACGAGTTCGACCAAGCCTGTGGCCCCGTTTGGTGGGACAAGGCAAGGCAGAACCAAGAGGAGCGGCAGAAATGCCCGGTGGATGCCCATCAACTGGAGCACTGGTTCGCCAACCCACTGGTGCGCCTGATTCTCGGCGAGCGCCGTGCGGCCATCTATGAACACCTGATGACCTCGGAGACAAAATAACGTCGCCCGCAGATGCGTGTGCCAGAGCTTCTCTTTAGCGCTGGGGCATCGTAACCTCAGGGCATGCCCGTCATTCTGAAGCTGTTGACCGCTGCGCTATTGACTTGCCTGAGCCTGGCCGCTTATGGCGAGAAATTGCGCATTGTCACGGAGCCCTGGGCGCCCTACGTGTACGAAGAACACGGCGCCATGCACGGGCTGGACTACGAAACCACGGTGACCGTGTTCCAACGCTTGGGGGTGGAGGTGCAATGGCAATTCCTGCCCTGGAAGCGTTGCCTGGCCATGCTCGACCAGGGTCACGCCGACGGCGCACTGGATATTTTCCACAGCCACGAGCGCGACGCCCTGCTGCTTTACCCCAGCGAACCGTTGTCGGAAGTGGAGTTCGTGCTGTTCTACGCCAACGAACGCCCTCATCCCGCCCAGACCCTGGATGACCTGCGCGGTCTCACCGTTGGCACCTCGCCGGGCTACCTGTATGGCGCGCCGTTCAGCGACGCCAGCTTGTTCAACCGCGAGCCAGCCCCCAGCCACGAAGCCAACTTCGGCAAATTGCTGCTGGGGCGCATTGACTTGGTGATCACCGACCGCCGGGTGGGCCAGCATGTGATCAAGGCCATGGGCCTGGAAGGCAAGGTCAGCCAGGCACCGGTGGTGGTCAGCCGCCAACAGCAGTTCCTGGCGGTACGCCGGGGTGCCGGCATGGACCTTTTGGTGCAGCGCTTTGCCGCCGAACTCAAACGCTTCAAGCAGGAGCCCGCATATGTCGCCTTGAGTGCCAAATACGGGGGTTTCCAAGCCGATACGGCCTCAGAACACACCGTTGAGCAGCAGGAAAGCGGCGCGCCGTGATTGCTCTGTTATACTCCGGCCTTTCCGCCAGGCTCACGCCCGGCCGCTGAGGTCTTGAAAAAGGCACCCAACCCCGCTACAGCGCAGCTTTCAGCCCGCGCGAGCCGGTGGAGTGCCCGCCAGACGCAGCAGGACCGGACGGGATAACGCTCCCCTAAGCGTCATTCACGCCCGGCAAGATTATCCCTTTGGGCCAAGCCCTAACTAAAACAGGATTACTCATGTCCTTTGCTTCCCTCGGTCTCTCCGAGGCTTTAGTCCGCGCCATCGAGGCAGCGGGCTATACCGAGCCTACTCCGGTGCAACAGCGGGCCATTCCCGCCGTGTTGCAAGGTCGCGACCTGATGGTTGCGGCTCAGACAGGTACTGGTAAAACCGGCGGCTTCGCCCTCCCGATTCTGGAGCGGTTGTTTCCCAATGGTCACCCGGACAAATCCCAGCGTCACGGCCCGCGCCAACCGCGCGTACTGGTCCTGACCCCTACCCGCGAACTCGCCGCCCAGGTGCACGACAGCTTCAAGCTGTATGCCCGCGACTTGAAGTTCGTCAGCGCCTGCATCTTTGGCGGCGTCGGCATGAACCCACAGGTTCAGGCCATGTCCCGTGGTGTTGACGTGTTGGTAGCCTGCCCGGGTCGCTTGCTCGACCTGTGCGGCCAAGGCAGCGTCGACCTGTCCCACGTGGAAATCCTCGTGCTGGACGAAGCCGACCGCATGCTCGACATGGGCTTTGTCCATGACGTGAAAAAGGTCCTCGCCCGCCTGCCGGCCAAACGTCAGAACCTGCTGTTCTCGGCAACGTTCTCCCAGGACATCACCGCCCTGGCTGGCAAGCTGCTACACAACCCGGAACGTATCGAAGTCACGCCGCCGAACACCACGGTCGAGCGTATCGAACAGCGCGTATTCCGCCTGGCCGCCAGCCACAAGCGTGCGCTGCTGGCGCACCTGATCACCGCCGGCGCGTGGGAACAGGTGTTGGTATTCACCCGCACCAAGCACGGCGCCAACCGCCTGGCCGAGTACCTGGACAAGCACGGCCTCACCGCCGTCGCCATCCACGGCAACAAGAGCCAGAACGCGCGCACCAAGGCCCTGGCTGACTTCAAGGCCGGCACCGTGCGTATCCTGGTGGCTACCGATATCGCCGCCCGCGGCCTGGACATCGACCAGTTGCCACATGTAGTCAACTTCGAGCTGCCAAACGTCGATGAAGACTATGTGCACCGTATCGGCCGTACTGGCCGTGCCGGTCGTTCGGGCGAGGCCATTTCCCTGGTTGCCCCGGACGAAGAAAAACTGCTGAAAAGCATCGAGCGCATGACCAAGCAGAAAATCGCCGACGGCGACCTGATGGGCTTCGATGCCAGCGCCGTGGAGGCCGAAAAGCCAGAAGCGCGCGAGCGTCCGGACGTGCGTAACCCACGCAACCCACGCGGTCCGAAGGGCGATGGCCCGAACGGCGGCGGTGGTGGCGGTGGTCGTCGCGACAAGGGCAAAGACAAAGGCGGCAAGGAAAAAGCGCCCACCAACGGCCGTGGCGAACGTCCAGCCCGCGAGCAAAAGCCCCGTGAAGGCACCCCGGCCCGCGAACAGCGCCAGCCGAGCCAGCCACCACGCGCCGCTGCTGACCGTGCGCCGGACGAGTTCCTCGACGACGACGTGGATAACTTCGGTAACCGCGTTGACTACGTGCCCCAGGCCAAGCCGGCCCAAGGCCGTGGCCGTCGCCCAGGTGCTCCGGCACAGGGCGCGGGTGCAGGCGCACCACGTGGTGGTCAGCCACAAGGCGCTCGCCAGAACGGCCCACGCAACAGCAGCGGCGGCACCACCGGTACGCCACCTGCCAAGCGCAATGGCCCACGCAGCGGCGCACCTCGTGACGGTCAAGCCCGTCGCGAAGATTCGCGCAGCAACAACCGCCGCCCAGCCCGTGACGACCAGCCTCGTTCGTCCGAGCCAGCCGTGCAGAACCCGCGTGGCGGCCCGGCGCCGAAGATCATCCACAAGGAGTCGAAAGCAGATCGCTTCCCGACACCTGAGCAGTTGGATCAACTGCCAGGCCGTCCTCGTGGTGAGAAACCAGCGCTGCTGACTCGCAACCGCTGAGTTTCAACGCTTAGAAAATGCCCCTCTTCTTTGGAAGCGGGGCATTTTTTTTGACTCGACATAAATCCAATGTGGGAGCGGGCTTGCTCGCGAATGCGGTGTGTCAGTATTAAATGTACTAACTGATCCACCGCATTCGCGAGCAAGCCCGCTCCCACATCTGGCCCCATTAACAGGTCAAGTGATGTGTTGAAATTGCAGGCAAAAAAAAACCGGATCTGACGACCCGGTTTTTTGTGCGGGCAGAAATTACTTCTGCTGCACACCTTCCAGCGAGATGTCCAGGTCCAGTGTCTGCGAAGACGGGCCTGGGCCTTTGATGCCGAAGTCATTCAGGTTCAGCGTGGTGGTGGCGTTGAAGCCAGCACGTTGACCGCCCCATGGATCGCTACCTTCGCCGTTGAACGTGGCCTTGAAGGTCACAGGCTTGGTGACACCGTGCAGGGTCAGGTCGCCCGTCACGTCAGCGGTTTTCTCGCCGGTGGACTTGACTGCGGTGGATACGAACTTGGCATCGGCAAACTTGCCAACGTCCAGAAAGTCTTTGCTGGCGATGTGTTTGTCACGTTCAGCGTGGTTGGACCACAGGCTGGCGGTTTTCACTTCGACAGCGATTTTGCTGGCTTCTGGCTTGGACTTGTCCCAGCTGAACGTGCCGTCCCAGTCCTTGAAAGTACCGTGGATGAAGCTGTAGCCCAGGTGGCTGATTTTCCAGTCGATGAAGGCGTGCTGCCCTTCCTTGTCGATCTTGTAGTCAGCAGCCATCGCGGAACCGGCGGACAGCAGGGCGGAACCGAGTGCCAGAGCGGCGAGCGTCTTTTTCAACATGCTTTCTATTCCTTGTGAGTCGAGGTTGAACATCAGGCTTTGCGCCCCAGCATTCGCGTCAGGGTCACATCACGATCAATGAAGTGGTGTTTCAGTGCGGCCACACCGTGCAAGCCGGCGAAGACCACCAATACCCAGGCCAGGTACAGATGCACCAGGCCTGCGTTGTCTGCCTGGTCCGGTAGCCCGGAAACCACGGCAGGAATCTCAAACAGGCCAAACACCGGGATACCGACACCGTCTGCGGTGGAAATCAGGTAACCGGCGATCATCACGGCAAACAGCCCGAGATAAAGGAACGCGTGGCCAAACGCGGCACCGATACGGGTCATGCGGCTGTAGCTGGCCAACGGTGGCGGTGGCGGGCTGATCAGGCGCCAGACGATACGCACCAGCATCACGGCAAACAGCGTGATGCCGATGCTCTTGTGCAGGTCTGGCGCGTCTTTGCGCCAGGCGCTGTAGTAGTCGAGGCCGACCATCCACAAACCCAGGGCAAACAAGCCAAACACCACCAGGGCCACGCCCCAGTGCAAAACCATGCTGACCCAGCCATAGCGGGCGGTTGAATTGCGTAACTGCATGTACTTAATCCCGTAAGAACTGCGCCCAAGACTAGCGCGTTACCTATCGAATTAAAGCGGAAAATTTCGCTTTGAAATATCGAGAAATGTGATCTTGAGGTTATGAAGCGTAAATTAACCAAGGATTAAGGACTATCCAGAAGAAACGTGACAGACCGTCCTGTGTTTACTGCCAATTCGCAAGTAATGGGTTGTGACACCGTCGCCCATTGCATAGGCTTGCGCGATTGTTGCTTGAGGAGACGAAAAATGGGCTTGAACAACCAGTGGATGCAACGCGATCTCGCCGTGCTGTGGCATCCCTGCACCCAGATGAAAGACCACCAGCAACTGCCGCTGATCCCGATCAAACGCGGTGAAGGCGTATGGCTGGAAGACTTCGAAGGCAAGCGCTACCTCGACGCCGTCAGTTCCTGGTGGGTCAACGTGTTCGGCCACGCCAACCCGCGCATCAACCAGCGCATCAAGGACCAGGTCGACCAACTGGAACACGTGATCCTCGCCGGTTTCAGCCACCAGCCGGTGATCGAACTGTCCGAGCGCCTGGTAAAAATGACGCCCGAAGGCCTGACCCGCTGCTTTTACGCCGATAACGGGTCGTCCTGCATCGAAGTCGCGTTGAAAATGAGCTTTCACTATTGGCTCAACCGCGGCCAGCCAAATAAAAAGCGCTTCGTCACCCTCACCAACAGCTACCACGGCGAAACCATCGCCGCGATGTCGGTGGGCGACGTGCCGCTGTTTACCGAAACCTACAAGGCGCTGCTGCTCGACACCATCAAAGTGCCAAGCCCCGATTGCTACCTGCGCCCCGAGGGCGTGAGCTGGGAAGACCACTCGCGCACGATGGCCCAGGTGATGGAACAGACCCTCGCCGAGCACCACGACACCGTCGCCGCTGTGATCATCGAACCGTTGATCCAGGGCGCTGGCGGCATGCGCATGTACCACCCGGTGTACCTCAAGCTGCTGCGCGAAGCCTGCGACCGCTACGGCGTGCACCTGATCCACGACGAAATTGCCGTAGGCTTCGGCCGCACCGGCAACATGTTTGCCTGCGAACAGGCCGGTATTCGCCCGGACTTCCTGTGCCTGTCCAAAGCCCTCACCGGCGGCTACCTGCCGCTGGCGGCGGTGGTAACCACCGATGACGTGTACGACGCCTTCTACGACGACTACCCCACCCTGCGCGCTTTCCTGCATTCCCACAGCTACACCGGCAACCCGCTGGCGTGCGCGGCAGCGTTGGCGACCCTGGATATCTTCGAAGAAGACAACGTCATCGAAAACAACAAGGCCCTGGCCCAGCGCATGGCCAGCGCCACCGCGCACCTGGTGGACCACCCCCACGTCTCGGAAGTCCGCCAGACCGGCATGGTGCTGGCCATCGAGATGGTGCAGGACAAAGCCACCAAGACCGCCTACCCGTGGCAGGAACGCCGTGGCTTGAAGGTGTTCGAACACGCGCTGGAACGTGGCGCCTTGTTGCGCCCGCTGGGCAGCGTGGTGTATTTCCTGCCGCCCTATGTGATTACGCCAGAGCAAATCGATTTCCTCGCCGAGGTGGCCAGTGAAGGTATCGATATCGCCACCCATAGCAGCGTCAGTGTTGCAGTGCCTAAAGACTTCCATCCAGGCTTTCGCGACCCCGGCTAATTTGTGGCGAGGGAGCTTGCTCCCGCTGGGCTGCGTAGCGGCCCCAAGATTTTGGGAGCGCTTCGCACTCCAGCGGGAGCAAGCTCCCTCGCCACAGTTATCCTGCTCCTACATAGAATTTTCCAGAGAACAGAAATGAGACTGTCCCGTTTTTTCACCGACACCCCGCTGAGCATCGGCGAGCATGAATTGCCCGAGGCCCAGGCGCACTACATCAGCCGTGTGCTGCGCATGGGCGAAGGTGACGCTGTGCAATTGTTCGACGGTTCCGGCCAGGAGTTCTTGGGCAGCCTGCTGGAAGTCGGCAAGAAGCGCGTGACCGTGCAACTGACAGAGAGCTTCCCGGGCCAGGCTGAATCACCGCTGTATATCCATCTCGGCCAGGGCCTGTCCCGTGGCGAGCGGATGGATTGGGCGATTCAAAAAGCCACGGAGCTGGGCGTCAACGCGATCACGCCGATTTTCAGCGACCGCTGCGAAGTACGCCTCAAGGACGAACGCGCCGACAAACGCCTGCTGCACTGGCGCCAGGTGGCGATCAGCGCCTGCGAGCAGTGTGGGCGTTCGACGGTACCGGTGATTCACCCGCCGCTGTTGCTGGCCGACTGGTTGAAACAGACCGAGGCGGATTTGAAGTTGGTGCTGCACCCGGTGGCAGAGCCGATGGTCAGCCATGCCAAGCCTGCAAGCCTGGCGTTTTTGATCGGGCCTGAGGGTGGGTTGACCGATGGAGAAGTAGACGCGGCCCAAGCTGCCGGCTACCACGCCGCACGCCTTGGCCCGCGCGTGTTGCGTACCGAGACGGCACCGGTAGTTGCGTTGGCAGTGGCCCAGCAACTGTGGGGCGATTTCTAACCTTCTCCCTTTGCAAACCCAATCAAAAATGTGGGAGCGGGCTTGCTCGCGAATGCGGTGTGTCAGCCACAGTTAAGCTGACTGATCCGACGCTTTCGCGAGCAAGCCCGCCCCCACATTTGGATTGGGTTACCAAGCCATCACTCCACCGGATCACTCACCGGCTTGGCAATGATCGCCTTCAACTCGCTGGTCATCGGGAACTCCAGGTTCAAGCCCTTGGGCGGGATTGGCTGTTCGAACCAACGCTGGTAAATCCCGTTGATCTCGCCGCTGCTGTACAGCTCGCCGAGCGTCTCGTTGACCACCGCCAGAAACTGCGGGTCATCTTTACGCACCATGCAGCTGTAGATTTCCCGCGATTGCTCCTTACCGACCACCACCCACTTGTGCGGGTCCTTGGCCTTGGCGCGTTCACCGTAGAGCAGCGCATCATCCATGTAGAAGGCCGCCGCACGACCGGTTTCGAGCATCTTGAACGCCTCGCCGTGGTCCTTGGCGCTGATCACGAACATATTGGCTTTGTGCTCGGCGTTATAGCTTTTCAGGAAGCGCTCATTGGTGGTGCCGGCGGTGGTCACCACATTCTTGCCGGCAAGGTCGGCAAAGCCGCTGATACCGCTGTCCTTCGCCGTCAGCAACTGGCCCTTCACGTAGATAAACCCGTAGGAAAACGCCACTTGCTTCTGCCGCTCAGCCGTCACCCCGGTGGAGCCGCATTCCAGGTCGACGGTGCCGTTCTGCACCAGCGGGATGCGGGTCTGGGAGGTCACCAGGTTGTACTTCACATTCAGGTTGGCCACCCCGGTTTTTTGCTGGATGCGCTCGACGATCTTGCTCGCCAGGTCCACCGAATAGCCCATGGGCTTGCCACTGTGATCTCCCACGTAGGAAAACGGCACCGACGCATCGCGATAACCCAGGGTGATGGACTTGGCACTGGCGATCTTGGCCAGTGCGCCGCTCAGCGCAGCTTCGTTTGCATGCGCCTGTGCGCTCAATAACAGCCCCAGTGTGCAGCCGGTCAACAGGATCTTTTTCATTGTTATTTTCCGTTGGTCTTCAAGGTTGTTTACGTACAGCGATCACGCTGATTTCCACCAGCACACTCGGCCGCGCCAGTTCCGCTTGCAGGGTGGTGCGTGTCGGCGCCATGCCCGGCGACAGCCACGCGGACCACACCGCGTTCATCGGTGCGAAACCTTCATCGATGTCTTTCAGGTAAATCGTCGCGTTAAGTAGATGGTCCTTGTCGCTGCCCGCCTGGGCCAGCAACCCATCGATCTTGGCCAGCACTTCCTGGGTTTGGGTCGTTACGTCCTGGCCGTCGCCAGGCACTTGGCCGGATAGGAACACCAGGTCTTTGAAGGTTGCGGCACCAGAGAGGCGCTCGTTACTGCTGATTCGGGTGATGGTCATGGGTGCATCCTTATGCGGCGCGAGGCGTCAGGCCCTGCATATCAATGGAAGGAACGTGTTGGCCGATCAGCTCTGCCAACAACTGGCCGCTGCCACAAGCCAGGGTAAAACCAAGGGCGCCGTGGCCCAGGTTCAACCACAGGTTGCGATAGACACTGGCACCAATCAGCGGCACGCCGGTGGGCGTCGCCGGACGCATGCCGGCCCATTCCACCGCGTGGGCGTAGTCGCCGGCCATAGGGAAAGTCTCCAGTGCCTGGCGCTTCATCAAGGCCAGGCGCTTGGGTTCGAGGCCGGCATCGAAGCCGACAATATCCACCATGGCGGCCACCCGCAGTTGCTCGCCGATACGCGCGTAGACGATCTTGCGGTCGTAGTCGGTGATGCTCACGTTCGGCGCCTGGTGCTGCGCGCCAATCGGCACGCTGAGGCTGTAGCCCTTGAGCGGATACAGCGGCAACGACACGCCCAATTCGGCGCTGCGGTAACCGGCCGCCAGCACCAATTGATCAACCGGCATCACCTCATCACCCAACTCGATGCTGTGCACCGCACCGCCAGCATGGCGAAGGCCGGTGACCTTGCGCCCCAGCAAAAAGCGACAGCGCCCCGACGCTTCAAGCCGCGCTGCCAAGCGCTGGCAGAAGGCATGACAGTCGGCGACTTCCTCGTTCGGCGTATAGATCCCCCCCACAAAACCACCTCCTGCCAATGCAGGTTCCAGCCGGGCGCAGTCGTCGGCCGACAACACCTGCTGCTGCAGGATATCGGTGACTTTACTGCGGGCCAGGTCAAAGGAGCCGGCATTGCGAAAGGTCACCAGCTTGCCATTACGGCGCCAGTCGAAACCGTCCAGGTGATCGTCTTCGCGCCATTGCTGCAAGGTGGTCTGGCTCAGGGTTGCCAGGCGCAGCAAGTGGGCGGCATTGCGTTTGTTCACCGAACCACGGCAGGCGCCGAGGAAGGCCGCCATCCAGCGCCATTGCTGGGGGTCCAGACGCGGGCGCAACTTCAAAGGCGAGTCACCGCGCAGCAACCAGCCGATGGCTTGCAGCGGCACCCCGGCATCCGCCAGCGGCGCGACATAGCGGTAGGACAGTTGCCCACCGTTGGCGAAGCTGGTTTCGCTGCCCACGCTGTCGCGAGCCTCGATCACCGTCACTTCATGGCCCGCACGCACCAACGCATACGCACTGGCCAAGCCGATCACCCCACCGCCGATGATGCACACCATCCCCGCCACCCGCCGTTCAATCAAGAGGCCTCAAGCCTAGGGGCAGGTGACAGGGCACCGACAATGAATAAAGATGGGCCACCTATAAACAAAGGTTATGGACTTGCCATGCGCCTGCGTCATATCGAAATCTTCCAGGCCATCCGCCAGACCGGCTCCGTCAGCGCTGCCGCGCAGTTGCTGCACGTGTCGCAACCGGCGGTGACCAAGGTGTTGCAACACGCCGAGTTGCAGTTGGGTTTTCCGCTCTTTTTAAGAGTGCGCGGCAAACTGCAACCCACGCCGGAAGCCCTGGCGTTGGAACGGGAAGTCGAGAAAGTCACTGAAAGCCTGCAAGGCGTGCGGCGCCTGGCCAAGAGCTTGCGCCGCGCACCGGGCCAGAGTGTGCGCATCGGCGCGATCCCGGCGCTGGCGCTGTCGCTGCTGCCGCCAGCGATTCTGGAATGGAAGCGCGACTACCCGGACATGGCCTGTGAGCTGTCCAGCGACCATAGCCGCGAGTTGGTGCAGAAGCTGTTGATGCGTGAGATTGACCTGGCGCTGACGCTGAATTTCTCTGGGCATCCGGGGTTGACCACCCAGGTGTTGGCCAACGGAGTGCTGGTGGCGTTGGCGTCCAAAGGCTACTGGTCTGACGCAGAATTGAGCACACCGTTGCCCCTGGCGGATCTGGCGGGTACGCCGTTGATTGGCCTGTCCAGTGCCGATCCGTTGGCGGCAAAACTCGACAGCTACCTGGAAAACGTCGACCCGGCGCCAAGGGTGACGATCTCTGTGCAGACCTATTCCCTGGCCCGCGCCATGGTGGAATCCGGTGCCGGCCTTACGGTGATCGACCCTTTCACCGCCCTCGGCGCCTCGACGGCCACCACCTGCATCCGCACCCTCACGCCGCCGCTGCCGATCACCTTGTACGCGCTGACCCGTGCCGATGAGCCGCCACCGCATATGTTGGCCAAGTTGCTGGGGATCTTCGGTCAGCGTGCCCAAGAGCTGCTGCAGCGCTTGTAATGTGGGAGCGGGCAAGCCAGCTCCCACAGGGTTCAAAGCACGTAGCGCATGATCGCCACAAAGTGCAGCAAACTCCCGCCGATCACAAACAAATGCCAGATCCCATGGGAATGCCGCAGGCGATCCTCCAGGGCAAAAAAGATAATACCCACGGTGTACAACACCCCGCCCGCCGCCAGCCAGGTAAACCCCGCCACCCCCAACGCCGCAATCAGCGGCTTGACCGCCACCAGCACAATCCAGCCCATCACCGCATAGATCACGATCGACAAAATCCGCTTCTCGGAACGCGGCTTGATCTCCTGCAAAATACCGATCACCGCCAGCCCCCACACGATCCCAAACAACGTCCACCCCCACGGCCCACGCAGGGTCACCAGGCAAAACGGCGTGTAGCTGCCGGCGATCAACAGGTAGATCGAAAAGTGATCGACCTTCTGCATGATCTCTTTTCGTCGCCCGCGCACGCTGTGGTACACGGTGGACGCGCTGTACAGCACCAGCAGCGTAAAGCCATAAATCGCCACGCTGACGATCTTCCAGGGGCTGCCGTCCAAGCTCGCCGCCACCAACATCCACACCGCGCCCGCAAAAGCCGCGACCGCCCCGAGCAAATGGCTCCAGGCGTTGAATCGTTCCCCGTGATACATGTGTCACTCACCTCTGAATTACTGCTGCTAGACCAAATCCAGCCCTGTGCAACTCAAGAAAAAACCTGTGCTGTGATTATCTGACGCATATGTGACAACGTTTTTCGCATTTGCAACACACCTCATTCTTCAACCCAATGATTTCTCTATTTCGATCAAAGAAAAAAGAGCATTCGCTTGCAAAAAAAGGAGATGGCCTTCGCCCATCAAATCCTCCTTCCTACCAACAGAACAGAATATTCGTATTCCGCGCACGCCCTCGGTTGACGACGCATAGCCGGTGGACTATTTAGCTCGAATCCAAGTCTGCCAGGAGCCTGAAAATGTCTCCCACACCTTTAAATCTCGGTGAACTGCTGCCCGAATCCAACACCCCCTGGGATGCCGCCAGCTTGCGCCAGCGGCAACAACAATGGGTCTACACCCTATCGGCTGCACAGGTCCATGAAGTGGAACGGGCACTCGCCCATATTCAGTACTGCACAAAGCCCGCGCTGCACTGCGGCCCGGACGACTTCCCGCTGCCAACCCTGCATTCGGTGCTGCAAAGGGCAGCCCTCGCCTGTGAAACACGCCTGGGCCTGTTTCTGATCCGTGGCCTGCCCATCGCCCATCTGAGTGAGCCCCTGGCCCGCTGGCTAGCCTGGGGGATAGGGCTGCACTTGGGAGTCCCCCTGGTCCAAAACGAAGTGGGCCAATTGATGGTGGATGTGCGGGATATCAGCGAGGGCCGGCATGATCAGATGCGAGACAACGCGACCAGCGCCGCCATGGGTTTTCATGTGGACGCCTGCGACCTGGCCAGCCTGCTCTGCCGGCGTGACGCGGCTCACGGTGGACATACCCGTATCGCCAATATGCTGAGCATCCATAACCAACTTGCGCGGGAAAACCCCACCTGGCTCCAGGCCCTTTATCAACCCCTGCCGTTCTTTGACTTGGCGCGCCAACGCTTTTTCCGCTGTCCGGTCTTTGCCATCCATCACGGTGTTTTTGCGGGTCGCTTTTACCGCAAACGCATCCTTGCTTGCCGCAACTTACCCGGTGCACCTGTGTTGTCGCACACCACGCTGGATGCGATCGACGCGTTTGAGCAATTGGCCAACACCCCGCAAAACTGTCTGGAAATTCACTTGCAGCCGGGAGACCTGCAACTGTTGAATAACCACGTGGTTTGCCATGCCCGCACGGCCTTCACCGATACCGGCCAAGCCGATAAAAAACGTCACCTGTTTCGCCAATGGTTCGCCACTCCGTTCAGCCGCCCGCTGCCCCTTGGGTTTCGCCAGGCGTATGGCCGGACAGAAGCAGCGACGCTACGTGGCGGCTATCGCGGCTGGCAGTCAACGCCGGAGACCCTAAGCTTCCAGCACCAACTTGCCGAACGCCACGGGGTGATTGTCTGACCCCTTGTCACTGGACCTGAACATGCCCGAGCCCCCCCTTTCCCCACCACCCAGCCTGTGGCAACTGTTCTACAACTTCGCGTGGGTAGGTCTTTGCGGTTTTGGCGGCGTACTGCCCTGGGCCCGACAGATGATGGTCGACCGCAGGCGCTGGGTGACCGAAGCCGCGTTCAACGAACTGCTGACCACGGGCCAATTTTTCCCCGGCCCCAATATCGCCAACGTCGGCATCATCTACGGCCGGCGCCTGCATGGCTTGCCCGGAGCGGCCTTGGCGGTATTCGGGCTGTACCTGTTCCCCTCGCTGATCACCGTGCTCGCCGGCTTCGCCTATGCCAAATGGTGGAGTCACACGGTGGTGCAGCAGGTTTTCGGCGCGGTAATGCCGATTGCCACCGGGTTGATGCTAGGCACCACCCTGCGCTTGCTCAAGGCCATGCCCAGGACTGTCGCCAATTACAGCGCCTTTGTGCTGACCTTTGTGTTGATGGCGGTCTGGGTACTGCCGTTGTGGATCGTGCTGCTTGTCTGCATCCCCTGCTCACTGGCCCTGAGCTATATCCCTGGGAAGAAGGCGCCAAGCTGATGCAAACCGTCCTCTTGCACCTGATGATCCAATGCGCGCTGTGGTCGCTGATGGCGATTGGCGGCAATACCGTGGCGCTCAGCGATATCCACCGCTACACCGTCACGGACATGAACTGGATCACCGACGCGCAATTCGTCGCGTTCTTCGCCTTGTCCCAAGCATTGCCGGGACCCAACGGCATGTTTCTGGTGTTTATCGGGCAGCAAGCGGCCGGTCTGCCCGGTGCATTAGTGGCACTGACGGCTAAGCTCTTGCCCTGCTCGGTGGTGACCTACCTCGGCGCCGGTTGGCTGGAGCGGCACACCGAAACACCGTGGGTGCAGCGGGTCAAACGCAGCCTGCAGCCCATCTCTATCGGGCTGATCCTCGCCGCCAGCTACATCCTGATGAACAGCCTGGAAAACAACGCCACCAGCCTGGTGCTGACCTTGGCCAGCGCCGCCGTGGTGTATTACACGCGCCTTAACGCCATTTGGCTGATCATCCTCGGCGTGCTGTTGGGCCTGGGCAGCGCATGGCTGGGAGTGAACGGGTTTTAGGGGCACAATCGAGCGCATTCGAATAAGAGCCACGGCCATGCTGATCGACGAAGAGTTCACCCTCAAAAAGCTGGAAATCTTCCTGGCGTTTATGCGCACCGGCAACCTGGCCCGCGCCGCTGCCGAGCTGCAAACCAGCAACGTCAGCGTGCACCGCGCCATCCATTCCCTGGAAAACGCCCTGCGCTGCCCGCTGTTCAAACACGAAGGGCGCAACCTCACGCCGCTGGAAAGCGCCTATGTGCTGGAAGAACGCGCACAGAAACTGGTGGCCGACGTGGTCGACAGCGTGCGCCTCACCCGCGAAGCCGCCGGGTTCTCCGCCGAACGCTTCAAGCTGGGCTCGCTGTATTCGCTGACGGTCAAGACCGTGCCGCAACTGATCATGGGCCTGAAGATCCGCCGCAGCGAACTCAACATCGACCTGATCCTGGGCTCCAATTTCGACCTGCTCTACAAGCTCAAAAACATGGAAGTGGACGCGATCCTCATCTCCCTCGACGAACACGCCAACGACCCGGACTGCGAGCAAATCGCGCTGTTTTCCGACGATATCTTCCTCGCTACCCCAGCCGACTCGCCCTTCGACCGCGAGCAGCAAATCGATTTGGCGGCTGTGCGCGACGCCACGTTCATTACCCTTACCCAAGGCTTCGCCACCCACCAGGATGGCAATCGCGTGTTCAAGCAGGCGGGGTTCGAACCGAAGGTGGCGATGCAGGTGAACGACATCTTCACCCTGCTGAGCATGGTCAGTTCGGGGGTGGGTTATGCACTGCTGCCGGGGCGGATTGCGGCGGTGTATGAGAACCGCGTGAAGCTGATACCGCTGCAGCCCAGGTACCGGTTGCAGCAGCAGATTGGCGTGATGTTTTTGAAGGCCAAGGAGCGCGATCCGAACTTGCTGGCGTTGTTGGCGGAGTGTCGGATGTATGCCAATCGGCAGGTGTAAGCCTGACACACCGCTTTCGCGAGCAAGCCCGCTCCCACATTCGACCGCGTTCCAGCATGAGAACGCGGTCGAATGTGGGAGCGGGCTTGCTCGCGAAGAGGCCCGAACTAACAACACAAATTCAAGACTTACCCAACCAACCCACGAACGATGAAATACAACAGCGAAGGCCCGAGCAAGCAGCCCAGCCCGGTATGAAACGTCGCCGTCAACGCGCCATACGGCACCAACCGCCGATCCGTCGCCGCCAACCCCGCAGTCACACCGCTGACGGTGCCGGCCAACCCACCAAACACCATCGCCGAACGCGGGTTATCCAGGCCCATCCACCGCGCCGCCACCGGCGTGCCGACCATCACCAAAATCGCCTTGATCAACCCCGTGGCAATCGACAGCGCCATCACGTCCGAGGTCGCGCCAATCGCCGCGCCGGTCACTGGTCCGACGATGTAGGTCACCGCGCCCGCGCCGATGGTGGTCATGCTGACCGCGTCGCGATAGCCAAAAACCCAGGCCATGCTCGCGCCGACGATAAACGGCAGGATCGTACCCAGCAGCAACGCGATCACGCCAATCATCCCGGCCTTGCGCGCTTCGGTGGCTTGTACTTCAAACGCCGTGGCGACGATGGCGAAGTCCCGCAGCATCGCGCCGCCCATTAAACCGATACCCGAGAACAACGCCAGGTCCGCCAGACCTTTTTGCCCGCCGGTAATCGTGCCGCCCACCCAGGCCAATACCAGGCCGATAACGATGGCAATCGCCGACCCATGAATGCGCCCGAAAGTGAGGCGCTTGGACAGCACCACAGAAATCCACATCACCACACCCACAAAGGCAAACGCGGTGATCAGGCCGTTATGTTCAAGACCCTTCTCGATGAGATCCCACATATCAGCGACCTCCCGCAGCAGCGATCAGCGGCTCTTCGGCGGGCAACGGCTCGCCCTTGTGAGTGCGGCTGATCAAGGCGATGGTGCAACCACAGACCACCACCGAACCAATCGCCGCCAACACCGCGACGGGGCCGCCGTGCAGGGCGGTGACCACGTTTTGTTGCGCCGCCATCGCCACCACCACCGGGATGTACATGGCGCCCCAGAAGCCCACGCCCATCTCGCAGTCTTTGGTCATGCCGCCGCGCTTTTGCATCCATAGGCGCGCGCAGATCAGCAGGATCATCGCGATGCCCACCCCGCCCACGTTGGATTTGACGCCCAGCAACACGCCCAGCATGTCGCCCATGATCACGCCCGCAAGCGTGCAGATCGCCAGCAGTGCCACACCGTAAATAATCATTGTTGTCGTCCTCAAAGTGCTCGTTCGAAATTGTTGTTTTTGTGCTTCGAAAGCCTTGGGTGGTGCTTTATCGGTGGCGGCGCTCCTCCTCTTGCAGCAGGGCCTGCAACGTATCCAGGCGTGCGCCTTCGCAGGCGATCACCGTGCCTTGTTCAAACACCCGGCGTGACAGGCCGGTGAGTACGGCGCCCGGGGGCAGTTCGATTTGCAGGCGCACGCCGCGTTCATAGGCGCTTTGCACGGTGCCGCGCCAGTCGACAACGCGGCACATGTTGAAGGCCAGGTCATCGCGCAGGTGTTCAGGGTTGTGGATAGGTCGCGCACGGGTGCTACTCAGGTAAGTGATGCGCGGCGCCTTGAGCGGCACGAAGGCACTCGCCAGGGCCTGGGCCGGTTGTTCCAGCAGCGCGCAATGGGACGGCACGCTCACGGCCAGGCGCTTGGCGATGCCGTTGCCCTTGATGCGTTGGGCCACACGCTGCATGGCGGCATCGCTGCCCGCAATCACGGTTTGGTTGTCGGCATTGATATTGGCCAGGTACACCGGGGTTTCGGGGCTGTGGATCTCGGCCAGCAAGGTTTCGACTGTGGATAACTCCGGGCCGATGAGTGCGGTCATTCCATAGCCCTGTGGATAAGCGTTTTGCATCAGTTCGCCGCGCAGGCTGACCAACTTGAGCGCGTCGCTGAAGTCCAGGGCTCCGGCGATGACCGCTGCCGGGTAGGCGCCGATGGACAGGCCCGCGACGTAATCCGGGGCGTGTTGCAACAGGCGGGCGTGGGCCACGCCTGCGATCAACAAACACAGCTGCACGGCGCGGGTACTCGCCAGGGCTTGCGCCGAATCCAGGGTGCGAACGTCCTCGCCCAAGGCGTCGCTGGCGTGTTCCAGCACATCGGCGGGCAACGCCTGGAGCATGCCCGGCCGTTGGGCGCCCTGCCCCGGAAACACCAAAAGGCTGCTCATGCCACGGCCTGCCAGGGGTCGATCACCAAGTGCGCACCGCTGGCGGTTTTCAGCAGTACCCGCCGTGATGCACCGGCCCATTCGCGTAAGGCAACTGCGCCGAAAGGCGTTTGCAGTTGCAGGTCTACGGCGCATACCGCCTTGTCCAATGCCGCCAGCAGATCGCGTGCATCGTTGCGATCCAGCGGCTCGGGCGTACGCAATATCAAATCCAGATCGCTTTGGGCATGCAGCGCTTCAATGCCCGTGGCCAATTCAAAACCCGCACTGCCGGTGACGCCCCAGTTCAGCGGCGCCAGCACCGGACGTAGTTGAGCGAGTGCCTGCAACGCCGGTAGATCCCGGGGCGAAGTCACCTCGCACAACGCTTCCGGCGCGACCCGGCGCTGTATGGCAGCCATCGGCATCACCGCGCCAAGACGCTGCTCACGCAAGCGCCCGCGCACGCCGACGGCGACAAGCCCTGGGGCAACGATGGCGCGACGCACCACCACCGCGCCCAGCGCATCCGCCGCCCACGCCGGAGCCTCAGCAGGCAGATGCGCCGGGGTCATGCCCCAGAGCAAGTCGTGGGCGTTCACCATTGTTCCCGCAGCAGTTGGCGTACGTGGCTGGACGCGGCGCGATTGGTAGCACCTAAGCGGCCGCTCAAATCAGACGTGGCGATGTCCTTGATCGCACTGACCAGGCAATCGCCAACCCGCTCAACATCCTGCTCGGTAGGCTGTTCAATCTGGCTCACCGACAAGGTCTCCCACAGCAAACCCAAGCTGGCATAGCTGTCGATGTCATACGCCATCGGCGGCACGCTGGCGGCCAGGGCTTCAAGTTCTTCGACACTGCGCAGGGTCACCCGCGCCGCCGACGCTTTGCCCATGGCGTGCACCATCACGCCAGGGTCGCGCAGGGCGATCAGGCGGTTGGCTTGGTAACCGTGAGCGAGGAACGCGCCGGACATGGCCTTGCCCACCAGCAACGCGATCACCGGGTGCCCGGCCAAACGTGCACGGGCATAGCTGTCCGCCGCAGCGGCCAAGGCCTGATGGATGCCGAGGGCTTCTTCGCGGCGGCCGTAAGCTTGGCTTGGCACATCGACGATGGCGATCAGCGGGCGCTTGTCACCTCGGGCGATGGCTTCGTCCACGGCCTTGGCCAGGCCCCAGCCTTCCAGCAAACCGACTTCGCCATTGCGCGCGCGGGGGAAGCGGTTGTGAGGGTCGGTGACCACGGCGAGATAGCGAACGGGTTGTTCGCCCAATACGCCGTCGGCCACCTTCAAGGAATCCGGCAACCCCTTAACGGGTGTTGCACCGGCACTCAGTGCGTTGAACCACTGCAGCCCTCTCATGAGCGTTCTCCTTGATACAGCGTGCGCACGGTCGCGGGGTTGATTTGCGGTGTGGCGTCCAGTTCAGCGAGGCGCGCCAAGTAGTGCTCGGCCTGGCGGCTGCGTTGTTGTTCCGGCAAGCCTTGGCGTAAGAGTGCGCTGACGGTCTGTTGGATATCGGCCACGTCGTCAGCCACGTAACGGTCAGCCAAGCCACTGTTGAAACGTTGCTCGCCACCGGTGAGGCTCCAGATGAAAGGCCGGTCGCGGGAGTCATATTCTTCAAGCCCCGCTTCCTGCTCGATCACTTGCGGGCCGTTCAAGCCCAGGCGCGCTTCACGGGTCACCACGAGGTAACTGCACAAGCCCGCCGCAATCGACATACCGCCAAAGCACCCCACACTGCCCGCCACCACGCCGATCACCGGCTGGTATTGGCGCAAATCGACAATCGCCGCGTGGATATCGGCAATCGCCGCCAGCCCCAGGTTGGCTTCCTGCAAGCGCACGCCGCCGGTTTCCAGCAGCAGCACGGCGCGGGTGGGGATGCCCTTGCGGTTGTCTTCGGCGGCCAGCTCCAGAGCACCGGCGATTTTCGCACCGCCGACTTCGCCCAAGCTGCCGCCTTGGAAGTTACCTTCGATGGCAGCAATCACCACCGGTTTGCCATCGATACTGCCCTTGGCGATCACCACGCCGTCATCGGCCTGGGGCACCACGCCCTGGCGGCTGAGCCACGGTGACATGACGCGCTGGAACGGGTCGATCAATTCGCGATAGGAACCGGCGTCCAGCAAGGCCTTGGCCCGCTGCCGTGCGCCCAATTCGACGAAGCTGTGTTTGGCGAGTAGATCAGTCATGGCCAACCTCCTCGAAGCCCTGCTCCAGGCGCAGACGCACCACGCCGGGGGTGGCGCCGAAATCGTGGATATCAATCTTCATGGCCGGTGGTGTGTGTTCCTGGAAGATGCGTTCAAACAGGTGTTGCCAACGCTGTTCGGCGCCATTCACCGAGGTCTGCACCTGAATGGTCAGCGTGCCCGGCGTGCCCGGTTCCAGCAGCACTTCCAAATCGCCCGAGCCCACACAGCCCACCAGCGCACGGCCCTTTGGCGGCTGCCCGGCGGGGAATTCAAAGGATAAGGTTTCCATCACAACGCTCCGTCGAGGCGGTCGATAAACAGGCAGGCGGCCAACAGGTCAGCGGCGCCGCCGGGGGAGGCATTCAGGGCCAGCAGTTGGTTATCCAGTTCATGCAATTGGCGGCGACCGGCCAGGGTGGCGCTGCCGCCCGCATCCAATACAGCTTGGGCACCGCGCTGCATGGCGTGGATCCCTTCGGGGCCTGCGCGGTAGAGCACGCAGGTGTCGGCCAGCTCGGTCATGATGGCGAGCAAGGCATCCAGGCGGGCGTTCTGTTCGCCGGTGTTTTGCTGGCGGCTTTTGCGCAATTGCGGCAAGCCGCGTTGCGTAACCGAAGGGAAACCCAGTTGCGCTTCTTCACGGGCACCGCGCGCACCGTAACGCTGGGCGACCTGGGCGCCGTGGCTCATGGGTTGCGGGGCGTAACGGTCGTTGAGCAGGGCTAAACGAGCGGCGGTCAGCGTAATAGCGCAGGGCTCCAGAGCGGCCGCCGCAGTCAGCAAACCGAGGGCCCAGATCGCACCGCGATGGGTGTTCACACCGTTGGTGGTGATGAGCATCGCTTGCTCACCTTCACGACCGATCCGACCCAGGGCTTCGCGCAGGGGCAAGCCAATCTCGCCGATGTCGAGGGCCGCTTCGGCCATTTCCTTGAACATCGGCCACAGCGACAGCGCCGAGGCGTGCATCAGGCCCAGGTGCAAATCGCTGTGGGCGCCGTTGCCACGACGGTCCACCAGGGCAGGTTTGGGCGACAGGTCGGCCTCATCGATCAAGGCATCTACCGCCATGTCTGCCAGGCGTTCAGCCAGGCTCAGTTCATGCAGTTTGAGGGCGCGCATTTACCAGCTCCTGAATTTGGCGGGCGGGTTGTACAGGCCACCGGACCAGTCCACCAGGTCGGCCACGCTCTTGGCGGCCAGCAGCTCACGGGTGGCGTCGGTGCGGCGGATGCCGAGGTCTTCGGGCAAGGCGATCAAGCCTTCGCGGCGCATGCGTGCGGTGTCCTTGGGGTTGTGACGCAGGCCAATGGCGGTCACCCCGGCAACGGCGGCGATCATCGCCTGGCGCTCTTCCAGGGAGCGCGCTTTGTAGAGATAGGCGATGCCTTCTTCGGTGAGCAGGTGGGTGACGTCGTCGCCGTAGATCATGATCGGCGCCAGGGGCATGCCGCTTTTGCGCGCCACCTCCACCGCGTCCAGGGTGTTGACGAAGGTGGGTTTGCCGCCCTCCTGGAAGGTCTCAACCATTTGCACCACGAGTTTTTTGCCGCGTTCGAGCAACGCCTCCGGCGCATCGTCGTGGCGCATATCCAGCCATGCCGGCGTGCCATGGCGACGACCACGCGGATCGTGGCCCATGTTCGGCGCGCCACCGAAACCGGCGAGGCGGCCACGGGTCACGGTGGAGGAATGGCCGTCGCCGTCCACTTGCAGGGTCGCGCCGATGAACAGGTCCACCGCGTATTGCCCGGCCAGTTGGCAGAACATGCGGTTGGAGCGCATCGAACCATCGCGGCCAGTGAAGAACACATCCGGGCGGGCGGCAATGTAGTTCTCCATGCCCAGTTCGGTGCCGAAGCAATGCACGCTTTCGACCCAACCGCTTTCGATGGCTGGGATCAGCGTGGGGTGCGGGTTAAGGGTCCAGTTGCGGCAGATCTTGCCCTTGAGGCCCAAGGATTCGCCGTAGGTGGGCAGGATCAATTCGATGGCGGCGGTGTTGAAACCGATGCCGTGGTTGAGGGACTGCACGTTGTGTTTTTCGTAGATGCCACGGATCGCCATCATCGCCATCAGCACGTGCACTGGCTTGATATGGCGCGGGTCGCGGGTGAACAGTGGCTCGATATAGAACGGCTTGTCGGCCACCACCACAAAGTCCACCCAACTGGCCGGGATGTCCACGCGGGGCAAATCGGTGACGTCGTCCACCAATTGGTTGACCTGCACGATCACGATGCCATCGCTGAAGGCTGCGGGCTCGATCAGCGCTGGCGTGTCTTCGGTGCTGGCGCCGGTGTAGATATTGCCCGCGCGGTCGGCCATGAAACCGGCGGAAAGCACCACGTTGGGGATCAAGTCCACCACCAGCCGCGCATAGAGTTCGATGTAGGTGTGAATCGCGCCGATTTCCAGCAGGCCGTCTTCCAGCAACTGGCTGATGCGCAGGGATTGGGTGCCGGCAAAAGAGAAATCGAGCTTGCGGGCGATACCCTTTTCAAACAGGTCCAGGTGCTCGGAACGGCCGACACTGGGCATGATCATGTGCAAATCGTGGAGCTTGGCGGGGTCGGTTTTGGCCAGGGAGCGCGAGAGGAAGTCGGCCTGTTTTTGATTGTTGCCTTCCAGCACCACACGGTCGCCGGGGAGGATCAGGGCTTCGAGGGCTTCGACGATCTTGTCGCTGGCCAGTACTGCGCCGTCTGCATAGTGCTTGACCAACCCGAGCCGCCGCTGCTTCTCATCGCGCCGCCGCGTCCAGCGCGAGTCGGGGGTAGTTATTGTTGTCATGGTCGCTCCACGGGGTTGGCTGTCGTGGGCTGTACCTTAGGAGTGAACCTGTGGGCGCATCAATCAAGCTCAGCGGCTGATCGTTACGGCTGGAGTAATGGAACATCAGCAAACGCTAACTTAAACCAGATAGAGATCAAAATGTGGGAGCGGCGGTGCGACGATTCGACTTGCTCGCGAATGCATCGCATCAGTCAACACACCTCTAACTGACCCTCCGCATTCGCGAGCAAGCCCGCTCCCACATTTTCTAGGCGGCGCCTATTAATTCGCGGTCCCACAAAGGGACCGATCAGTCCCTATTAGGGACCGTTTCAAACATCATGTGACGGACTGACTTGTTCCAGCGCCCGCTCCACCAACAGTTGCCCCAGCTCTGCCATTTGCTGAATCCCAAGCATGATTGCCCGCTGCGAGGCGTCCAGGTCAAAGGCCAGGTTGCAGGTGAGTGCGTTGAGGGACGATAAGGTTTCGCTGGCGTTGACCAGCAGGGTTTCGGTGTTTTGGTGGGGGTTGACGGTGAATAGGGGTGGATTGGGGGTGGGCTTGACCATGATTTACAGCTCCGATATGTGATGGAGACTGCCCTCTTCCGCTTGCACGCGAATTAAGGTGGCAGCCGTGCGCAGGTGTGCAAGACCGGGCATATCGGACCCCGGCAGACCCCGAGGGATCTCCCGCGCACAGCCGCCATAACAAATACAGCAGGCATGAAAAACGCCCGTTGAAAGGCTAAGGGCGTTGGTGCGCCGACATGAAACCGGACTTGCACGTCCGTGTCACCGTTTTTTGCGATGACGGGACGAAGACTAGGCCCGCCGACCGCACCCGACAAGTTCATGCCCTGCCCAAAATCTTGCAGGAAAAATCCGAAGCCCTGCCGGCAAAAAAAAGGAAAATTCATACAGCGCTTAAGGTTGTTGCCGGGAACTAGCCCTTTTAGTCTTTTTGGCCGCATGGCCACCGCGATAGGACTGACCAACATGCCCCTGCACAACCCACCTCACCCAGGCGAAATCCTGCTTGAAGATGTGATTCCCGCACTGGGCATCACCATCACCGAAATGGCCCGTCGTCTTGGGTTTGCCCGTGAGACGTTTTCAAGGATTTTGCATGGGCATGCGCCGGTAAGCCCAGACTTGGCCGTGCGACTTGAGCGAGCGGGGGTGAGTACTGGACGGTTATGGCTGTCGATGCAGAGCGCCTACGATTTGTGGCAGGCCGAACATCGTGAGCAGCCGGTGATTGAGCGGTTTGCGCGGATTGAGTAGCGGGCACGGTCTATCCAGCGCTGAAGATCAAATGTGGGAGCGGGCTTGCTCGCGAATGCGGTGCATCAGTTACAAATATGCTGACTGACACTGCGCTTTCGCGAGCAAGCCCGCTCCCACATTTTGATCTTCGCTGGGGCTAAGAAAGTAGGAATCAGGCCAAGCCGGACTCCACCAGCAACGCTTCCAGCCCCATCAAATCCGGCACCCTCGCCACATGCTCCCCCACCTGCACCGCCGCCAGCTCCAGCGGGCACAACGGCACATCCACATAACTCAGTTGGCTGTCGAGCTTGTACGAGCGTGGAATACCCTGGATCACCAACGCAATAAACTTCAACGTCGGCCGCCCGCCCAAGGCGTTCAGCACCACGATGCGTGAGCGCTCGCCGGTGACGGCCGCTTCACCGCACACCGCTTCAAAGCTGATCAGCGGCAGTAGCTGATCCCGCCAGGTGACTTGGCGCAGGTACCACGGCGGCGCATCGCTGGCCGGTTCGCCGCGTTGGAAGTCGATCAGTTCGGCGATGGCGACGTTGGGCAGTACCAAGTGGCGGTCAGCCAGGGGCAGCAGCAGGCCGGTGAGTTGGCTGGTGCGGTGGTCAAGCATGGGACTTGCTCCAGTAGGCGATGCTTTCCAGCAGCACCGACTCTTGGTACGGCTTGCCGAGGTAATCATTCACGCCAATGGCCATGGCGCGGTCGCGGTGTTTCTGGCCGGTGCGGGAGGTGATCATGATGATCGGCAGGCGCATCAGCCGGGGGTCGTTACGCACTTGGGTGGCCACTTCGAAGCCGTCCATGCGCGGCATTTCGATGTCCAGCAGCATCAGGTCCGGGGTGTGTTCTTCGAGCACGGCGATGGCGTCGATGCCGTCCTTGGCGGTCAGCACGTTCATGCCGTTGCGCTCCAGCAGGCGGCTGGTGACTTTGCGCACGGTGACCGAGTCGTCCACCACCAGCACCAGCAACGGGCGTTTTTTCAACGGGTCGTTGAGGATCAGCGGCGCATCCACCACCTGGGCTGGCAAGGCCGGTTGGCGTGCGCGGATGTGCGCCAGCAAGTCGATGATCAGCACCACGCGCCCATCCCCCAGAATGGTCGCGCCGGATAAACCCTGAACCCCGGCAAACTGCGGGCCCAGGCCCTTGACCACGATCTCCCGCGTACCGGCCATGGCATCCACATGCACCGCCACGTGCCGTTCATTGCAATGCACCAACAGCACCGGCACCGGCTGGTACTGGCCCAGCAGTTTCGGGCGGCCGACGGTGTGCAGCAGGTCACCCAGGTAGAACAGCTCATAACGCTGGCCGGCGTATTCATAATGCGGCGGGTCTTGCTGGTAATGCCCCGCCAACTCATGGGGCAGCACCCGCACCAACCCTTCGATGGTATTGAGGGGGATCGCATATTGGTCGTCCGCACACTGCACCATCAGCGCGCGGTTGACCGATACGGTGAACGGCAAGCGAATGCGAAAATGCACACCCACGCCCGGCGTCGACTCGATGAACATTGAACCACCGAGCTGGCGCACCTCTTCATGCACCACGTCCATGCCCACGCCGCGCCCGGAGATCTGGGTGATTTTTTCCGCGGTGGAAAACCCCGGCTGCAGGATGAACTGCAATACGTCACGGTCGCTGATGTCTTGATTGGGGTCGAGCAAACCACGCTTGATTGCCTTGCGCCGTACCGCGTCCAGTGGCACACCGGCGCCATCGTCGCGCATGTCGAAGACGATATCGCCGCCTTCGTGGGTCAGGTCCAGGGTGATGCGGCCCTTCTCGGGTTTACCCGCCAGCAGGCGTGCCTCGCGGGATTCCAGGCCATGGTCAACGGCGTTGCGCAGCATATGTTCCAGCGGCGCCACCATGCGTTCCAGCACGTTGCGGTCCATCTCACCTTCGGCATTGCCGACGATAAACTCCACGTCCTTGCCCAGCTCCTCCGCCACCTGGCGCACGATGCGCTTGAGGCGCGGCAGCATGCGCTCGAAGGGCACCATGCGTGTGCGCATCAGGCCTTCTTGCAACTCGGTGTTGATGCGCGCCTGTTGCTGCAACAGGTCGTGGGCGTCCTGGTTGCGCGTGTCGAGGGTGTCCTTGAGGTCGAGCAGGTCGGACACCGATTCAGAGAGTGCACGGGACAACTGCTGCAACTGGGAATGGCGGTCCATTTCCAGCGGGTCGAATTCTTCGTAACCCAGGCGCTCGGCCTCGGCCTGCTGGCGGCTGAGGATGCGGCCCTGGGTTTCGGTGTCGAGGCGCCGCAACTGGTCGCGCATGCGCTCAATGGTGGTTTCCATTTCGTTGAGGGCGATGCGTGCGTCGTTGACCTGCTGTTCGATGCGCCCCCGGAAGATCGAGGTTTCGCCCGCCAGGTTGACCAGGTCGTCCAGCAGGTCGGCGGAAATTTTCACCATATCCGCGGCGGGGTCGACCACCGCTTCCGCCTTGCCCGTGGGCAAGGCCACTGGCATCACCGGCTCAGTGCTCGGGTGCACCAGGCTTTTGATGCGCTCGATCAGCTTGTCCACCGAGCCCACCGGCAAACCCTCTGCCACCGCATCAACCATCTGTGCCAGGCGGTCATGGCAGCCTTGCAGCAGCGCGAACAGTTCCGCAGACGGCGCCAGCAAACCCGCCGACAAGCCTTCGTAAAGAAACTCCAGCTCATGGGCCAGGTCGCCAATCGGCCCAATCTCGACCATCCGCGCACCGCCCTTGAGGGTGTGCAGGTCGCGCAGCAGGGTTTCCACTTCCTGGCGGTTGCCGGGCTCAGCCTGCCAGCGCAGCAGCGCGCTGCTGGAGCTGTCGAGGATATCGGCGGCTTCTTCGAGGAAGATCTCCAGCAATTCCGGATCGGCGCCCGGCGTTTGCGCAGCAATCGCCGGTGCCGCCGGGGGATTGTTCTGGCGCAATGCACGTACCTTGGCGACCAGTTCGGCACTGTCGCTCAGGGGCTGATGGTGTTGCAGTTCTTCCAGTTGCAGGGCCAGTCGTTCATGGCTGGCCATCAGCACATGGGACAACTCGGCGCTGTAGCTGTAGCGGCGGTCCACCAGGCCTTCGTACAGGCATTCCAGCTCATGGGCCAACTCGGCCACCGGCCCGATTTCGGCCATGCGTGCGCCGCCCTTGAGGGTGTGCAAGTCGCGCTGCAATGAGGACAACGGCGCCGCGCTGTCGGGCTCCAGCAACCAGCGCTTGAGGGACTGCCCAGCGCTGTCGAGGATATCCACGGCTTCTTCAAGGAAGATCTCAACGATCTCATCGTCCACTGCCGTTTCGTGATCCAGTTGCTGGGTCGCGGCCCCCAATTCGGAAATACTTAGCGCACGGCTGCCGTCGCTTTTTATCAGGCCGGTGGCGGACGGATCGAGGGCTTCGTCCAGCAGCTCGCGCAAGGCTTCGACCCGCGCCGGTGCCGGGCTTATCTCCTGGCCGGCGGCCAGTTGGTCGAGCATGCTGATCAGCGCTTCGTGGGCCTGTTCGGCCTCGTGGAAGAACCGCTCGCTGACCGCCAGGCTGCTTTCTTCAACAGCGCCGTACAGGTCGAGCAAGGCTTCGCACAGCTCGTCGATGGGGTGCAGGTCGGCGATGTGCGCGCCCTCCCCCAACGTGGTCAGTTCATCCAACAGTGCGGTGAGTTCCTGGCGCTCGCCGGGGTGCTGTTGCCAGCGGCGCAGCAGGTTTTCGGCGTCAAGCAGGATGTCCATGCCCTGGGCCAGGAAGTTGGCGATCAGTTGCGGGTCGCGCTTGGTTCGAAGGCCGGTGTTCGGCGCATCGAGCAAGGCTTCAAGCTGGTGATCGAGCAGGCTTTGGGTGCGGTCGATCAGGTCTTGTGCGCCTTTGATCGGTGCCAGCGGGTCACGGTCCAGATGGCGCAGCCCACGTTGGAACAGGCCTTCGGCTTCCAGCAGCAACTCCACTTCGTCCAGGTCCAGCGGCAGGCGGTGGGCCTTGTATTCGCGGGTCAGGTGGTCCAGCGGCCGCGCCAGCTCGGCGATGGGTAACACGCCGGCCATGTAGGCGCTGCCTTTGAGGGTATGCAGGGCGCGTTGCAGTTCATCGCTGACTTGCAGCGGCACATGCTCGGCGGCCTGTTGCAGGAAGTGGTTAAGGCTTTCCAAATGGCTCTGGGCTTCGTTGCGGAAGATCTCCAGCAACATCGGGTCGTGGGCTTCGGCGGCCGGGAACTGTGCGCCGCTGGCCAGGGCATGGGCGCGGGCGGCCAGGGCGTCGACTTCATCCCGTTGGTGCTGGTCGTCGGTGGCGAAGTCGGCGATCAATTCCGGCAGCAGGGCCACCGCTTCATCCAGTACGTGTTGAACCTCGGGGCCGAGCGTAACGCTGCGTTCCAGCACGCGGTTGAGCAGGTTTTCCACGGCCCAGGCCAGCTCCGCCAACACCAGCGCGCGCACCATGCGGCCGCTGCCTTTGAGCGTGTGAAAAGCTCGGCGCATTTCGCCTTGGGCGGTTTTGTCGGCGCTGTTGGGCAGGTGGCGGTGCAATACCTCGAGGACTTCGTCGGTTTCTTCGAGGAACACTTCACGCAGTTCGTCATCGATGGGTTCTTCATCGGCTGGCGGCGGCAGCAGGCTACCGGGGCGTTGCAGGGCCGGTGGGTTCAGGCGCGAGGTGGGGCTGGCCAGTGCATCGAACTGGGACTGGGTCGGCGTGATCTCTGAGGACAGCGCGCCGTCCGGCGCAACCAGTGCTTGGCGCCAGGGTTTTTCAGCTGGCAGGTAACCCAACGCCGCCAGGCCTTGGGTGGCCAGTTCCAGCACCCGCTCGCCCGCGGCATCGGGGTCCTGGAGCATGCGTTCCAGGTAGTATTCAAGGCTGCTGACCACATCGGCGAAGTGGCTCAACTGCATCTCGGACGGCGGGTTGTCGTCGGCCATCAGTTGTTCGTCGACGTAATCGGTGCAACCGCGCATCAGGCTCGCCGCCCGGGGCAACGGGATCATCGCCAGTGCACCGCGCACCTGGCTCAGCAGCTCCGGCAGGGATTCCAGGCGCTGGCGGTCCCAATCAGCCTCGATGCAGTCGATGACCAGCTCCTTGGCCTGCTTCAAGCACTGGCAGGACTCGCGGATCACCAATTGGTGGATCTGAGTCAGGTCGGTGGTGGGCAAACGGCTTTCTTCGCGGCTCTCCGGCTCGACGGTGCCGACCATCCCGGCCAGCGTGGCTTCGACGTAAAGCAAGGCGCCGGCGACGTCCATCAGCACCGCGTCGTTGGGTTCGCGTTGACCCTGGGCCAGGCTCAGCACCACGGCGAGTTGGTCGATGATCACTTTGCGCGGCTGACCGAAGCCCAATACCGCCAGGGTGTCGGCGATCTGCCGCAACGGCGCGAGCAGCGCATCGAGGTCGCTGGTGTGTTGGCGGTCGCTGCGCACAAACAGGTCGAGGCGTTCCTTGACCCTCACCAGTTCCTCGCACAACGCACCGAGTACCGAGCCCATGGCGTTACGGTCCGGCCCCGCCAGGCGCGCACGCTCGGCATCGACCACGGCACTGTCGGGCAAGGCTTCGTCAAGGCCGTAGCGTTCCTTGAGGCTTTGCATGCGCGGCGTCGGCCGGGTGACTTTGGCGACATAGAACAGCAGGCTTTTGAGCAGCTCATCCGGCGCCGGTTGGTTGATGCCGCCGATGCCTTGGGCCAACAAGCGCTTGAGTTGTTTGTCACTGGCCTTGAGCAGGCTGCGCAGCGCCGGGCTATTGGCGATCACGCCAGTGAGCATACCTTCGACCAGCGCCGAGGTGACTTGCCACAACGGCAGCAACGGTGCGCCCTGGCACAACGCTTCAAGCCGGGCGAACACCCGCGCCATGTCTTCCAGGTTGCTGGGGCCGTGGTCTTCCCTCAATAGCCCGGCCAAGGCTTGCTGCAACAGTTGATGCCATTGGCGCAGTTGGTCTTGCAAGTCGGGGGGAGCACGTTGGGCCAGGGCTTCATCGGGCAGTGGCGCAATCGACAGCAATTGCGGGCTGAACAGGCTGGTCTCCGACAGCAGGCTTTCGCCCCGCGCGCTGCGCAGGTCGTTGAGCAGCGGCAAGACCACCAGCGGCAGGTCACGACGGGCACTGTGCACGCGGTCCAGGTAAAGCGGCAATTGGCTGAGGGCTTGTTGCAGCAGGCGGATGCTTTCGTCGCGCTGGCTGACGCGATCGGCTTGCAGGGCCAGGGCCAATTCTTCCAGCTCTTCGGCCAGCAACGCTGCGCCGTAGAATTCGACCATTTGCAGCGCACCATGCACTTGGTGGATGGCGGCCAGGCACTCGCTGATGGCGTCGCCGTCAGCGGTTTCGACAAACGCGTCCAGCGCCGAGCGTGCCTGTTTCAGGGTTTCGGCAATGTCGCCCTTGACCCATTCGAGGGCCACGTAGTCGTGCCGATCAACCATATTCACTCCGGTGAGAATTTTTGAGTTGCGGGTGCTACCAGAAACAATGGAGATCAACTGTGGGAGCTGGCTTGCCTGCGATGGCGGCTAGTCAGTTGATACATGTGTAGCTGACCCACCGCTATCGCAGGCAAGCCAGCTCCCACAGTTTGACTGTATTTCAATCATCGACCTGTTTGGCCGCAGGCAGGGTGAAGCCCGAAACCGACCTGCGCAACTGGCTCGCCATCTTGGCCAAATTACCGATACTTTCGGCAGTCGCCGTCGACCCCGACGACGTCTGCGTCGTGATCTGCTGAATCACATTCATCGTCAACGAAATCTGCCCCGCTGAACTCGTCTGTTGCTGCGCCGCATTCGAAATGCTCTGGATCAACGCCGCCAGCGTCTTGGATACGCCTTCGATCTCCTCCAGCGCCACCCCGGCGTCCTGCGCCAAACGCGCCCCGCGCACCACTTCGGTGGTGGTCTGCTCCATGGAGATCACCGCTTCGTTGGTGTCGGCCTGGATCGCCCGTACCAGGGTTTCAATCTGCCGCGTGGCGGCTGACGAACGCTCGGCCAGGCGCTGAACCTCATCGGCCACCACGGCGAAGCCTCGCCCGGCGTCACCGGCCATGCTGGCCTGGATCGCGGCGTTGAGGGCGAGGATGTTGGTCTGGTCGGCAATGTCGTCGATCAGGCTGACGATATCGCCAATTTCCTGGGAAGACTCGCCCAGGCGCTTGATGCGCTTGGCCGTGTCCTGGATCTGCTCGCGGATGTTGTCCATGCCGTGGATGGTGTTGTGCACCACCTCGTTGCCTTTGTTGGCGATCTCCACCGAGCGCTCGGCCACGGCCGAGGATTCGGCGGCGTTGGCCGAGACCTGGTCGATGGACTGGGCCATTTGGTTAATGGCAGTGGACGCTTCGGCGATCTGCTGCGCCTGATGCTCCGACGCCTGGGCCAGGTGCATAGCGGTGGCCTGGGTGTCCTGCACCGCGCCGGCCACCTGCCCCGCCGTGAGGTTGATGGTGGCTACCAGGTCGCGCAGTTGGTCGACGGAATAGTTGATGGAGTCGGCGATGGTGCCGGTGAAGTCTTCGGTCACCGAGGCGGTTACGGTGAGGTCGCCGTCGGCCAGGTCTTCGATTTCGTCCAGCAGGCGCATGATTGCGTTCTGGTTGCGCTCGTTCTTCTGCGCGGTTTCATGCAACTGGCGGTTGGTTTCGCGCACCATCACCAAGCCGATCAGGATGATCGAGGCCAGCGCCAGCAAGCCCAGCACATAGCCGCCAATGGTATCGAACGTGCGCCCACTGGCGAGGTTTTCAAACCCGGTGGCCAGGTGCGAGGCTTCATCGAGCAAGGTTTGCGAGAGGTTGAAGATATTGCTCGCCGAAGCGCGCACCTGGAAGAGTTGCGGCGAGGTTTCGAGAATTTCATCCACCGAACCT
Organism: Pseudomonas sp. 18175; assembly: GCF_050432925.1. Lineage (NCBI taxonomy): Bacteria > Pseudomonadati > Pseudomonadota > Gammaproteobacteria > Pseudomonadales > Pseudomonadaceae > Pseudomonas > Pseudomonas sp. 18175. The sequence goes on along the minus strand of NZ_JBKFTO010000001.1, from coordinate 437,098 downwards.
GAAACGAATTCGAACAGTTCGGCGATTTCCGCCAGCCGCGCGCGGGCGTCGCGGTCTTCGACCTGGGTAATACGCAGGCCGGCGTTGCCCTGGAGCATGCCGTTGAGTACCTGGCCGAAGCGGTTGGCGTCGCGGCCGAAGGCATCGGCGGCCTGGACGGCGGTTTCGTCGCCGGCCAGCACCGTGTTGACTGCGCCCAGGATGCGTTCGGCCAGCAATGACTGGCGCTGGGCCAACGCCACCTGGCTGGCCGGGGCGCCGCGTTGCAGCAGGATATCGACGACCTTTTCCGACTCCAGCTGCAGTTGGGGCACGGTTTCAGCCAGGGTCGCGGCGACTTGATGCAAGGACAACACGGTCTGCTCGCTGGCCAGGATCGCATCGGTATTTTTCAGCAGGGCTTCCCAGTCGGTCTGTACGGCGCGCATTTCGGCGCGTACCGCGCTGGGTGCGGCGGGCAGGCCGGTTTGCGGGTCGCCTTTTTTCAGGTAGCCCCAACGCTGGGCAAAATCGTTGCGTGCGTCAGACAGCAGCTTGAACGCGGCCGCCTTGCCGGCGGCGGCTTCGGTGGCGTTCTTGGCGATGCGCTGGGACAGCACGCGCAATTCACCGGCATGGCCGATGTACTGCTTGTCGTACGTGGACTGGGTGTTGAGGTACGCGAAGTTGGCGAACAGCAGCATGATGAACACGATCAGGGCGATAAACAGCACGATGATCTGTGAGCGACTGCGCGAAGCGGCCTGGGGTTTGGGCGTAGTCGGGGTAGTCATGCGGCAACATCCATGAAGCCTGGGGCCTGAGCCAGGGTGAAGGGGCTGAAGACCTGCCACAGCGGGTCGCCGTCGAACTGGCCCTGGATATACGGCGTGCCGGGAACGGCATTCGCCTGCAAGGCGTCTTGCGCGAAATGCTGCATGCCTACCACCTCATCCACCAGCAGCCCGACAAACAAGTCGTTGTATTCCACCACCAGCACCCGCCGTTGCTTGCGCGCCCTGGACAGTTCAAGGCCGAGAAACCCACCCAGGTCCATCACCGGCAGCAGGCGCCCGCGCAGGTTGGCCACGCCCTTGACCCAGGTCTTGACCCCGGGCATCAGCGTGCAGTGCGGCTCATGCAGCACTTCGGCGACTTCGCCCATGGGCGCCACGTACCAATGCTGGCCCAGGCGAAAACCGATGCCGCTCCAACGCTGCAGGCGGGTTTCCTGGGAGGGCAGGTCGGCGGCCAGCAGGCGGCAGCGGCGGTCGATGTCCAGCAACAGCTCAAAGGCGGTTTGCGACTCGGTCATGATGGCCTGCCGTCAGCCGGCCAGCACCTTGTTCAGGGTGGCGATCAGGGTTTCTTCGTCCACAGGCTTGGTCAGGTAGTCCTTGGCGCCCTGGCGTGCGCCCCAGATCTTGTCGGTCTCCTGGTCCTTGGTGGTAATGATGATGATCGGGATGCCGTTGGTTTCCGGCTCCTTGGACAGCTGGCGGGTGGCCTGGAAGCCGTTGAGGCCCGGCATCACGATGTCCATCAGCACGGCGTCGGGTTTTTCCTGGCGGGCCAGGGCCACGCCGTCCGCACCGTTTTCGGCTTTGAGGACCTGGTGGCCATGCTTTTCCAGCATGCCGGTCAGTTTGTACATTTCGGTCGGCGAATCGTCGACGATCAGAACACGTGCCATGGTTTTCCCCACTACTTAGGTAGACGCCAGCCCTTGTGGGGCGGTGTCAGTGTGCTTGTTCCACTGCGGCGAAGGCAGGCACGTAGGCCTTGATCGCACCCAGCAGTTCTTCCTTGCTGAACGGCTTGGTCAAAAACTGATCGACACCCACGATGCGCCCCTTGGCCTTGTCGAACAGGCCGTCTTTGGAGGACAGCATGATCACCGGGATCGACTTGAACGCCGGGTTGTTCTTCACCAGGGCGCAGGTCTGATAGCCATCCAGGCGCGGCATCATGATGTCGACAAAGATAATGTGCGGGTGATGGTCAACAATCCGCGCCAGGGCATCGAAACCGTCGATGGCCGTGATGACTTCGCACCCCACGTTCTTCAACAGGGTTTCGGCGGTGCGGCGGATCGTCTTTGAATCGTCGATCACCATCACTCTCAAGGCGTTGGAATGCTGTTCCATATCTGCTCTACCATCGCCACAGCGAATCGGTTTTCGGTGTGTACTGCCTGATGTTGCACAGGATGAGCGCCGCAAGCCTTGGAATTCAAGGGCCGCTGCGCCGTGGCAGTCTTTTTAGCACAGTCTCGGGGAGCAATCTATCGAGGCACCCGCCAGGTGGTTTTTCCTTGACCCACAACAGCCGCAGCGCCACTCTGACGCCACTTTTATGCGCCCTAATTTGCTAGAGGAAATCCCCATGAGCGTTCGCGTCGGCATTGTCATGGACCCTATCGCCAGCATTTCCTATAAAAAGGACAGTTCGCTGGCCATGCTCCTGGCCGCCCAGGCCCGCGGCTGGACCCTGTTCTATATGGAGCAGCGCGATCTTTACCAGGGTGACGGCGAGGCCCGCGCTCGCATGCGACCGCTGCAGGTATTTGCCAACCCTGAGAAGTGGTTCGAGCTTGAGGACGAAATCGACAGCCCCTTGAGCGATCTGGACGTGATCCTGATGCGCAAGGACCCGCCGTTCGACATGGAGTTTGTCTACTCCACCTACCTGCTGGAGCAGGCCGAGCGTGCAGGCGTGCTGATCGTCAACAAACCGCAAAGCCTGCGCGACTGCAACGAAAAGCTGTTCGCTACCCTGTTCCCACAGTGCACGCCGCCAACTGTAGTCAGCCGCCGTGCCGACGTGCTGCGTGAATTCGCCGCCAAGCACGGTGATGTGATCCTCAAGCCGCTGGACGGCATGGGCGGCACCTCGATCTTCCGTCATCGCGCCGGCGACCCGAACCTGTCGGTGATCCTGGAAACCCTGACCGCCCTAGGCACCCAGCAGATCATGGGCCAGGCCTACCTGCCGGCGATCAAGGACGGCGACAAGCGCATCCTGATGATCGACGGCGAGCCGGTGGATTACTGCCTGGCACGCATCCCGGCCGCAGGCGAGACCCGTGGCAACCTGGCGGCCGGTGGCCGCGGCGAGGCACGACCTCTGTCAGAAAAAGACCGTTGGATTGCAGGCCAAGTTGGCCCGACCCTGCGGGAAAAAGGCTTATTGTTTGTAGGTCTTGATGTAATTGGTGAGCACCTCACCGAAATCAACGTCACCAGCCCTACCTGTATCCGTGAGATCGACAACGCATTTGGCACGAACATCGGCGAAATGCTGATGGCCGCCATTGAGCGCAAGCTACAAGCCAAGTGACATAGAACAGCCGGACACACACCAACATTGCGTTATCATGCGCCACCTGTGAAACGCGCGATGTTGGTTTTCTTGTCATGACACTCCCGTCCGATCTGCCCCCCGAACTCTCCCACAGCGGCGTACGCCCGGCTGATCGGCTCGGATTTACCCTGTTCTTGGCGGCGTTGATTCACCTGGCGCTGATCCTTGGCGTGGGTTTCACCATGGTCGAGCCCAAACAGATCACCCAGACCCTGGAAATCACCCTCGCCACCTTCAAGAGCGAGAAGAAGCCCGAGAAAGCCGACTTCCTCGCCCAGGACAACCAGCAAGGCAGCGGCACCCTGGACAAGAAAGCGATACCCAAGACCACCGAAGTGGCGCCGTTCCAGGACAACAAGGTCAATAAAGTCACGCCCCCGCCGGCGCCCAAGCCCGAGGTCAAGCAGGCCGCGCCAAAGGCCGCCGTGACCACCGTCGCACCCAAGCCGCAAAAGGCCCCGACCCAGCGCGAAAAAGCCAAGACCGAACCTACGCCCGAGCCGGTCAAGCCGGCGCCCACTTTCGACAGTTCGACGCTGACCGACGAAATCTCCAGCCTGGAAGCCGAGCTGGCCCACGAACAACAGCTGTACGCCAAGCGCCCACGCATCTACCGGCTCAATGCCGCCTCCACCATGCGCGACAAAGGCGCCTGGTATAAGGACGAATGGCGCAAGAAGGTCGAGCGCATCGGCAACCTCAACTACCCGGACGAAGCACGGCGCCAGCAGATCTATGGCAATTTGCGCTTACTGGTGTCGATCAACCGTGACGGTACGTTATATGAGGTGCAGGTACTGGAGTCCTCCGGCCAGCCGCTGCTGGACCAGGCCGCTCAGCGCATCGTGCGTCTGGCTGCGCCTTTCGCGCCATTTACGGGTGACCTGAACGACGTTGATCGCCTGGAAATCATCCGCACCTGGAAGTTCGCCAAGGGCGACCGCCTCTCCAGCAACTGAGGCCTCAAGAGCAGCCTTGTTGTGGCGAGGGCGCTTGCTCCCGCTGGGCTGCGAAGCGGCCCCAGAAAATGGGCCTGCTGCGCAGTCCAACGGGAGCAAGCTCCCTCGCCACAGTCATATGCCCACAGATGATCAGACTTGTCAGTTCGCCCCTCCACCGCCACACTACCGAACATGAAAAACGTCAGCCCGACCTACCTCAAGCACCAATTCCTGATCGCCATGCCCCATATGGCCGACCCGAACTTTGCGCAAACCTTGACCTATATCGTCGAGCACACAGCCAAGGGTGCGATGGGGTTGGTGATCAACCGTCCGCAAGAGCTGAACCTGGCGGATATCCTTGAGCAATTGCGCCCCGAGATCGACCCGCCGGCGCGCTGCCAGGGCGTGCCGATCTACGTCGGCGGGCCAGTGCAGACTGATCGCGGCTTTGTGCTGCACCCGACCGGGCCGAAATTCCAGGCCACGGTTGACCTTGAAGGCGTGTCGTTGTCGACGTCCCAGGATGTGCTGTTCGCCATCGCGGACGGTATCGGCCCTGAGCAAAGCGTGATCACCCTTGGCTATGCCGGTTGGGAGGCAGGCCAGCTGGAAGCGGAACTGGCCAGTAATGCCTGGCTGACATGCCCGTTCGATGCCGAAATCCTGTTCAACACCCCCAGTGAGCTGCGCCTTGAAGCGGCGGCGGCCAAGCTGCGGGTCAACCTTAGCCTGCTCACCAGCCAGGCGGGGCACGCCTGATGGCTTTGCGTTTGATATTGGGTTTTGACTACGGCACCAAACAGATCGGCGTAGCGGTCGGCCAGGTGATTACCGGCCAGGCCCGCGAGCTGTGCACCTTGAAAGCCCAGAACGGCATACCCGACTGGAACCAGGTCGAAGCCCTGATCAAGGAGTGGAAGCCCGATGCCGTCGTGGTCGGCCTGCCCCTGAACATGGACGGCACCCCCAGCGACATGTGCCTGCGCGCCGAAAAATTCGCCCGCCGCCTCAATGGCCGCTACAACCTGCCCTTCTATACCCACGATGAGCGCTTGACTACCTTTGAAGCAAAGGGTGAACGCCGTGACCGTGGCGGGCAGAAAGGCAGCTACCGCGACAACCCCGTGGACGCCATCGCCGCCGCCTTGTTGTTGCAGGGCTGGTTGGACGAAAACACCGCTTTATTTGAATCCTGACTGACGCGGCTTGCCGCGTTTTTTTACGTTTGAGCCCGGGCCTTGCCCTGCGCCAAGGCCTTGAAGGAGCCCCCATGAGCTTGCCGAACCCCGCCGAACTGATCAGCCAGATGGCTAAAAGCCTTACGGCCCATCTGCAACACCGCGCCATCAGCGAGCCGCGTTTTATCGGCATTCGCACCGGCGGTGTGTGGGTGGCCCAGGCGTTGCTGGAAGAACTGGGCAGCGACGCGCCCCTGGGCACGCTGGACGTTTCCTTTTACCGCGACGATTTCAGCCAGAACGGCCTGCACCCTCAAGTGCGCCCGTCTGCCCTGCCGTTCGAGATCGAAGGCCAGCACCTGGTGCTGATCGACGACGTACTGATGAGCGGTCGTACCATCCGCGCCGCCCTGAACGAACTGTTCGACTACGGCCGCCCGGCCAGCGTGACCCTGGTATGCCTGCTGGACCTGGACGCTGGCGAACTGCCGATCAGCCCGGATGTGGTGGGTGCCACACTGTCGCTTGCAGCCCACCAGCGAGTAAAATTGTCCGGTCCAACGCCGCTCGAACTCGAACTGCAAGACCTCGCCCTTTAAACCGCCTTGTAAAGAGTCCCCGCGATGACGCCTCTAGATGCCAAGCGCCCGCTGCAGCTCAATGCTCAGGGTCAGTTGCAACACTTCTTGTCCCTCGACGGTTTGCCCCGCGAACTGCTCACCGAAATCCTCGACACCGCCGACTCGTTCCTCGAAGTCGGTGGCCGCGCGGTGAAGAAGGTCCCGCTGCTGCGCGGCAAGACCATCTGCAATGTGTTCTTCGAGAACTCCACCCGCACCCGCACCACCTTTGAACTGGCGGCCCAGCGGCTGTCGGCCGACGTGATCACGCTGAACGTGTCCACCTCGTCGGCGAGCAAGGGCGAAACCCTGCTCGACACCCTGCGCAACCTGGAAGCCATGGCCGCCGACATGTTCGTGGTACGCCACGGCGACTCCGGCGCCGCGCACTTCATCGCCGAGCACGTGTGCCCGCAGGTGGCGATCATCAACGGCGGCGACGGCCGCCACGCCCACCCGACCCAGGGCATGCTCGACATGCTCACCATCCGTCGGCACAAGGGCAGCTTTGAAAACCTCTCGGTGGCCATCGTCGGCGACATCCTGCATTCACGGGTCGCACGTTCGAACATGCTGGCCCTCAAAGCCCTGGGCTGCCCAGATATCCGCGTGATCGCACCCAAAACCCTGCTGCCCATCGGCATCGAGCAGTACGGCGTGAAGGTCTACACCGACATGGCCGCAGGCCTCAAGGATGTGGACGTGGTGATCATGCTGCGCCTGCAACGTGAGCGCATGGCCGGTGGCCTGCTGCCCAGCGAAGGCGAGTTCTACCGCCTGTTCGGCCTGACCACCGCACGTTTGGCCGGCGCCAAGCCAGATGCCATCGTCATGCACCCGGGCCCCATCAACCGTGGGGTGGAGATTGAGTCGGCGGTGGCCGATGGTCCGCAATCGGTGATTTTGAACCAGGTGACCTACGGCATCGCCGTCCGCATGGCCGTGCTGTCCATGGCCATGAGCGGGCAAACCGCGCAACGTCAATTCGAGCAGGAGAACGCCCAGTGAAGCTCAGCATCCTCGGCGCTCGCGTCATCGACCCAGCCAGTGGCCTGGACCAAGTTACCGATCTGCACCTGGACGCGGGCAAGATCATTGCCATCGGCGCCGCACCGGCCGGTTTCAGCGCAGTTGAAAGCATCGACGCCAAGGGCCTGGTAGCCGCGCCCGGCCTGGTAGACCTGAACGTCGCCCTGCGCGAACCGGGCTACAGTCGCAAAGGCACCATCACCAGCGAAACCCGCGCCGCTGCCGCCGGTGGCGTGACCAGCCTGTGCTGCCCACCGCACACCAAGCCGATCCTGGATACCTCGGCGGTGACCGAGCTGATCCTCGACCGCGCCCGTGAAGCCGGCAATTGCAAAGTGTTCCCCATCGGCGCCCTGAGCAAAGGCCTGGAAGGCGAACAACTCGCCGAGCTGATCGCCCTGCGCGACGCCGGTTGCGTGGCGTTCGGCAATGGCCTGGAGAGTTTTCGCAGCACCCGCACGCTGCTGCGCGCCCTGGAATACGCGGCCACCTTCGACCTGACGGTGATCTTCCACTCCCAGGACCGCGACCTGGCCGAGGGCGGCCTGGCCCATGAAGGCGCCGTGGCCAGCTTCCTCGGCCTGCCCGGCATTCCGGAAACCGCCGAGACCGTGGCCCTGGCCCGCGACCTGCTGCTGGTGGAACAAAGCGGCGTGCGTGCGCACTTCAGCCAGTTGACCAGCGCCCGCGGTGTCGCCCTGATCGCCCAGGCCCAGGCCCGTGGTTTGCCGGTAACGGCGGATGTGGCGCTGTATCAACTGATTTTGACGGACGAAGCGCTGATCGACTTCTCCAGCCTTTACCACGTGCAGCCGCCGCTGCGTACCCGTGCCGACCGTGACGGTTTGCGTGCGGCGGTGAAGTCGGGTGTGATATCGGCGATTTCCAGCCATCACCAGCCCCATGAGCGGGATGCCAAGCTGGCACCGTTTGGTGCGACAGAGCCGGGTATCAGCAGTGTTGAGCTGTTGCTGCCATTGGCGATGACACTGGTTGAAGACGGCTTGCTCGACCTGCCGACGCTGCTGGCACGCCTGAGCACGGGACCGGGCGAGGCCCTGCGCCTGCCAGCGGGCAAGTTGGCCGTGGGTGGGCCGGCGGACCTGGTGTTGTTCGATGTGGGCAGCTCGACGGTGGCCGGGGAACATTGGCTGTCGAAGGGTGAAAACTGCCCGTTCATCGGACATAGCCTGCCGGCGGCGGTGCGTTACACCGTGGTCGATGGGAGAATCACCTACAAGGCCTGATAGCCCACCTCTCTAATGTGGGCACAGTAAATGTGGGAGGGGGCTTGCCCCCTCCCACATTTGGATCTCACTCTGGTTCAGAAAACTCAGCGACCGCCATTACGCTCAGCATTACGAATCGAAATCTGCGTATTCAACGTCCAGAAGTCATACAGCACCCCCACCAGGAACAACCCACCCGTCAGCAGGTAGATCAGGCCACTGATCCATTTGCCCTGGTACATGCGGTGCACACCAAACACGCCAAGAAACGCCAGCAGTATCCAGGCGATGTTGTACTCGATAGGCCCGGCAGTAAACCGCAGGTCGGCTTCACGGTCCATGGCCGGGATCAGGAACAGGTCGATCAGCCAGCCGATACCCAAAAGGCCGAAGGTAAAAAACCAGATCGTGCCGGTTACCGGCTTGCCGTAATAGAAGCGGTGCGCCCCGGTAAAACCGAAAATCCAGAGCAGGTAGCCGATCACCTTGCTGTGGGTGTCTTGCTGGGGATAATCCTGTCGATAGGTGTTCATCGCGTACCTCTTTTGCCTCGATAGATAAATTTTTTCATTTTCTTTGTGACTTTTTTACGGGCGCCCGACGTACGGCTAGGGTATCTTCCCTCCCCTCAAAGCCTTATGCCACCTGACTTGTGTAGGACAATTGCGGCGATTCGTCGCGTTTTTCCTGATTTTGACCCCAAGGTTCAGTCGACAAACGGCCTGAGAACAGCACAAAAAGCTGTTATAAAGTTGCGCGCAAACCCATAAGAGCCACGCCTAATGCGACCATTTTTCAAGACATGGCTAACCATCTGCCTATTAATGCCACTGGCCGCCCACGCCACCAATCGTGAGCAACGACTTCCTAACGTCAACGGTTTCACCCCTAAAGTCCACAGCACGCCAAGCACCGCCAAGTCGGTCAAGCTGACCGTCAACCGCCCGACTCAATTGAGCAAGGCTCATAACGGCAAGGCAACTGCCGGCCTGGTCGGGGTGAACACTAAGCAAAGCAGCAATGTCCTCAGCCGCGCCGTTAACGTGCTCGGTACTCCTTATCGTTGGGGCGGCAGCAGCCCAAGTAAAGGGTTCGACTGCAGCGGCTTGGTGAAATATGCGTTTAATGACGTCGCAGCGGTGGATTTGCCACGCACCTCCAACGCCATGGCCGCTGGCCACGGTCAGAAGGTTGACCGCAAGGACCTGAAGCCGGGCGACCTGCTGTTCTTCAAACTTAAGAGCCGCCAGGTGAACCACGTAGCCATCTACCTGGGCAACGACCGCTTTATCCACGCGCCTCGTCGGGGCAAGTCGGTGAGCATCGACACGCTGAAAAAGCCGTTTTGGGACAAGAACTACGTGATTGCCAAGCGGGTGCTGCCTAAAGAACAGAACAACCTTCGTGTAGTGCAACGCTGATTCCAGACTGAAATGCGGTAAAAATGTGGGAGCGGGCTTGCTCGCGAATGCGGTCTATCAGCACCAGATGAGCTGGCTGAACCACCGCATTCGCGAGCAAGCCCGCTCCCACATTTGATTTTCACCTTCCGTAAGACCTCATATGTCCGCAGGCACCCTCGCCTNCCCCCCCCCCCCCCCCCCCCCCCCCCCCCCCCCCCCCCCCCCCCCCCCCCCCCCCCCCCCCCCCCCCCCCCCCCCCCCCCCCCCCCCCCCCCCCCCCCGCTCCCACATTTGATTTTCACCTTCCGTAAGACCTCATATGTCCGCAGGCACCCTCGCCTTCTCCCGCGCCTCATCCCGGCTTACCACCCCCTCCCCGACTAACGCTTTCAAACTCATATCCAACGTCTTCATCCCCAACGCCCCACCCGTCTGTATCGCCGAGACCATCTGCGCCACCTTGTCCTCGCGGATCAAATTCCGGATCGCCGGCGTGCCCAGCATGATCTCGTGCGCCGCCACGCGCCCACCGCCAATCTTCTTCACCAGTACCTGAGACACCACCGCCTGCAACGACTCCGACAACATCGAGCGGACCATGGCTTTTTCCCCTGCCGGGAACACGTCCACCAGCCTGTCCACCGTCTTTGCCGCCGAACTGGTGTGCAGGGTGCCAAACACTAGGTGCCCGGTCTCAGCCGCGGTCAGGGCCAGGCGGATGGTTTCCAGGTCGCGCAGTTCGCCCACCAGGATCACGTCCGGGTCTTCCCGCAGCGCCGAACGCAGGGCGGTGGAAAAGCTATGGGTGTCGCGATGCACTTGGCGCTGGTTGATCAACGCGTTTTTTGGCCTGTGGATAAATTCAATCGGGTCTTCAAGGGTAAGGATGTGCTGGCGTCGATGCTGGTTGAGGTAGTCAATCATCGCCGCCAGCGTGGTGGACTTGCCTGAGCCGGTAGGCCCAGTGACCAGCACCAGGCCCCGGGGCAACTGGGCGATGCGCTGGAACACCTCACCCAGCCCGAGCGCTTCCAGGCTCTGAACGTCGCTGGGAATGGTGCGAAACACTGCCGCCATGCCGCGATCCTGCTGGAACACATTGGCGCGGAACCGCGCGACACCGGGCAGTTCGAAGGCAAAGTCTGTTTCAAGAGATGTTTCGAAATCCTTTTGCTGGTATTGGTTCAGTAAAGGACTGAGCAAATCCTTCACTTGGGGCGGCGACAGTACCGGCCAATCCAGTGGCCAGACCTCGCCATCCACCCGCAGCATCGGCGCCAGGCCCGCCGACAGATGCAGGTCGGAGGCGCCTCGGCGCACGCACACAGTGAGCAGTTCAGTGATATCCATAGGGCTTTCCATTTCCAGTAGAATGCCGCGGACTCCATATCCACGGGCGCATCTTGAATGTCGACGATAGCAGACAACATCGGCCTGGTTAGCCAGCGCATCCGCGCCGCGGCCGACGCCGTGCAGCGCGACGCAAACAGCATCCACCTGCTGGCCGTGAGCAAGACCAAACCCGCGCAAGCCGTGCGCGAAGCCTATGCCGCCGGCATGCAGGATTTTGGCGAGAACTATCTCCAGGAGGCCCTAGGCAAACAGGCCGAATTAACCGACCTGCCCTTGAGTTGGCACTTCATCGGCCCCATTCAATCGAACAAGACGCGCGCTATCGCCGAGAACTTCGCTTGGGTGCATTCCGTGGACCGCCTCAAAATTGCACAACGCCTGTCCGAACAACGCCCGGCTGACCTGCCGCCGCTCAATATCTGCATCCAGGTCAATGTCAGTGGCGAAGCCAGCAAGTCCGGCTGTACGCCCGCCGACCTGCCGGCCCTGGCCAACGCCATCAGCGCCCTGCCGCGCTTGAAGCTGCGTGGCCTGATGGCAATCCCCGAGCCGACCGAAGATCGCGCCGCGCAAGATGCAGCATTCGCCACAGTGCGCGAGCTGCAAGCCAGCTTGAACCTGCCGCTGGACACACTTTCCATGGGCATGAGCCACGACCTTGAGTCGGCCATCGCCCAAGGCGCCACCTGGGTGCGGATCGGTGCCGCCCTGTTTGGTGCCCGCGACTACGGCCAGCCATGAAATGGCTGACTTTTCACTGAATAAGGACCTGTCATGAGCAACACGCGTATTGCCTTTATCGGCGCCGGCAACATGGCGGCCAGCCTGATCGGCGGCCTGCGGGCCAAAGGCCTGGACGCCGCGCAGATCCGTGCCAGCGACCCGGGCGCCGACACCCGTGCCCGCGTCAGTGCCGAGCACGGCATTGAAACCTTCGCCAACAACGCCGAGGCCATCCAGGGCGTCGATGTGATCGTGCTAGCGGTGAAACCCCAGGCCATGAAAGCCGTGTGCGAAAGCCTGCGTCCAAGCCTGCAACCGCATCAACTGGTGGTGTCCATCGCTGCCGGTATCACCTGCGCGAGCATGACCCGCTGGCTCGGCGCGCAGCCCATTGTGCGCTGCATGCCCAATACCCCGTCGCTGTTGCGCAAGGGTGTGAGCGGTCTGTTCGCAACCGCCGAGGTCAACGCCGCCCAGCGTGACCAAGCCCAGGAACTGCTGTCTGCTGTGGGTATCGCCCTGTGGCTGGAACAGGAACAGCAACTGGACGCGGTCACCGCCGTGTCCGGCAGTGGTCCGGCGTATTTCTTCCTGCTGATCGAGTCCATGACCGCAGCCGGCGTGAAGCTGGGCCTGCCTCAGGAGGTCGCCAAGCAACTGGCCGAACAAACTGCCCTGGGCGCCGCGCATATGGCGGTTTCCAGCGACGTGGATGCCGCCGAGCTGCGCCGTCGCGTGACCTCGCCAGGTGGCACCACACAAGCCGCTATCGAATCGTTCCAGGCCGGGGGCTTTGAAGCCCTGGTGGAAAAAGCACTGGGTGCCGCAGCACATCGTTCGGCCGAGATGGCCGAGCAGCTGGGCAAATAACCTTCCCTTATTCAGGAATCAAACATGCTCGGAATCAATGACGCGCTTATCTTTATCATCCAGACGCTGGGCAGCCTTTACCTGCTGATCGTGCTGATGCGCTTTATCCTGCAACTGGTGCGGGCCAACTTCTACAACCCGCTGTGCCAGTTCGTGGTCAAGGCCACCCAGCCGTTGCTCAAGCCATTGCGCCGGGTGATCCCGAGCCTGTTTGGCTTGGACATGTCGTCGCTGGTATTGGCGCTGTTGCTGCAGATCCTGCTGTTCGCCGTGATCCTGACACTCAACGGTTACCAGGCCTTCACCGTGCTGCTGTTGCCATGGGCGCTGATCGGCATCTTCTCGCTGTTTTTGAAGATCATTTTCTGGTCGATGATCATCAGCGTGATCCTGTCGTGGGTCGCACCGGGCAGCCGCAGCCCGGGCGCCGAACTGGTGTACCAGATTACCGAGCCGGTACTGGCGCCGTTCCGCCGTCTGATTCCTAACCTGGGTGGCCTGGATATCTCGCCGATCTTTGCGTTTATCGCGATCCAGTTGGTGCAGAGCTGGGTAATCCCGCGACTGGCGTTCTATGCATTCATGCCTAAAGAACTGTTCGGCCTGATCTGATTCAAGGCTGGCTTTGGTGCAAGGGCCGGATAACCTCCGGCCTTTGCTTGCCGCTAGGTGCAGCGGTCTTTAGACTTACGCCTCATTTAAACGAGAGCAGGGTCGATGCCAGCTGCCTTTCCCCCCGATTCTGTTGGACTGGTCGTGCCCCAAGTGGCGCACTTCAGCGAGCCCCTGGCCTTGGCCTGTGGCCGTTCGCTGCCTGCCTATGACCTGATCTATGAAACCTACGGCCAACTGAACGCCACGGCGAGCAACGCCGTACTGATCTGCCACGCCCTGTCCGGCCATCATCACGCGGCCGGCTTCCACTCTGCCGATGATCGCAAACCCGGCTGGTGGGACAGTTGCATCGGCCCCGGCAAACCCATCGATACCAATAAGTTCTTTGTGGTCAGCCTGAACAACCTCGGCGGCTGCAACGGCTCTACCGGCCCCAGCAGCCTCAACCCGGAAACCGGCAAGCCATTTGGCGCTGATTTCCCGGTGCTGACCGTGGAAGACTGGGTGCACAGCCAAGCCCGCCTCGCCGACCTGTTGGGTATCCAGCAATGGGCCGCCGTGATCGGTGGCAGCCTGGGCGGCATGCAGGCGCTGCAATGGACCATCACCTATCCAGACCGCGTGCGCCATTGCCTGGCCATCGCCTCGGCCCCCAAGCTGTCGGCGCAGAACATCGCCTTCAACGAAGTGGCGCGCCAGGCGATCCTCACCGACCCCGAGTTCCATGGCGGTTCGTTCCAGGAAGCGGGCGTGATTCCCAAGCGCGGGCTGATGCTGGCGCGGATGGTCGGTCATATCACCTACCTGTCCGATGATTCCATGGGCGAGAAATTCGGCCGTGGTCTCAAGAGCGAAAAGCTCAACTACGACTTCCACAGCGTCGAATTCCAGGTAGAAAGCTACCTGCGTTATCAGGGTGAGGAGTTCTCGGGGCGTTTTGACGCCAACACCTACCTGCTGATGACCAAGGCCTTGGACTACTTCGACCCGGCCGCCAACCACGACGACGACCTGGCAAAAACCTTCGAAGGTGCCACCGCCAAGTTCTGCGTGATGTCGTTCACCACCGACTGGCGCTTCTCGCCAGCCCGCTCCCGTGAGCTGGTGGATGCGCTGATGGCCGCACGCAAAGACGTCTGCTACCTGGAGATCGATGCTCCGCAAGGCCACGATGCCTTCCTGATCCCGATCCCGCGCTACTTGCAGGCCTTCAGCAACTACATGAACCGAATCGTATTGTGAGAACGCCATGAGAGCCGACCTGGACATCATCCAAGAATGGATCCCCGCCGGCAGCCGCGTGCTCGACCTGGGCTGCGGCGATGGCGAACTGCTGAGCTGGTTGCGGGACAACAAGCAAGTCACCGGCTATGGCCTGGAAAACGACCCGGACAACATCGCCCAGTGCGTGGCCAAGGGCATCAACGTGATCGAGCAGGACCTGGACAAGGGCCTGGGCAACTTTGCCAGCAACAGCTTCGACATCGTGGTGATGACCCAGGCCCTGCAAGCCGTGCACTACCCGGACCGCATCCTCGACGAAATGCTGCGCGTCGGCCGCCAATGCATCATCACCTTCCCCAACTTCGGTCACTGGCGCTGCCGCTGGTACCTGGCCACCAAGGGCCGCATGCCGGTGTCGGACTTCCTGCCGTACACCTGGTACAACACGCCGAACATCCACTTCTGCACCTTCGAAGACTTCGAAGCCTTGTGTGGCGAGCGTGAAGCCAAGGTGATCAACCGCCTTGCCGTCGATCAACAGCACCGCCACGGCTGGGCGAGTAAACTATGGCCCAACCTGTTGGGCGAAATCGGTATTTACCGGGTCAGTAGCCCGGGCCTGACCGACCACAAGATTGCCGTCTAATCATTTTCAAGAGGGACGCTCATGAGTCGTTTGGCTGTTTTTCTATTGACTGCGCTGCTGGGCGCCAACGCCATGGCTGCCGACATTATCGACCCTAATCGTACGAAGGAATTCGGCGATATCACTGTGCGCTACAACACCTTTACTTCCAGCTTCCTGCAACCGGAAACCGCTCAGGCGGTGGGTGTGGTACGCAGCAAGAACAAGGGCTTGATCAACGTATCGGTGTTCAAGGGTGTGACGCCCGTGGTGGCGCAAGTGACCGGCACCATCAAGGACTCGCTCGGCAAGAGTGAAGTGCTGACCTTCAAGCAGATCACCGAAAAAGGCGTGACCAACTACCTGGCGCCCTACTCGGTGCCGCAGCAGGAATTCAAGACCTTCACCATCAACGTTGAAACCGGCGGCAAGGCCCACGGTTTCAGTTTTGTCCAAGAACTTTTCCCGGCCGAATGATGAACCTCACCCAACTCGTACTGGCCAGCCATAACGCCGGCAAACTCAAAGAACTGCAAGCCATGCTTGGTGAGTCCGTGCAACTGCGCTCCATTGGCGAGTTCAGCCAGGTAGAGCCGGAAGAGACCGGCCTGTCGTTCGTTGAGAACGCGATCCTCAAGGCACGCAACGCTGCACGCCTCTCCGGCCTGCCGGCGTTGGCGGATGACTCGGGGCTGGCAGTGGACTTCCTCGGCGGCGCCCCTGGTATCTATTCGGCGCGTTATGCCGATGGCAAAGGCGACGCGGCCAACAATGCCAAGCTGCTTGAAGCCCTCAAGGACGTGCCGGATTCAGAGCGCGGCGCACAGTTCGTCTGCGTGCTGGCCCTGGTGCGCCACGCCGATGACCCGCTGCCGATCCTGTGCGAAGGCCTGTGGCATGGGCGCATCCTGCACGCGGCCAGCGGCGAGCATGGGTTTGGCTATGACCCGCTGTTCTGGGTGCCGGAGCGCAATGTCTCCAGTGCCGAACTGAGCCCGGCCGACAAGAACCAGATCAGCCACCGCGCCCGCGCAATGGATTTGCTGCGCCAACGCCTGAGCCTGAAATGACCCAAAACACCTCTGCGCAGCCGCTGATCCACGGCGGCGCGCAAACTCCACGGGCGGCCCTGCCCCTGCTGCCGCCCTTGGCGCTGTATATCCACATCCCGTGGTGCGTGCGCAAATGCCCGTATTGCGACTTCAACTCCCACACCGCCAGCAAAGTGCTGCCGGAAGAGGAGTATGTGGACGCCTTGCTCGCCGATCTCGACCAGGATTTGCACGATGTTTACGGTCGCGAACTGAGCTCGATCTTCTTTGGTGGCGGCACGCCGAGTCTGTTCAGCGCTGCGGCGCTGGGCCGCCTGCTGACAGGCGTGGAAGCACGTATTCCGTTTGCCCGTGATATCGAAATCACCCTGGAAGCCAACCCCGGAACCTTCGAACAAGAGAAGTTCGTGGCGTACCGCAAGCTGGGGATTAATCGCCTGTCCATTGGCATCCAGAGCTTCCAGAAGGAAAAGCTTGAGGCCCTGGGGCGTATCCACAATGGCGATGAGGCCGTACGCGCGGCGGGCATGGCGCGCCAGGCCGGGTTCGATAACTTTAACCTGGACCTGATGCACGGTTTGCCCAACCAGTCCCTGGACGATGCTTTAAGTGATCTACGCCAGGCGATCGCGCTGAAACCGACGCATTTGTCGTGGTATCAGCTCACCCTGGAACCCAACACGGTGTTCTGGAACCAGCCGCCTGCGTTGCCGGAAGACGACACCCTGTGGGACATCCAGGAAGCCGGCCAGGCACTGTTGGCCGAGCATGGTTACGCGCAATACGAAGTGTCGGCCTATGCCCAACCCGGTCGCCCGGCGCGGCATAACCTGAACTACTGGAGCTTTGGCGACTTTATCGGCATCGGCGCCGGCGCCCACGGTAAGCTCAGCCACCCGGATGGGCGCATTGTGCGCACCTGGAAGACCCGCGCACCGAAGGACTACCTCAACCCGGCGAAAAACTTCCAGGCCGGCGCGAAGGAACTGACCAACGAAGAGCTGCCGTTCGAGTTCCTGATGAACGCCTTGCGCCTTACTGAAGGCGTCGAAGCCAGGCTGTACGCCGAACGTACCGGCCTGGACCTGGCGAGCCTGGATGAAGGCCGTCGCGAGGCAGAACAAAGTGGCTTAATGCAGGTCGAACCGTCACGCCTGGCGGCGACCGACCGCGGGCAACTCTTCCTCAATGACCTGTTGCAGAAGTTTTTGAGCTGATCGCTCTAAGGAAATCGAATGGATTTGGTACTCGACCTGCTCGCCACCGTATCCCGCTGGAGCCGTAGCAACCTGTCGGAAATCTCCCTGGCCCTGGTGGGCTGTTTGCTGGTGCTGTTTGGCGCCGACATCAAGGGCTGGGTCGAAGCCCGCCTGGGCAGCGTTGCCGGTGCGTTGCGCGTACCGTTGATGGCGTTGCTGTGCATGATCGGCAGCGGTGCGGCGTTAATCTACGCCACGCCGTGGATTGTGCGGGGGTTGAGCCAGTTCAATAACTACAGCTTGGCGCCAGTGTTGGTGGTTGTACTGGTACTGATTGGCGTAGTAGCAGACCGCCGCTGATCTCAAATCCAACATAGATACAAATGTGGGAGCGGGCTTGCTCGCGAATGCGGACTTTCAGTCACTGAAGATGTCGACTGATCCACCGCATTCGCGAGCAAGCCCGCTCCCACATTTTTGACCGCATTCCAGGCTGGCGTTGATTGGGGCGCTCGCTACCGTCGAGGAACGAAACAACGCTACTGGGCCACCTGCCCTCCAAACGCCTTTTCGTAATACGCTTTGAGCGTCATCGGGTCTTTACAACCCAGCTCGAAGGCTTGGTTCAGGTAGGTCAGGTTAAGGCTGTCCGGCATGCCTTTTTCGTTCATCCGCGTCGCTGCCAATATGTAGTAGGCATCCGCCCGGTACTGGTCATAGGTCAACATCCGCGCACTGGCCCGCGCCTGCATGTTGCCCAAGGTTCTTTGCTCCTTGATCTCAGCCCGGGGATCGCCCTCGAAACACAACGAGCGCTGTGTATACAAAGGGTAAAAGTCCTTGAACCCATCTACGCGCAAAAGCATCTGCTTAAGATCTTCCAGATACTTCACGTGGCCTGGGTCAAGAAAATCAAAACGCATGTAAGTCTGGTCGCACTGATAGTAATAACCCACCGCTGCCGCCAGAAGTCCTTTGTCCATTGCTTTGTGCATGGGCTCGCACACCTGCTTGCGCTGTTCGTCCCCCATCCCGAACCGGCTTTGCATATTGGCCAGCATATATGTGGCGACGACGTGCCCACCTTCGGCGGCCATTTTTAAGTCGTGCTGCATTGCGGCCATGTCGCCTTCCACACCCTTCAATAACTCAGGCAGGGCCTTGGTGTCCAACTTACCGCTGGCCTCCAGCGCCACGTACTCGTCGAATTGTGTTTTGAGTTGCTCTGCCCTGTTCTGGGCGCGCTCAAAGTAGTCGTCGGGGGAAGGTATCGGAAGGGAGGAAGCAGGGGTGGCCCAGACTGTCGAAGACAGCAGGCTCAGCAACAACAGACAGGGGAACGTAACTTTCAACCCTTGTATTCCTTTACAAGTAGAAACGAAACGGCGGTGAAGCAGGCCTGCTCCACCGCCGTAGATGCGTAGCGGGTTAATCCAGTTTTTCGAACTTCAAATCCCACACACCATGCCCGAGTCGCTCACCACGACGTTCGAACTTGGTGATCGGCCGCTCGGCCGGGCGTGGCACACATTTGCCGTCTTCGGCGATGTTGCGATAGCCAGGGGCGACATTCATCACTTCCAGCATGTATTCCGCGTACGGTTCCCAGTCGGTGGCCATGTGCAGGATACCGCCCACTTTCAGCTTGCTGCGTACCAGTTCGGCGAAGGAAGCCTGGACGATGCGGCGCTTGTGGTGACGGGATTTGTGCCATGGGTCCGGGAAGAACAGCATCAAGCGGTCAAGGCTGTTGTCTGCGATGCAGCGGTTGAGCACTTCGATCGCGTCGCAGTCATACACCCGCAGGTTGGTCAGGCCTTGGGTCAGCACGCCATTGAGCAGCGCGCCCACGCCTGGGCGGTGCACTTCAACGCCGATAAAGTCTTGCTCTGGCGAGGCGGCGGCCATTTCCAGCAGGGAGTGGCCCATGCCGAAACCGATTTCCAGGGAACGCGGGGCCGAACGGCCGAACACCTGGTCGTAGTCCACCGGCGCATCGGCCAGGGGCAATACGAACAGCGGCGTGCCTTGTTCCAGGCCTTTTTGCTGGCCTTCGGTCATGCGACCGGCGCGCATCACAAAACTCTTGATGCGGCGGTGCTTGGACTCGTCGCCTTCTTCCAGGGTGTTCGGCGTTTCGTTTGATTCAGTCATCAATGGCTCTTACTTGATCAGACCATCCAGCGGCGAGGAGGCGCTGGCGTAGAGTTTTTTCGGCATGCGCCCGGCAAGGTAGGCCAGGCGGCCCGCGACGATCGCGTGTTGCATGGCTTGGGCCATCATGACCGGTTGCTGGGCGTGGGCGATGGCCGAGTTCATCAGCACCGCGTCACAACCCAGCTCCATGGCGATGGTCGCGTCGGAGGCCGTGCCCACGCCCGCATCCACCAGCACCGGGATCTTGGCTTCTTCAAGGATGATCTGCAGGTTGTACGGATTGCAGATACCCAGGCCGGAACCGATCAGACCGGCCAGCGGCATCACGGCGATGCAGCCGATTTCGGCCAGTTGGCGGGCGATGATCGGGTCATCGCTGGTGTAGACCATCACGTCGAAGCCTTCCTTGACCAGGGTTTCGGCGGCCTTGAGGGTTTCGATCACGTTGGGGAACAGGGTTTTCTGGTCGGCCAGCACTTCCAGCTTCACCAGGTTGTGGCCGTCGAGCAGCTCACGGGCCAGGCGGCAGGTGCGCACGGCTTCGATGGCGTCGTAGCAGCCAGCGGTGTTGGGCAGGAAGGTGTAGCGATCCGGCGACAGTACTTCGAGCAGGTTCGGCTCGCCTTCGATCTGGCCCAGGTTGGTGCGGCGCACGGCGAAGGTGACGATTTCGGCGCCCGAGGCTTCGATGGCCAGGCGGGTTTCTTCCATGTCGCGGTACTTGCCGGTGCCGACCAGCAGACGGGACTGGTAGGTACGACCGGCCAGGACGAAGGGCTTGTCGCTACGAACGATGCTCATGGGAAATCCTCGAAATGGGGTGAGGTTCTGCAGAATTCAGACAGCTGCGCGACTAGCCGCCGCCAATGGCGTGGACCACTTCGACCTGGTCACCTTCGGTGAGCGCGGTCTCGGCGTGCAGGCTACGCGGGACGATATCCAGGTTGAGTTCCACTGCGACACGGCGCCCGGTGAGGTCCAGACGGGTCAACAGGGCCGCAACGGTTTCACCGTCGGGCAGTTCAAAGGATTCGCCGTTCAACTGAATGCGCATGCCACGGGCCGCCATCGTTTTTAGGGGTCGGCATTCTAGCCCGATCCCGGTTGATGACCCAAGTCCCTCGGTCAGATCGTCTGCAAGCGCCATGCGGCCAGCCCCAGGAAGAACCAGCCGAGCAAGAACGCCAGCCCGCCAAACGGCGTGATGATGCCGAGCTTGCTGATACCAGCCATGGTCAGCACATACAGGCTGCCGGAGAACAACAGGATACCGATCACAAACGAAACGCCCGCCCAGGTGACCAGGCGACCCGGCAGGTGCGCCGCCAGCAGCGCCACGCCGAACAGGGCCAGGGTGTGTACCAGTTGGTAGGTGACACCGGTGTGGAAAATCGCCAGGTATTCGGCGCTCAGGCGGTTTTTCAGGCCATGGGCGGCGAAGGCGCCAAGGGCGACACCGGTGAAGCCGAAAAAGGCAGCCAACATCAGAAAGCCACGCAGCATGAGGAACTCCAGTCAGACGCAAGGGGCAGGGTCTGTATAATGGCCCGCTCAACGGGTTCGGCCAAGCCATCTCTATGCTGCGTCTCCTCTTCAAGCGTTTTCTCAAAGTCGTGAAATGGTTTGCCATCGCCAGTGTGCTGCTGGTGCTGCTATTTCGTGTCGTGCCGCCGCCGTTCACGGCGCTGATGGTGGAGCGCAAGGTCGAATCCTGGTTCGACGGCGAGCCCATTGATCTGCAACGCACTTGGGTGGCGTGGGATGAGATCTCTGACGACCTGAAAGTGGCGGTGATGGCCGGTGAAGACCAGCGTTTCCCCCAGCATTGGGGCTTTGATTTCGGCGCGATCCAGGCGGCAATCCTGCACAACGAGCGCGGTGGTTCGATTCGCGGCGCCAGCACGCTGAGCCAGCAGGTGTCGAAGAACCTGTTCCTGTGGTCCGGCCGCAGTTATCTGCGCAAAGGGCTGGAAGCCTGGTTCACCGGGTTGATCGAGATACTGTGGCCCAAGCAGCGGATTCTTGAGGTGTACCTCAATAGCGTGGAATGGGATGAAGGAGTATTTGGCGCAGAAGCGGCGGCGCGGCATCACTTTGGGGTGAGCGCCAAGGGGCTTTCGCGCCAGCAGGCCAGTTACCTGGCGGCGGTGTTGCCCAACCCGCGGGTGTGGAGTGCCAGCCACCCGACGGCGTATGTGGCACGGCGCGCGGCGTGGATTCGCCAGCAGATGGGGCAACTCGGCGGCGATGGCTACCTGGTCGAACTGAACAACACCCGCAAGGCCCCCTGGTCCGACTGACAGAACATAGTACCTGTGGGAGCTGGCTTGCCTGCGATGGCGGTGTGACAGCTTGCAAAGAGGCTGACTGACAGGGCCTCATCGCAGGCAAGCCAGCTCCCACAGAGGACCGAGTAGTTTTTTGAAGTTTCCGAATGCAAACAAAAATGCCCCGATCTCTCGATAGGGGCATTTTGTTGTCTTTTTGCAGCGTTTTAGGCGGCGATCGACAGTTTCAGCTTGTTCATCGCGCTTTTCTCAAGCTGACGAATCCGCTCGGCCGACACGTTGTACTTCTGCGCCAGGTCGTGCAGCGTGGCTTTGTCTTCCGCCAGCCAGCGCTGGTAGAGGATGTCACGGCTGCGGTCGTCCAGCACTTCCAGCGCTTCGTGCAGGTTGTGGTTGGAGTTGTCGCTCCAGTCCGCATCCTCCAGTTGACGCGCCGGGTCGTACCGGTGGTCTTCCAGGTAGTTGGCCGGCGATTGGAAGGCGCTGTCGTCATCCGCTTCGGCGGCTGGGTCGAAGGCCATGTCATGACCGGTCAGGCGGCTTTCCATTTCGCGTACTTCACGAGGCTCCACACCGAGGCTTTCGGCCACGCGGTGGACTTCCTCGTTGTTCAGCCACGCCAGGCGTTTTTTCTGGCTGCGCAGGTTGAAGAACAGCTTGCGCTGGGCCTTGGTGGTCGCCACTTTCACGATGCGCCAGTTGCGCAGGATGAACTCGTGGATTTCCGCCTTGATCCAGTGCACGGCAAACGACACCAAACGCACACCCATCTCAGGGTTGAAGCGTTTCACGGCTTTCATCAAGCCGACGTTGCCTTCCTGGATCAGGTCTGCCTGGGCCAGGCCGTAGCCGCTATAGCTACGGGCGATATGTACAACAAAACGCAGGTGGGCGAGCACCATCTGCCGAGCCGCCCCCAAATCCTGCTCATAATAGAGACTCTCGGCCAGTTCACGCTCCTGCTCGGGCGTCAGCAATGGAATGCTGTTGACCGTGTGCACATACGCCTCCAGGTTTGCACCTGGGACCAGAGCATAAGCAGGTTGCAAAGAAGTGGTCATACGAAACCTCCGACTTACATAACTCGTGCAGTTCAGCACTGCGAAAATTGACCGGAAACCGTAGGACAAGTTCCCTAAACCACTGATACGGTCAATACAAACGAAACCACATTAATCTGACATTAACTACTTCGGTGCCAGCTCACGTAAATGACGAGCGACCGCAATCCAAGCACCGATATACCCCAACAACACAGCGCCAAGCAAGAGACTCAGACCATCGGCTACCGGCACGCCGGCCAGGGCGAAATCACTGCCGTACAATCCGGCAAGCCCGACAACCGCGTCGTTCAGCCAGTCCAGGCCAAACGCCAGCACGCCCCAGGACAAAATCCCGGCACCGAAGCCATAAAGCGCGCCCATGTACAGAAAAGGACGACGCACGTAGCTGTCCGTGCCGCCGACCAGTTTAATCACTTCTATCTCGGTGCGACGGTTTTCAATATGAAGACGAATGGTATTACCTATCACCAAAAGTAATGCAGACACCAACAGCACCGTCAAACCGAACACAAAGCGGTCGCCCAGCTTGAGGATCGCCGCCAGGCGCTCTACCCAGACTAGATCAAGTTGCGCCTGTTGCACCTTGGGCATCTCTGCGAGTTTTTGTCGCAGCGCCTCCAGAGCTGGCTTGTCCACTTCGTTTGGCGTCACCAGCACCACGCCGGGCAGCGGGTTCTGCGGGAGCTCCTTGAGCGCCTCGCCCAGGCCGGACTGTTGCTGGAACTCCTCAAGGGCCTGGTCGCGGCTGATGTACTCGGCATCGGCCACCCCCGGCAGGTTCTTGATGTCATCGCGCAGGGACTCACCGTCCTTGGCGCTGGCGTCGATGTTCAGGTACAGGGAGATCTGCGCCGCGCGCTGCCAGGAACCGCCCAGGCGCTCCACATTATTGAGCAGCAGCGACAACCCCATCGGCAGACTCAAGGCCACGGCCATTACCAGGCAGGTGAAAAAGCTGCCAATCGGCTGCTTGCCCAGGCGACGCAGGCTGTCCAGCAGGCTGGCACGGTGGCTCTCGATCCAGGCGCGCAGCAGCGTGCTGAAGTCCGGGCCATCGTCATCGTCGTGTTTTTTCTTTTTCTGCGGTTGCGGGTCGGCGGCTTTCGGCGCCACGCGTTCGGAGACTTTAGGGCTGCGTGTTGCACTCATACGCCGGCCTCCCCGTCGCCGATCAGGCGGCCGCGTTGCAGGGTCAGCATGCGGTGGCGCATGCGCGCGATCAGCGCCAGGTCGTGACTGGCGATCAATACGCTGGTGCCCAGGCGGTTGATGTCTTCGAACACCCCCATGATCTCGGCCGCCAAACGCGGGTCGAGGTTACCGGTGGGTTCGTCCGCCAGCAGCAAGGCCGGGCGGTGCACGATGGCGCGGGCAATACCGACGCGCTGTTGCTGGCCGGTGGAGAGGTCGCCGGGGTACAAATCGGTTTTATCCGACAGCGCCACGCGCTCCAGGGCCGAGTCCACGCGCTTGACGATCTCGGCCTTGGACAACCCCAGAATCTGCAACGGCAGGGCAATGTTGTTGAACACAGTACGATCGAACAGCAACTGGTGGTTCTGGAACACCACGCCGATCTGGCGGCGCAGGTAGGGAATCTGCGCATTGCTGATGGTGGCCAGGTCCTGGCCCGCCAGCAGCAGCTTGCCGGTAGTCGGGCGTTCCATGGCCAGCAGCAGGCGCAACAAGGTGCTTTTACCGGCGCCGGAGTGGCCGGTTACAAACAAAAATTCGCCGCGACGCACTCGAAAGCTCAGCTCATGCAATCCCACATGCCCGTTGGCATAGCGTTTACCGACCTGTTCGAATCGAATCATGAACGCTCCCGCTCGGCGAAAAGTGCTTCTACAAAGGGTTCGGCTTCAAAGGTGCGCAGGTCGTCGATGCCTTCACCCACGCCGATATAACGAATCGGCAACCCGAACTGTTTGGCCAGGGCGAAGATCACGCCGCCCTTGGCCGTGCCGTCGAGCTTAGTCAATGCCAGGCCGGTGAGTTGTACCGTCTGGTTGAATTGCTTGGCTTGGCTGATTGCGTTCTGGCCAGTACCGGCGTCTAGCACCAGCAGCACTTCGTGGGGAGCGTCTGCGTCGAGCTTGCCGATCACGCGGCGCACTTTTTTCAGTTCTTCCATCAGATTGTCTTTGGTGTGCAGGCGACCAGCGGTATCGGCGATCAGCACATCGATGTTACGGGCCTTGGCGGCTTGCACGGCGTCGAAGATCACCGAAGCGGAATCGGCGCCGGTGTGCTGGGCGATGACCGGGATCTTGTTGCGCTCGCCCCACACTTGCAGCTGCTCAACGGCGGCGGCACGGAACGTATCGCCAGCCGCCAGCATGACTTTCTTGCCTTCGGACTGCAGTTTCTTGGCCAGCTTGCCGATGGTGGTGGTCTTGCCAGCGCCGTTGACGCCGACCACTAGGATCACGAACGGCTTGTTCGCAGTGATCACCAGCGGTGCTTCCACCGGCTTGAGCATGGCGGCCAACTCGGCCTGCAGGGATTTGTACAGCGCATCGGCGTCGGTCAGCTGTTTGCGCGCAACCTTCTGGGTCAGGCTCTGGATGATCACGGCGGTAGCTTCGACGCCCACGTCAGCGGTGAGCAGGCGGGTTTCGATGTCTTCCAGCAGTTCGTCATCGATGACTTTCTTGCCGAGGAACAGGCTGGCCATGCCTTCGCCGATGCTGGCGCTGGTCTTGCTCAGACCCTGTTTGAGGCGGGCGAAGAAGCCGGTTTTGCTGGTTTCGACGGCAACCGCGACGGGCTCAGGCTCGACAACCACAGGTGCAACGGCTTCGACCACCACCGGAATAGGCGGTGTGACGTGCTCAGACTGAACGTCTTCAACCAATGCCACGGGCTCTTCGGCCACCGGCAGCTCAGGCCACGGTTTGTGCTCTGGCTCTGGCACAGCCTCGACCACCGGTTGCAACACCGGCTCAGCCATTGGCAGCACCACCGGCGCCGGGGCTTCAACTACCGGCTCGGCTTCGACTACGGGCTGTGGGATCGGCTCGGGCTGAACCTGTGGTTGTTCGTCGGCGGTTTCCTGCGGCTTTTTGCGCAGCCATCCGAACAGGCCTTTTTTCTCGCCAGCCGGGGCTGGGGTCTTCTTGTCGTCGTTGGAACCAAACATGGAGACGGCTATCTCAAGGTAGCGACGCGCCAGTAGGCGCGTCGGTAAATAAAATTCGATGCGTAACAGACTGTTTTTTAGCCAGCTCGTTCATGCGCAACATCTTGTAAGGCCTAAATCGGGCCTTAACAGGGCAGCCGCAGTGGCCGTCCCTAAGTCGGATCAGTATCCTAGCACCTCCTCGCCCGCCGACGCTAAGACCAAGCGGGCAGCCCAACAGGTTTAAAAACGAATGAATGCTCTAGCCCGCCGTGCCGCAGGCCTGCTGTTCAGTACAGTTTGTCTGCCTCTTTCAGCCTTGGCTGCCGACCCACAACCCACCCATGAGTTCACCCTGGATAACGGCCTTAAGGTGGTCGTGCGCGAAGACCATCGCGCGCCGGTGGTGGTTTCCCAGGTCTGGTACAAGGTCGGTTCGAGCTACGAAACCCCAGGCCAGACCGGTTTGTCCCACGCCCTGGAACACATGATGTTCAAGGGCAGCGCCAAGGTCGGCCCAGGCGAAGCCTCGCTGATCCTGCGTGACCTGGGCGCCGAAGAAAACGCCTTCACCAGCGACGATTACACCGCCTACTACCAAGTGCTGGCCCGTGATCGCCTGGGCGTAGCCTTCGAGCTGGAAGCTGACCGCATGGCCAGCCTGCGCCTGCCGGCCGACGAGTTCAGCCGTGAAATCGAGGTTATTAAAGAAGAACGCCGCCTGCGTACCGACGACAACCCGATGTCCAAGGCCTACGAGCGCTTCAAGGCCATGGCCTTCCCCGCCAGCGGCTACCACACGCCAACCATCGGCTGGATGGCTGACCTGGATCGCATGAAGGTCGAAGAACTGCGCCACTGGTACCAATCCTGGTACGTGCCGAACAACGCCACCCTGGTGGTAGTGGGCGATGTGACCCCGGACGAGGTGAAAACCCTGGCCCAGCGCTACTTTGGCCCGATCGCCAAGCGTGACGTGCCACCGGCCAAGATCCCGATGGAACTGGCCGAACCCGGCGAACGCCTGCTGACCATGCGCGTGCAGACCCAACTGCCGAGTGTGATCCTGGGCTTTAACGTGCCTGGCCTGGCCACCGCTGAAGATAAGCGCTCAGTCCAGGCACTGCGGTTGATTTCGGCCCTGCTGGACGGCGGCTACAGCGCCCGTATCTCCGAGCAACTGGAGCGGGGTGAGGAGCTGGTCTCCGCCGCCTCCACCAACTACGACGCCTACACCCGTGGTGACACCTTGTTCACCCTCTCGGCCACGCCGAACCAGCAGAAGAAAAAGACCATTGCCCAAGCCGAAGCCGGCCTGTGGCGCCTGCTGGATGAACTCAAAGCCAAGCCACCGACCACCGCAGAGCTGGAACGCATCCGCGCCCAAGTCATTGCCGGCCTGGTCTACCAGCGTGACTCCATCACCAGCCAGGCCACGGCCATCGGCTCGCTGGAAACCGTCGGCCTGTCCTGGAAACTGATGGACACCGAGCTTGCCGACCTGCAAAGCGTGACCCCGGAAGATATCCAAAAGGCCGCGCGCACCTATTTCACCCGCGAACGTCTCAGCGTCGCCCATGTTCTGCCCCAGGAGACCGCTCATGAGTGATCGCAAAAGCAGCCGCCTGATTTTCCCAGGCCTGGTGGTCGTCACCTTGATCGCCACCAGCGCTGTGTATTTCCTGCGCCCGAGCGAATCCGTCGCCAGCCCGGCGCTGGAAAAAGCCCAATCGGCCAGCAAACTGCAATCCTTGGCCGAACTGGACGGCAAGGCGCCAACCAACCGCAAGCTCGACGTGCAAACCTGGACCACCGCCGAAGGCGCCAAGGTACTGTTCGTCGAAGCCCATGAGCTGCCGATGTTCGACATGCGCATCCTGTTCGCCGCCGGTAGCAGCCAGGACGGCGACGTACCGGGCCTGGCGTTGATGACCAACGCCATGCTCAACGAAGGCGTGCCGGGCAAGGATGTGAGCCAGATCGCCCGCGACTTCGAAGGCCTGGGCGCAGACTTTGGCAATGGCGCTTACCGCGACATGGCGCTGGTGTCCCTGCGTAGCCTGAGCGACAGCGACAAGCGCGACGCCGCCCTCAAGCTGTTTGACGAGGTAATCGGTAAACCCACCTTCCCCGCCGACTCCCTGGCACGGATCAAGAACCAGATCCTCGCCGGTTTCGAATACCAGAAGCAAAACCCGGCCAAGCTGGCCAGCCTTGAGCTGTTCAAGCGTCTGTACGGCGATCACCCTTACGCGCACCCAAGCGAAGGCACGCCGCAAAGCGTTCCCAAGATCAGCCTGGCGCAGCTGCAAGGGTTCCACGCCAAGGCGTATGCCGCCGGTAACGCGACAATTGCCGTGGTGGGCGATTTGACCCGCGCCGAAGCCGAAGCCATGACCGCCAAGGTGTCTGCCTCGCTGCCTAAAGGCCCGGCCCTGGCGAAGATAGCCCAGCCGACCGAGCCCAAGGCAGGCCTGAGCCATATCGAGTTCCCGTCCAAACAAACGCATTTGCTGTTCGCCCAACTGGGCATTGACCGCGCCGACCCGGACTACGCAGCCTTGTCCCTGGGTAACCAGATCCTCGGCGGTGGCGGCTTCGGCACGCGCTTGATGAGCGAGGTGCGGGAAAAACGCGGCCTGACCTACGGTGTGTACTCCGGTTTCTCACCGATGCAGGTGCGCGGCCCGTTCATGATCAACCTGCAGACCCGCGCCGAAATGAGCGGCGGCACCCTGCGCCTGGTGGAAGAAGTAGTAGCCGACTACCTTAAGACCGGCCCGACCCAAAAGGAACTGGATGACGCCAAGCGCGAGCTGGCCGGCAGCTTCCCGCTGTCCACCGCGAGCAACGCCGCTATCGTCGGGCAGCTGGGGGCGATGGGTTTCTACAACCTGCCGCTAAGCTATCTGGAAGATTTCATGAAACAATCCCAGGCCCTGACCGTAGAGCAGGTCAAGGCTGCAATGAACAAACACTTGAGCGCCGACAAGATGGTCATCGTGACCGCCGGCCCGACGACTGCGCAAAAGCCACTACCGCCCCCCACTGATAAACCCGCCGAGCAGCCGCTCGGGGTTCCGGAGCATTAATGGCCAGTTCATCTCGCCCGAAAAAACCCGTCCACAACGTGCATAACGGTGTGGGCCAGCTGCGCATCATTGGCGGCGAATGGGGCAGCCGCAAGCTGAGCTTCCCCGATGTCGTGGGCCTGCGCCCGACGCCAGACCGCGTGCGTGAAACCCTGTTCAACTGGCTCGCGCCTTACATCGGCGGCGCCAAGGTGCTGGACCCGTTCGCGGGCAGCGGTGCGTTGTTCCTGGAGGCGCTGTCCCGTGGCGCGGCCCAAGCCCAGGCGCTGGATGCGAGCAACGTGGCCGTTTCCAGCCTCAAGGAACACCTGGGTACCCTGCGCTGCACCAACGGCCAGGTGCAAACCGCCGATGCCCTGCGCTATCTGGAAACCCAGCCGGCCAGCGAGTACGACGTGGTGTTCCTCGACCCGCCGTTCAACCAGAACTTGCTGCCCACCGTGTGCGCACTGCTGGAAGAGCGCCAATGGCTGGCGCCGGATTCGTGGATCTACACTGAAAGCGAGACCGCGCCATCCACCCTGGGCCTACCGGGCTCGTGGCGCCTGCACCGGGAGCAGAAGTCCGGGCGGGTGTATTACGCGTTGTGGCAGCGCTCGGTCGAAAGCGCCGCCTAACCTGTGGCGAGGGAGCTTGTTCCCGCTGGGCTGCGTAGCGGCCCCAAAACCGTCAACAGTGTTCTAATTGAAAACATGCGGTGTTCTTGATGGGGCTGCTGCGCAGCCCAGCGGGAGCAAGCTCCCTCGCCACAACACCGAGAATTCCATGAAACCTTCCAACCACCTGTTCACCCCCGCCTTCGGCCTCGGCAACCCCCACCTTCAAACGCTGTGGGGGCCGCTGTGGCGTCCCACTACCCATATCGAACGCCAGCGCGAACGCCTGTGGCTGGACGACGGTGACTTCCTCGACCTCGACTGGCACGGCCCCCACGACGCGCAAGCGCCGTTAGTGCTGGTGCTGCACGGGCTGACGGGCTCATCCAACTCGCCCTATGTGGCCGGCCTACAAAAAGCCCTCGCCGCTCAAGGCTGGGCCAGCGCGGCGCTGAACTGGCGCGGTTGCTCCGGCGAACCCAACCTATTGGCGCGCAGTTATCACTCTGGTGCCAGTGAAGACCTGGCGGCAGCGATTGCCCATCTACGGGCCAAGCGACCGTTGGCGCCGCTGTATGCGGTGGGTTACTCGCTGGGGGGCAATGTATTGCTCAAGCATTTGGGTGAAACCGGCGAGAACTCAGGGTTACAGGGCGCAGCAGCGGTGTCGGTACCGTTTCGCCTGGATCAATGCGCGGACCGCATCGGGCTGGGCTTTTCGCGGGTGTATCAGAAGCACTTCATGCGTGAAATGTTGGCGTATATCCGCGTCAAACAGAGTCGCTTTCTGCAGGATGGCCGAGCTGACGGGCTTAAGACCCTGGAGGCCCTGGGCTCGCTGGAAAAGATGCGCACGTTTTGGGATTTCGATGGGCGGGTGACGGCGCCGTTGCATGGTTTCTTGAGTGCCGAGGATTATTATCGGCGCGCGTCGAGTCGGTATTACCTGGGTGAGATTCGCACGCCGACGCTGATTATTCAGGCGGCGGATGATCCGTTTGTGTTTGCCCATAGCTTGCCTGAGGCTAGCGAACTGTCGGCGTGCACGGAGTTTGAGCTGACCGAAAAAGGTGGACATGTGGGGTTTGTGGACGGCTCACTCAAGCATCCTAGCTACTACCTCGAACGCCGCATCCCCGAATGGCTGCTGACACAACACGGTTAAAAAATGTGGGAGCGGGCTTGCTCGCGAATGCAGGGTGTCAGTCGATAGATGTGTGACTGATACACCGCATTCGCGAGCAAGCCCGCTCCCACATTTGGATTGGGTTCACACGCCCAGCAACTCAGTCGCCAGTGGCAATCGTCCGCTGTGGATCCGTAATCCACTCACTCCAAGACCCCGCATACAACTTACCCAACGGATACCCCGCCAGACTCAGAGCGAACAAGTTGTGACACGCCGTCACCCCTGACCCGCAGTACGCCACCAGTTCATCCGGCGAACGGCCTTGCAGTTGCGCGGCGAAGCGCTGCTTGAGTTGCTCCGCCGGCAAGAAGCGTCCATCACTGCCAAGGTTCTCGTTAAACGCCGCACACTGCGCCCCCGGAATATGCCCGGCAACCGGGTCGATCGGCTCCACTTCACCGCGAAAACGTGCCTGGGCGCGGGCATCGATCAGGGTCAGGCCCGGCTGGCCCAGGCGTTTTTGCAGGTGTTCGGCGTCCAGCAGCAAGTGATTGTCCGGCGCTCCCGCGAAGCTGCCAGGCTCGATCACCGGCGCATCCAGGCTCAACGGGAAACCAGCGGTGTGCCAGGCCTTGAGGCCGCCATCGAGGATAAACACGCCATCGCGCTTGCCCAACCAGGTCAGCAACCACCATGCCCGGGCGGCAAATGCACCCGGGCCGTCGTCATACAGCACCACGTCGGTGTCGGCATTGATGCCCCAGGCGCGCAGTTGGCGAACCAACGTGTCTGCCACAGGCAATGGATGGCGGCCGGTGACACCTTTGGTCACCGGCCCGCTGAGGTGGCGCTCAAGGTCGGCATATTGCGCACCTTCGATATGCCCTTCGGCATAGCTGCAACGCCCGTAGTCCGGGTCTTCCAGGGCAAAACGGCAATCCAGGATCACCAGCCCGGGCGACTGTTGGCGCTCGGCCAATTGCTGGGGGCTGATCAGTTGGGCAAGCGGCATGACGGACTCCTGCGGGCAGATTCGGGAAAGGTCCTACTTCACTTCTTCCAGTGCCTGGTCCAGCGGCACGTAAAACTCTTTGAATAGCGCATCCACTGCCTCTTTGGCCTCGGGCGTGACAAACCCCGCTTCCAACACCAACACCTGATACACCCCGCGCTTGATCGCCTCGGCGCTCAGATGGGCGGAGTTTTCATTGGTGGTGCACAAAAACCGCACCCAGGACGTGAGGATGATCCACGCGTTGAGGGTCAGGGCTTCGGTCTGGATGGGGTCCATATTGAGGATGCCGGCATCGACAAACCCTCGGTAAATGGCATTGCCCTGGATCAGGCAGCGCTGGGAAAAACGCCGGTAACCGGTGGCCAGTTCCGGGTCGCTCTCCAGCAGGTGTTCGAGGTCGCGATGCAGGAAACGGTAGCGCCACATCCCGGCCAGCAAGGCTTGCAGATAGAAACGCTTGTCCTGGACGGTGGCGGCGCGGCCCTCGGGCGGTCGCAAGAAACTGTCCACCAGCACTTCGTATTCACGAAACAGCACGGCGATGATCGCCTGCTTGTTGGGGAAGTGGTAGTACAGATTGCCCGGCGAAATTTCCATGTGGGCGGCAATATGGTTGGTGCTCACACTGCGCTCGCCCTGCTGGTTAAAAAGCTCCAGGCTGGTTTGCACAATGCGCTCGCTGGTCTTTACTCGTGGTGCCATAGGGAATCAGCTTCTGTACACGTGATGGGGCATCTTACGGCCTATCCTAGCCCGGATAAATCTGCATGTTGCTGCAATGTTATTTGACAATTTAGAGCAATGACTCTAAAAATCGACGCAGACCTATAACAATCGGGAACTGCGCCATGTCTGCCAACGTTGCCTACCTGCAAGATTCCCAGGCCCTGGAACAACTCCAGCACCTGTTCGACGCCCAACAGCGCGCCTATGCGGCTAACCCGATGCCGCCAGCGGCCCAACGCCAGCAATGGCTCAAGGCCCTGCGCGACATGCTCAGCGACGAACGCCAGGCGTTGATCAACGCCATCAGCCAGGATTTCAGCCACCGCAGCGCAGACGAAACCCTGTTCGCCGAACTGATGCCCAGCCTGCATGGCATTCACTACGCCAG
The DNA here is from genome assembly GCF_050432925.1 of Pseudomonas sp. 18175. NCBI lineage: Bacteria > Pseudomonadati > Pseudomonadota > Gammaproteobacteria > Pseudomonadales > Pseudomonadaceae > Pseudomonas > Pseudomonas sp. 18175. The sequence goes on along the minus strand of NZ_JBKFTO010000001.1, from coordinate 404,116 downwards.
CAAACACCTCAAGGGCTGGATGAAACCTTCCCGCCGCGCGGTAGGCATCGCCTTTCAACCGGCGTCCGCCAAAGTCATCTACCAGCCCTTGGGCGTGGTGGGGGTGATCGTGCCGTGGAACTACCCGTTGTATCTGGCCATCGGCCCGTTGGTCGGTGCCTTGGCGGCGGGTAACCGGGTGATGCTCAAGCTCAGCGAGTCCACCCCGGCTACGGGTGAACTGCTTAAAAAACTATTGGGGAAAATCTTCCCCGAAGACTTGGTATGCGTGGTGCTGGGCGAGGCCGAAGTGGGCATGGCGTTTTCCAAGCTGCGCTTCGACCACCTGCTGTTCACCGGCGCTACCAGTATTGGCAAGCATGTGATGCGCGCCGCAGCCGAGCACCTGACGCCGGTCACGCTGGAGCTGGGCGGCAAGTCGCCGGCCATCGTATCTGCCGATGTGCCGCTCAAGGACGCTGCCGAACGCATCGCCTTCGGTAAAGCATTGAACGCTGGGCAGACCTGTGTGGCTCCGGATTACGTGTTGGTGCCCGAAGATCGCGTGGACGGTTTCGTTAAGGCCTACACCGAAGCGGTTCGTGGTTTTTATCCGACCCTCAACGATAACCCGGACTACACCGCCATCATCAACGAACGGCAACTGGCCCGGCTCAACGCCTACGTAAAGGACGCCACCGACAAAGGCGCTACCCTGGTCCCGCTGTACGACCAGGGCCAGGCCCGGCGCATGGCTCATAGCCTGCTGCTGAATGTCAGCGATGACATGACCGTGATGCAGGATGAAATCTTCGGCCCGGTGCTACCCATCGTGCCCTATCGCGGCATTGACCAGGCGTTTGCCTACATCAACCAACGCCCTCGCCCGCTGGCCCTTTACTACTTCGGCTACAACAAGGGCGAACAGAACCGCGTGCTGCACGAAACCCACTCGGGCGGCGTGTGCCTCAACGACACGCTGCTGCATGTGGCCCAAGACGACATGCCGTTTGGCGGCATCGGCCCTTCGGGCATGGGCCACTACCACGGGCATGAAGGCTTCCTCACGTTCAGCAAAGCCAAGGGAGTGCTGGTGAAACAGCGCTTGAACGCGGCGAAGTTGATCTACCCGCCCTATGGAAAGTCGATCCAGAAACTGATCCAAAAGCTGTTTATTCGTTGATATCACCAATCTCGGGACAATAAAAACAATGAACCCCAGCCTGACTGATACACCCGCGCTGTCACGGCGCGGCGTCTTGAAAATCGGCCTGTGCGCCAGCGCCTTCCTGGCCACCGCCGGGCTTGGCGCCAGCCTCAGCGGCTGCTCCAACAGCACGCCCGCCAGTGGCTTCGTGATGCTGCGCAGCAGCGACCTGCCATTTTTGCGGGCGGTGATCCCGGTGCTACTGGAAGGCGCGGCCAGCGCCCAGGAAGTGGCCGGCCGGATTGAAGACACGCTCAAACAGCTGGATTTCAGCCTGCAACGCCTGTCGCCGGAGATGTTCAAGCTCACCCAGCAACTGTTCGACGTATTGGGCATGGGCATCACCCGTGGGCCGTTGACCGGTATCTGGGGCAGTTGGGAGAACGCCAGCGCCGAGCAAATCCGCAACTTCCTGCACCGCTGGGAAAACAGCTACCTGAACCTCTTGCGCATGGGCCAGGGCTCGCTGCTCAAGTTGGTGATCATGGCGTGGTATTTCCAGCCGGCGGCTTGGGTGCATTGCGGCTATCCAGGCCCACCCAAGATCTAGCCCTTCCCACCTTGCATACCTATAACAACAAGAGTGCACACCTATGCCCGTACCCGATCTATTCCGTGAAGGCCTCGCACGCGGCTGGAAAACCCACAATGGCGCCGCCCTCGACAGCGACCTGACCCTGGAAGCTGACGTGGCCATTATCGGCAGCGGCGCCGGCGGAGGCACCACCGCCGAAATCCTCAGTGCTGCCGGTTACAAGGTGCTGTTGATCGAAGAAGGCCCTCTCAAGACCAGCAGCGATTTCAAGCTATTGGAGGACGAGGCCTACACCAGCCTGTACCAAGAGGGCATCGGCCGCATGAGCAAGGACGGCGCAATCACCATCCTGCAAGGCCGAGCCGTGGGCGGTACGACACTGATCAACTGGACATCGAGTTTTCGCACGCCCGACGCCACCCTTGCCCACTGGGCCAGCGAATATTCGGTCAAGGGCCACAGCAGCGCCGAGATGGCGCCCTGGTTCGAAAAAATGGAACAGCGCCTGGGCATCGCGCCTTGGGCCATGCCGCCGAACCCCAACAATGATGTGATCCGCAAGGGCTGCGAACAGCTCGGTTACAGCTGGCACGTGATACCGCGCAACGTGCGCGGCTGCTTCAACCTGGGCTATTGCGGGATGGGTTGCCCGGTCAACGCCAAGCAGTCGATGCTGGTGACGACCATCCCGTCCACCCTGGAAAAAGGCGGCGAACTGCTATATTTGGCCCGCGCCGAACGCCTCATTTACAAAGGCGACAGCATCAGCAGCCTGGAATGCGTGGCCATGGACGCGCTGTGCGTGGCCCCCACCGGCCGCAAGATCACGGTCAAGGCCAAGCACTACGTACTCTCCGGCGGCGGCATCAACAGCCCGGCGCTGCTGATGCGCTCGGACGCGCCCGACCCGCATTCACGGGTGGGCAAGCGCACCTTCCTGCATTTGGTGAATTTTTCGGCGGGCCTGTTCGACGAGGTGATCAACCCGTTCTACGGCGCGCCGCAGTCGATCTATTCCGATCATTTCCAGTGGCAGGACGGCACCACCGGCAAAATGTCGTACAAGCTGGAGGCTCCCCCCTTACATCCCGCATTGGCCAGCACCTTGCTCGGTGGCTATGGCGAACAGAACGCCCTGGACATGAGCCAACTGCCCAACACCCACGCAATGCTGGCTCTGTTGCGGGACGGTTTCCACCCCGACAGCCCTGGCGGCACGGTCGGTTTGCGCGGCGACGGCACACCGGTGCTCGACTACCAGATGTCGGACTACGCCTGGGACGGCCTGCGCCGCGCATTCCACAGCATGGCCGAGATCCAGTTCGCGGCGGGCGCCAAGTCGGTCAAGCCGCTGCACCACGATGCGCGCTACGTAAAAACCCTGGGGGAGGCGCGCACGATGATTGAAGGCCTGAACCTGGAGCTGCATCGCACCTGCCTGGGTAGCGCCCATGTGATGGGCGGTTGCGCCATGGGTGAAGACCCGAAAAACGCAGTGGCCGACAGCCTCGGCCGCCATCACCAGCTGCGCAACCTGTCGATCCACGATGGCTCGCTATTCCCCACCAGCATTGGGGCCAATCCACAATTATCGGTGTATGGATTGACCGCCCAACTGGCGACAGCTTTGGCCGAACGTCTGAGAACAGCGTGAAAAACACGGTATTCGCGATGTCTATACTGCTTTCTTCTGCGTAAGTTGACTTGGCCGACCGGGATGGCTGCGATACCATCCGGTTCCCCAACGGACTCCGCCAGGACGACGCGATGAACCGAGTGTTGTACCCAGGTACCTTCGACCCGATTACCAAAGGCCATGGCGATCTGGTCGAACGCGCCTCTCGCTTGTTCGACCATGTGATCATCGCGGTCGCGGCCAGCCCCAAGAAAAACCCGCTGTTTCCCCTGGAACAGCGCGTGGAGCTGGCGCGTGAGGTCACTAAGCACCTGCCCAACGTGGAAGTGGTGGGCTTTTCCACATTGCTTGCGCACTTTGCCAAGGAGCAGAACGCGAATGTGTTCCTGCGTGGCCTGCGTGCGGTGTCAGACTTCGAATACGAATTCCAGCTGGCCAACATGAACCGCCAACTGGCGCCGGACGTGGAGAGCCTGTTTCTCACCCCGTCAGAGCGTTATTCGTTCATTTCCTCGACGTTAGTCCGTGAAATCGCCGCTTTGGGCGGGGATATTACCAAGTTCGTGCACCCAGCCGTGGCCGATGCCCTGACGCTGCGCTTCAAGAAGTAAGCCTCATTGTAGTGAGGGCGCTTGCTGTGGCGAGGGAGCTTGCTCCCGCTGGGCTGCGAAGCGGCCCCAAAATCTTGGGAGCGCTTTGCACTCCAGCGGGAGCAAGCTCCCTCGCCACAGAGACTGCGATCGTCGCCTGGGTTTGCCACAAGCTCGCACTGCGGGCGCCAATACGGCACAATTGCGCGCATTAGTTTTCAGATGCCCTGGCTGACAGCCCTGGCAGGAGTTTCCATGTCCCTGATCATCACCGACGATTGCATCAATTGCGACGTCTGCGAACCCGAGTGCCCGAACGCTGCTATTTCCCAAGGTGAAGAGATCTACGTGATCGACCCTAACCTGTGCACGCAGTGTGTCGGCCACTATGACGAACCCCAGTGCCAGCAGGTATGCCCGGTGGATTGCATTCCGTTGGATGAAGCGCATCCGGAGACGGAAGAGCAGTTGATGGATAAGTACCGCAAGATTACTGGTAAGGCTTAAGGGCCTCATCGGGGGCAAGCCCCCGATAGCAATCTCAGCCTTCACCCAGCAATCAGCTCTGGCACCTTGGGCAAAACACACTCGCCCGCTGCCCCAGCACCACATTGCGCAGCTCAGTCCCGCACACCTTGCAGCCCTCGCCGCCTCGGCCGTAGACGAACAGCTCCTGCTGGAAATACCCCGGCTGCCCATCGCCACCGATAAAGTCCCGCAACGTAGTGCCGCCCCGCTCAATCGCAGCAGCCAGCACGCGCTTGATCTCAATCGCCAGCTTCAAATAACGCGCCCTGGAAATCCCGCCCGCCGCACGACGCGGATCAATCCCCGCCGCAAACAGCGCTTCGGTCGCGTAGATATTGCCCACTCCCACCACCACCGCGTTGTCCATGATGAACGGCTTCACCGCCATCGACTTACCGCGCGACAGCTTGAATAACCGCTCGCCATCGAACAGGTCGGTCAACGGTTCCGGACCCAGGCGCAGCAGCAGTTCGTGGTTATGCGGGTCTTGGCTCCAGAGCATCGCGCCGAAACGCCGTGGATCGGTGTAACGCAGGGCCAAACCTGACTCCAGCTCGATATCCACATGCTCATGCTTGAGCGCTGGCAACCCGGCCTCCACCAGCCGCAGGTTGCCCGACATGCCCAAATGGCTGATCAACGTACCCACTTCGGCATTGATCAACAGGTACTTGGCCCGCCGCTCCACCAGCACGATGCGCTGCCCGGACAGGCGCACATCCAGATCTTCCGGGATCGGCCAGCGCAGGCGCCGCTCACGCACCACCACGCGGCTGACGCGTTGGCCTTCCAGGTGCGGCGCAATCCCTCGACGGGTGGTTTCGACTTCGGGTAACTCAGGCATGCGTACCTCTTGGAAGAAGGGTCAGTGGGTGCCCAGTTCGCGGATCGACAGCTTCATGCTTTCAAAGTCGTAGTCCGACAGGCCCACGTAGTCCAGCACCAGCGGGCCGATGGCGTTCCATTCATGGTCCACGGCCTGGTTCCCCAGCACACGGTAGGACGAACAGATGTGCTCGGCCATTTTCAGGATCGCCAGCAGGTTTTTAAGCTGCGGGTTACGTGACGACTCATCGCTGAACACCGCCAAGGCGTTGTGGTGGTTGGCAATCGCGTCGGTCACATGCTCCGGCAGGCGCCAGGACTTGGCCGTGTAGTAACCCACCACGGCGTGGTTGGTGTTGAACGCGTTGTTCTCGGTATCGACCACGCGGCAGTCGGTACCGGCATTGGCGTAAGCCTCTTCCAGCACCGCCATGTAGTTGGGGAAGCGCTTGAGCATCAGCGGCACGCCGCAATCGTGGAACAGGCCCAGGGCGTAGGCCTCGTCCACTGCTTGGGAGCCGGTGCGCTTGGCCAGGGTGAGGCAGGTCATGGCCACATCCTGGGCGGTGTCCCAGAAGCGGTTGAGGGTGACGATGGTGTCGTCGCTCATCTCGCCTTTGATCGACAGCGCGTTGATCAGGTTGATGATCGAACGGCTGCCCAACAGGTTAACCGCGCGCTGGATCGACGCGATCTTGTTGCTCAGACCGAAGTACGACGAGTTGACGATCTTCAGCAACGCGCCGGACAGGCCCGGGTCCTGGGCGATCAGCCGGGCAATCACTTCCAGGTCCGGGTCGGGCATGTATTGCTCCATCTGCAGATCCACCATGATCTGCGGTTGGGGCGGCACACTGATGCCTTGCAGGGCCTGTTGGATCTGTTCGGCGGATAGCTCTTGGGACATAAGTACTTACTCTGGACTAGGGGGCGATTCTACCCCCTATGGGAACCTGACCGACACCTCAAAAACCCGAACTGAAATGGGATCAAAGGTGGGAGCGGGCTTGCTCGCGAAAGCGGTATACCAGTCGGCGGATGCATCGCCTGACACACCGCTTTCGCGAGCAAGCCCGCTCCCACAGGGGTATACTCCCGCTCTTTTTTCCGGAGCGACGTCATGTCCCTGCCAAGCCTGCGTCTCAAAGCCAACGCCGATCGTCGTTTGCGCAACGGCCACCTGTGGGTCTACAGCAACGAAATCGACGTGGCCGCCACCCCACTCCACGGCTTCCAGGCAGGCGACCAGGCTATCCTGGAAGCGGCCGGCGGCAAGACCCTGGGCATCGTGGCCATGAGCCCGAACAACCTGATCTGCGCGCGCCTGCTGTCGCGCGACATCAAGTTGCCGCTGGACAAGTCGCTGCTGGTGCACCGCCTGAACGTCGCCCTGTCCCTGCGTGACCGCCTGTTCGACAAGCCGTTCTATCGCCTGGTCTACGGCGATTCCGACCTGTTGCCAGGCCTTGTAGTCGACCGTTTCGGCGACATCCTGGTGGTGCAGATCGCTTCGGCGACCATGGAAGCCCATAAAGAAGACGTGATCGCCGCCCTGACCCAGGTGCTCAAGCCGAGCGGCATTCTGTTCAAGAACGACTCCGCCGCCCGCGACGCCGAAGGCCTCAACCGCTACGTCGAAACCGTATTCGGCCTGGTGCCGGAGTGGGTGGCGCTGGAGGAAAACGGCGTGAAATTCGAAGCCCCGGTGATCCAGGGCCAGAAAACCGGCTGGTTCTACGACCACCGCATGAACCGTGCGCGCCTGGCCCCGTATGCCAAAGGCAAACGCGTGCTCGACCTGTACAGCTACATCGGCGGCTGGGGCGTGCAGGCGGCGGCCTTCGGCGCCAGTGAAGTGTTCTGCGTCGACGCCTCCGCCTTCGCCCTCGACGGCGTGGAGCGCAACGCTGCACTGAACGGCGTTGCCGAGAAAATGACCTGCATCGAAGGCGACGTGTTTGAAGCCTTGAAAGAACTGAAAGCCAGCGAAGAACGCTTCGACGTGATCGTCGCCGACCCACCGGCCTTCATCAAACGCAAAAAAGACATGAAAAACGGCGAAGGCGCCTACCGTCGCCTGAACGAGCAAGCCATGCGCCTGCTCAGCAAGGACGGCATCCTCGTCAGCGCCTCGTGCTCCATGCACCTGCCGGAAGACGACCTGCAAAACATCCTGCTGACCAGCGCCCGTCACCTGGACCGCAATATCCAGATGCTCGAACGCGGCGGCCAGGGCCCGGACCATCCGGTGCACCCTGCGATTGCAGAGACGCGGTATATCAAGAGCATTACGTGCCGGTTGTTGCCCAATAGCTGATTAACACCAGCGCACTTGTAGGAGCGAGCTTGCTCGCGAAGAACTCATAGGCAACGCGGGCTACCTGATAGCACTGCGTTATCGTTGAGGATTTTCGCGAGCAAGCTCGCTCCTACAGTGAGTTGGGACATATTCAGAAGTACTGTCTGGGCGCCAGTGAACAGTTGGTCTTCTAACGTTTCTCTTCCAATCACAGAAGAGGACGAAGGAATGTCCACCCAGCAAAACGCACATCGGCTCCGTACCGGGCGCTATTCCGAGACGGACAGGATTTATCTGCTTACCGCCGTAACTCACCAACGCCAGCCGATCTTCAAGGATTGGCGTATCGGGCGCCTGCTCGTCAGCCAATTCAAAAAAGCTCAGGAAGAAGGCGAGGCAACGTCTTTGGCCTGGGTAGTCATGCCAGACCATTTCCACTGGCTGGTGCAATTGCATAACGGCGATCTGCCGAGGCTGATGCGAATCACCAAGTCACGAAGTGCCCGTGCCATCAACCAGACGAGGCATTCATTCGGGACTATTTGGCAAAAAGGTTACTTTGATCAGGCACTGCGCCGAGAGGATGACATGAAGGCTATGGCCCGTTATATCGTGGCAAACCCCTTGCGAGCGGGTTTGGTGGAGCATATAGGCCAATATCCGCTGTGGGACGCAAGCTGGTTGTAGGAGCGAGCTTGCTCGCGAAAAACGTATAGACGACTCGGGCTAATTGACAGCGCTGCGTCATCGTTGGCGATTTTCGCGAGCAAGCTCGCTCCTACAGGAAGACGGTGTAGAATCGGCCCTATTCATCGCCAGTCATCCCCCGGCGGGTTTATGAGCTCAAGGCCAATGCGCACGGCGATCCCGTAACGTTTGCGGCAACTTCCGGACACCAGTGCCATTTTTCGGGTGTTCCAGAGGTCAATAGAAGCTCACTCCCTTTTGATACCGATTAGCCGCCCGGAGTGCTCCATGCCAGATTACCGCTCGAAAACATCCACCCACGGCCGCAACATGGCCGGCGCCCGCGCACTGTGGCGTGCCACGGGGATGAAAGATGACGACTTCAAGAAGCCGATCATCGCGATTGCCAACTCGTTCACCCAATTCGTACCCGGCCACGTCCACCTCAAGGACCTGGGCCAGCTGGTCGCCCGCGAGATCGAACGCGCTGGCGGTGTCGCCAAAGAATTCAACACCATCGCCGTGGACGACGGTATCGCCATGGGCCATGACGGCATGCTGTATTCCCTGCCGAGCCGCGAGATCATCGCCGACTCCGTGGAATACATGGTCAATGCCCACTGCGCCGACGCCATCGTGTGCATCTCCAACTGCGACAAGATCACCCCCGGCATGCTGATGGCCTCCCTGCGCCTGAACATCCCGGTGATCTTCGTCTCCGGCGGCCCGATGGAAGCCGGCAAGACCAAGCTGGCCTCCCACGGCCTGGACCTGGTAGACGCCATGGTCATCGCCGCCGATTCCAGCGCTTCTGACGAGAAGGTCGCGGAATACGAGCGCAGCGCCTGCCCTACCTGTGGTTCGTGCTCCGGCATGTTCACCGCCAACTCGATGAACTGCCTGGTGGAAGCCCTGGGCCTGGCCTTGCCGGGCAACGGTTCGACCCTGGCCACCCACAGCGACCGCGAACAACTGTTCCTGAAGGCAGGCCGCACCATCGTCGAGCTGTGCAAACGCTACTACGGCGAGAACGATGAGTCGGTGTTGCCGCGCAATATCGCCAACTTCAAGGCGTTCGAAAACGCCATGACCCTGGACATCGCCATGGGCGGTTCCACCAACACCATCCTGCACTTGCTGGCCGCAGCCCAGGAAGCCGAGATCGATTTCGACCTGCGCGACATCGACCGTCTGTCCCGCCACGTGCCGCAACTGTGCAAAGTCGCGCCGAACATCCAGAAGTACCACATGGAAGACGTGCACCGCGCTGGCGGGATCTTCTCGATCCTGGGTTCGCTCGCCCGTGGCGGCCTGTTGCACACCGACTTGCCGACCGTGCACAGCAAGACCATCGCCGAGGGCATCGCCAAGTGGGACATCACCCAGACTGACGACGAAGCCGTGCACACCTTCTTCAAGGCCGGCCCCGCTGGCATCCCGACGCAAACCGCGTTCAGCCAGTCGACCCGTTGGGACACCCTGGACGACGACCGTGAAAACGGCTGCATCCGCAGTGTCGAGCACGCCTACTCCCAAGAAGGCGGCCTGGCCGTGCTGTACGGCAACATCGCCCTGGACGGCTGCGTGGTGAAAACCGCCGGTGTGGATGAATCCATCCACGTCTTCGAAGGCCGCGCCAAGATCTACGAAAGCCAGGACAGCTCGGTTCGCGGCATCCTCGCCGACGAAGTGAAAGAAGGCGACATCGTGATCATCCGTTACGAAGGCCCAAAAGGCGGCCCGGGTATGCAGGAGATGCTCTACCCGACGTCGTACCTGAAATCCAAGGGCCTGGGCAAAGCCTGTGCGCTGCTGACCGACGGGCGTTTCTCGGGCGGTACGTCGGGCCTGTCCATCGGCCACGCTTCGCCAGAAGCCGCTGCTGGTGGCGCGATTGGCTTGGTACAGGATGGCGACAAGGTGCTGATCGACATTCCAAACCGCTCGATCAACCTGCTGATCAGCGATGAAGAACTGGCGGCACGCCGGGTTGAGCAGGACAAGAAAGGCTGGAAGCCGGTGGAGAAGCGTCCGCGCAAAGTCACCACCGCGTTGAAGGCCTACGCATTGTTGGCCACCAGTGCCGACAAGGGCGCTGTGCGTAACAAGGCGATGCTTGACGGTCTGTAAGCTGCACCCATAAAAAATGCCCCGCCAAGTGCGGGGCATTTTTTTTGCCCGATACAAACCCTCCAGAACACTGGAGATCAAAATGTGGGAGCGGGCTTGCTCGCGAATGCGGTCTGTCAGTTACAGAAGTGCTGCCTGACACACCGCATTCGCGAGCAAGCCCGCTCCCACACAAGCCCGCTCCCACAGGGGGTTGGGTGTAAGGCTTTAGAACTGCGGGGTGTAGGTCATGGTGAACATCACATTACGCGGATCACCATAGTAGTTACTGCCCCAATTCGCGTTATACGCAGGGATGTAGTACTTCTTGTCGAACATATTGTTCAGGTTCGCCGCCACGGTGAATTCCTGGTTGATCTTGTACGCCACCCGCGAATCCCAAAGCGCATTGCCCGGCACGCTGAACGTGCGGTCGTAGGCCACGGTGCTGCTTTGTCCGGTCACACCGGCGCCGACGCTGAATTTGTGCCAATCCCCCGGCAGTTGGTAGTCACCCCAGACTTTGAGCAGGTGCTTGGGTGTCCAAGTGCTGAAAACCTTGCCTTCGTATTCGTCGTCCTTGAGGAATTTGGTGGTGTTGTAGGTGTAGCTGGCGTTCAGCTGCAAATCCGGCAGCACTTCACCGGCCAACGTGGCTTCAAAACCCTGGCTGCGGACCTTGCCCGAGGCCTTTGAGCAGTACCAGCCGCCACACAGCTTGTCGCCCTGCAGGTCCTGGGCGGCGCGGTTTTCCTGGTCGTAGCGGAAGACGGCGAACGAAGCGTTGAGGCGGCCATCGGCCAGTTCGCCCTTGAGGCCCAGCTCGTAGTTCTTGCCTTCGATGGGTTTGAGGATCGAAAGGGAGGTGGTCAGGTTGGTCTGTGGTTCGAACGCATCGGTGTAGCTGGCGTAGGCCGACCATTGTTCATTGAGGGCGTAGACCAGGCCCGCGTACGGCGTGACCTTACCGTGGGATTGGGTGCTGCTGCCTTCAGGGGCACGGTAAACACCGTTTGTGCCGCCCTGGCCGATATAGGAATAGTCATACCAACTGGTGCGAGCGCCGACGATCAAGGTCAAAGGGTCCAGGACTTTCACGCGCCAGGTGCCATAGATGCCTTTCTGACGGATGTCATACCAGCTCTTGGAGCCCCAACCCTCCTGGAACAATTGGTATTTGTCGCGCTGCGGGCGATTGTGGTCGATGTTGAAGATATCCGCACCCGGCGTCGCCGCCCGCGCCCACAAGTCGTCGGTAGTGAGTTTGGAGTAGTTGGCGCCCAGCACCATTTCCTGCTGGAAGCCCAAGCCATCGAACTTGCCGTTGACATACACATCCGCACCACGGCTCTTGGTGTTGAAGTCGGTGACCCAATCGATGTACCGCACAGTGCCGCCGCCATTGGGGATCGTATCCCACGTGGCCTGGTAGGTCGCGTCGTTGCGTTCGTCCATCGCCACCAACGCGGCCTTCACCTTCCAGTCATCGTTGAAGCGATGCTCCAGGTCGGCAAACACCTGGGTCTGGTTGTTGACGCTACGGTTCCAACTGGCACCGACAAAGGTCGAGCGCGACAGGCCGATATCGCTGCCGTCGGCGTAACGGGGCAACGACATAAAGTTGGGGCGCGAGTGACCTTTCTGGTTACTGATGCCGATGCCCACGGTGGTGTCGGGGGTGAAGTCGTAGTCCACCGCCGCATAGACCGTCTGATTCCATGCGCCAACATAGTCGACAAAGGAGTTGGTGGTGTCGTAATCCGCCACAAAACGGCCGCGCAATGTGCCTTCGGCGTTGAGCGGGCCACCAGCGTCAACCTGGGTGCCGTAGTGGTCCCACGAGCCAGCCTTGGCGGTGATGGTCACCGTCGGCGCTTGTTGGCCGCGTTTGCGCACCAGGTTCATGGTGCCGCCGGGGCTGTTGGCGCCTTGCAATAAGGCTGCAGGACCGCGCAGGGTTTCGACGCGGTCGTAGATCGCCATGTTTTCGGTGAGGTAGCTGCCTAGCGTGTAGGTGTTACGCGGGATGCCCACGCCATCGTATTGCAGGGTGCCGACCTCGAAGCCACGGGAGAAGATAAACATGCCGGGACCGGGGGATTTGGTCGCCGTGAGCCCCGGGGTGCGCTTGACCACTTCGGAAAGCTTGGTGGTGTTCTGGTCATCCATCTGCTTGCGGGTCATGACGCTGACCGACTGCGGGATGTCCTTGAGTTTCTGCTCGCCCTTGCCGATGGTCACCGCGCCGGTGGTGTAGGAGCCTGTACCTTCGGTGGTAGCCCCTAGCCGTTCGGCGCTAATGGTCGTGGCGCCGACTTCAAGGGCGCCACCGCTGGCCACGGGTTTTTCCAGGGTCACGGTATCGGCATTGATAAATGCCGCGTTCAACCCCGTGCCACCCAACAGCAAGCCAAGGGCCTCACGCTGGCCCAAGTTGCCGCGCACACCTGGGGATGTCACGCCCTGGGTCAACTCACCGGACACCAACACTTGAATCCGCGTCACCGCCGAAAATGCCGCCAACGCACCGTCCAGGCTTTGCCCTGGAATATCGAAGCGGTAGGTCTGGGCCTGCGTGGTCTCAGCGGCCTGCAAGTACAGCGGCGCTGTGCCGCTGGCCATGGAAATGGCCAGTGCCAGCAAAGGCCGTGCGGCGTATCGGTGTGCCATAGATGGTGCTCCCCGGTGCAAAAAAGTCTGTGATCGGCGCTGCACTACTTGAGAGTGCTTACTATTTGCGCCTCAGTGATCAAGGACGATGCCCTGTGGGAAAACCCTGAAAATATTTTGAGAAAATTACACTCAGGACGCTTTGCCTTCGCGCAACACCAGCAAATACGGGGTGTAATGCTCGGCATGCAGGTTGAGGGTGTACTCCAGCGCCTTGATCACCGCGTCGGGTTTGTCGATCTCGAACACGCCGGACACCACACGATTGCGCAGCGCATCCCCGAGTACCACGGTCTTGCCGGGCCAGTAGCGGTTCAGTTCGCTGACCACTTCCGACAGTGGCTGCTGGCGAAACACCAACTGCCGTTGGCGCCAGGCAAACCCGCTGGCCGGGTCGAAACCATGCACATCGGCCAGGCGCTGGTCCTGATACTCCACCGCCAGCCCAGGCTCCAGGTACACCGGCGAACCGCTGCCAGCGCTGACCTGCACCTTGCCCTGGGCCACCTGCACCCGCGTCTGCGCATCACGCCGTGCCACGCTGAACTGGGTGCCGACCACCTTGACCCAGCCATCACCGGACTGCACCACGAACGGCCGCGCCGGGTCCTTGGTCACGCTGAAAAATCCTTCGCCGCGCAGAAGACGAATCTGACGCTCACCAGCGCTCATGCGCACTTGAATGGCGCTGTCGGTATTGAGTTGTAACTGGGAGCCATCGGCCAACTCGACGGTGCGCGACTCGCCGGTGCCGGTGGCGTAGTCCGCGCGCAAGCGGTCGAGCCAAGGGGTGTTTTGCACGGTCAGGCCGACCGCCAGTAACACGGCGGCGGCACACGCCCAACGCCGCAGCGGCTTGCGCCAGGCCGCCTGTTCGGCGCGACGAATTACCCGTGCGGGTTCGCGCATGGCGCCGAGCAGCGCCTGCACTTCCTGCCAGGCATCATCCTGGGCCTGGCCTTGCCCGAGCCAGGCAGCGAAGGCGTCCAGTTCGGCCGGGGTTACGTCCTCGGCCTGCAGGCGGAAATACCAGGCGGACGCTTCTTCGAACAACGCGTCGGCAGTGAGTGTGGCGGTCATGACCGACGTCCTTGTGTGTCGCAGGCAAGCCGCGTCTTGATGTAGGCGCGGCATTCAATCAAGGCGCGACGCAATTGGTATTCCACACTGCGCGGGGTGATCGACAGGCGTTCGCCAATCTCGCGGTAGGAAAGTTCGTCGACATGATAGAGCAGGAAGATCTGCCGAGTCGCTTCAGGCAACGCCAGGATCGCGTCCTGCATCAGTTGTTCTTGCTGGTAGGCGGCCAATTGTTCGTCGGCGCCGGGGTTGGTGCACGGCAGTTCCTCACTGGGTTCGCCAGCGTCGAGGCGCTCACGGCGGATGGCCTGGCGCTGGTGGTCGCGCACCAGGTTGCTGGCGATGGTGAAGAGAAAGGCTGGGAGGTTGTCGATCTTCTCGCCGCAGTCCATGCGCGCCAGGCGCAGGAACGATTCCTGGGTCAGGTCGGCGGCCACTTGGGCGCTGCCGGTGCGGCGGGTGACGAAGGCTTCGAGGGCTTTCTTCTGCTCCGCGAACAGGCGCGCGATCTGCGAATTCCAGGAGAGCACGGCACTACCTTGAGGAGAACGGGGGGTTCAGAAGGTGTGCACGCTAGCAGAGGATGAGATTGGTTCGCAATTGATATCTATTTTTTGCTGTGGGTTCGGCGGTGTTCTTGAGGCCGTCTTCGCGAGCAAGCCCGCTCCCACATTTTGACCGCATTTTCATGATGGAACGCGGTCAACTGTGGGAGCGGCGGTGCGACGATTCGACTTGCTCGCGAATGCAGGCGACTCGGTGTTACTGAATCTCCTCCGGCTTCACAATCACCCAATTCTTGTCCGCCGTCACCGCCAACCCTTCCTTGGCCTGCGCCGCCGCATGCTTGGCCATCATGCCGTTAAGTTGGGTCATGTATTTGTCCTTGCGGTTGATCCACAAGTGCACGCCGCCCTTAGCCACGTCCACATCATGGAACAGCATGTAGCCATCGCTCGTTGGCGTGTCGCCGCCCACCAGCACCGGTTTTTTCCATTCGTCGATGTAGGTCAGGATCGCCGCGTGCTTGCCAGCCATCCAAGTTGCCGGCGTCCACAGGTACGGGGTGAGCTCCAGGCCGAGGTTGGCTTTTTCGTCGTATTTGCCAGCAGCGATCTGCTTGCGGGCGGTGGTCAGTTCGCCGGTGGTGCGGTCTTTGAGCAGGGTGGTCACGCCAATGACGTTCTCGGGTTTGACGTTGTAGCCGTACTTGGGGTCGGCGGCGACCATGCGCACCAACTCTTCCGAGGCGGCGGTCATCACGTACACCTCAATGCCGTTTTCCATCAGCTTGTTGTACAGCTCCTGTTGGCCGGTGAAGACCTTGGGCGGCTGGACTTCGGAGGTTTTAACCGCATCTCCTTCGAAATAGCTGACCGGCACCGGCTTGCCGGAGGCCATCAGCTCATCCACCTGGACCTTGAGTTCCTTGAGGGTGAAGCCAGAGAACACTTGGGCGACCCACGGGTAGCAGACCATGTCGTCCACTTCGCACAGGCGATAGTAGTAACTGAACAGGCTCTCTTTATGGTCAGCGCTGTCTTTGAACGGCATCAGTTTGAGCGAGGGGTCGAGGCTGTCACGGGTGATCAGGCCCTTGTTTTCCATGAAGGGCAGCAGGGACTCTTCGAGGTCGTAGCGGTAGCTGGTGTTGTCCATGTCGAACACCGCGAAGTTACCCTTGTTGGCGTTGGCGGCGATCATCTCGTTCAGTTGCTTGGCAGCGGGCGCTGGCCAGTGCTTCAACTCGGTGGCGGCCATGGCGTGGCCGGCAAGGCCCAGGCCCATGCAAAGCGCAGCGGCAAACAGTCTCGAAGCGAGCTTCATATGCGTTTCTCCCTGAGTGAAAGACACCGACGCTAACAAATCTGTATGACGGTAAACACCCGAGCACGACCGCTTACGTCGTGATCGCGCCAATGCCGTGTGCCTGAGCGCCAAAGGCTTATTCCAAAAACGACAGTCACCATTCCATCTTGTTATTAATTCATTAGATATCAAGCTGTTAGGCTTTCCGGTTCGCAATCGCAGGCTCACGCGATTGGCAGCCTCTTACGGAGCTTCAATGAATCTGCCCCTGATTCTCAACTTACTGGTGTTCGTGGCCCTGTTACTGGGCCTGGCACAAACCCGCCGCACCAACTGGAGCCTGGCCAAGAAGGTGTTGTTTGCCTTGGTGCTGGGCGTGGCGTTTGGTGTGGCACTGCATTCGATCTACGGCGCCGGCAACCCGGTGCTCAAGGCCTCCATCGGCTGGTTCGATCTGGTGGGCAACGGTTATGTGCAACTGCTGCAAATGATCGTGATTCCGCTGGTATTTGCTTCAATCCTCAGCGCTGTAGCGCGCCTGCACAATGCCGCTTCCCTGGGCAAAATCAGCTTCCTGACCATCGGCACCCTGCTGTTCACCACCGCGATTGCGGCGTTGATCGGCATCGGCCTGACCAACCTGTTCGGCCTCACCGCCGAAGGCCTGGTGGCCGGCACCCAGGAAATGGCACGCCTGCAAGTGATCCAGAGTGATTACGCAGGCAAGGTCGCCGACCTGAATATCCCGCAATTGCTGCTGTCGTTCGTGCCATCAAACCCGTTCGCCGACCTGGCGCGGGCCAAGCCGACGTCGATCATCAGCGTGGTGATTTTCGCCGCGTTCCTGGGGGTTGCCGCGCTGCAACTGCTCAAGGATGACGTGGAAAAGGGCCAAAAAGTCCTCAACGCCATCGACACCCTGCAAGCCTGGGTCATGCGCCTGGTGCGTTTGGTGATGAAGTTGACCCCGTACGGCGTGCTGGCGCTGATGACCAAGGTGGTCGCCGGTTCCAACCTGCAAGACATCATCAAGCTCGGCAGTTTTGTGCTGGTGTCGTACCTGGCCTTGGGCCTGATGTTTGTGGTGCACGGCCTGCTGCTGTCCCTGGCTGGGATCAACCCGCTGCGCTTCTTCCGCAAGGTGTGGCCGGTGCTGACGTTTGCCTTCACCAGCCGCTCCAGCGCCGCAGCCATTCCGCTGAGCATTGAAGCGCAGACCCGTCGCCTGGGCATCCCGCAGTCCATCGCCGGTTTCGCTGCCTCGTTTGGTGCGACCATTGGCCAGAACGGTTGCGCGGGGCTTTACCCAGCCATGTTGGCGGTGATGGTAGCGCCGACCGTAGGCATCAACCCGCTGGACCCGTTGTGGATCGCGACCTTGGTGGCGATTGTGACCCTGAGTTCGGCCGGTGTGGCCGGCGTGGGCGGTGGTGCGACGTTTGCCGCGTTGATCGTGCTGCCAGCGATGGGCTTGCCGGTGTCGCTGGTGGCGCTGCTGATTTCCGTGGAGCCGCTGATCGACATGGGCCGCACGGCGCTGAACGTGAACGGTTCGATGACGGCGGGGGCGATTACCAGCCAGATCATGGGGCAGACGGATAAGGCGCTGTTGGAGGCCGATGAGCATGCTGAGTTAGCGCAGGCCTGACGACTCACCTTTGTGGCGAGGGAGCTTGCTCCCGCTGGGCTGCGCAGCAGCCCCAAAAATCTTGGGAGCGCTTCGCACTCCAGCGGGAGCAAGCTCCCTCGCCACAATTAGGCTTTTTCCCAGACTTCAAAGTTGTAAGCAGGCTTGTCGCCTTCAGCCGGGTTCTCCTGATTGGAAACCAACTTCCACTGGCCCTGATCAAACTCCGGAAACCAAGCATCCCCGTCCGGGCTCAACGCCACCCGCGTCAAATACAGGCGATCCGCTTGCTCCAGCCCCTGCGCATACAACTGCGCACCGCCGATCAACATCAGCTCATCCACGCCCTGGGCCAGCGCCCATTCTTCGGCGCGCTCAATCGCTGCGTCCAGCGACGGAAAAACTTGCGCACCTTCAAGCACCAGATCGGTCTGACGGCTGACCACCAGGTTCAAGCGCCCCGGCAACGGTCGGCCCAGGGAATCCCAGGTCTTGCGCCCCATGATGATCGGCTTGCCAAGGGTGGTGGCCTTGAAATATTTGAAATCCCCCGGCAAATGCCAGGGCATGCTGTTATCGACGCCGATCACGCGGTTTTCACCGAGGGCTGCGATCAGGCTTAAAGGGAGAGTTTTTTTCATGGCGACGAGAATACCAGAGCAACGAGCCTGGGGTTATGCTCCAGGCTCACTCACACAACAGGACGGCGCGTGACTCCTCTGCACAGACTCTGGCTAACAGAAACCGTGCGCCTGCGTGAAGAACACGCAGGCGCTTTGGAAGACCAGGAAGCCAACCGCCTGGCCCGCGCGGCCGGTGGCGACTTGCCAACACGC
This sequence comes from Pseudomonas sp. 18175, assembly GCF_050432925.1. NCBI lineage: Bacteria > Pseudomonadati > Pseudomonadota > Gammaproteobacteria > Pseudomonadales > Pseudomonadaceae > Pseudomonas > Pseudomonas sp. 18175. Next base: position 385,699 of record NZ_JBKFTO010000001.1, on the reverse strand, counting down.
ATTCAACAACGCGCCTTGCACCTGGCCGAGCGTGATGGCCTAACCACAGCCCTCACCCGCTGGCTGCAAGGCGCGCGCCTGGCGCTGGTGCTGTTGGCGGTCGTTGCCGTAATCAGTGGCGCAGGCCTGGCCTTTGCCGCATTGGGCAACGGCCTGACGCCGGTGAATGTGTTCTGGGCCTTGGGCAGCCTGCTCGGTTTGAATCTGATCTTGCTCATAAGCTGGGCCATGGGCCTGCTGTTTGCCGGCGAACACAGTGCCAGCCTGGGACGACTGTGGTTGTGGCTCAGCGAAAAGCTCGCCCGTGACGCCAAGGCCGCGCAATTGGCGCCAGCGCTGTTGCTGTTGCTGCAACGCCAGAAGCTCAATCGCTGGGCCGTCGGCGTGCTGGTCAACGGCTTGTGGCTGCTGGCATTGCTCAGCGCGCTGGTGATCCTTCTGACACTCCTCGCCACCCGCCGCTACGGCTTTGTGTGGGAAACCACCATTCTCAGCGCCGACACCTTCGTCGCCGCGACCCAGGCCCTGGGCAGCCTACCCGCCCTGCTCGGCTTCAACGTGCCGACCGTCGAGATGATCCGCGCCAGCGGCGATTCCGCCCTGAATATCGAGAGCGCCCGCCAAGCCTGGGCCGCCTGGCTCGTCGGCGTGCTGCTGGTCTACGGCCTGCTGCCACGCCTGGTCCTCGCGCTGCTGTGCCTGTGGCGCTGGAAACGCGGGCGTGCTGCCCTGCGCCTGGACCTCAACCTGCCCGGCTACAGCCAGTTGCGCGAACGCCTGATGCCCAGCAGCGAGCGCCTGGGCGTCAATGATGTCGCGCCGGAACACCTGCACCACGTCACTGGCGGCGTCAGCGAGCTGCACAGTGACGGCGCCTTATTGGTGGGTATCGAGCTGGACGACCAGCACGCCTGGCCACCCAAATTGCCCGCCAGCGTAAAAGACGCCGGCATCCTCGACAGCCGCGAGTCGCGCAACAAACTGCTGGAACAACTCACGCGCTTTCCGCCCGCCCGCCTGGCCATCGCCTGCGATCCACGCCGCTCGCCAGACCGTGGCAGCCTGGCGCTGATCGCCGAACTGGCCCGCAGTGCCACCGAAACCCGCGTCTGGCTGCTGCAAGCCCCGCCCGGCCAGGCGCTGGACGCCGAACGCCTGGGCGACTGGCACGCCGCCCTGCAACAACTGGAGCTGCCCTTCGCCGACTGCGCGCCGCTGAACTGGCTGGAGACCGGTCATGACTAAACCGCTGAAACTGGCCGTGGTCGGCCACACCAACGTGGGCAAGACCTCACTGCTGCGCACGCTGACCCGCGACGTGGGTTTTGGCGAAGTCTCCCATCGCCCCAGTACCACGCGACATGTGGAAGGTGCGCGTTTGTCGGTGGATGGCGAAGCCTTGCTGGAGCTGTACGACACCCCCGGCCTGGAAGATGCCATCGCCCTACTCGACTATCTGGAACGCTTGGATCGCCCGGGCGAACGCCTCGACGGTCCGGCTCGCCTGGCACGGTTCCTCGAAGGCAGCGAGGCACGCCAGCGTTTCGAACAGGAAGCCAAAGTGTTGCGCCAGCTCTTGGCCTCCGACGCCGGGCTGTATGTGATCGACGCCCGCGAGCCGGTGCTGGCCAAGTACCGCGACGAGCTGCAAGTGCTGGCCAGTTGCGGCAAGCCGTTGCTGCCGGTGCTCAATTTCGTCAGCAGCAGCGACCACCGCGAGCCCGATTGGCGCGAAGCCCTGGCCCGCCTGGGCCTGCATGCGCTGGTGCGCTTCGACAGCGTGGCGCCACCGGAAGACGGCGAACGGCGCCTGTATGAAAGCCTCGCCCTGCTGCTGGAAAGCGCAAGGCCACAGTTGGAACGCTTGATTCTTGATCAGGAGGCCCAGCGCCAGGCCCGTCAGCAAAGCGCCGCCCGCTTGATCGCCGAATTGCTGATCGACTGCGCCGCCTGCCGTCGCAGCGTGGTGCCGGAAGATGAGCCGCAAGCCATCAACGAACTGCGCAAGGCCATACGCCAACGTGAACAAAAATGCGTGGAAGCGCTGCTCAAGCTCTTCGGTTTCCGCCCGCAGGACGCCGCCGCCAGCGACTTGCCACTGCTGGACGGGCGCTGGGGCGATGACCTGTTCAACCCCGAGACCCTCAAGCAACTGGGTGTGCGCGTCGGTGGCGGGATCGCCGCAGGGGCAGCCGCTGGCGCCGGTGTGGACCTGCTGGTCGGTGGTTTAACCCTAGGCGCCGCCGCCCTCGCCGGTGCCATTGCCGGTGGCGCGCTGCAAACCGCCCGCAGCTATGGCAACCGCTTGCTGGGCAAAATCAAAGGCCAACGCGAGCTGACCGTGGACGACAGCGTGCTGCGCCTGCTCGCCCTGCGCCAACGCCAGTTGCTCAAGGCCCTGAACCTGCGTGGGCATGCGGCGATGCACAGCATCAAGGTCGATACACCCCAAGATAAAACCTGGCGCGAAGGCAAGTTGCCCGAAGCCCTACACAAGGCCCGCGCCCATCCGCAATGGTCATCCCTGAACCCTCACGCCAAGTTGAGCCAGGCCGAGCGCCAAGAGCAGGTTGATGTGCTGGCCAGCCGACTGGACGAAACCTGACAGGGTCAGCGTTGGTGCCATTCAAAGGCCAGAAAGGCGATGCATAACGAGCGGATCAGCTCTTTATCCGCATGGTCGGCCACCCCGTTGCGGTCGATGTCGCTGTTGGTGAACGACTCCAGCACACCATCGCTGTCGCCGTCATAGGCCGCAGCCCTGTAGACCAGTGACGCTTTACGCTTGGAGGCCGAGCGCTCGTGAAAGTCGAGCTTGACCGCATTCGGCCGCCCCGTTCTGCCGAAGTGATCGACATACATTGCCAGTGCGCGGTGCTGGTGCTCACCCGCGTTGAACCAATTGAGCTTCAAGAAACTATTGGCGAACGCCTCAAGCTGGCGTTTATCCAGGTCCAGCGCCTCAGGATCGGTTTTCTCCGGCCGTAGCACATCGACCTTGCCATCCGCCGTCGTATCAACGCCGACCACCTCGTAAATCATCTCATCCGGACAACCAGGGCTGTGCCAATAAAACTGCAAAATGACTGTATCGGCGTGACCGCGGCAGTCCTTGCCTTGGGCTATGGCTTTCAAGTAGCGCATCGGTGTTGCTCCCTAAAAATAGAAGCAAGCACCTTAATGGGGTCGCTGGCGGCGCTCCATGGGGCGAGTCGACGTTTACCGTAAGGCGCGTCTATACCGCCAGTAGCCGTTCAGCCTTGGCTTTGAGCACTTGCAGATCCAACACCGGCACATGCATTTGCTTGGCCTGCTCATCCCAATGGCGCAGGCGCAAACTCACGGCACACAACGGGTCCTGCTCGAAGGCCTGAGCCTCCTCGGCACTCATCACGCCACCCTGGTAACCCAAAGTACGGCGGCTGGCTTCGCTTAGCCGGGCGAAATACTCAGGCTGACTGAACGTCAGATAGCGCTTGGCCTGCACGTGATACTCCACCAGTCTGGCCATGCGTTCGCCGAACCCTGCACGACGCAGAAAATCGGCCCCCAGCCGCTCATGGCTGACCACGCCATAGCCGCCCATATTTTCGCCACCCTGCCCGCAAAGGTGCCCGATGTCGTGGAAGAACGCCGCCAACACCACTTCATCGTCGAACCCCTCGGCCATCGCCAATTGCGCGGCCTGGGACATATGTTCGATCTGCGACACCGGCTCGCCGATGTAGTCCGCCGCGCCGTGTTGCTCGTACAAGCCGAACACGTCGGCAATCGTCTGTTCCGGGCTCATCACAGCGCACCCCACAATGCGGCGATGTTCCGCTCTGCCAGCGCCGGCCCTACGCTCATGCCCACGCCGGTGTGCATCAATGCCGCGCTGACGCCCGGTGCCGCCCGCAAAAATGAGAACGGGCCCGGCCCACGCGAGCCATAGACACCCTGCCAGCGCTCGACCACCTGGATCTTGCAACCCAACGTTTGCTCGGCCAACTCGATCATCCAGTCATCCACCTGCTCGGCATTGAACGGCGAGGCGTCGCGGCCGTAGTCGTGGGAGTCGCCGATGATCAGCTCGCCATGGGGCGTGGGGCTGATCAGCAGGTGGATGCCGTGTTCATGCAGGTGCGGTGCCTCGCGCAGGATCTGCGCCTGCACCGCCGCTGCTTCCGGCAAATCGGCGAAGGCGCCGTAGTGCACGCAACTCAGGCCGGTGAGCAAGGCGTGTTGCAGGTTCAGATTGACCGCAGGCCGGGCGCGCAGCATTTGCAGGCGGCAGATACTCGGGTTGAGTTCGGCCATCGCGCCTGCCAGCAGGGTTTGGTAGTCATGGCCGGAGCACACGATGATCTGCTCGCCGCGAAAGCTGCCTGCCGTGCTGTGCAGCTGGCCTGGTTCTACATCGCGTACCAGGGTGGAGAAGTGGAATTCCACCTTCAATTCATTGCGAAGGTAGTTGATCAACGCCGGGATCGCTTCGCGCGAATACAGTTGCTGATCGTCCCGACCATGCAGCGCGGCGCGGTGATGGCGGAACTGGCCGCCGTACAGATCTTTCATAGCGGCGCCTTGCAGCAGCTCGACGTTGTAGCCGTGCTCTTGGGCGCGACCTTTGCTGAAGGCTTCCAGCAGATGCTCTTCGGCTTCGGTACGGGCGAACAGGTAGGCGCCGTTGCGCTTGAGTTGCAGGCCGGCGACCTGGGCCCAATGGCTCCAGATGTCGCGGCTTTCTCGCGCCAGGTCGAGCATCGGGCCCGGCGGTTGGCCGGTGACCAGGGCCTGGCCGAAGTTGCGCACCGAGGCGCCCAGCGGGGTGGCGCTGCGCTCGAAGACCTTGACCCTGAGGCCGCGTTTGGCGGCGGCGTAGGCGTGGGACAGGCCGAGGATGCCGGCGCCGATGATCAGTAGGTCGGTATGGTATGTCATGGAGTGATGTCCTGAATTCAAGGCCGCCTTCGCGAGCAAGCCCGCTCCCACATTTTGATTTGTGAACACATTCAAATGTGGGAGCGGGCTTGCTCGCGAAGAGGCCAGCAGCCCTAACGAAAAAACTTACTGACCCGCCACCTTCTCCGACTTGCCGTCATAGCGCTTACGCCACTCGGTAAGAATGCTGTCGCGATGCTTCGACGCCCACACAAAGTCGTTCTTGATCAACCGCTGCTCATAATCGGCCGGCAATTCGGTCTGCGGCTTGGCGATACCCGGCTGGGCGAGCACGGCAAAGTTGTCTTTGTACAAATCCATCGCAGCGGCGCTTGCCGAGAAGTCGGCGAGTTTTTGCGCTGCCTCGGCATGGGCCGTGCCCTTCATCACTGCCGTGGCTTCAATGTCCCAACCCAGGCCTTCCTTGGGCAGGATGATGTCCAGCGGCGCGCCTTGGCGCTTCAACTGCACGGCCGGGTATTCAAACGAAATCCCAATCGGGAATTCACCAGAAGCCGCCAACTTGCACGGTTTGGAACCGGAGTGAACGTACTGGCCGATGTTCTGGTGCAGGTCGTCCATGTACTGCCAGCCTTGCTTCTCGCCGTAGGTCTGCAACCAGGCGCTCACATCCAGAAAGCCGGTGCCGGACGAGGCCGGGTTAGGCATCACGATCTTGCCCTTGTACTCGGGCTTGGTCAGGTCTTGCCAGCTCACCGGTTTGGTCAGGCCTTGTTTCTCGGCTTCGACCGTGTTGAAGCAAATGGTCGCGGCCCAGACGTCCATGCCCACCCAGGCCGGTGGGTTGGCAGGGTCGCGATAGTTTTTGCCGATCTTGTCCAGGTCCTTCGGTGCGTAGTTAGCCAGCATGCCTTGCTGGTCGAGAATCGCCAGGCTGGACGCAGCCAGGCCCCAGACGGCATCGGCTTGCGGGCGGTCTTTCTCGGCCAGGAGCTTGGCGGTGATGATGCCGGTAGAGTCGCGCACCCACTTGATTTCGATGTCCGGGTTGGCCTTTTCGAAGGCCTGCTTATAGGTCTTCAACTGCTCGGCTTCGAGGGCCGTGTACACAGTAAGGTCGGTCTTGGCGAAGGCATTCAGGCTGAATGCAGACAATACGGCAGCGACCAGCGCCAGGGGCTTGAACATGGAACACCTCCTATCGGGATTATTGGCCCGGCGCGGTTTGGCGCCAGGCTTGGGAGCGACGCAGTGCGCCGCGTGAGGCCCACGCCAGCAGCAGCGAGACGCCGGCCGACGTGAACAGGATCAGGGTGGACATGGCCGCCGCACCGCCCACGTTGCCGGCGTCGTCCATGTTCAACACGGCGACAGCGGCAAGGATGGTGTCGGGGCTGTAGAGGAAGATCGCGGCGGACACGGTGGTCATTGCCGACACAAACAGGTAGCGCACGATGTCCAGCAGAGCGGGCAAGCAGATCGGCACGGTGACTTTCAGGTAGTGGCGGTACAGCGGCGCCTTGAGGGACAGCGCGGCAGCTTCGAACTCGGCGTCCAGCTGGCGCAGCGCCGTGGTGGCGGTCATCTGGGCGGTGGTCAAATAATGCGCAATGGTGCACACCACCAGCAGGGTCATGGTCCCGTAGAACACATGCAGCGGGTTGCCGTTGAGGTTGAAAAAGAACACGTAGCCCAGGCCCAGCACCAGCCCCGGCACGGCCATTGGCACAAAGGTGAGCAGGCGCAGCGCGAGGTTGAGGCTTTTCTGGCCCTTGGTCTTTTCTATCAGGTAGGCGCCGGTGAAGATCAGCACGCTGCCGATCAATGCGGTGCACACGGCCATGGTCAGGCTGTTGCGATAGGCCAGCCAGCCGCCGCCAGCGGTGTCTTCGAACTGGTAGTGGTTCAACGACAGCGACAGGTTGTACGGCCAGAATTTCACCAACGAGGAGTACACCGCCATGCCGAACACCAGCAGCAATACGGCGCAGATCAGTAGGACGATGGCCAGGTAGCAGCCGTCTCTTACCCGTGAAGGCACCGGCTGAAAGACCTGGGCACGGCCGCTCATGGAATCACCGTGACGACGGCGCAACCACGCATCCACACCAAAGCTGAACAGCGCCGGCAGCAGCAACACCATGCCAATCAACGCACCGCGACCGAACTGTTGCTGGCCGACCACCGCCTTGTAGGCTTCCAGCGCCAGCACCTGATAATCGCCACCCACCACCACGGGCACGCCGAAGTCGGTGATGGTCAGGGTGAACACCAAACAGAACGCGGCGAACACCGCCTGGCGCGTGGCCGGCCAGGTGATGCTGCGAAATGCCCGAGCGGGGCTGGCGCCCATGCTGGAGGCGGCATCGAACAGACGCGCATCCGCCAGGGACAGGGCCGACAGTAGAATCATCAAGGCGTGTGGGAAGGTGTAGATCACCTCTCCAAGAACGATCCCCCAGAAGCCGTAGATGTTTTCCGAGAGCAACCCGCGCAACATGCCCTGGTTGCCAAACAGGTACACCAGCGCAATGCCCGGCAACATCGACGGCGCCATCAGCGGCAACAACGACAGGCCTCGCCAGATCGCCTTACCCGGGATCAGCGTGCGTTGCAGCGCGTAGGCAAACAGATAGGCCAGCGGTACGACGATGGCCGCGACGCTGAGGGAAACTTTCAGGCTATTGCCCAGCAGCCAGTGGAAGTTGGCGCTGGTCAGCAGCTCACGCGCTGCAACAAGACCACCGCCCTGCCCGGCTTCGCTGCTGAAACCGCGCCAGAAAATCGCCAGCAACGGCATCAGTACCGCGACGCACAGCAGTGCCAGCCACAGCAGTTTGCCGCCGACGACAAACAGTCGATCACCGGTTTCGGCGCGGGAGACCTGACGCGGTAGCGTTATGACAGCGGCCATCTCAGGCAAACACCTGCAGGCTGCGCGGCGGCAGGGCGACCCAGATGTCCTGGGCGCCGAGGCGTGGCATGGCTTCCGGGGCCAGCTCGGCCAGCAGTGCGTGGCCGGGCAGTTGTTCCAATTCAAAACTCATGCGGCAGCGGTTGCCGAGAAAGGTGATCTCACGGACCTTGGCCGGGAACAGGTTTTCTTCATGCACCGGCGGGTTGACGCTGATGGCTTCCGGGCGGCAGAACAGACGGCCAGACTTGGCCACCCCCGCATCATCGGCCAGGCGCATGTTCATCCCGCCGACCTGGGCGTGGCTGGCGCTGTTGCGGCTGAACGGCAGCCAATTGCCCTGGCCGACAAACTCGGCCACGAACGGTGTGGCCGGGCGGTCGTAGATCTCCTGGGGCGTGGCGTATTGCTCGACCTTGCCATTGTTCATCACGGCAATGCGGTCGGCCATCAACATGGCCTCGTCCTGATTGTGGGTGACCATCAACGTGGTGATGCCCAGGCGCCGTTGCAGCTGGCGCAGCTCGGTGCACAGGTGCTCACGCACCCGGGCGTCGAGGGCGGACATGGGCTCGTCCAGCAGCAATAACGAAGGCGCCGGCGCCAGGGCGCGGGCCAGGGCTACACGTTGTTGTTGGCCGCCGGAGAGTTGGCCGGGGTATTTTTTCTCGCTGCCCGCGAGGCCCACCAGTTCGAGCATCTGGCCGACGCGCTTGCGCACTTCATCGCGGCCGCTGCCGGTAAGGCCGTAGGCGATGTTCGCTTCTACTGTGAGGTTGGGAAACAGCGCGTAGGACTGGAACAAAATGCCGTAGTCCCGCGCCTGGGGCGGCAGCCGGGAAACGTCACGTTCGCCCAGGTAAAGTTCGCCGCTGTCCTGGCGCTCAAGGCCCGCGATGCAGCGCAGCAAGGTGGTCTTGCCGCAACCGGACGGGCCCAGCAGGCACACCAGCTCACCGGCGGCGACGTCCAGGGACACATTGTCCAACGCAGTAAAGGCGCCGAAGCGTTTCTGGACACCGCGCACCTTCATGGAAGCGCCGGGTTGGGTCAGGGCTGTGTTCATGGGGGCACCTCATTAAACGAATGAGGGCCATGCTAGGGAGGGAATGCGTCGCTGGTGTGGCAGGAAGGCAAAAGGGAGTGATAGTGGTATTGGTGGATTTGGGTTGGGGTTATAGAGGTGCGGTGACTGGAATACCGCTTTCGCGAGCAAGCCCGCTCCCACACTTGATCGGGTTCACACGGTCAAAATGTGGGAGCGGGCTTGCTCGCGAAGGGGCTCTCAACACCACCATAGATCTCAAATGGGCGACATTTCCTGCGCCAACCCCAGAAAAGCCGCCGGCAGCCGCGCGCCCTTTCGTTCCTTGAGGCAGTACAAATACTCCGGAATCTGCGGCGCATTCTCGATGGTCAACACCCTCAGCTGCGGGTCGTGGGGCACTTCCTGGCGCGCAATGATGCTGATGCCGATATTGCGCAGCACCGCCTCGCGGATCGACTCCCGGCTACCGATTTCCAGCAGCGGCCCGTAGCTCACATGGGCGCCTTGCAGCATCGCTTCCGTCAGCCGCCGCGTGGTCGAGCCCGCTTCGCGCATCAACAACGTATGCCCGGCCAACGCGCTGAGCGGCACATGATCGAGTGTGGCCAAGGGATGGTTGCGGTGCACTGCCAGCACCAGCGGATCGCTGCCCAATACACGACGGATCAGGCGGGGGTCTTCCAGCAGTTGCGAAGACGCAGCGACATCGACGCGGTAATCATCCAGCGCTTCGAGCACCTGCTGGGAGTTGCCGATCTCTACTGACACCTCCACCTGGGGCAGGCGCTCGCGAAAGGCTTTGACCAGGTCGAGGATGTAATACGGCGCCGTCGCGGCAATCCTCAGCGCTCCCTGGACCTGGCCGTTGTTACGCAGGAAAAATTCGATATCCGCTTCTTGCTGCAACAGCGCCTTGACCATCGGCAGCAACCGCGCGCCTTCGTCACTGACGGTGAGGCGGCGGCCGCCACGGTAGAACAGCTCAACGCCGTATTGGCTTTCGAGGTTGCGAATCTGCGTGGTGACGGTGGGCTGGCTCAGGCCGAGCTTTTTCGCCGCCTGGGTAATGCTGCCCAGGCGGGCGACCATGAAAAAAGCCTTTAGCTCGGCACTCAGCACACCACCCTCTCATCCTTTATTTGCGCAGCAGGCGCAGGCCATTGAACACCACCAGTAGGCTTACGCCCATGTCGGCAAACACCGCCATCCACATGGTGGCCATGCCCAGGAAGGTGACCGCAAGGAAGATCGCCTTGATCACCAGCGCCAGGGCGATGTTCTGCTTGAGGATACTCGACGTTTGCCGCGACAACCGAATGAATGCCGGAATCTTGCGCAAATCATCGTCCATCAGCGCCACGTCGGCGGTCTCGATGGCCGTGTCGGTGCCGGCCGCCGCCATGGCAAACCCGATCTCGGCGCGGGCCAGGGCCGGGGCGTCGTTGATCCCGTCGCCCACCATGCCCACACGGTGGCCTTGACTGTAGAGGGCCTCGATGGCTTGCAGTTTGTCGGTGGGCAGCAGGTCGCCACGGGCCTGATCGATGCCGACCTGGGCGCCAATCGCCTGGGCGGTGTGGGTGTTGTCGCCGGTGAGCATCAGGGTTTTGATGCCCAACTCGTGGAGTTGCGCGATGGCTTCGCGGCTGCTGTCTTTGACCGTATCGGCCACGGCGAACAGTGCCAGCGGGCCAGACTTGTCGAGCAGCAACACCACGGACTTGCCTTGTTTTTCCAGGGCGAAGAGTTTTTCTTCAAGCGCAGGCGAGCATAGGCCGAGGTCTTCCACCAGGCGGTGGTTGCCCAGGTGGTAGGTTTCACCGTTGATATCGCCGCGCACGCCACGACCGGCGAGTGCTTCGAAGTTATCCACAACGTGGACGGACAGGTTTTTATCCACAGCCGCGTTGGCGATGGCCAAAGACACTGGGTGATCGGAACGCCCGGCCAAGCTTGCGGCCAGGGCCGGGGCGCTGCCTTCGACGGTGGGGAACAACGCCAGGTAATCGGTTTGTACCGGTTTGCCGTGGGTGATGGTGCCGGTCTTGTCCAGAGCCAGGTAGTCGAGCTTGTAACCGCCCTCCAGGTACACGCCGCCCTTGATCAGAATGCCTTTGCGCGCCGCCGCTGCCAGGCCGCTGACGATGGTGACCGGGGTGGAGATCACCAGCGCACACGGGCAAGCCACCACCAGCAGCACCAGGGCGCGGTAGATCCAGTCAAACCACACGCCAGCCATGAACAGCGGCGGGATCACCGCCACGCCGAGGGCAAACAGGAACACGGCCGGGGTGTAGATTTTCGAGAAGCTATCGACAAACCGCTGAGTCGGCGCCCGCGCGCCCTGGGCCTGTTCCACGGCGTGGATGATGCGCGCCAGGGTGGAGTTGTTGGCCGCTGCGGTGACGGTGTACTCCAGGGCACCGGCTTGGTTGATGGTGCCGGCGAAGACTTTATCGCCCACGGTCTTTTCAATCGGCAGGCTTTCGCCGGTGATCGGCGCCTGGTCGATGGTGGATTGCCCAGCGGTGACTTCACCGTCCAGGCCAATGCGCTCGCCAGGTTTTACCCGCACGATGGCGCCCAATTCGATACTTTTAACGTCTTTCTCAGCCCAAGAACCATCAGCCTGCTGAACAGTGGCCTGTTCCGGGGTCATCTGCATCAAACCGCTGATGGCGTTGCGCGCACGGTCCAGGGACTTGGCTTCGATCAACTCGGCCACGGTGAACAGGAACATCACCATCGCCGCTTCTGGCCACTGGCCGATCAGGATCGCACCGGTGACCGCAATGCTCATCAAGGCGTTGATGTTCAGGTTCAGGTTCTTCAGGGCGATCCAGCCCTTTTTATAGGTGGTGAGACCGCCGCTGAAGATCGACACCAGCGCCACCAACGCAATCACCCAGGTCGGCGCGGCGTTGGTGAAGTGCAACACTTCGGCGCCCAACGCACCCACGCCGGACACCGCCAGCGGCCACCAATGTTTCTTGGCAGGCGGCGCGGCAGGTGGAGTGCCGTCCTCAATGGGGTCGGCCTGCATGCCGATGGATTTGATCGCCGCGATGATCGGCGCGGTGCTCGGCAGGTCGTGGGTGACACCGAGGAAGCGGTTGATCAGGTTGAATTCCAGTTGCTGCACGCCAGCCAGCTTGCCCAGCTTGTTCTGGATCAGGGTTTGCTCGGTGGGACAGTCCATGGCTTCGATGCGGAACGTGCTCAGCCGCGAGCCGGCGGTTGGGGCTTCGCTCACTTGCACCAACGCAGGCGCGGGAGTGCCGGAGCAGCAGGCGCCGCCATGGCCGTGCTTATGCACAGGGGTAAGTTTGTTGGGGGTATGCAGGGAGTCGCTCATCAGGTCGCGTCCGTAAGGTGCCTGTTGCCAAGTAAAGACCCTGTAGCCACTATAGGGTCAAGCACCCATTTGGAGATTGCTGCGATGAAGATCGGCGAACTGGCAAAACTGACCGACTGTCAGGTGGAAACCATCCGTTATTACGAGAAGGAAGGCCTGCTGCCACCGCCTGCGCGCACCGAGGCCAATTACCGCGTGTACACCCAGGCGCACACCGAGCGGCTGATCTTTATCCGCAACTGCCGCAGCTTGGACATGACTCTGGAAGAAATCCGCAGCCTGTTGGGGTTACGGGACAGCCCGCAGGACCAGTGCGAGAGTGTGAATGCGTTGATCGACGAGCATATCCAGCACGTCAAGGCGAGGATCGATGGGTTGTTGGTGTTGCAGGAGCAGTTGCTGGACCTGCGCCAGCGCTGTGGTGGCGGGCCAGAGTGTGGGATTTTGCAGCGGCTGGAGGTCAGCGGGAGTGTGGTGGCGAGTGAGGCAGAGCCTTCGCATGTGGGCAGGAGCCATGGTCACTAATTCAGCCTGGTAACCGGATCAAAATGTGGGAGCGGGCTTGCTCGCGAATGCGGTGGGTCAGCTAACACCTATGCAAACTGATCCACCGCTTTCGCGAGCAAGCCCGCTCCCACACAAGCCCGCTCCCACATTGATCAGATGGCGACGTCAGCCTTGATGCTCGGATCAGCGTCATAACCCACAATTTCAAAATCTTCGAACTTGTAGTCATAAATCGACGCAGGCTTACGCTTGATCACCAACTCCGGCAGCTTCTTCGGTGTGCGCGCCAGCTGGGTTTTGATCTGCTCCATATGGTTGCTGTACGCATGGGTGTCGCCCGTGGTGACGATGATCTCGTGAGGGATCAGGTCGCACTGCTGGGCCAGCATATGGGTGAGCAACGCCAGCGCGGCGGTGTTGTACGGCAGGCCCAAAAATACATCGGAGCTGCGGATGTACAACTGCATCGACAGATGACCGTCATGCACAAACGCCTGGTACAGCAGGTGGCACGGCGGCAGGGCTTGCTTGCCGTTGCGGGCGTTTTCCTGGGGGCTCTTGGTTTCGTCGGGCAGGTACTCGACGTTCCAGCCGTGGAACAGGATGCGGCGGCTGTTGGGGTTGGTCTTCAACGTCTCGACCATGTAGTCGATCTGGTTGATCTTGCCGCCGTCCTTGGTCGGCCAGGCGGTCCACTGCTCGCCGTAGACCGGGCCGAGATCACCTTCTTCGGTGGCCCACTCATCCCAGATGCGCACGCCGTTTTCATTCAGCCACTTGATGTTGGTGTTGCCGCTCAACATCCAGATCAGCTCATTGGCGATGCTTTTGAAGTGAAGCTTCTTGGTGGTCAGCAGCGGGAAGCCGTCGGCCAAGTTATGCCGATACTGACGGGCAAACACGGCCTTGGTGCCGGTGCCGGTGCGATCGCCCTTGGTCAATCCATTGGTCACGACGTCGTTCAGTAGTTCGAGATATTGCTTCATTGGTTTACCCGTATCGTTTGAAGCCGAGATCCGCAGACCTCGGCATTCGAATTTAAAGCGCGGTGTTCTTCAAAGGTTGCGGGCGATTGTACGCCCACCACAGCAGGCCCAGGCCGCCGAGGATCATCGGCAGGCTGAGGATCTGACCCATGGTCACCCAACCGAACGCCAAGTAGCCCAGCTGCGCATCCGGCACGCGCACGAACTCGACGATAAAGCGGAAGATCCCGTAGAACAGCGCGAACATGCCCGACACGGCCATGGTTGGGCGTGGCTTGCGCGAGAAGATGTAGAGGATAAGGAACAGCGCCACGCCTTCCAACGCGAACTGATACAGCTGCGACGGATGGCGCGGCAGTTGCGCCGGGTCGCTGAACGGCGGGAACACCATGGCCCACGGCACGTCGGTCGGCTTGCCCCACAACTCGGCGTTGATGAAGTTACCGATACGCCCGGCGCCCAGGCCGATCGGCACCATGGGGGCGACGAAGTCCATCAACTGGAAGAACGACTTGCCGTTACGACGGCCGAACCACCAGGCGGCGATCATCACGCCGATGAACCCACCGTGGAACGCCATGCCGCCCTTCCACACTTCGAAGATCAGCGTTGGGTTGGCGATGTAGGCGGACAGATCGTAGAACAACACATAGCCCAGGCGCCCGCCGACGATCACCCCCATCGACAACCAGAAAATCAGGTCGGAGAGTTTTTCCTTGGTCCAGGTGGGGTCGAAGCGGTTCAGGCGTCGAGAAGCCAGGAACCAGGCACCGCCGATGCCGATCAGGTACATCAACCCGTACCAGTGGATTTTCAGCGGACCGATGGCCAGGGCCACCGGGTCGATCTGCGGGTAAGGCAGCATTGCGACTCCTCGTTACATCATTCGTCAGGGTGACCGGACCATGCCCGGGCGCGATTAAGGCTGCGTTACTGCTGCAAATACAGCAGAAATTAACAAGATGGCCCCGAATCAGGTCCGGCATGTTAACGGATGGAAGGCATGCGACCCAACTGGAGACGATGGAACGCCTCGGCCTGAGTGCGTAGAGTGGCAAAAAACACAAAAGGGATCGCCTGATGTGCCTGATTGTTTTCGCCTGGCGGCCGGGGCATGCCCAGCCGCTGATCGTCGCGGCCAACCGCGATGAGTTTTACGCCCGCCCCAGCCTGCCGCTGGCCCAGTGGCTGGATGCCCCCGACGTCTATGCCGGCCGCGATCAGGAAGCGGGCGGTACCTGGCTCGGCGTGAATGCCGATGGGCGTTTTGCCGCCCTGACCAATATCCGCGACCCGCACCAGCCGCCGGCACGCAAGTCCCGTGGAGAGTTGGTGGCGCGCTTTCTCAATGGAACCTTGCCAATTGATGAGTATTTAGCCGACGTTAACGGCCGTTCGATTGAATATGCCGGGTTTAACCTGCTGGTTGGGACGCGGGATGAGCTGTGGCATTACAACGCCACCCAGACTGAGCCGACTCAGTTGAAGGCGGGGGTGCATGGCTTGTCCAACGCCGGGCTGGATACGCCGTGGCCCAAGTTGCTCAAGGCCAAAGCGGCGTTGAGTGCGGTGCTGGACAACCCGCAGCCCGAGGCGTTGCTGGAGATTTTGAGTGACCCGCAGACGGCGCCGTTTGCAGAGTTGCCGGACACCGGGGTGGGGTTGGCGACGGAGAGCTTGTTATCCAGTGTGTTTATCGCCAGCCCCAGTTATGGGACGCGGGCGAG
Organism: Pseudomonas sp. 18175; assembly: GCF_050432925.1. Lineage (NCBI taxonomy): Bacteria > Pseudomonadati > Pseudomonadota > Gammaproteobacteria > Pseudomonadales > Pseudomonadaceae > Pseudomonas > Pseudomonas sp. 18175. The sequence continues at coordinate 370,278 of NZ_JBKFTO010000001.1, read as the reverse complement.
TACGGCGTTGATTATGAATGCGGATGGAAAGCGGCGGATGGTGGAGCGCAGTTTTGGGCCACATGGTGGGCGGTTGGGTGAGGTAGAACTCAACCTGTAGGAGCGAGCTTGCTCGCGAAAAACCTGAGAGCGCTGCGGGGAACCAGATACCCCGCGTTATCGTTAACGTTTTTCGCGAGCAAGCTCGCTCCTACAAGGTCTTCGCCGAAGCCGGGTTGATCATCCGCGTCAGCCCCAGGTTCTTCAGCGCCAACTGCAACGAGCTGTGGATAACTTGCGGGTTGTCGATGGTCATCAACTGCGCCAGCAAATCCTTGGCCATGCCCAAATCAACCTGGCGCAGCATCCACTTCACTTTCGGCAAGTTGGTGGCGTTCATCGACAGGCTGTCAAAGCCCATCGCCATCAACAGCACGGCCGCCGCCGGGTCGCCGGCCATTTCACCGCAGATGCTTACCGGCTTGCCTTCGGCATGGGCGTCACGCACCACGTGTTGCAGGGCTTGCAGCACGGCTGGGTGCAGGTAGTCGTAGAGGTCGGCCACCCGTGGGTTGTTGCGGTCCACGGCCAGCAGGTATTGGGTCAGGTCGTTGGAGCCCACCGACAGGAAGTCCACCTGCCGCGCCAATTCCTTGGCCTGGTACACCGCTGCGGGGATTTCGATCATCACGCCAATCGGCGGCATCGGTACGTCGGCGCCTTCGTCGCGCACTTCGCCCCAGGCGCGGTGGATCAGGTGCAGTGCTTCTTCCAACTCATGGGTGCCGGAGATCATCGGCAGCAGGATGCGCAGGTTGTTCAGGCCTTCGCTGGCCTTGAGCATGGCGCGGGTCTGCACCAGGAAGATTTCCGGGTGGTCGAGGGTCACGCGAATGCCGCGCCAGCCGAGGAAGGGGTTGTCTTCCTTGATCGGGAAGTACGACAGCGACTTGTCGCCGCCGATGTCCAGGCTGCGCATGGTCACCGGTAACGGATGGAAGGCTTGCAGTTGCTCGCGGTAGATCGCCAGTTGCTCCTTCTCACTCGGGAAGCGCTGGTTGATCATGAACGGCACTTCGGTGCGATACAGCCCCACGCCCTCCGCGCCACGCTGTTGCGCACGGGCCACATCGGCCAACAGGCCGGTGTTGACCAGCAGCGGCACGCGGTGGCCATCGGTGGTCACGCACGGCAGTTCGCGCAATGAATCCAGGCCCAGTGCCAGTTGCTTCTCTTCTTCCACCACTTCGGCGTATTGCTTGCGCAACACGTCACTGGGGTTGGTGAACACTTCACCGCGATGACCATCGACGATCATGTCGATGCCATCGACCTTGGCATACGGAAGGTCCACCAGGCCCATCACCGTCGGGATACCCATGGCTCGGGCCAGGATTGCGACGTGGGAGTTGCCCGAACCCAATACCGAGACCAGGCCCACCAACTTGCCCTCCGGCACTTCGCCGAGCTGGGTAGCCGTCAACTCTTCACTGACCAGGATGGTGTTGTCGGGGAAGACCATGTTGGTGGTACGGTCTTCCTGCAAGTAGGCCAGCAGACGGCGACCGAGGTCGCGTACGTCCGAGGCGCGTTCGCGCAGGTAGTCGTCGTCCATCATTTCGAAGCGGTTGACGTGATCGGTGACCACTTGGCGCAAAGCGCCCTGGGCCCACTGGCCGGTCTTGATCACGGTCTTGACTTCGTTACCCAGGGACGCGTCGTCGAGCATCATCTGGTACACGTCGAACAGCGCACGCTCTTCGGGGCGCAGCTGGGTGGCCAGCTTGTTCGACAGGTTGCGCATGTCGGCGCGCACGCCTTCCAGGGCGGTTTTGAACAGTTTGATTTCAGCGTCGATGTCTTTGACGGTCTTGTCCGGCACCACATCCAGGTCCGCCGGCGGTAGCATGACCACCGCCGTACCCACCGCAGCACCCGGCGAGCCTGGCACACCGACAAACTTGGCTTCCTGGATGCCCTTGCCCTCGCGGCCCAGGCCGCGAATCGAGCCGGTGGCTTCGGCGTGGGCAATGACGCCTGCGAGCTGCGCGCTCATGGTCACGAGGAAGGCTTCTTCACCTTCGTCGAACTGGCGGCGTTCTTTTTGCTGGATGACCAACACGCCGACAACGCGACGGTGGTGGATGATCGGCGCACCGAGGAACGAGGCGTAACGTTCTTCGCCGGTTTCGGCAAAGTAGCGGTAACGCGGGTGATCGGCCGCGTTTTCAAGGTTCAGGGGTTCTTCACGCGTCCCCACCAGGCCCACCAGACCTTCATTGGGCGCCATGCTGACCTTGCCGATGGAGCGCTTGTTCAAGCCCTCGGTGGCCATCAGCACAAAACGGTTGGTCTCGGGGTCCAGCAGGTAAACCGAGCAGACCTGGCTGCCCATGGCTTCCTTGACGCGCAACACAATAATCCCCAACGCCGCCTTGAGATCCTTGGCGGAGTTAACTTCCTGGACGATCTTGCGCAGCGTATTGAGCATGGCTCGGGGTCGAACTCCGTCGTCAGTCGCGCGCTAAAAGGCGCGGGGCAAGCTCTTTGAGCGCGCGACGGTAAACCTCGCGCTTGAATGTCACCACCTGGCCCAACGGGTACCAATAGCTGACCCAACGCCAGCCATCGAACTCCGGTTTACCGGTCAAATCCATCCGCACCCGCTGCTCGTTGGAGATCAGGCGCAGGAGAAACCATTTCTGCTTCTGGCCGATACACAGCGGTTGGCTGTGGGTACGCACCAGGCGTTGCGGCAAACGATAGCGCAACCAGCCACGGGTACAGGCCAGAATTTGCACATCTTCGCGCTCAAGGCCGACTTCTTCGTTCAACTCACGGTACAAGGCGTCTTCAGGGGTTTCGTCGGGGTTGATTCCGCCTTGAGGAAACTGCCAGGCATCTTGGTTGATTCGGCGAGCCCAAAGCACCTGTCCGGCATCATTCGTAAGAATAATCCCGACATTAGGACGGAAACCATCGGGGTCGATCACGGCAACAACCTCGCAAACGCATGTCGTCGCATTGTTCCACAAAGGTTGATGAAGCGGCAACGAGGCTTCTTAGCTTATGTGCACTCTTGTGAAAAGACCGTATTCTGGACGCCTTTTTACAGACTTTTCAGCGAGTAACCGCAATGCGCCTGGCTTTATTCGACTTGGACAACACCCTCCTCGGCGGTGACAGCGATCACGCTTGGGGCGATTACCTGTGTGAACGCGGGATTCTCGACCCGATCGCCTACAAGGCTCGTAACGACGAGTTCTATCAGGATTACCTCGCCGGTAAGCTGGATAACGCTGCCTATCTGAACTTCTGTCTGGAGATCCTGGGCCGCACCGAGATGGCCCAATTGGACGAGTGGCACCGCGACTTCATGCGCGACTGCATCGAGCCGTTAATGCTCCCGCGGGCAGTGGAGCTGCTGGAAAAACACCGCGCCGCCGGTGACAAGCTGGTGATCATCACCGCCACCAACCGTTTCGTCACCGGGCCGATTGCCGCACGCCTGGGCGTCGACACCCTGATCGCTACCGAATGCGAGATGGAAAACGGCCGCTACACCGGGCGCAGCACGGATGTGCCGTGCTTTCGCGAGGGCAAGGTGACGCGCTTGAATCGGTGGCTGGAGGAGACGGGGTATAGCCTGGAAGACAGCTATTTCTATAGCGATTCGATGAATGACCTGCCGCTGTTGGAGCAGGTGACGCATGCGGTGGCGGTGGACCCGGACCCGAATCTGCGGGCTGAGGCTGAGAAGCGTGGGTGGCCGGTGATTACACTGCGTAGCTGATACCTTCCCTTGTAGGAGCGAGCTTGCTCGCGAAAAGCCCGAGAGCACCGCGAGCATCCAGGATACCCGCGTTATCGTTGACGCCTTTCGCGAGCAAGCTCGCTCCTACACGGGCTTGGCCCCCATCAATCCCGCAATCGCCACAAACCCCACCAGGCTGACCACCGCCAGCACCAACGTGAAATTCAAGCTACCACCCTCGCCCTTACGCAACCGGTTAAGCCGTGCCACCAGCCAGAACCACGCCAGCGCCGCCACGGTGTAGAGGATGCTGGAACCCAGAATCCACGTCTGCCCCAGCGGCCAGCCAACCAAGTGCACCAGCCACCAGCCGGTAAACGGCATGCTGACCACGCAAATCCCCATCAACAACCACACAAACACCCACGGGCGCTGCACGGTGAGCGCCGGGCCGGCGCTGCGTTTGCGCCAAGCCAGCAGCGCCAAGCCCAGGCCGCTGAGCAGCAGCAACACTGTCGCCGCGATGTGGATAACTTTCAGGGTGGTCAGGGTTTCCATGTGTCGTCCTCCTTTAAGGCCGCACCCATCAGCGTAGCCCCTCAGCCGAGAAACAGCTTGTAGGCCGGGTTATCGCTTTCATCCCAATACGGGTAGCCAATGGCCTCCAGGGCCGCAGGCACCAGGTGGCGCTCGTGCGCTGGCACTTGCAGGCCAGCCACTACACGGCCATCTGCTGCGCCGTGGTTGCGATAGTGGAACATCGAGATGTTCCAGCGCCCGCCCAACTTGTGCAGGAAGTTGAACAAGGCGCCCGGACGCTCCGGGAACTCGAAGCGGAACACCACTTCGTTGCTGACATGGGCCGCATGCCCGCCGACCATATGGCGGATGTGCAACTTGGCCAGCTCGTTCTCGGTCAGGTCCAGCACCGGGAAACCCTGCTCGGTCAGGCTGGCGATCAGCGCACTGCGCGGGTCGTTTTCCGGGTGGGTTTGCACGCCGACAAAGATGTGCGCCTCGCTGCCGGAGTGGAAGCGGTAGTTGAATTCGGTGATCTGGCGCTTGCCCACAGCTTCGCAGAACGCCTTGAAGCTGCCGGGTTTCTCGGGAATGGTCACGGCGATGATGGCTTCGCGACCTTCACCCAGCTCGGCGCGCTCGGCCACGTGGCGCAAGCGGTCGAAGTTAACGTTCGCGCCGGAGTCGATGGCCACCAGGGTTTGCCCGGTCACGCCACGGGTCTCCACGTATTTCTTGATCCCGGCCACGCCCAGCGCGCCCGCAGGCTCGGTGATGGAGCGGGTGTCGTCGTAGATGTCCTTGATCGCCGCACAGATTTCATCGGTGCTCACGGTGATCACTTCATCGACATAGTCTTTGCAGATATCGAAGGTGTGCTGACCGATCTGCGCCACCGCCACGCCATCGGCAAAGAGCCCAACGGTCGGCAATACCACGCGCTCACCCGCCGCCATCGCGGCTTGCAGGCAGTTGGAGTCGTCCGGCTCCACACCAATGATCTTGATTTCCGGGCGCAGATATTTCACATACGCCGCAATACCGGCGATCAACCCGCCGCCGCCCACGGGTACGAAAATCGCGTCCAACGGCCCTGGGTGCTGGCGCAGAATCTCCATCGCCACGGTGCCCTGCCCGGCAATGGTGTGGGGATCATCGTAGGGATGGATGTAGACGTAGCCTTTTTCGTCGACCAGTTTGAGCGAGTAGGCCAGGGCTTCCGGGAAGGAATCACCATGCAGCACGACTTTGCCGCCACGAGAGCGCACACCTTCGACCTTAATCTCGGGGGTGGTCTTGGGCATCACGATGGTGGCTTTCACCCCCAGCACCTTGGCTGCCAGGGCAAGGCCCTGGGCGTGGTTGCCCGCCGAGGCCGTGACCACGCCACGGGCGCGTTCTTCGGCGGTCAGTTGGGTCAGCTTGTTGTAGGCGCCACGAATCTTGAACGAGAACACCGGCTGCAAGTCTTCACGCTTGAGCCAGACCATGTTGCCCAGCCGCTCGGAGAGCTGGCGGGCGGTCTGCAGCGGGGTTTCTACGGCAACGTCGTAGACGCGCGAGGTGAGGATCTTTTTGACGTACTGTTCAAGCATCGGCGGGCTTCTACTTTCACGGTTTGGCAGGGCCAAGGAGTCTAACCCGGCTTTTGGCCGGGCGACCACACGAATCCCGAGGTTTTGTTGGGTTATACTCGCCGCCCTCGATAACTCCCCGCCCGTTCCGGAGCCCGCATGACCCAGGATCAACTCAAACAGGCAGTGGCCCAGGCCGCTGTCGATTTAATCCTTCCAAAACTCGACGACAAGAGCATCGTCGGTGTCGGCACCGGCTCCACCGCCAACTGCTTTATCGATGCGCTGGCTCAACACAAAGGCGCGTTTGATGGCGCCGTGGCCAGCTCCGAAGCCACCGCCGCACGCCTTAAAGGCCATGGCATTCCGGTGTACGAGCTCAACACCGTGAGCGACCTGGAGTTCTACGTGGACGGCGCCGACGAAAGCGACGCGCACCTGAACCTGATCAAAGGCGGCGGCGCCGCCCTGACCCGCGAGAAGATCGTCGCGGCCGTGGCCAAGACCTTTATCTGCATCGCCGACGCCAGCAAGCTGGTGCCGGTGCTCGGCGCGTTCCCGCTGCCGGTGGAAGTGATCCCGATGGCCCGCAGCCACGTGGCCCGCGAGCTGGTAAAGCTGGGTGGTGACCCGGTTTACCGTGAAGGCGTGTTGACCGACAACGGCAACATTATCCTGGACGTGTTCAACATGCAGATCACCAACCCAGTTGAGCTGGAAACCCAGATCAATGCCATCGTGGGTGTGGTGACCAATGGTTTGTTTGCGGCGCGTCCAGCGGATGTGTTGCTGTTGGGCACTCCGGAAGGCGTGAAAACCCTCAAGGCCTGATGCACGCCTAAAGGCGGAGTGGGCTTGTGTGGGAGCGGGCTTGCTCGCGAATGCGGTGGATCAGTTGATACATCGGTGACTGAACCACCGCATTCGCGAGCAAGCCCGCTCCCACATTGGTCCAGCGTTACTTCAAGGACTCGGTTTCTTGAAGACGTAGAACAAATTCGGCTCACTGGTCAGGTACAAGTGACCGTCATCATCCATCGCAATCCCTTCCGCTTGCGGCACGCGCTGCTTCAAGCCATGGCGCCCTTTGAGCAATGACAGGCTGCTCAACGGCCGACCATCAATATCCAACTCCAGCACCAGAAACGACTCATCCGACAGCGCCAGCAAGTGGCCGCTGCGCTCATCGTATTGCAGGCTCGACAGGTCCCGCACAAACAACCCGGCATCGCGCTTGGGGTTGTTGATCACGTGCACCGAGTAGGTTTTTTCCGGCTTGAAATGGGGAAACCCGTGAACCTCGTAGATCAGCATCGGGTCACGTTCCTTGGCCACGAACAGGCGCTTGCCCACCGAGTCATAGGCCAGGCCTTCAAAGCCCTTGTTACCGCCGACATGCAGGCCCAGGGTCATCTGCTCGGCATCGGCGGCGTCGAGGAATCGGGTGTCGTCTTCCACATGCACCTTGATCAGCCGCTGCTGGCGCTCATCGCTGATCACATAGGTGTTTTCGCTGATAAATTCCACAGCCTCGGCATCGCCAAACCCCACCAGCGCAATGCGCCGCAGGATATCGCCCTGCAAGGAAAGCTCGATCAACTCGGGGTTTTTATTGGTGACGGTGAACAGGCTTTTGCGCACCGGGTCGTAGGTGAGGGCCGAGACGTCGTCTTGCAGACCCTCGATAACCTTGGCCTCCAACACCACCTGGTAATCGGCCAGGCCAATGGAACGTTCATTGGTGGGCTGGCGCCACGCCTGGAAGTTGAACCAGGCACGTTCGAACAGGCGAAAGTGCTGAGCAACGGCCCCGGCGCCGATCAAGGCGATCAGCGCAAGTGTCAGTAGAACGGTTTTGGGGCGGGCAAATCGGCGCATCGGACGGGCTCGAGAGCAAAAAAAGTGGCGAAGAAATATCACGCCCGTCTGAATTTAAACTTAAACGCGCCCTGATGTCTGGCGAATGCCGTTCTTAGAGAACTATCCGACGTAACTGGCGCGCTATTTCTGCCTTTCAAAACGATAGAACAGGTTTGGCTCACTGACCATGTACAGGGTGCCGTTCTCGTCCATCGTCACGCCTTCCGCCCGGGGAATGGTGTCCTTGAGGCCATTGAAGCCGCCAAGCAGGGTCATGAAGCTAACTTGCTCGCCCTTTCCATCCAGCTCCAGCAGCAAGTGGGAGTCCGCCGAGAGCACCAGCAGGTGCCCGGTGCGCGGGTCCACCGCCAGAGCCGAGAGGTTGCGCATGTCCAACTCGGTGCTGGTCAGCTTTTGCTTGTCGCCCACCAGGGTCTGGCTGCCATCGCTCTTCCAGGTGAACAGTGCCGGCGGGCGCTCTTCACCCAGGACGATCTGCTGGTTGCGCTTGTCCCAGGTGACGCCTTCGAAGGCTTTATTCTGGTTTTTGGAGGGCCCCAGGTCGTAGCTGGGGAAGTCGGCCTTGTTCAGTTCAGTGGTGGTGGCGTCGACCTTGATGATCGTCATGAGGTGCTGGCGCTCGTCGACCACGGCCAACAGGCCGTTTTCCATCACGGTCACGCCTTCCGGGTTATCCCAACCGTTGAGCGGCATCTTGCGCAGCACATCGCCCTGCAAGCTCAGCTCGACGAGGAACGGGTTCTTGCCCATCACGGAGAACAGGGTTTTGGTCTGGGGGTTGTAGGAGACGTCCGAGGCCTCGTCCTTCTCCATGCCCGGCAAAAGCTTGGCGTCGATCACGGCATGGTAGTCCGGCAGCCATACGCTGTCCTGGCGTTCGGCAGGGCTTTCGAAGCGCTCCAACACCCACAGCACGCCACGATCATCCCAATGCATGGCCCAGGAAACGCCATAGGCAATCACGCCGGCCAGCAACAGCCAGGAATACCAGCGCAAGGCAAAGCGGGAACGCGGCTTGGGGGTACTGGAAGGCAGGGGCACGGCCATTGGGCGCTTTTTCCGGGAAGTCAGCGTTAGGTGATAGCACAGGATCAAGAAGCCCGCGCGCAAGAGGCTGAGGATTATCCGGATGGGGTGTGAAAAAAATGCAAAGAACTGGATTTTGTGGACACACACAAACCAATGTGGGAGCAGGCCCGCTCCCACATTTTTGACCGCGTTTCGTCAGCGAACTTGGCTCTCGAAGCGATTAACGCCCGGCAATTCCAACACCAACTCATCCCCCACATTCAGCGGGCCTACGCCGGCCGGAGTGCCAGTGAGGATCACATCACCAGCCTGCAACGAGAAGCAGCCGGCCATGTATTGGATCATCGGGATGATCGGGTTGAGCATGATCGCGCTGTTGCCATCCTGGCGTACTTCGCCATTGATGCTCAGGCGGATGCCGATGTCAGTCACATCCGGGAAGGTGCTGCTGACCACGAACGGTGCGATCACCGCCGCGCCGTCGAAGGACTTGGCGATTTCCCACGGCAGGCCCTTGGCTTTGAGCTCGGCCTGTTTGTCGCGCAGGGTCAGGTCCAGCGCCGGGGCGAACCCGGAGATGGCGTCCAGCACTTCTTCACGGCTGGGCTTGGTCGACAACGGTTTGCCGATCAGCACCGCGATTTCCGCTTCGTAATGCACCGAACCACGCTCGGTTGGAATGGCGAAACCACCTTCCAACGCGACAACGCAGCTGCCCGGCTTGATGAACAACAGCGGTTCAGTCGGCACCGGGTTATCCAGTTCCTTGGCATGTTCGGCGTAGTTACGCCCAATACACACCACTTTCCCGACCGGAAAGTGGATATTGGTGCCGTCGACATACTTGTGCTGATAGCTCATGGAACGACTCCTTCAGGGGCGATTAAACAGCGAAGATTTTGCCGGGGTTCATGATGCCGTTCGGGTCGAATACGGCTTTGACGGCCTTCATGTACTCGATCTCAACCGGAGATCGGCTGTAAGTCAGGTAGTCGCGCTTGGTCATGCCCACGCCGTGTTCGGCAGAGATCGAACCGTTGTACTTCTCGACGGTTTCAAATACCCACTTGTTCACGGTGGCGCACTTGGCGAAGAACTCGTCCTTGCTCAGGTTTTCCGGCTTGAGGATGTTCAAGTGCAGGTTGCCGTCGCCGATGTGGCCAAACCAGACGATTTCGAAGTCTGGGTAATGTTCGCCGACGATCGCGTCGATTTCCTTCAAGAACGCTGGCACTTTGGAGACGGTGACCGAAATATCGTTCTTGTACGGAGTCCAGTGGGAAATGGTCTCGGAGATGTACTCGCGCAGTTTCCACAGGTTATGCAGCTGGGTTTCGCTCTGGCTCATCACGCCGTCCAGCACCCAGCCCTGCTCCACGCAATGCTCGAAGGTTTCCAGCGCGTGGTTGGCAACTTCTTCGGTAGTGGCTTCAAATTCCAGTAGCGCGTAGAACGGGCACTCGGTCTCGAACGGCGCCGGCACATCGCCACGGCCAAGGACTTTGGCCAGGGCCTTGTCGGAGAAGAATTCGAAGGCGGTCAGGTCCAGCTTGCTCTGGAACGCGTGCAGCACCGGCATGATCGAGTCGAAATCGGTGGTACCCAGCACCATCGCGGTGAGGTTTTTCGGCGCACGGTCCAGGCGCATGGTGGCTTCGACCACAAAGCCCAGGGTGCCTTCGGCGCCGATAAACAGCTGGCGCATGTCGTAGCCGGTGGCGTTCTTGATCAGGTCGCGGTTCAGTTCCAGCACGTCACCCTTGCCGGTGACGACCTTCATGCCGGCCACCCAATTGCGGGTCATGCCGTAGCGAATCACCTTGATCCCGCCGGCATTGGTGCCGATATTGCCGCCAATCTGGCTGGAACCGGACGACGCGAAGTCCACCGGGTAGTACAGGCCTTTTTCTTCAGCGACGTTCTGCAATTGCTTGGTGACCACGCCCGGCTGGCACACGGCGGTGCGGTCGGTGAGGTTCACGTCGAGGATCTGGTTCATATAGTCGAACGACACGACCACTTCGCCATTGGCGGCCACGGCAGCCGCCGACAGGCCGGTCCGCCCGCCCGATGGCACCAGCGCCACCTTGTGTGCATTGGCCCAGCGCACGATGGCCTGGACCTGCTCGATGGTCTTGGGGAAGACGACGGCGGTCGGCGCGGGTGCGAAGTGCTTGGTCCAATCCTTGCCGTAAGCCTCCAGGGAGTCTGCATCGGTCAGCACTTTGCCAGGCTCAACCAGGGTCTTTAGCTCATCAATCAGGGCAGGATGGGTCATCGACAGAACTCTCGAACAATTCATGGTCATCCTGAGAACGCTTCACGTCGCAGGAATGAGTGTTTGCGGGGCGCGTATGCTAGCATACCGCCCCCGCAGGACAGAGCCCAAAGGCGTTTCTGCGGTGACGGCTTTCCTGCCGTCCGGGTCAGATTCAGCGATCCGATTCCCTGCCATTTTTCTCCGGGATACAGGTTTACGCAGATGAGCAAGACTTCTCTCGATAAGAGCAAGATCAAGTTCCTTCTTCTGGAAGGCGTCCACCCATCGGCTGTCGACGTTCTGAAAGCCGCCGGGTACACCAGCATTGAGTACATCACCAGTTCTCTGCCGGAAGCCCAGCTCAAGGAAAAGATCGCCGACGCGCACTTCATCGGCATTCGCTCCCGCACTCAGCTGACCGAAGAGATCTTCGACCACGCCAAGAAACTCGTGGCGGTCGGCTGTTTCTGCATCGGCACCAACCAGGTCGACCTCAACGCAGCGCGCGAGCGCGGCATCGCGGTGTTCAACGCACCGTACTCCAACACCCGTTCCGTAGCGGAGCTGGTGCTGGCCGAGGCCATCCTGCTGCTGCGCGGCATTCCTGAGAAGAACGCTTCCTGCCACCGTGGCGGCTGGATCAAGAGCGCAGCCAACTCCTTCGAGATCCGTGGCAAGAAGCTGGGTATCGTCGGTTACGGCTCCATTGGTACTCAGCTGTCGGTATTGGCTGAAGGCCTGGGCATGCAGGTGTTCTTCTACGACACCCTGACCAAGCTGCCATTGGGCAACGCCACCCAAGTGGCCAGCCTGACCGAGCTGCTGGGCATGTCCGACATCGTGACCCTGCACGTTCCGGAAACCGCTGAGACCCAGTGGATGATCGGCGAGAAGGAAATCCGCGCCATCAAGAAAGGCGGCATCCTGATCAACGCTGCCCGTGGCACCGTGGTCAAGCTGGACGCCCTGGCCGACGCGATCAAGGACAAGCACCTGATCGGCGCGGCCATCGACGTGTTCCCGGTGGAGCCGCGCTCCAACGACGACATCTTCGAAAGCCCGCTGCGTGGCCTGGACAACGTGATCCTGACCCCGCACATCGGTGGCTCCACTGCCGAAGCCCAAGCCAACATCGGCCTGGAAGTGTCGGAAAAGCTGGTCAAGTACAGCGACAACGGTACCTCGGTATCGTCGGTGAACTTCCCGGAAGTGGCCCTGCCGGCTCACCCTGGCAAGCACCGCCTGCTGCACATCCACCAGAACATTCCTGGCGTGATGATGGAGATCAACAAGGTCTTCGCAGAAAACGGCATCAACATCTCCGGTCAGTTCCTGCAGACCAACGAGAAGGTCGGCTACGTGGTGATCGACGTCGACGCCGAGTACTCGGACCTGGCGCAAGAGAAGCTGCAGCACATCAACGGCACCATTCGTAGCCGCGTGTTGTTCTAAGGTTTCAACCGCACCACGAAAAAGGGAGCCCTTCGGGGCTCCCTTTTTTGCATCTGAACAAATCTTACTTGACGTTAACCGTGATGACTTTCGAGGCTACAGTAGGTTCGAACTGACGGTGTACGTTGTCGCCCGCCACCAGTTGCAAGGTGTGCTTGCCTGGAGTCAGGGTCAGTTCGGTTTCGGTCTGCGCCTTGCCGAAGTGAATCGAGGTGGCATCGGCTGGAATCGGATCGCCGGCCTGGAGCGACTGTACGTCCCGGTCTACCAGCAGGTGATGGTGACCGGCATTCGGCACTTGCTTGTCGATCGGCTCCAGGTCCAGGTTTTTTACGCCAAATTTGACGGTGAAGGTTTTATCGACGGTTGCGCCGTCTTTGGGCGAGACGATAAACACTTCAGCGCCTTTAGGCGCAGGGGTACGCGGCAGGTCGGCGGCGTTCGCCAACATGGAGGCGCCCAGCAACAGGCTGGCAATCGTTGCACGGGACAAAAAGGCTTTCATTCGCTTCTCCAGTTTTTCTGTGAAATCTGTAGGGTTATGACAACTTCGCGACAAATTGCTGTCCAAGGCACTCAACACCATAGCAAAGCGATGCTGAACGGCGCCTCGCACATAAAAATTCTCTAGGAGTGACCATGCGCTTTTCGCCTGGCCTGTTACTGCTGCTTCCCCTCATGAGCCCCTTGGCTCACGCCGAACTGGTCGATGATGTGTTCGACCGAGGCGAGTTGCGCATCGCCCTTGAAGCCAATACCCCGCCGTTCAACTTCAAGGAAGGCGACAAGCTAACCGGTTTTGAAGTGGAACTGGGTGAACAACTGGCTAAAGAGATGGACGTACGCCCCTCGTTTATCACCACTGATGACGCCGACCTGCTGCCGGGGGTGGAAACCGGCAAGTACGACGTGGCCATCAACCATATCGCTATGACTGCCGCGCTGCAGGATCGGTTCGATTTCAGTGAGGCGTATAACGAGAAGCCGGAACTGGTGATTCCGTTCCAGAAGGGTAACCCGGCGTTCAAGGCAAGCCTGGACAAGGCGTTGCAGCGGGTGAAGGCCGATGGGCGGTTGAAGGCGTTGGCGCAGAAGTGGCTTGAGGGTGAAACACCAATGGCCAAGACACAGTAAAACCCAATGTGGGAGCGGGCTTGCTCGCGAAAGCGGTGTATCAGTCACCGGATGAGTTGGCTGAACCACCGCTTTCGCGAGCAAGCCCGCTCCCACATTTTGATCTAAGTTTGATCTGGGAGATGGGCCAAGGCCACCGCCGCCTCGGGCAGCTCTAGCTCGCTGAAGACCTGTACACCATGGCGTTTCAACAGCGCCGCTGTCACGCCCTCACCCGTCACTTTCACACCTGAGAAGGTGCCATCGTAGGTCAGCAAATTCCCACACGACGGGCTATTGGCCTTGAGCACGGCAATCCGAATATTGTGGCGCTGCACCAACGCCAACGCCTGGCGCGCGCCATCGAGAAAGGCTGCGCTGAAGTCTTCGCCCTCGGCCGTGAGCACCTTGGCCCGCCCTTCCCATACCTCCACGCCCTGCCCGCCGGGAATCTCCGCAGGCGGGCGCGGCGTCGGCAAACCACCGGAGACCTCCGGGCAGATCGCAACCACCCGCCCTTCGGCCTGCCACGCGGCCAATGGGTCGAACGGCCCGCTGGCGCCACCGTCGTAACGCACCTTGTGCCCAAGCAGGCAGCGGCTGATCAGAATCTTTTCCATGCTTAAAACGGCTCGTTACCCCGCCGGCGAAACCAGCCGGTGAGGGACAGGCGTTCGCGCGTGGCAGGCATGACTTCGTGGGGCACTTCCCCGGACAAAAACACCACCAGGCAACCGCCGGCGGGGTCCACATCGTATTCGACGCCGCCCTTTAGGTACATGCGTAACTGCCCGCCGTGTTCGGGCAGCCAGGCGTCGTTCAAGTAGATCACCGCCGAGACCATACGCCGATCATCGTCGCGGAAGCGGTCCAGGTGCTTGAGGTAAAACGCCCCGGGCGGGTACATCGCAAAGTGGCTCTCAAAATCTTCCAGGCCCAGGAACAGGCCACGATTCATCGCCAGGCGCAGGCTGTCCATCAACGCCATATAGGTGCCGCAAACCGCCGCATCACCTTCTTCCAGCCACTGGATATGGTCACCGCGAATGCCCTCGCGAATCTCTTGAGCCGGACCACGCCCCACCGCTGCCGGGGCCAGTTCACCCTCGGCCGCACGTTTACGGCACTCAGCCGCCAATTCCAGGGTCAGAGCCTGGGGCAGGAAGCCGTCTTGCCGGGACCAGCCTTTTTCGGCAAGGTCGTCGACAATACGTTGCAACAGCGGGTGATCAAGGGGTATTTGCATGGCGCGCATAGTATCCATACGCCTGTGAATCCGACAGAGCCGCCGAGCGCGTGAATACACTTTAATCAGCTGACCGATAGGATTTCTCGACAAATCCTACGCCCGACACGGACAATAGTGGCCGACTGACAGGAGTCCCTAATGCGTCGTTTGTTTTTATCCTTGCTGATGTTCTGCGTTTTGCCTGCCTGGGCAGACGGCCATGACCAGTTGTACAAGGTCGCCGGCTGGGCCGAACAACGTGCGCATTTCAATGACGCCCTCAGTGCCGCCCAGCAACGTTACCGCAATAGCTTGCCGCCGGCGGTGTACCAGGCGCTGGTGGACAACAGCAACAAACGCTTCGCGGCCCAGGCCGTGGACCAGCGTGCCGAGGCGCAGTTGCGCAAGAACTTGCCCGACCCCAAGCCCGCCTTGGCGTTTTTCCAATCGCCGTTGGGCCGCAAGATCGTGGCCGCCGAGCTGCTGGCCACGCGCCGCGACCAGTTGGCGAAGAACGCCCAAGGCCTGCCGAAGATTGAAGCCGACGCGACCCGCAGCCTGATCATCGGTCACTTGGCTCAAGCACTGCCTGCACGTGAAGCCGGAGCAGAAGTGAGCCTGGCGATTGCCGGCGTGGCCGCCGATAGCTTGAGCCAGATGATCCCCGGCCTGCTGGGCGGCGGTCAGGCCCAGGGTATGTTGAATGGGCAGCGCGAGCGACTGATGCAGCAGATCGATAAGGATCTGAACAACACCTTGTTGTATGTCTATCGGGACTTGTCTGATCCGGAATTGGAAGAGTTCGCCACCTTCGCTGAATCACCAGACGGTAAGGCGTATTACCAGGCTGCGTTGGCGGCGATTCGCGCAGGACTCGCCGTGGGCCAAAGCACTTCAAGCCTGACACATTGAGACGGTGTTATTTCAGGTGGTCCGTCAAATACCTGAAGTATTCCTGGCGAATCTCCGGAATCTCATTGGCCAGATGATGCCTTCCCCGCTTGAGCATCAACACCTCAGGCTGATCAAACTTGCCCCGCAGCACCTGCAAGTTGTGCTGCCAGTCCACCGTCATATCCTCCTCACCCTGCACAATCACCGGCCGTCGCGGGCTGCGCGGTGCGGCTTCGATGCGTTTGATCCAGCGAGCCAAGGCGCCCACCCAGGCAGTGGGCAGCATGCGCGGTTGCAGCGGGTCGGCTTCGAGGAACGGCCGGAACGCAGGGTCGTTGGTGTTATCGCTAAACCGCCGCGCAATGCCTTTGACGAACGGGCGCAGCAGGTAATAGCTGACTTGCGACCACCCCCACGACCGTGGCCGCACCAACGGCGACAGCAAAAAAACCTTGCCCTGGGCTGGGCTGTCGGCGCCATGACTGAGTAGATGATCCACCACCACCGCCCCACCGGTGCTTTGCCCGAACAAGTGCCAGGGCTGGGGCAGTTGCAGCGCACTGGCCTCGGCGAACAGCGCCTTCACCACCTGCTGGTACACCCCAAAGTCATCGATGCTGGCGCGTGCACCGCTAGATAAACCGTGGCCCGGCAGGTCGCAAGCGATCACTACAAAGCCCTGGCCCAACGCCCACTCCACCACATGGCGGTACAACCCCATGTGGTCGTAGAAGCCATGGAACATAAACATCGTCGCCACAGGCGTGGCTGGCCACCACACCTGCGCCACCACGTCGAACCCTTCCACCTCAAAACGCCCCAGACGGCTGACCGCCTGGTCCAGCCCGTAGAAACGCTGGTACACCCGCGCCTCGGCGCTGAGCGGTTGCGCATCCACCAGGGGCCGCAAGCTCTCGCGCAGATGATCGGGGTCAAAGGTAACGGGCATAAAGGCTTCCAGACTACGGCGAAGATGAATATCGAGCTGCGATATTCATCTGTCAGGACAAGCATGGCAAGCTACGCGACCTTCGAGGATTGATCTGAATGCGACCGCCCTTACGCACCACTCTGTTCGCCAGCCTGATCCTGGTCATCTGCGCCGGTGTGCTGTGGGCGGCGTATGACTGGTTCCAAGGCCGCTACCTGCGGGCCTTCAGCGAACACACGGCGGTGTTTTCCGGCGATCCATTAAAACTGCCCGCCGACCTCGCTGGGCCCGGCCCAATCCGCCTGGTGCACTTCTGGGACCCGGCCTGCCCGTGCAACGTCGGCAACCAGCAGCACTTGGGCGAGTTGATCGAGCATTACGCGCCTCGGGGCGTCGAGTTTTACGCCCTGCAAAAACCCGGCAGCCACGGCCAGTTGCCCGATAACCTGCGCAAAATGAAAACCCTCACCGCCCTGCCCGGCGCCGACCAGGTTCCCGCAAGCCCCGCCGTGGGCATCTGGGACCGCACCGGCAAACTCGCGTATTTCGGGCCGTACAGCGAAGGGCTGACGTGCAATTCCAGCAACAGTTTTATCGAGCCGATCCTCAAGGCGCTTGAAGAGGGGCGTGAAGTGAATGCCACCCACACCCTGGCGGTGGGCTGCTATTGTTCGTGGCCCGAAGGTCAGTAGTTCGCTCCCCATTCTTGCTAAGGAAAGTTCATGAAGCGCGTCTTGCAGGTTCTCGCGGTTCTGCTGGTATTGGTCGCCCTGGGCGCCGGTTGGTACGTGTACAGCAAGCAACCGACTCGCCAGGGCACGGTGACGCTGGCCAACCTGCAAGGCTCGGTCATGGTGCGCTACGACGACCGGGGCGTGCCGCATATCCGCGCCGAAAACGAAGCCGACCTGTATCGCGCCCTAGGCTACGTGCATGCCCAGGACCGGCTGTTCCAGATGGAGATCATGCGCCGCCTGGCCCGTGGCGAGCTGGCCGAGGTGCTGGGCCCCAAGGTGCTGGACACCGACAAGCTGTTTCGCAGCCTGCGCATTCGCGACCGCGCCGCCACCTATGTGGCGCAGCTGGATCATGAGTCTGCCCACTGGAAGGCCCTGCAAGCCTACCTGGACGGCATCAATCAATATCAGGACAGCCACGCCAGCCCCATGGAGTTCGATGTGCTGGGCATCCCCAAGCGGCCGTTCACCGCCGAGGACACCATCAGCGTCGCCGGGTACATGGCCTACAGCTTTGCTGCCGCGTTTCGTACCGAGCCCTTGCTGACTTACGTACGCGACCAGTTGGGCAGCGACTACCTGAAAGTCTTCGACCTGGACTGGCAACCCAAGGGCGCCCTCAGCCTCGCCGCCAGCGACTGGCAGAGTCTCGGCGCCATCGCCGCCCTGAGCGAGCAGGCCCTGGCCGACAACGGCCTGCCGCAGTTCGAGGGCAGCAACGCCTGGGCCATCAGTGGTAGCCGTACCAAGAGCGGCAAGCCGTTGCTGGCGGGCGACCCGCATATCCGCTTCTCGGTGCCGTCGGTGTGGTACGAGGCGCAGCTGTCGGCGCCGGGCTTTGAGCTGTATGGCTATCACAACGCGCTGGTGCCGGTGGCGTTCCTGGGGCACAACCTGGACTTCGGCTGGAGCCTGACCATGTTCCAGAACGATGACCTCGACCTGATCGCCGAGAAGCTCAACCCAGACAACCCCAACCAGGTCTGGTACCACGACCAGTGGGTCGACATGACCCGCACCGAGCAGCAGATCAAGGTCAAGGGCCAGGCGCCGGTCAGCCTCACCCTGCGCCAATCGCCCCATGGCCCGATCATCAATGACGTGCTCGGCGAGAACGCCGGCAAGACGCCGATTGCCATGTGGTGGGCCTTCCTAGACACCCAAAATCCGATCCTCGAAGGTTTCTACCAGCTCAACCGCGCCGACACCTTAGCCAAGGCCCGTGCCGCTTCGGCCAAGGTGTCAGCGCCGGGTTTGAATATCATGTGGGCCAATGCCAAGGGTGATATCGGCTGGTGGGCGGCCGCGCAGTTGCCGATTCGCCCGGCCGGGGTCAATGCCGGGTTTATCCTCGATGGCAGCACCGCCCAGGCGGATAAATTGGGCTTCTACCCGTTCAGCGCCAACCCCCAGGAAGAGAACCCGGCACGCGGCTATGTGGTGTCGGCCAACGCCCAACCTGTGTCACCTACCGGCATGGAGATCCCCGGTTATTACAATTTGGCCGACCGTGGCCAGCAGTTGAACCTGCAACTGAGCGACAAGAGCGTGAAGTGGGACTTGAACAACAGCCAGGCCCTGCAACTGGGCACCACCACCGCGTTCGGCCCGCGCCTGTTGGCGCCGCTGTTGCCAGTGCTGCGCGAGGTGGTCAAGGACCCGGCGCAGCTCAAACTGGTGGAGCAACTGGCCGCCTGGAAAGGCGACTACCCGCTGGAATCCACTAGCGCCACACTGTTCAACCAGTTCCTGTTCAACCTCACCGATGCCGCGTTCCACCCCAAACTGGGCGACGGCATGTTCAAGACCCTGCTCAGCACCCGCGTGATCGACGCCGCCCTGCCGCGACTGGCCGCCACACCGGAGTCGCCGTGGTGGAACGGTAAGCGCAGCGAGACCGTCAAGCTCGCCTGGGACAACAGCCTGGCGCACCTCAAGGCCACCTTCGGCGATGACCCAAGCCTATGGCAGTGGGGCAACGCCCACACCCTGACCCACGGCCACCCGCTGGGCATGCAAAAGCCGTTGGACAAGGTCTTCAACGTCGGCCCGTTCCCCGCGCCGGGCACCCATGAGGTGCCGAATAACCAATCCGCCATGATCGGCCCGGCACCGTGGCCGGTGACTTATGGCCCATCGACGCGGCGCTTGATCGACTTTGCCGACGTGGCCCACGCGCTCACCATCAACCCGGTGGGGCAAAGCGGGGTGCCGTTTGATCGGCATTATGGGGACCAGGCGGAGACGTATATCGAAGGTGGGTATGAACAGGCGCATTTCAGTGATGAAGAAATCACCGCCAATACCCGTGGCACCCTAAAACTGCTGCCAGCCCGATAATCATCTGCAAACCCAATCAGTGTGGGTCCGAGTACAGCTTTAAGCCGGTGCAGCAAAGTTGAGCCGGAATTGCTGCGGCGTCACCCCAAGCCGGCGGTTGAACACACTGCGCATATGCTGGGCATCACGAAAGCCGCATTGATAGGCCACGGTCTTGAGCGGTGCGGGGCTGCTTTCGAGCATCACCCGCGCCGCGTCCACCCGTGCCCGTTCGACAAACTCTGCGGGCGTGATGCGTGCCTCCCGGGCAAACACCCGCGAGAAGTTGCGCGCACTCATATTGGCCGCATTGGCCAGGTCGGCAATGGTCAAATCCCCCGTCAGGTTCGCCAATACGTACAGCTGCACCAATGCCACCGCCGAGGTGGTTTCGGCGTGGGGCGTAAGGAACGGACTGAACTGCGACTGCCCGCCCGAGCGCTGGGTGAACACCACCAAGCGTTTGGCCACGCTCAGCGCGACTTCCGGGCCGTGGTCCTGGGCCAGCAGGTACAGCGACAGGTCGATACCCGCCGTGACCCCCGCTGAGGTGTAGAGGTTGCCGTCCTGCACGTAGAGGCGGTCGGCTTCGACCTGGGCCGTGGGGCACAGGTGTGCCAGGTCGGCGGCGTCATTCCAGTGGGTGGTGACGGTTTTGCCGTCCAAGAGACCTGCGCGGGCGAGCATGAAGGCGCCGTTGCAGATCGAGCCGAAGCGTTGTGCTCTTTGGGTTGCGCCGCGTAGCCAGTCATCGAAGGGCGCGCCGAAGTCTTCGAAGGGCAACTGCGGACCGCCAGCCACCAGCAGTAGGTCGTAGGCTTGCAGGGCTTCGCTGTAATGCCGATGGGCCTGCAATGACAGGCCATTGGACGCGGCCATATTGCCGTGACCCAAACCGATCACTTCCAGTTGGTAATGGTCTTGCGGCGCCAGAAAGCGGTTGGCCTCGCAGAACACGTCCATAGGCCCCGTGACATCCAGCGACTGGACGCCGGGGAAGATCAGGATGGCGACGGTTTTGCTCATGAACAGGCACACCTTCTCTAACTGGATAAACACAGACCCCCTGTGGGAGCGGGCTTGCTCGCGAAGGCGGTGGGTCAGTCGACACATGCATTAACTGACAGACCGCATTCGCGAGCAAGCCCGCTCCCACATTTGATCGAGTACACCGTTGGCACGATGTACAACCACATTGGCCGGGATCGCTCCCCCGCCGCGATAGCCCCTTCGCGAGCACGCGACCAGACTGGAATCTTTCCAGAGGAGCACCACCATGACCACCACCATCGCCGGTATCCCGATCCCCGACAGCGCCCTCGCCAAGGCCACCACCGAATACATTCGTGATGTCGAATCCGACCTGCTCTACCACCACTCCCGCCGGGTCTTCTTGTTCGGCGCGTTGAGCGGTGAGCGCAAGCAACTGGCCTACAACCCGGAGCTGCTGTATGTCGGCGCGATGTTCCACGACCTGGGCCTGGTAGCAGGCCATCGCAGTGACAACGAGCGCTTTGAAGTGGACGGCGCCAATGCAGCAGCGGCGTTTCTCAAGCCTTACGGGCTGAGCGATGACGATATCGAACAGGTGTGGTTGTCCATCGCCCTGCACACCACGCCGGGCGTGCCGCAGCATCTGCGTCCCACCGTGGCCTTGGTGACGGCGGGTGTGGAAATGGATGTGCTGGGTATGGACTACGCAGCGTTTTCCAGCGTGCAGCGCGAAGCGGTGGTGCATGCGCACCCACGGGGTGAAGGGTTCAAGGAGTGCATCATCTGCGCCTTTGCCGACGGCTTGCGCCATCGTCCGCAGACCACGTTTGGGAATGTGAAGACCGATGTGCTGGTGGATCAGGAGCCGGGGTTCAGGCCGATGAATTTTGTGGAGGTGATTCGTACATCACCCTGGACTTGAAATGCAGTCAAATGTGGGAGCGGGCTTGCTCGCGAATGCGGTGGATCAGTCGGCATATCTGGTGACTGACACTCCGTATTCGCGAGCAAGCCCGCTCCCACATTTTTAACCGCGTTCCGGCAGTTAAACCGGTGCAGGTGCTCTGCGCTTGTCAGGTTGCTGCCAACCGTCCGCCGCCGCCTCTTCAATGGCTTGCTGGATCGCCTTCTTGCGCTTCTCTTCCGCACGACGGCTGAAGAACCACACCAGGAAAGTCACCAACGACACCGCCAACAGAATCAGGCTGGCCACGGCGTTGATCTCGGGTTTAACCCCCAGGCGCACCGCCGAGAACACTTCCATCGGCAAGGTGGTCGAACCCGGGCCGGATACGAAGCTGGCCAGTACCAGGTCGTCGAGGGACAGCGCAAACGACATCATGCCGCCCGCCGCCAACGACGGCGCGATCATCGGGATGGTGATCAGGAAGAACACCTTCCAGGGTCGCGCGCCCAAATCCATCGCCGCTTCTTCGATCGACAGGTCCAGCTCGCGCAAGCGCGCCGACACCACCACCGCCACATACGCCGCGCAGAAGGTGGTGTGAGCGATCCAGATGGTGACGATGCCACGCTCCTGAGGCCAACCGATCATCTGCGCCATGGCCACGAACAGCAGCAACAGCGACAGACCGGTGATCACTTCCGGCATTACCAACGGCGCGGTCACCAGGCCGCCGAACAGCGTGCGGCCCTTGAACTGGCTGATACGCGTCAGCACAAATGCCGCCAAGGTACCCAGCGCTACCGCCGCCACCGCCGTGTAGCAGGCGATTTCCAGGGAGCGCATCACCGAGCCCATCAATTGGGTGTTGTCCAACAGGCCCACGTACCACTTGATCGACCAACCGCCCCACACCGTCACCAGTTTGGATTCGTTGAACGAGTAGATCACCAGGATCAGCATCGGCAGGTAGATAAACAACAACCCCGCCACCAGCATGAAGCTTGAGAAACTGACGCGCTTCATATCTTGCCCTCCATCTCTTTGGCTTGGCTGCGGTTGAACAGAATGATCGGCACGATCAGGATCGCCAGCATCACCACCGCCAGGGCAGACGCCACCGGCCAGTCACGGTTGTTGAAGAATTCTTGCCACAACACTTTACCGATCATCAGGGTTTCCGGGCCGCCCAGCAGTTCCGGGATCACGAACTCGCCCACCACCGGGATAAACACCAGCATGCAACCGGCGATGATGCCGTTCTTGGAGAGCGGCACGGTGATCTTCCAGAAGCTGTTGAAGGTGCTCGACCCCAGGTCGGAAGCGGCTTCCAGCAGGCTTTGGTCGTGCTTCACCAGGTTGGCGTACAGCGGCAGGATCATGAACGGCAGGTACGAATAGACCACGCCGATATACACCGCGATGTTGGTGTTGAGGATCTGCAGCGGTTCGTTGATCAGCCCCATGGACATCAGGAAACCATTGAGCAAACCGTTGTTGCTGAGGATGCCCATCCACGCATACACGCGGATCAGGATCGCGGTCCAGGTCGGCATCATGATCAGCAGCACCAGCACGGTCTGCATCTCTTTGCGCGCGGTGGCAATGGCGTAGGCCATCGGGTAGCCGATCAGCAGGCACAGCAGCGTGCTGAAGAACGCCATTTTCAGCGAGCCCAGGTAAGCCGCGATGTACAGCTCATCGCCCGCCAGCAAGCTGTAGTTGGCCAGGTTCAGCACCACCTGCAACTTCTGCTCAACGTAGGTGTAGATCTCGGTGTAAGGCGGGATCGCCACATCGGCTTCGGCAAAGCTGATTTTCAGGACGATGAAAAACGGCAAGGCGAAAAACAGGAACAGCCACAGGAACGGAATCCCGATAACCACCTGCTTGCCGCTGGGGACGATGCGCTGCAAGCGGCGCTTGAGCTTTTTTGTATTCATGAGCGCAGTACCACGCCGCTGTCGTCTTCCCACCACACGTACACCTGGTCACCCCAGGTTGGGCGCTGGCCACGGCGTTCGGCGTTGGCGACAAAGGACTGCACCAGCTTGCCGCTCGGCAGCTCCACGTAGAACACCGAGTGGCCGCCCAGGTAAGCGATGTCGTGCACTTTACCGCTGGACCAGTTGTGCTCGCAGGTCGGCATCTCTGTGGTCACCAGCAGCTTTTCCGGGCGGATCGCGTAGGTCACCGACTTGTCTTCCACCGAGGTGGCGATGCCGTAGCCCACGTAGATGTCGCGGTCCAGGTCCGGGCATTTGAGCACCGCGTGGCCTTCGGCGTCATCGATCACCTGGGTGTCAAAGATATTGACGTTGCCGATGAACTCGCACACCAAGCGGCTGGTGGGGGTTTCGTAGATGTCGATCGGGCTGCCGATCTGGGCGATCCAACCCAGGTGCATGATCGCGATGCGCTCGGCCATAGTCATGGCCTCTTCCTGGTCGTGGGTCACCATCACGCAGGTCACGCCGACGCGCTCGATGATTTCAACCAGTTCAAGCTGCATCTGCGAGCGCAGTTTCTTGTCGAGGGCGCCCATCGGTTCATCGAGCAGCAGCAGTTTCGGGCGCTTGGCCAGGGAACGGGCCAGGGCCACACGCTGACGCTGGCCGCCAGACAACTGGTGCGGCTTGCGCTTGGCGTACTGGCTCATCTGTACCAGCTTGAGCATCTCGGCCACGCGGGCGTCGACTTCGGCCTTGGGGATCTTGTCCTGTTGCAAGCCAAACGCGATGTTTTGCGCCACGGTCATGTGCGGGAACAAGGCGTAGGACTGGAACATCATGTTGATCGGCCGCTCGTAGGGCGGCATATCGGTGATGTCCACGCCGTCGAGGTAGATGCGGCCCTCGGTCGGGCGCTCAAAACCTGCGAGCATGCGCAGCAAAGTGGACTTGCCCGAACCCGAACCGCCGAGCAAGGCGAAGATCTCGCCTTTCTTGATTTCCAGGGACACATCGTCCACGGCAATCGTCTCGTCGAACTTCTTCGTGACCCGGTCGATTTTGACCAGCACCTTCTTCGGTGTCTGGTCCCCTTCGAGGGCTTTCTTATAGGCGCCGGAGGCAACTGCCATTTACGAAACTCCCAAAAAAAAGAGTGCAGAACGTCCAAAACGGACGAACCTTGGATAGTTTGAGCCTTACTTGCCCGTCTTGACCTTGGTCCAGCTACGGGTCATTAAACGCTGCACTTTCGGGGGTAGCTCGAAGTTGACGAATGTCCGGTCGAGAACCGCCTGCGGTGGGTAAACCGCTTCGTCGGTGCGTATCGATTGCTCCATCAGTGTGTCCGCCCCTGGGTTAGGGTTGGCATAACCGACGTAATCACTGACCTGGGCGATCACCTCAGGTTGCAGTAAATAGTTGATGAAGGCGTGGGCCTCTTTGACGTTGGTGGCGTCCTTGGGGATCGCCAGTACGTCGAACCACAGGTTGCCGCCTTCTTTGGGAATCGCGTAGGCGATGTTCACGCCTTTGCCGGCCTCGGCTGCACGCGCCTTGGCCTGGAACACATCGCCGGAGAAGCCGGCGGCCACGCAGATGTTGCCGTTGGCCAGGTCCGAGATGTATTTGGATGAATGGAAATAGGTCACGTAGGGCCGCACTTTCAGCAGCTTTTCTTCGGCCTTTTTGTAGTCGTCGGGGTTTTCGCTGTTGGGGTTCAGGCCCATGTAGTTGAGCACTGCCGGCAGCATTTCATCGGCCGAGTCCATGAACGATACGCCGCACGTGGCGAGCTTCTTCATGTTCTCCGGCTCGAACAGCACGGCCCAGGAATCGATATGGTCGATGCCCAGCACTTCCTTCACTTTATCGACGTTGTAACCGATGCCATTGGTGCCCCACAGGTACGGCACAGCGTACTGGTTGCCCGGGTCATTCTTTTCCAGGCGTTTGAGCAGTGCCGGGTCAAGATTGGCGTAGTGGGTCAGCAACGACTTGTCGAGTTTCTGGAACGCCCCAGCCTTGATCTGCTTGCCCAGGAAGTGGTTGGACGGCACCACCACGTCATAGCCGGTACGCCCGGCCAACAACTTGCCTTCCAGGGTTTCGTTGGAATCAAACACGTCATACACCGGCTTGATGCCGCTGGCCTTTTCAAAGTCAGCCAGGGTGTTGGTGCCGATATAGTCCGACCAGTTATAAATATGCACCGTCGGTGCGGCCTGCACGCTTAACGTCAGCGTGATACCTGCACCCACCAGCATGGCTTTGCGAAATAAAGAAATTGGCAAGTGGAGGTCCTCTTAAATAGTTGGGCCTTAGAGTTGTTGCCCGGCAACAAAACCGGCGCGCAACTTACCCTCGATAAACCGATCCGGCAAAACTTTCTGTCATTTAATTATTTGTAGGAGCGAGCTTGCTCGCGAAAAACTCACTGACGCCGCGTTTTTCCTAAATGCCCGCATCATCGTTGACGATTTTCGCGAGCAAGCTCGCTCCTACAGGTCTACAGCCTTATTTACCCGATTTGATCTTGGTCCAGCTGCGTGTCATTTCACGCTGAGTAGCAGCTGGCAGGTCGGCAATCGCGTAGAGCTTGGCTTGCACGTCTGCCGGCGGGTAGATGCCTGGGTCGCTGGTGATGTCTTTGTCCACCAGGGCGGTGGCTGTCTCGTTACCGTTCGGGAAACGCACGGCATTGGTAATAGCAGCCATCACTTCTGGCTTGAGCAGGTAGTTCAGGAACTTGTAGGCCGCATCGACGTTTTCAGCATCTTTAGGGATGGCGAGCATGTCGAAGAAGCTGCCGGCGCCTTCTTTTGGAATGTCGTAGGCCACCTTGACCTTGCCACCGGCTTCAGCCGCGCGGGATTTGGCCTGCTGGATGTCGCCCGAGTAGCCCACGGCCACGCAGATGTTGCCGTTGGCAAGGTCCGAGATGTACTTGGAGGAGTGGAAGTAACCGATCGAAGGACGGATTTTCAGGAACAGGTCTTCGGCTTGCTTGAGGTCAGCCTTCTTCTGGGTGTCGGTCGGCAGGCCCAGGTAATGCAGCGCCACCGGCAGCATTTCGGTTGGCGAATCAAGGAAGCTCACGCCACAGCTTTTGAGCTTGGCGATGTTCTCAGGCTTGAGCAGCACGTCCCACGAATCGATCTTGTCCACGCCCAGCGCAGCCTTGACCTTTTCCGGGTTGTAGCCGATGCCGATGGAACCCCACATGTACGGGAAGGCGTGCTTGTTGTCCGGGTCGCTGACGGACACGGCCTTGAGCAAGGACTTGTTCAAGTTGCTGTAGTTGGGCAGCTTGGACGTGTCCAGCTCCTGGTACACGCCGGCCTTGATCTGCTTGGCGAGGAAGTTGTTCGACGGTACGACCACGTCGTAACCGGACTTGCCTGCCAGCAACTTGGCTTCCAGGGTTTCGTTGCTGTCGAAAACGTCGTACACCACTTTGATGCCCGACTCTTTTTCAAAGTTGGCGATGGTGTCCGGTGCAATGTAGTCGGACCAGTTGTAGACGTGCAGCACTTTGTCGTCTGCCTGGGCCGCGCCCGCCATTGCGCCCATCAGGGACAAGGCAAGGAGGGTCTTGCCAGCGTTCTTCAAACCTAATGCCTTCATTTGGTGATGCTCCAATTTTTCTTTTTTGGGCCACGTTCTTACTACGTTCTGCAGCCCGTCTAAAGGGCAACAAAACAGGGCGACAGTCTGGCAAGTTCCGAGGCCGGCTTTCAACCAAAGCCTCACTTAAAACTGCTCAAGACGCAGCGCCTGAAAGCCTGCGTCATGAGCCTAGCACTTAGCCCTGCAATGCCGCCAAAGTCAGGTCCAGGCACTGGCGAGCCTTGGTCACCAGCTCGTCGATCTCAGCCTTGCTGATCACCAGCGGCGGCGAAATGATCATGGTGTCGCCTACGGCGCGCATGATCAGGCCATTTTCGAAGCAGAAAGTGCGGCAGATCATGCCCGCGCCACGGCCTTCGTAACGCTTGCGCGTGGCCTTGTCCTGCACCAGCTCAATCGCCCCCAGCATGCCCACACCGCGCACTTCACCCACCAGTGGGTGATCAGCCAGTTCCCTCAGACGTTTCTGCAAATACGGTGCCGTTTCGTCGTGCACCCGCTTAACGATTTGTTCATCGCGCATGATGCGGATGTTTTCCAACGCCACCGCCGCAGCCACCGGGTGGCCGGAGTAGGTAAAGCCGTGGTTGAAGTCACCGCCCTCATTCAGGACTTCCACCACGTCATCGCGCACGATCAGGCCGCCCATGGGGATGTAGCCCGAGGTCAGGCCCTTGGCGATGGTCATCATGTGGGGCTTGAGGTCGTAGAAGTCGCTACCGAACCACTCACCGGTGCGGCCGAAACCACAGATCACTTCATCGGCGACAAACAGGATGTCGTACTTGGCGAGGATTTCCTTCACCCGCGGCCAGTAAGTGGCCGGCGGCACGATCACGCCACCCGCGCCCTGGATCGGCTCGGCAATAAAGGCACCGACGGTATCCACGCCCAGTTCCAGGATCTTCTCTTCCAACTGGTTGGCCGCCCACACGCCGAATTCTTCCGGGCTCATGTCGCCGCCTTCGCCAAACCAGTACGGCTGGGCGATGTGGGTGATGCCCGGGATCGGCAAGTCGCCTTGCTCGTGCATATAGGTCATGCCGCCCAGACTGGCACCGGCCACGGTGGAGCCGTGGTAGCCATTCTTGCGGCTGATGATGGTTTTTTTGTTTGGCTGGCCTTTGATCGCCCAGTAGTGGCGGACCATGCGCAACATGGTGTCGTTGCCTTCGGAGCCGGAACCGGTGAAGAACACGTGGTTCATGCCGGCAGGCGCGATGTCGGAAATGGCCTTGGCCAGTTCCAGCACCGGCGGGTGAGCGGTCTGGAAGAACAGGTTGTAGTACGGCAGTTCTTTCATCTGCTTGGCCGCGGCGTCAGCCAGTTCATCGCGACCGTAACCGATCGCTACGCACCACAGGCCAGCCATGCCGTCGAGGATCTTGTTGCCTTCGCTGTCCCACAGGTAAACGCCGTGGGCTTTGGTGATGATGCGCGGGCCTTTCTCTTTCAATTGCTTGAAGTCGCTGAACGGCGCCAGGTGGTGATCACTGCTCAAGGCTTGCCATTCGCGGGTTTGCGGGTTGTTGCTGGACATACCGATCTCCTAGACTTTTCAGTGAAGGGCGCGCGGGTTGCCCCGTGCGCCCGGCGCATCAGACGGCAAAGAGCAGGAATTCCCGCTCCCACGAACTGATCACGCGCTTGAAGTTTTCATGCTCGGCCCGCTTGACCGCGACGTAGCCTGTGATGAATTTCTGACCCAGGTATTTCTCGATGGTCTTGCTGTTTTCCATGCGTTCCAGGGCGTCTTCGATGGTCAACGGCAGGCGCAGGTTGCGGCGCTCGTAACCACGACCCACCACCGGCGCGCTCGGGTTGTGGCCTTCGACCATGCCGATGTAGCCGCACAACAAGCTGGCAGCAATCGCCAGGTACGGGTTGGCGTCGGCGCCCGGCAGGCGGTTTTCCACACGACGGTTTTGCGGGCCGGCATCCGGTACGCGCAGGCCGACGGTGCGGTTTTCTTCACCCCATTCCACGTTCACCGGCGCCGAGGTATCGGGCAGGAAGCGGCGGAACGAGTTCACGTTAGGGGCAAACAGCGGCAGCAATTCCGGGATGAATTTTTGCAGGCCGCCAATGTGATTGAGGAACAGCTGGCTCATGGTCCCGTCTTCGTTGGAGAAGACGTTCTTGCCGGTGGCGATGTCGATGATGCTCTGGTGCAGGTGCATCGCGCTGCCAGGCTCGCCAGTCATGGGCTTGGCCATAAAAGTGGCGGCCACGTCGTGCTTGAGCGCAGCCTCACGCATGGTGCGCTTGAACACCAGGATCTGGTCGGCCAAGGACAATGCATCGCCGTGACGGAAGTTGATTTCCATCTGCGCGGTGCCGTCCTCGTGGATCAGGGTGTCGAGGTCCAGTTCCTGCAATTCGCACCAGTCGTAGACGTCTTCGAACAACGGGTCGAATTCGTTCGCGGCTTCTATAGAGAAGGACTGGCGGCCGGTCTCCGGGCGACCGGAACGGCCAATCGGAGGTTGCAGCGGGAAGTCCGGGTCTTCGCAGCGTTTGGTCAGGTAGAACTCCATCTCCGGCGCCACGATGGGCTGCCAGCCTTTATCGGAGTAGAGCTTGAGGACTTTCTTGAGCACGTTGCGCGGCGACAGCTCGATCGGGTTGCCTTGCTTGTCGTAGGTGTCGTGGATCACCTGGGCGGTGGGCTCGATGGCCCAGGGCACCAGGAATACCGCGTTCTGGTCGGGGCGGCAGATCATGTCGATGTCGGCCGGGTCGAGCAATTCGTAATAGATGTCGTCTTCGACATAGTCGCCGGTCACGGTCTGCAACAGAACGCTCTCGGGCAGGCGCATGCCTTTTTCGGCGATGAACTTGTTGGTCGGCGAGATCTTGCCTCGGGTGATGCCCGTGAGGTCGCCAATCATGCATTCGACTTCTGTGATCTTGTGGTCTTTCAACCAATCGGTGAGCTGGTCGAGGTTGTTACTCATAAATGCCTCTGGGCTGGGTTTCCTGGCGTCCATTAAAGGCCAGGCGTTGGTTGACGCAGCATCCGCGTCGTTTGTTCATTCAGGGTAGGAGCTTACCTGCCATTTGCTGCAACGTTGCATTCCTCACGCCAAAGTTGTGCGCAATCTTGAGCAACACACTGGGTGAGCGCTGTTGGGCAGTACATGAGGAGGCAAAAAAGAGGTCGGCCCGAGCGTCAAGAATATTGGCCGGGGCGCGGGCGATGCCGCGGGAGGAATGTACGGATGACACAGCCCGGCTGAAGCGGGCCAAGACGCCGTTGGGCGGCAGGTGACACATGAAGCACCCCGGTATTATTGCTGTTATGGGTTTGAATCGAGCTTAGCCTTGTTCATTTTTTTACACAACACCCCCGTAAAAAATACAACACGGCCCGCTCAAGCCTGCGAGTCCTGCTCACTTCAAACCCGAAAAACCGCCCCAAAAAGCCCCGAAAATGCCCTCATGGCGCTTTTTTAGGGCAAAAAAGGCCTCGCTTGACTTCGGCATGCCGTTCGGGTTGACTGAAACCAGAAAAGATCAATGATTGATATTTTTAACAACAAAGGTGTTGCATCATGTCGGTACCCCCGCGTGCCGTTCAGCTTAACGAAGCGAACGCGTTCCTTAAGGATCATCCTGAGGTTCTGTACGTAGACCTTCTAATTGCGGATATGAATGGTGTGGTGCGCGGCAAGCGCATCGAACGCACCAGCCTCCACAAGGTTTACGAGAAGGGCATTAACCTGCCTGCCTCTTTATTTGCCCTGGATATCAACGGCTCGACGGTGGAAAGCACCGGCCTGGGTCTGGACATCGGTGATGCTGACCGAATCTGTTATCCGATCCCTGACACCCTGTGCAATGAACCCTGGCAAAAGCGCCCCACCGCGCAACTGCTGATGACCATGCACGAACTTGAA
Organism: Pseudomonas sp. 18175; assembly: GCF_050432925.1. Lineage (NCBI taxonomy): Bacteria > Pseudomonadati > Pseudomonadota > Gammaproteobacteria > Pseudomonadales > Pseudomonadaceae > Pseudomonas > Pseudomonas sp. 18175. Next base: position 339,233 of record NZ_JBKFTO010000001.1, on the reverse strand, counting down.
GGTGAACCTTTCTTCGCCGATCCGCGCGAAGTGCTCCGCCAAGTTGTAAGCAAATTTGACGACCTCGGTCTGACCATCTGCGCCGCCTTCGAACTTGAGTTCTACCTGATCGACCAGGAGAACGTGAACGGCCGCCCACAACCGCCCCGCTCGCCGATTTCCGGCAAACGCCCGCACTCGACACAGGTCTACCTGATCGACGACCTCGACGAATACGTCGATTGCCTCCAGGACATTCTGGAAGGTGCCAAAGAGCAAGGCATCCCAGCCGACGCCATCGTCAAGGAAAGTGCCCCGGCGCAGTTCGAAGTGAACCTGCACCACGTCGCCGACCCGATCAAGGCTTGCGACTACGCGGTACTGCTCAAGCGCCTGATCAAGAACATCGCCTACGACCATGAGATGGACACCACCTTCATGGCCAAGCCTTACCCAGGCCAGGCAGGCAACGGTTTGCACGTACACATCTCCATTCTGGACAAGGACGGCAAGAACATCTTTGCCAGCGAGGATCCCGAGCAGAACGCCGCATTGCGTCACGCAATCGGCGGTGTGCTGGAGACCCTGCCCGCCCAGATGGCGTTCCTGTGCCCTAACGTCAACTCCTACCGTCGTTTCGGCGCACAGTTCTACGTGCCGAACTCGCCGTGCTGGGGCCTGGACAACCGCACCGTGGCGATCCGCGTACCGACTGGCTCCGCCGACTCTGTACGTATCGAACACCGTGTGGCCGGCGCCGACGCCAACCCTTACCTGCTGATGGCTTCGGTGTTGGCAGGCGTGCACCACGGCCTGACCAACAAGATCGAGCCGAACGCACCGGTGGAAGGCAACAGCTACGAGCAGAACGAACAGAGCCTGCCGAACAACCTGCGCGATGCCCTGCGTGAGTTGGACGACAGCGAGGTGATGGCCAAGTACATCGATCCTAAATACATCGATATCTTCGTCGCCTGTAAGGAAAGTGAGCTGGAGGAGTTTGAACACTCCATCTCTGACCTTGAGTACAACTGGTACCTGCATACCGTTTAACCGGTGATTGCATTAAAAGAACGCCACGGGCTTTTGCTCTGTGGCGTTTTTTTGTGGGTTTCTTCCGGGGGATCGAGGTGGCCTCTTCGCGAGCAAGCCCGCTCCCACATTTGACTGCATTCCAAAGCTGGTACTCGGTCAAATGTGGGAGCGGGCTTGCTCGCGAAGAGGCCCTGGCAGACAACACAGATTCCTGCTCATACAATGCCCCCTGCCTTGTAGGAGACTTCCATGCCCACCCGCCCCGCCCCTCGCAAACCCCGCGCCCGCAGCCAGGCCCGGATCGATGCGATCCTCGACGCCGCCCGCACCCTGCTGGCCGCCGAAGGCGTGGCCGGTTTGTCGATCTACAGCGTGGCCGAGCGGGCGCAGATTCCACCGTCGTCGGTGTATCACTTCTTCGCCAGTGTGCCAGCGCTGCTGGAAGCGCTGACCGCCGATGTGCACGCGGCTTTCCGGGCGGCCATCCAGGCGCCCATCGAACATGAGTCACTCAAGCATTGGCGCGACCTGTCCTACATCGTCGAGCACCGTATGCTCGCCATCTACGACCACGATGCCGCCGCCCGCCAGCTGATCCTGGCACAGCACGGGCTTACGGAAGTGACCCAGGCAGACCGTCAGCATGATTTGGAGTTGGGTGATTTGATGTTGGCCGTGTTCAACCGCCACTTTGAAGTGCCGACACTGCCGAATGATGTGGATGTGTTTGCCCTGGCGCTGGAGTTGAGCGACCGGGTGTATGCACGCTCGGTGCATCAGCATGGGCTGATCACGCCGCGCATGGCGGAAGAAGGGATGCGGGTGTTTGATGCGTATGTGGGGCTGTATTTGCCGGCTTATCTGCCTAAGCGTTGAGTTTTGTGGTGACTGGAAGGGCCTCTTCGCGAGCAAGCCCGCTCCCACATTTGACCGAGTTCCAACTTTGGAATGCATTCAAATGTGGGAGCGGGCTTGCTCGCGAAGGCGGCCTCAAGACCTCTGCAAATCACAACTTGGCAATCGAAACCTCAGTCGATTTAACGAAGGCAATCACTTCACTGCCAATCACCAATTCCAGCTCTTTGACCGAGCGAGTGGTAATCACCGAAGTCACGATGCCAGACGCGGTCTGCACGTCGATTTCCGACAGCACGTCGCCTTCGACGATTTCCTTGATGGTGCCTTTGAACTGGTTACGCACGTTGATGGCTTTAATAGTCATGTTGTTTTTCCTGTGTGGGACAAGTGAGTTATTGAGCCCAACGCAATTGCGTAGGCAGCGGTGAAACAGGTTCGGGCTCCGGCGGGGTGCCGGGCAGCGACAGCACACGGTTGAGCACTTCGGCTTCTAGCGCGGCCAGTCGGTGCGAGCCACGGGCCCGTGGGCGTGGCAGGTCTACGATCAGGTCCAGGCCGATTTCGCCGTCTTCGATCAAGATCACCCGGTCGGCAATGGCCACGGCTTCGCTGACGTCGTGGGTGACCAGCAACACAGTGAAACCGTGCTTGCGCCAGAGGTTTTCGATCAGTTGCTGCATCTCGATACGGGTCAGCGCATCCAGTGCGCCCAGTGGCTCATCCAGCAGGAGCAGGCGCGGTTGGTGGATCAGCGCGCGGGCCAGGGCCACGCGTTGCTTCTGGCCACCGGACAACGCCGCCGGCCACTCATTGGCACGCTCGGCCAGGCCGACCGCTTCCAAGGCTTCCAGGGCTTTGGGACGCCAGTTGCCTTTAAGGCCCAGGCCGACGTTATCGATGATCTTTTTCCACGGCAGCAGGCGCGCTTCCTGGAACATCAAGCGGGTGTCTTCAATCGCGTCGCTCAGCGGTGCGGAACCGGCCAGCAGCTCGCCGCTGCTGGCTTTGTCCAAACCGGCCAATAGGCGCAACAAGGTACTTTTGCCGCAACCGCTGCGACCGACCACCGCCACGAACTGGCCGGCCGGGATGTGCAGGTCGATGTCCTTGAGCACTTCACGTGCACCAAAGGCCTTGCGCAACTTGCGTACCGCCAGGGGAATACCCTTGAGCAGGCGCGGGGGTTGTAAAGCTGTCATGCCGCACCTCCTTTATTCACTTGGTAAGCCGGGTGCCAGCGCAGCCACACACGCTCCAGGCCACGGGCGGCCAGGTCGGCGAGCTTGCCGAGGATGGCGTACATGACGATGGCCAGTACCACCACGTCGGTTTGCAGGAACTCACGGGCGTTCATCGCCAGGTAACCGATGCCGGAGCTGGCCGAGATGGTTTCCGCCACGATCAGCGTCAGCCACATAAAGCCCAAGGCAAAGCGCACACCCACCAAAATCGATGGCAGCGCGCCCGGCAGGATCACCTGGCGGAACAAGCTGAAGCCGGACAAACCGTAGCTGCGCGACATTTCCACCAGCGCCGGGTCGACGTTGCGAATGCCGTGGTAGGTGTTCAGGTAGATCGGAAACAACGTGCCCAAGGCGACGAGGAAAATCTTCGCCGTCTCATCAATGCCGAACCACAGGATCACCAGCGGAATCAGCGCCAAATGCGGCACGTTGCGGATCATCTGCACCGAGCTGTCCAGCAGGCGCTCGCCCCACTGCGACAAGCCGGTGATAAAGCCCAAGGCCAGGCCGATGCTGCCACCGATCACAAAGCCCAGGCCCGCACGCCAGCCGCTGATGGCCAGGTGAGTCCAGATCTCGCCGCTGGCGACCAGGTGAACCCCGGCTTCAATTACAGCGCTGGGCGCAGGCAGAATGCGCGTCGACAACCAACCCGCCGACACCGACAACTGCCACACCGCCAGCAATAAGATCGGCAGCACCCAAGGCGCCACCCGATGGCTCAATTTTTCATAATTCATGGGCTGCCTCAGCTTGCCGACGCAGCTTTAGGAAGGATGTCGTTGGCAACCATCTCGCCGAACGGGCTCACGTAGCCGGCGCTTTTCGGCAGCTCGGGACGTTCGATATCCAGGTGTGGGAACAACAACTCGGCCACCCGATACGACTCTTCCAGGTGTGGATAACCGGAGAAGATAAAGGTGTCGATGCCCAGCGCTGCATACTCCTTCACACGTTCCGCAACGGTTGGGCCATCGCCCACCAGCGCCGTGCCCGCACCGCCGCGCACCAGGCCGACGCCGGCCCACAGGTTAGGGCTGACTTCCAGGTTGTCGCGGTTGCCACCGTGCAAGGCGGCCATACGTTGCTGGCCCACCGAATCAAAGCGCGCCAGCGAAGCCTGGGCGCGGGTGATGGTGTCGTCGTCCAAGTGGGAGATCAGTTTATCGGCGGCTTTCCATGCCTCCTCGTTGGTTTCACGCACGATCACATGCAGGCGAATACCAAAGCGCACGGTGCGCCCAAGCTTGGCGGCCTTGGCCCGTACCTGCTCGATTTTTTCGGCAACGGCCGCTGGCGGCTCGCCCCAGGTCAGCACCATTTCCACTTGTTCGGCGGCCAGGTCCTGGGCCGCCTCGGAGGAACCGCCGAAGTACAGCGGCGGACGCGGTTGCTGGATCGGTGGGTAGAGCAATTTGGCGCCTTTGACGCTGATGTGCTCACCGTCGTAGTCCACGGTTTCGCCTTCCAGCACGCGACGCCAGATGCGGGTGAATTCCACCGAGGCCTGGTAGCGCTCCTCGTGGCTCAGGAACAAACCGTCGCCGGCCAATTCTTCTGGATCACCGCCGGTGACCAGGTTGAACAACGCGCGGCCACCGGACAGACGGTCCAGGGTCGCGGCCTGGCGCGCCGCCACCGTCGGGGAAATGATCCCGGGGCGCAGGGCGACAAGGAATTTCAAACGCTGGGTCACTGGGATCAGCGACGCCGCCACCAACCACGAGTCTTCGCAGGAACGGCCGGTGGGGATCAGCACCCCGCCGAACCCCAGGCGATCAGCGGCCTGGGCCACTTGCTGCAAATAACCGTGATCAACGGCGCGAGCGCCTTCGGCGGTGCCAAGGTAATGGCCGTCGCCGTGGGTAGGCAGGAACCAGAAAATATTGAGGCTCATGGAGTTGTCTCCTTCAAGAAGTCGGTTTACGGCGCTTTGGCAACGGCGGCGGGTGGAGTCCAGATCACGTCCTTGATGCTCAAGGGTTTGGGGATCAATTTGAGTTGGTAGAAGCTGTCGGCGATTTTCTGTTGGGCGGCCACCACTTCCGGGGTCAGGAACAACGCGCCGTAGCCTTGGCGCTTCACCGACGTCAGGGTGATGTCAGCCGGCAGGCCCAGCAGCGGTGCCACTTGTTCGGTGACTTCCTGGGGGTTGGCCTTGGACCATTCGCCCACGGCGCGTACTTCTTCGATCAGCGCCTTGACCACTTCCGGATGCTTCTCGGCATACGGCTTGGTGGCCAGGTAGAACTGGTGGTTGTCAGCGATACCGGTACCGTCACGCAGGGTGCGGGCTTGCAGTTGTTTCTCGGCGGCGGCCTGGTACGGGTCCCAGATCACCCAAGCGTCCACACTGCCTCGTTCGAAGGCGGCACGGGCATCGGCGGGCGGCAGGAAGACGGTCTGCACGTCGGTGTATTTAAGGCCAGCATCTTCCAGCGCACGTACCAGCAGGTAATGCACGTTGGAGCCTTTGTTGAGCACGATTTTCTTGCCCTTGAGCTCGGCCACAGATTTGATCGTCGAGTCTTTCGGCACCAGGATCGCTTCGCTGGTCGGCGCGGGCGGCTCGTAGGCCACATAGAGCAGATCGGCACCGGCGGCCTGGGCGAACACCGGTGGGGTTTCGCCGGTGACACCGAAGTCGATGGAGCCCACATTCAGGCCTTCCAACAGTTGTGGGCCACCGGGAAACTCAGTCCACTGCACGGTCACGCCTTGTGCAGCCAGGCGTTTTTCCAGCGTGCCCTTGGCCTTGAGCAGCACCAGGGTGCCGTACTTTTGATAACCGATCCGCAGGGTCTCGGCGGCTTGAGCTTGAACAATGGCGCCGAAGGACACAGCCGCAGCAAACAGTGCGACCAGACCACGACGCAAGATGACAGTGCGCATGGCGCTCTCTCCAACTATGCGATGAGGGGGTTGGCTGCACCTGCTTGGCCGTTGGCGGCTGAGTAAGGTGAGTACTTCTATATTTCGGTGAGACTTAAATGCTCCAACGAGCACTCAACAAACGGTCATTCAATACATGGGGGTCCAGCGGTTTCGGGCGACGGGCCATGGCGCTGTAGAGCGTCTCCAGGGCCTCGTGCAAACGGTGTTCGAGTACCGGCACCAACTGCGCCTGGGCACTGCCTTCGCCGTACGCAATCTGACTGTCTTCGGCAAAAATGCCGTGGAGCAATTCCTGGGCCTTGAGCGCCGACAGCACCGGCTTCAAGGCGTAGTCCACCGCCAGCATGTGGGCGATGCTGCCGCCGGTAGCCATGGGCAACACGATCTTGTGGGCCAGGGCGCGCTCGGGCAACAAGTCCAGCACGGTTTTCAGCGCGCCGGAGAATGAGGCCTTGTACACGGGCGTCGCGATCACCAGGCCATCGGCGTTGGCCACTTGTTGCAACAGGTCGATGACCTTGGGGCTGTCGAAGCGGGCGTGCAGCAAGTCTTCAGCCGGGAAGTCCCGTATCTGGTAACTCACCACTTCCACACCTTTGTCTTGCAGCCACTGACGGGTTTTTTCCAGCAAGACCCCGGAGCGGGAACGCTGGCTGGGACTGCCTCCAAGTGTTACGACCAACATGCAGGAATTCCTTGAGCAAGTGCCGGCGGTTCGCTGTGTGGCGATGGCGCCAAGATGGAACAGACCATATCAGCAGATTTATATATCTTTAAATCTTATTTTTTCATGTGTTTATTCTTTAAATGCATATACGATTTATGAATCGCCAGGCGAAAAAAAAGGCCGATAAAACGGCCTGAAAACCCCTGCATTGTGAGACGGGTGCTGCTTGATAGATGTGGTGTCAGTGATGGCGCTATCGCGGGCAAGCCCGCTCCCACAGTTGACCGCATTCCCCCTGTGGGAGCGGGCTTGCCCGCGATAGCGGTTTCAGCCTTAACGATTGGGCTGAGGGGTCAGGCGCAGGTATGGCTTCACCGCGCGGTAGCCCTTGGGAAAGCGCTTCTTGATCTCTTCCTCATCCTTGAGCGACGGCACGATCACCACTTCATCACCGTCCTGCCAGTTGGCCGGAGTGGCGACTTTGTGGTTGTCGGTCAGCTGCAACGAGTCGATGACCCGCAGGATTTCATGGAAGTTACGGCCGGTGCTGGCTGGGTAGGTAATGGTCAGGCGAATCTTCTTGTTCGGGTCGATCACGAACAGGGAGCGCACGGTGAGGGTGTCACTGGCATTCGGGTGGATCAGGTCGTAGAGGTCGGACACTTTGCGATCGGCATCGGCCAGGATCGGGAAGTTGACCACGGTGTTCTGGGTTTCGTTGATGTCTTCGATCCACTTGTGGTGCGAGTCCACCGGGTCCACCGACAGGGCGATGGCCTTGACGCCACGCTTGGCGAATTCGTCCTTGAGCTTGGCGGTAAAACCCAGCTCGGTGGTGCACACCGGGGTGAAGTCCGCCGGGTGGGAAAACAACACACCCCAGCTATCGCCCAGCCATTCGTGGAAACGAATCTTGCCGGCGCTGGAATCCTGTTCGAAGTCGGGGGCGATATCGCCCAGTCTTAGGCTCATGGTGTGGCTCCTGGTGAGTGCTTATGGAGCCTACTGTGCATGGATTGGGGATTATTTAAAAAGAATAAATATCGATTTATCTAGACGATAAAAGAATATTAAAAATGTGTTCATTGGACGTTGCGACGGGCAGGGAGCAACATCCGCTTCAAGGTTCGAGAAGGCCTTGAGACGCTGTAAAAGAGGGGTTCAGGAAGGGCTTGCGGGGGTTTAGCCTGACTTGAAAGCAAAACACCTTGCCCGGCATCGCGCCGGGCAAGGTTTTACAGGCTTACAACAGCTTCACGCTACTAGAACAGTGGCAGCGAGTAGCTGACGATCAGGCGGTTTTCGTCCTGATTGCGTTGGCCGGCAATGTCGTTGCGCCATACCGCGTTTTTCCAGGCAACACCAACGTTCTTCAGTGGGCCTTCTGGTACGACGTAGGCAACAGTGATGTCACGTTCCCACTCGTTCGCGCCGTTGGAGTTGGTAGCAACCTGCGCAGTGCCGGTGTTACCACGGGTGTCGATGTTGTCGCCACGCAGGTAAACCACACCAGCGGTCAGGCCAGGTACGCCAATCTTGGCGAAGTCATAAGCGTAGCGAGCTTGCCAAGTACGCTCACCAGAGCGGGCGAACTTGGAGATCTGCGAGTCAGTGGTCAGGTAAGCCGACGAACCGTCGCCTTGGTTCAGCCACGGGAAGTCGCTGTCGCCGTTGCTGACTTGGTAACCACCACCGAAGGTGTGACCGGCAACCGAGTACAGGAACAAGCCGCTGTACAGGTTGTTATCGACTTTACCTTTGACGATGTTAGCGCCAGCTGCGTTAGTGCCGTAGTCACCGCTGGTGTAGTAGTTGGCTTCGTTGCTGTTGTTACCATCTGCGCGGCTGTTGAAGTAGCGCAGGTCGGTTTTCAACACGCCAGGACCAATTGCCCAGTTGTGCAGCAGGCCCAGGAAGTGTTGCTTGTAGAATTGGTCCAGGTTGCCGTAGTAGTACTGGGCAGTCAGGTCCTTGGTGATTTTGTAGTCACCACCGGCGTAGAGGAACTTGTTGCTGTCGCGGCCATTGGCGGTACGGCCGTTGGCGCCAGCGATGGACAGGTTCTCATTGTTGCTGGAGTTACGACCCTTGGCTTTTTCGATCTGACCGGCAACCAGTGTCAGGTCCTTGATGTCGCCAGAAGTGATCTGGCCGCCCTGGAAGGTTTGCGGCAGCAGACGACCGTCGTTGGTCACGATAACCGGCAGCTTAGGCTGCAGGGTGCCCAATTTCAGTTCGGTCTGGGAGATCTTGGCTTTGGCGGTCAGGCCCAGGCTGGAGTAGTTATCAACGGCTTCGCCGTTGGACTTGCTCGGGAAAACCGTGCCGCCGTAGGAACCGTAGTTGGTAGCGCTCTTGGCAGTAGCGCCGTTGGTACCGCCGCCCGAATCCAGACGCACGCCCAGCAGGCCGATCGCATCAAGACCGAAGCCCACGGTGCCTTGGGTGTAACCGGAAGTGAAACGCAGGTCGAAAGCCTGGCCCCATTCTTCTTGCTTGTTCTGTGCTTTGGCCGCTTTGGTAGCGTCGTCACGGTTGTCAGTGTTGATGTAGAAGTTACGCAGACCCAGAGTGGCCTTGCTGTCTTCGATGAAACCGGCAGCGCCTGCTTGCTGGGCGATTGCGCCCAAAGCTACAGCCAAAGCCAAGGTGGACTTCTTCATGTACCGCTCCTCTCATTTCTAATTTTTGTATTTCTTTGGTCTCGGGTCTGACGCCCTCGATCCACAGATGCGCGATTAGCACCGGATAGTGACTACCAAGTCAATCGTAACCTGGTGTGTCTACTACCTTCGTCTAACCACAGTTGATTTGGTCCCTGCAGGGTAATGAGTTTTTCATACACCCAAAAAGAATTATTTCATTCTTTTTCATACGATTCAGGAATAAGCCAGCTCAACACTCAGGACCGGTCAGAGTAGACGACCCGCTCCATAAGCTAATTCCTAAAGGGTATTTGTTAGAGCTTTTTTAGATCGATTAGTGTGGCCGTACTGTTTCATACGTCACCCACGATCAAAAAGGCGACGCCATCATGGCCAAACGCATATCCTCCCGTCAATTTGTTACAGTTTTTGTGTCACTAATAGTTTCTTTTAGTGTCAGCGCTGCTGAATTAACCATCGGCTACCAAACCGGCATCGACCCAAGCAAGGTGCCCCAGGCCGACGGACTCTATGAAAAAGCCATCGGCGAGAAGATCGCCTGGCGTCGATTCAACAGTGGTCCGGAAGTCGTAACGGCCATCGCCTCGGGTGATGTGCAAATCGGCAACCTGGGCTCCAGCCCTCTCGCAGCAGCGGCTTCGCGCAATCTACCGATCGTGGCATTTATCGTATCGGCGCAGATCAATGCTTCTGAAGCCTTGGTAGTGCGCAACGGCAGCGGCATCGACAAACCTGAAGACCTGGTCGGCAAAACCATCGCCACACCCTTTGTCTCGACCTCTCATTACAGCCTGCTAGGTGCGTTGAAGCACTGGGGGCTGGACAGCAAAAAAGTCAAAGTGGTGAACCTGCAACCGGCCGAAATCGCGGCGGCCTGGAAGCGTGGCGACATCGATGGCGCATTCGTGTGGTCACCGGCGCTGGGCGAGATCCGCAAGACCGGCAAAACCCTGACAGACGCGGCCCAGGTGGGCCAGTGGGGCGCACCGACGTTCGAAGTGTGGGTGGCGCGCAAGGATTTTGCGGAAAAACATCCTGACATAGTGGCCAAGTTTGCCAAGGTCACACTGGACTCATTCGCGGACTACGCCGCCCATAAGGAGGGTTGGACGGTGGGTTCAGAGCCGGTGCAGAAAATCGCCAAATTGACAGGTTCCAATGCCGCCGACATTCCTGAATTACTCGCCGGCACGACATTTCCAGATGCGCGGGCACAGCAAACCGATGCGCTGCTTAAAGGCGGCACGGCGAAGGCGATTGGGGAGACGGCGAAGTTTTTGAAGGAACAGGGCAAGGTTGAGGCGGTGCTGCCCGATTATTCGGCCTTTGTGACCGACAAATTTGTTCGAGACTAAACGCAATCCAATGTGGGAGCGGGCTTGCTCGCGAAAGCGGTGGGTCAGTCAACATATCTGTGCCTGACGCTCCGTATTCGCGAGCAAGCCCGCTCCCACATTTAGACCGCGTGTATTTCTAGTCCTGGTTTACAGGGCCTTTTCGAAGATCTTCGAATTACGCTGGTAGTTGTACAGCGACGCCCGCGCCGATGGCAGACGGTCCACGCTGCTCGGCACAAAACCACGCTCACGGAACCAATGCGCGGTACGCGTCGTAAGCACGAACAGCGTCTTCAAGCCCTGCGCGCGAGCCCGGGTTTCGATGCGTTCCAGCAACTCATCGCCGCGCCCGCCGTGGCGGTACTCCGGGTTCACGGCCAGGCACGCCAGCTCACCGGCGTCTGAATCGGCGATCTGATACAGCGCCGCACAGGCGATGATCATGCCTTCACGCTCCACCACGCTGAACTGCTCGATCTCACGCTCCAGCACTTCCCGCGAACGGCGCACCAGAATGCCCTGTTCTTCCAGCGGGCTGATCAAATCCAGCAAGCCGCCGACGTCTTCAATCGCCGCTTCGCGCACCAGTTCGAATTGTTCCTGGGCCACCAACGTACCGCCGCCGTCCCGGGTGAACAGTTCGGTGAGCAAGGCGCCGTCTTCGGCGTAGCTGACAATATGGCTGCGCCCTACCCCGCCACGGCAAGCCTCGGCGGCCGCGTCGAGCAGCTCGGCCTGGTAGTTGCTCTTGCCCAGGCGTTGCAGATGCGCCGGCACTTGTTGTGGGCGCAACTCGCGCACCAGGCGGCCGTGCTCATCAATCAGGCCCATGTCGGCGCCAAACAGCAGCAACTTGTCGGCACCCAGGTCGATGGCGGCGCGGGTGGCGACGTCTTCGCAGGCCAGGTTGAAAATTTCACCGGTGGGCGAGTAGCCCAGGGGCGACAGCAGCACGATGGAGCGCTCGTCCAGCAGGCGATTGATGCCCTTGCGGTCGACCCGGCGCACTTCGCCGGTGTGGTGGTAGTCCACGCCCTCAAGCACGCCAATCGGCCGTGCAGTTACCAGGTTGCCGCTGGCCACCCGCAGGCGCGAGCCCTGCATGGGCGACGAGGCCATGTCCATGGACAGGCGCGCTTCGATGGCGATACGCAGGTGGCCCACCGCATCGATCACACACTCCAGCGTCGCTGCATCAGTGATGCGCAAGCCTTCGTGATAAGCCGGGATCAGGCCGCGCGCTTCAAGGCGCGCTTCGATCTGCGGGCGCGAACCGTGCACCAGTACCAAGCGCACGCCCAGGCTGTGGAGCAGCACCAGGTCGTGGACGATATTGCCGAAGTTGGGGTGTTCCACACCGTCGCCGGGCAGCATGACCACAAAGGTGCAGTCCCGGTGAGCGTTGATGTAGGGGGAAGCGTGACGAAGCCAATTAACGTAGTCGGGCATAACACCTGGGCCTGTAATAAAAAGCAGCCGAAAAAGGATGAATCGTGAAAACGCACAGCGGGCTGATGGTTATCGTCGGAACAGGCTTGGCGACACGCTCGCTCTCCTTCTATGTACGAACAAGCAGGGGTTAATTTATGCAGGTTTCAGGCAGTAATGTTCGATCAGTTCCCGCAATAGACGCACTGTAGGCGTCAAGCGTGACATTTCGAGGTACTCGCCCGGCTGGTGGGCGCAGGCAATATCGCCAGGGCCAAGTACCAGGGTTTCGCAACCAAGGCGCTGAAGATAAGGCGCTTCGGTGCCGAACGCTACTGCTTCGGCACGATGACCGGTCAATCGTTCCGCAACCCGCACCAACTCGGCATCTTCCGGTTGCTCGAACGGCGGCACCTCGGGGAACAACGGCGCGTAGTCGATCTTGACCTGATGGCGCTCGGCCAAGGGTTGCAGCTTTTGCCGAATGGCATCGCGCAACACTTGGGGGTCCATTCCCGGCAGGGGGCGCAGGTCGAACTCCAGGGAGCACTGGCCGCAGATGCGGTTGGGGTTGTCGCCACCGTGGATGCAGCCAAAGTTCATGGTCGGCTGCGGCACGCTGAATTGCGGATTGCGGTACTCGCGTTGCCAAGCCAGGCGCAGGCCGCGCAACTCGCCGATAGCGTCGTGCATGGCTTCGAGGGCGCTGTGGCCCAGGCTTGGGTCCGACGAATGGCCGCTTTGGCCAAGGATGTCGATGCGTTCCATCATCACGCCTTTGTGCAAGCGGATCGGCTTGAGGCCCGTGGGCTCGCCGATCACTGCAGCGCGGCCCAAGGGGCGCCCCGCTTCGGCCAACGCACGGGCGCCGGACATGGAGCTTTCTTCATCGCAGGTGGCCAGAATCAGCAGCGGTTGCTTGAACGGCTGGTCCAGCAGCGGCAACACGGCCTCGATGGCCAAGGCGAAAAAACCCTTCATGTCGCAACTGCCAAGGCCTACCCAGCGGCCGTCGACTTCCGTCAGCTTGAGCGGATCGGTCTTCCACAGTGCAGCATCATAAGGAACGGTGTCGCTATGACCCGCCAGCACCAGGCCGCCAGGGCCGCTGCCGAAACTGGCCAGCAGGTTGAACTTGCCGGGGCTGACTTGTTGGATGTCGATGGCGAAACCCAGATCCCCCAGCCAGCCGGCAAGCAAATCGATCACCGGGCGGTTGCTCTGGTCGAGAGACGCTTGGGTGCAACTGACCGACGGCGCGGCAATCAGCGCGGCGAACTGCTCTTTCATGGACGGTAACGGCATGCGCGGTCTCTCAACTTCCCGGATGAGCCCCACTATAGAGCCATCTGTACGACACAATAAACCGTTGCGGCACGTTGCCGGGCTCAGTCCTGTACACTGCACGACCTTGGCAGCCACACTTTTCCCCGGCTGCGCTCCCGATCCTGGATTTTCCGGCCATGCAGAAAGAAACCGAAATCAAGCTCCGCGTCAGCCGCGAAACACTCGCCGCGCTGCGTGAGCACCCGTTACTGAAAAAACGCAACAAAAGTGGCTGGGAACGCCGTGAGTTGATGAACCAGTATTTCGACACCCCCGAGCGCGACCTGGCCCAGGCCAAAGTCGCCCTGCGCCTGCGCAAGGACGGTGACGCCATTATCCAGACCCTCAAGACCCGCGGCCAAAGCATCGCCGGCTTGTCGGAACGCAACGAGTACAACTGGGACCTGCCCAAAGCCAAGCTCGACGTGAAGAAACTCGACGGCGAATGCTGGCCCGAGCAACTGGCTGAGCTGGACAAAAAGACCCTCAAGCCGATCTTCACCACTGACTTCGTGCGTGAGCGCGCCGAAATCGCCTGGGGCCGTGGCAAGGCCAAGGTCGTGATCGAAGCGGCCCTGGACCTGGGCCACGTAGTAGTCGGCAAACAGAAAGAAGAAATCTGCGAGCTGGAACTGGAACTGCGCGAAGGCGAACCGGCTGCCCTGCTGGAACTGGCCGCCGAACTGGCCGCCACTTTGGCGCTGATGCCGTGCGATATCAGCAAGGCCGAGCGCGGCTACCGCCTGTACGACGCCAGCAGCTACTCCCTGAGCCTGCCGGCGCCGCAGATCCACGCCGAAATGCCGTTGGACGACGCCTTCGCCGCCATCATGTGGCACCTGCTCGGCAGCAGCCAGCGCCTGGCCGAGCAATACCGCTTCAACGGCCACTGGCGCCTGCTGCAAGACTGGGTCGATAACCTTGGCGAACTGCGCGCCCTGGTTGGCAGCCTCGGCCAAGCCGCGCCGCGCCAATCCACCAGCGAACTGCGCAGCGCACTCGATGCCCTGCTGGAAGACTGGCGCCCACTGGTACAAGCCGGTGACGACGACGAAGACATCCGCAAAGCCGCTCCAGAGCAATTCGCCGAAGAACTGGAAGACGTGCGCTGGGGCTTGTTCTCACTGAACGCCTCCCGTTGGCTGCTGGCCCGCACCTGGACCGCCGATCGCAACGTGCGTGGCAACCGCCAGGGCGCTGCGCAAATCACCAACTGGCTGCCGCGCCTGTTGGCCGACGACGCCGTCGCCCTGCAACTGCCGCGCTACCAGCAACAACCGGAAGACCTGGCCGAGCAACTGCCACGCATCGAGCGCATTCAGGCCTGGCTGCACCATGCGCGTCATGTGGTGGATATTCCGGAGCTGGACCGTTTGTACGGCGAGCTGAACAAGCTGGTGCAACTGGCCAACCAGCCGATCACCGACGAGTCGCTGGATGCGCGGATGCATCAGGCGATTGCGGTGTATCAGAACCGGGCTTGGAAGACTTTGCTGCGTCTGTGATGCCGCTATCACCAGCCTGTCAGCGCAATACTGGCAGGCTGGTGGTGGACTTGATTTCAGAAAGCGCCACGATCGAATTGACCTCCTGAATCCCCGGCACCATCGACAGTTTTTCAAAGAAAAACCGCTCATACGCCTCGATATCCGCAGTAACAATGCGCAGCAGAAAATCCACCGCCCCCATCAGCACATAACACTCCAGCACCTCCGGAAACCCGCGAATCGCCTCGGTGAATTCCGTGAAGTTGGAGCGACCGTGGGCGTTGAGTTTCACCTCGGCGAAAATCTGCGTATTGAGGCCGATCTTCTTGCGATCCAGCAGGGTCACCTGGGCGCGAATCACGCCCTCCTCTTTAAGCCGCTGGATACGCCGCCAGCACGGTGATTGGGACAGGCCGACCTGTTCGGCAATCTGCGCACTGGACAGCGAAGCGTCCTCTTGCAGCAGGGCCAGGATGCGGCGGTCGTAGGCGTCCAGCTCGCCATGCATAAAAATACCTTTTAAGAGGGTTATCTTGAATTGATTAAGTCAAATATGCGCCATTACAGCCCATCTTAGATAAGAAATCTCCGCTGGCGAATGTAAAAATTCCTCTCATTGAACCCGGAGAGTTCCCATGCACGCCGTCGAAACCAGCCATCCTGTTACCCGCGTTGATGCGTGGGCTGTCAACAGTGCCCATTGCAAGGCGCGCTACCAGATCGTCGCCGAGGCAGAACCGGATGTGCTCTGCCGGGTGCTCAACTTTTTTGCCCTGCAATTCCTCACACCGCAGCAGGTGAATGTGAGCCGCGAAGAAGACTTACTGAACATCGAGATCGTGATCGACGGCTTGAGCTGGCACCGCGCCCAGGTGATTGGTGAAAAGATTCGTAACCTGATCAGCGTGTGCTCACTCCAGCTGTTGCCGGCGGATTGCGCAAGGCCGGAAGCGGTGCTGGGCGTCGCTCGGTAAAAGCCTGCAATACACGCTGGGAGGAAGATATTCAGAGGCTGGCTAGCCTGGGATTACGTCAGACTCCTCCCAGGAAAACCTCGATGTCCACCGATCAACGCTTGGAATTGCAGCACGTGTTGCCAGCCTTGGTCGATACCGGTTTGGTGACACCTGATCTGGCAAAACGCTTGTCAGCGCAGCCGGCAAATAACGCTCAACACCCATTGGAATGCATCGCCACACACGGCCCCTGCCTGGAAGCCCTGACGCAATGGCTGGCGCGGCATGTCGAGCAACCTTATCTGCGTATCGACCCATTAAAGATCAATGTGGCAACGCTAGTGCCGCTGATGTCCCACGGGTTCGCCCAACGTCATGGCATTCTCGCCGTGGCGGTAGACGCTCAGACAGTCACCATCGCCAGCGCCCAGCCCCATTTGACCGGTTGGGAGGCCGGGCTGGCCCAGGTGCTCAAGCGCAGGATCAGGCGTGTGGTGGCCAACCCCCAGGATATCCGGCGTTACATCGACGAGTTTTATCGGCTGGCGAAATCGGTCAGCGGGGCCGACCAGAAAATCGCGGCGCCTGGCCATTTCGAACCGCTCAACCTTGGCGCTAGCGACCAAGAGCCGGATGCCAACGACGCGCATATCGTCAATATCGTCGATTGGCTGTTGCAGTACGCCTTCGGCCAACGGGCGAGTGATATCCATATTGAGCCGTGCCGGGAACAGGGCTGCGTGCGTTTTCGCATCGATGGGCTGCTGCATGACGTCTATCAGTTTCCGCCACAGGTGACCGTGGCGGTGGTCAGCCGCCTCAAAAGCCTGGGCCGGATGAACGTGGCAGAAAAACGCAAACCGCAAGACGGCCGCGTAAAGACCAAGACGCCGGCCGGTATCGAAGTCGAATTGCGCCTCTCTACCCTGCCCACAGCCTTTGGCGAGAAACTGGTGATGCGGATTTTCGACCCGCAGGTGCTGCTCAAGGGCTTCGACCAGTTGGGTTTGTCCAACGAGGATCAGCAGCGCTGGCAGAGCATGACGCGCCAGGCCAACGGTATCCTCCTGGTCACCGGCCCGACCGGTTCGGGTAAGACCAGCACGCTCTACACCACGCTCAGGCAACTGGCGACCCGAGACGTCAACCTGTGCACGGTGGAAGACCCTATCGAAATGGTAGAGCCGACGTTCAACCAGATGCAGGTGCAGCACAATATCGACCTGACCTTTGCCAGCGGCCTGCGTGCCCTGCTGCGTCAAGACCCGGACATCATCATGGTGGGCGAAATCCGCGACCAGGAAACCGCCGAAATGGCGATCCAGGCCGCACTGACCGGGCACCTGGTGCTGTCGACCCTGCACACAAACGACGCACCCAGTGCCATCAGCCGTTTGCAGGAGCTGGGGATTGCTCACTATTTGATCAAGGCTACGCTTATAGGGGTGATGGCACAGCGCCTGGTGCGGGTGTTATGCCCCCAGTGCAAGCGCGCGACCGGCGAAACCTTTGAGGCCATCGGATGTGCAGACTGCCGAAACAGCGGCTACCAAGGACGCGCCGGGGTCTACGAAATAATGCTCATCGATGAGCCACTCAAGGCGCTGATCACCCCAGGGGTCGACGTACAAGCCTTGCGCCGGGCAGCCATTACGCACGGCATGCGCAGCTTGCGAATGGCTGGCATACAGAAAGTGCAGGCCGGCCTGACAACAATGGCGGAAGTCTTGCGGGTAACGCCTGGGGATTCAGAAACAAATCCTTTGATTGTCAGGGCCTGAAACCGTTCTTATCCGTGACGAGACCGTTACAATCGGCCGACCGTCGCTTCACTGACACCACTAGATAGGGAATCGTTATGCAGATCGGAACCGTACTGCTTCTTTTCGTGGGTTTGGCCGTGGCCATCCTGTTCATGGGCTTCAAGGTGGTCCCTCAGGGCTACCAGTGGACCGTCGAGCGTTTCGGCCGCTACACCAACACCCTCAAGCCCGGCCTGAACATCATTATCCCGGTCATGGACCGCATCGGTCGCAAGATCAACGTGATGGAAAGCGTGTTGGATATTCCGCCGCAGGAAGTCATCACCGCTGACAACGCCACCGTGCAGATCGACGCCGTGTGCTTTTTCCAGGTGGTCAACACCGCCCAGGCGGCCTACGAGGTCAACAACCTCGAACATGCCATCCGCAACCTGCTGCAAACCAATATCCGTACCGTACTCGGCTCCATGGAGCTGGATGCCATGCTCAGCCAGCGCGACGGCATTAACGAAAAACTGCTGAGAACCGTGGACGAAGCCACCGCGCCATGGGGCATCAAGATCACCCGTATCGAAATCAAGGATATCAGCCCGCCCGCCGACTTGATGGCCGCCATGTCCGGTCAAATGAAGGCCGAACGGATCAAGCGTGCGCAAATCCTTGAAGCCGAAGGCCTGCGGGCATCGGCGATCCTGACCGCAGAGGGCAAGAAGCAGGCGCAGATCCTGGAAGCCGAGGGTAGCCGCCAGGCTGCATTCCTTGAATCCGAAGCCCGTGAGCGTCAGGCCGAAGCCGAAGCCCGCGCCACCCAAGTGGTGTCGGAAGCGATCGCGTCGGGCAACGTACAGGCAGTCAACTATTTCGTCGCGCAAAAATACATCGATGCCTTGGGCAAGCTGGCTTCGGCCAACAACAGCAAGGTGATCCTGATGCCGCTGGAGGCCAGCCAGGTGATCGGTGCGGTCGGCGGTATCGGCGAGATCGTCAAGGCCACCTTCGACAGCAAGAAAGGCTGAGGCCATGTGGGACTTCCTGCAGCACCTGTCGTTCTGGGATTGGCCGGCACTGGGCACGGTGTTGCTGATCCTTGAGGTATTCGGTGCCGGCGGCTACCTGCTGTGGATGGGCATCGCCGCAGCGGCCGTGGGCGTGATCAAGTTCCTGGTGCCGCCCCTGGGGCTGGAGTGGCAACTGCTGCTGTTCGCCGTGTTGTCGATATTGACGGCGGTGTATTGGTGGAAACGCCAACGCAGCAGTGCCAAGGCCAGTGACCAACCGGGGCTCAACGAGCGCGGCTCTGAGTTGATCGGGCGCACCTTTGTGGTGCATCAGGCCATTGTGGACGGGCGAGGCAAGGTAAAAGTCGGTGACGGCGTGTGGATGGTCACCGGCCCCGACAGCCCTGTAGGCGCTCAAGTACGGGTGATTGGTCAGAATGGTGTGGTTTTGACGGTTGAAACTGTTTAGTCAGCGATGGAACTCGGCTGGGCTAACTACAATCATAAAGTACAGATCACCCAACCGGAGTCACCCATCATGCGTCTTAAATATGCTGTCGCAACCCTTGCTGTGCTTTCCCTTCCTGTCGGTTCAGCGATGGCCGACAGTTTCTGGCGCAATGTCATCTCGTCCGGCGCCACCACTGGCTCGACGTACCTGACATTCAAGGACCACAAGCTGGTGGTTGCCGCACAAGACGACGCCGGCAGCTTTGTTGCCAGCGACGGCGGCATCCGCGGCCCCTACCTGGAAGCCGCCATGCAGAAAGTCCGCGCCGACAACCCTGGCCTGCAAGCCACGGATATGGAGCTGGCCAACGCTATCCTCGCTAAAAACGCAGTGACCGAGTAACACTTACGCCTTACTGAAGAATGCCGCTTTCGAGCGGCATTCTTGTGATCGCTCTTACCGTCCTCGATGTTGATGGCTACGCGTTTACTCTAGTTTTCCCAACCGATCACAGATAAGTCCTGTCGAGCCACCTGGGGCAAACTTACAAGCTACGGATTCCTTTTTAAAAAGCGAATCACAGCCCATGCAAAAGTTTGTCTACGCCGCGCTTCTCACCACATTCGCAGCCTCCCACGTTCAAGCAGAAAACTGGTACGGGTCGGCGAAGCTCAACAATGCTCGCCAGAACCTTTCCAGCGCCCTGCTGACCAGCCCACGCGTAACCGAGCGCGTAGAGGCCCCCAATAGCAGCAAATCATTCGTCGCCTCCTTCGCAGCAGGCTACGCCTTCAGCGACGGCTGGCGACTGGAAGGTGAATACACGATGCCAAATAGCTCCACGTTCAAATCCTATTGGGCGCCCTTCAATGCCAACGTTAATAGCCTGCAGGTCAACAGCGAGCGCTTAATGTTCAATGGTTATAAAGACATACCGATCAACCCTTGGTTGTCGTTTTACGGCACGGCTGGGGTCGGCGTCGCTCGGATTGAAAGCGAGGGCTACCAAACCGTTGAAACCCGTCGCTTCGCCAACAATCGCCAGCATAATTTCGCCTACAGCGTGGGCATGGGACTAGACGCCAAGATCAACCAGCAGCTTACCCTCGGCGTCGGATACCGATACATCTCCTTGGGCGACGTAGAAACCGGTTACAACACATTCGCCAATCGGATTAACGCACGGGACGAGCAGCTCAAAGGCAAGCTCAAGGAACAGAATGTGTTTCTTGAAGCTCGGCTGTCCCTCTGATACACCGCCGAGCGTGTCGATTTCCAGCAGACCGGTTTTTGCCTGCACGATGACGATTCATTCACGGGAGACAGGCTATATTCAGTCGTGCCGTGCAACCATGCCGGTACTGATACGCCTCTTACTCATCGCCAATCTGAAACGGATGCCTTCGTCGTCATGAGCCAACAGCCCTTCCTGCCGTTTTCCAAACCTACCATTGATGAAGCCACCATCTCGGCGGTTGGCGATGTACTGCGCTCGGGCTGGATCACCAGCGGGCCAAAAGTGCAGGCATTCGAGGCGCAGTTGTCGGAGTACTTTGGTGGCCGGCCGGTGCGCACCTTCAATTCGGGTACCTGCACCATGGAGATTGCCTTGCGCATCGCCGGCATCGGGCCTGGCGATGAGGTCATCACCACGCCGATCTCGTGGGTCGCCACGGCCAACGTGATCCTGGAAGTCGGCGCCACTCCGATATTTGCCGACATCGACCCGGTCACCCGCAATATCGACCTGGCCCAAGTGGAAGCCGCAATCACCCCGCGCACCAAGGCCATCATCCCGGTGTACCTGGCTGGCCTGCCTCTGGACATGCCGATGCTTTACGCGCTGGCCAACAAGTACAACCTGCGCATTATCGAAGACGCCGCCCAAGCACTGGGTTCGAGCTGGGATGGCGAGCGCATCGGCGCTACGGGCGACTTTGTGTCGTTCAGCTTCCAGGCCAACAAGAACATCACTTCTTCCGAAGGTGGCTGCCTGGTGCTGAACAACGCCGAGGAAGCACGCCTGGCGGAAAAGTATCGCCTGCAGGGCGTGACCCGCACCGGCTTCGACGGCCTGGATGTGGATGTGCTGGGTGGCAAGTTCAACATGACCGATATCGCCGCCGCCATTGGCCTGGGCCAATTTGCCCATATCGAAAAGATCACTGCCCATCGCCAAAACCTGGCGCGTCACTACTTCAAATGCTTTGGCGCTGACTTTGAAGCGCAGTACGGCGCGCAACTGCCGCCAGCGGATTTCGAAAACAGCAACTGGCACCTGTTCCAACTGGTGCTGCCGGAGCGTAAGGACGGCCTGCCCGCCCGCGCTACCTTCATGGAGCAGATGCAGGCCCACGGCGTCGGCATTGGCTATCACTACCCGCCAATCCACCTGCTGAGCCTTTATCGGGCACAGGGTTTCAAGGAAGGCATGTTCCCAGTGGCGGAAAAGGTGGGGCGTTTGATCGTGTCGTTGCCGATGTTCACGGCGATGACGGAGGCGGATGTGGAGCGGTCGGTGGCGGCGGTAAAAGCGGTGCTCAAAGCAGGCTGAATACTCACGGCTGACAAACATCCAATGTGGGAGGGGCAAGCCCCCTCCCACATTTGAATCTATGTTTACTCGCCGATGGCGGCTTTGTAGCCAGCAGCATCCAGCAGTTTGGCCAGATCGCCTTCAGCATTGCTTGGCTTGAGCTTGAAGATCCATGCGCTGTAAGGCTCGGAATTCAACGACTCAGGGCTATCGGCCAGTTCTTCATTGACCGCAATCACTTCACCAGCAACCGGCGAGTAGATATCCGAGGCGGCTTTCACAGACTCCACGACGCCCGCAGTATCGCCAGCCGCAAATACCTTGCCCACTTCCGCCAACTCAACAAACACCACATCACCCAACGCTTGCTGGGCATGGTCGGAGATGCCGACGGTCACGGTGCCGTCTGCTTCCACGCGGGCCCATTCATGACTCTCGGCAAAACGCAGGTCGGCCGGGATATTGCTCATAGTCTGTGTCCTCAAGAATTAATGTCAGCGGCCTTTGGCCTGCCGGAAATAGGTTAGATCAAGGTTTTGCCATGGCGTACGAAGGTCGGCTTGACCACTCGAACCGGGTACCACTTGCCGCGGATTTCCACTTCGGCCCGATCGGCTGTTGCCGTCGGTACGCGCGCCAGGGCAATGGATTTGCTTAGCGTAGGAGAGAAACTACCACTGGTGATCTCCCCTTCGCCAACATTGGCGATACGAACCACCTGATGAGCGCGTAAAACCCCACGCTCTTCCAGCACCAGCCCGAC
This sequence comes from Pseudomonas sp. 18175, assembly GCF_050432925.1. Classification (NCBI taxonomy): domain Bacteria; kingdom Pseudomonadati; phylum Pseudomonadota; class Gammaproteobacteria; order Pseudomonadales; family Pseudomonadaceae; genus Pseudomonas; species Pseudomonas sp. 18175. The sequence goes on along the minus strand of NZ_JBKFTO010000001.1, from coordinate 316,844 downwards.
CAATTTGAACTGCACACCCGCCGCCAGTTCGGCTTCCAGCGCAGCACGGCCAATGAAGTTGCGTTCGGCAGGCTCCCAGGCAATGCTCCAGGCCATATTGGCGGCCAAAGGCGAAACGTCCTGGTGGATATCCTGGCCGTACAGGTTCATGCCGGCTTCCAAGCGAAGGGTGTCGCGGGCACCAAGGCCGATGGGGGAAATGCCAGCGCCTACCAGGTCGTTGAAAAAGCCCGGCGCCTGATCGGCCGGCAGGACAATTTCCAGGCCGTCTTCGCCGGTGTAGCCGGTACGGGCAATAAACCAGTCGCCGTCGGCCTGGCCTTCGAAAGGCTTGAGCTGGTGGATCAGAGTACTGCGAGACTGGGTGACCAGCTCGGCGATCTTCTGCCGGGCGTGCGGGCCTTGAATCGCCAGCATCGCCAACTCGGGCCGCTCGTGCAATTGCACCTGATAGCTGCCCAATTGCGCCTGCATCCAGGCCATGTCCTGGTCGCGAGTGGCGGCGTTGACCACCAGCCGATAACCGGCGTCGGTACGGTAGACAATCATGTCGTCCACCACGCCGCCCTTGTCGTTGAGCATGGCGCTGTACAACGCACGGCCGCAGCCATGCAGACGATCCACATCATTGGCCAGCAGGTACTGCAGCCATTCCTTGGCCTGGGGGCCAGTGATATCGATCACGGTCATATGAGATACATCGAACACCCCGCAGTCGCGCCGCACCTGATGGTGCTCTTCAACTTGCGAGCCGTAATGCAGAGGCATATCCCAACCGCCAAAATCGACCATTTTCGCGCCGAGGGCGAGATGCAGGTCATACAGAGGCGTACGCTGTCCCATGGGTTTCTCCTTCCGGGCTTGGCGAAGGTGCGCAGCGTGGCTGTTTGCGCTGTACACCTTGAATTACAAGGCCTGCAGCTACTTACAGCAACCCAGTCCGAAAGACGGAGCGCACCGAATGCCGCGCATTGTAGCCGCAAGCCGTAGGACTGGCACCTAACCGATTTGCCGGGCCGAGCGTCGGATCAGCCCGATCACCGGCAGCAGGCCCACCAACACCAGGGTCAACGCCGGTAGTGAGGCCCGCGCCCACTCGCCTTCGCTGGTCATTTCAAAGATACGAACCGCCAGGGTGTCCCAGCCGAACGGGCGCATCAGCAGGGTGGCGGGCATTTCCTTGAGCACATCAACGAACACCAGCAGCGCGGCGCTCAACGTCCCCGGCAGTAACAACGGCAGATACACTTTGCAAAACAGTCGTGGCCCACTCACGCCAAGACTGCGGGCGGCTTCGGGCAGCGATGGGCGGATGCGCGCCAGGCTGTTTTCCAGCGGCCCATAGGCCACCGCCAAGAAGCGCACCAGGTACGCCAACACCAGCGCCGACAGACTGCCCAGCAGCAACGGCTTGCCCGCGCCACCCAACCAGCCGGACAAGGGCACCACCAGTTCACGGTCCAGGTAGCTGAACGCCAACATGATCGACACGGCCAGCACCGAGCCCGGCAAGGCATAGCCGACGTTGGCCAGGCTGATGCCGGAGCGGATCGCCCGTGTCGGTGCCAGGCGATTGGCGAATGCCAGCACCAGCGCCACGCTGACGGTGATCAGCGCTGCAATCCCACCCAAGTAGAGGGTGTGGACGATCAGGCCCGAATACCGCTCATCCAGGTCGAAGCGGCCACGCTGCCAGAACCACGCCACCAGTTGCAGCATCGGTATGACGAACGCGCAAGCGAACACCAACCCACACCAGCCACTGGCCGCAACCGCCTTGAACCCGCGCAGGTGATACAACGCCTTGCCCCGTGGCCGCTCATTGCTGGGTCGGCTGGCACCACGGGCGCGGCGCTCGCCGTACAGCACCACCATCACCACCAACAGCAACAGGCTGGCCAGTTGGGCCGCACTGGATAGGCTGAAAAAGCCGTACCAGGTCTTGTAGATCGCGGTGGTAAAGGTGTCGAAGTTGAACACCGAAACAGCGCCAAAATCCGCCAAGGTCTCCATCAGCGCCAAGGCCACCCCCGCCCCAATCGCTGGTCGCGCCATCGGCAGCGCTACGCGCCAGAACGCTTGCCACGGCGACTGCCCCAGCACCCGCGCCGCTTCCATCAGGCCTTTGCCCTGGGCCAGGAACGCGGTGCGCGCCAGCAAGTAGACGTAGGGGTAGAACACCAGCACCAACACGATGACCACACCACTGGTGGAACGCACGCGGGGCAGGCGCAAGCCGCTGCCGAACCATTCGCGCAACAAGGTTTGCACAGGGCCGGCGAAGTCCAGCAGGCCGACAAACACAAAGGCCAGCACATAGGCCGGAATCGCGAAGGGCAACATCAGCGCCCAATCCAGCCAGCGCCGCCCGGGGAATTCGCAGAGGCTGGTGAGCCAGGCCAGGCTGACGCCGAGCAAGGTCACGCCGACACCAACGCCCAGCACCAGGGTAAGGGTATTGCCCAGCAGACGCGGCATCTGGGTTTCCCAGAGGTGGGACCAGATTTGCGCGTCGATGCTTTGCCAGGACAGCAACAGCACGCTCAGCGGCAGCAGCACCAAGGCGGCGACGGTGAAGACCGGCAGGTACCAGCGGCGTTGGGCGGGGTGGGCCAAAGTCGGTTCTCAGTGAATGGATATCTTGAAGTCACCAAAATCCAATGTGGGAGCGGGCTTGCTCGCGAAAGCGGTGTATCAGTCACACATGTATCGACTGACACGACGCCTTCGCGAGCAAGCCCGCTCCCACATTTAGGACTGCGATGTCCTGCAGATTGTACTTAGTTCCAGCCAGCGCGATCCATCAAGCGAATCGCCTCAGCCTGACGCTTTCCCGCCACTTCCACCGGCAAGGTATCGGCCACGAACTTGCCCCAGGTCGCCACTTCGGCCGACGGCGGCACCGCCGGATTGGCCGGGAATTCCTGGTTCACATCGGCAAAGATCTTCTGCGCCTCAGGCGTGGTCATCCACTCCACCAGCGCCTTGGCCGCTTCCGGGTGCGGTGCATGTTTGGTCAGGCCAATGCCCGACAGGTTCACATGCACGCCACGGTCGCCCTGGTTTGGCCAGAACAGCTTTACCGCCAGGCTCGGGTTCTGCTTGTGCAGGCGGCCGTAATAGTAGGTGTTGACGATGCCCACGTCGCATTGCCCGGCGTTGATCGCTTCCAGCACGGCGATGTCATCGGAGAACACGTCGGTAGACAGGTTGTTGACCCAGCCCTTGACGATTTCTTCGGTCTTGGCCGCGCCATGGGTTTCGATCAAGGTGGCGGTCAGCGACTGGTTGTAGACCTTCTTGGCCGTGCGCAGGCACAGGCGGCCTTCCCACTGTTTGTCGGCCAGGGCTTCGTAGGTGGTGAGGTCGCCCGGTTTTACCCGGTCGGTGGAATAGGCGATGGTGCGCGCACGCAGGCTCAAGCCGGTCCAGGCATGGGTGGATGAGCGGTACTGCAGGGGAATGTTCTTGTCGATCACAGGCGACGTGAACGGTTGCAGGATGTCCATCTGCTCAGCCTGCCAGAGGTTGCCGGCGTCGACGGTGAGCAGCAGGTCGGCGGTGGCGTTTTCGCCCTCGGCCTTGATGCGCTGCATCAACGGGGCTTCCTTGTCGGTGATGAACTTGATCTGCACGCCGGTCTTCTGGGTGTAGGCGTCGAACACCGGCTTGATCAGTTCGTCGATGCGCGAGGAGTAGACCACCACTTCGTCGGCGGCCTGCACGGTGGTGCTGCCGATCAGGGTGAGTGCCAGGGCAGTCAGGAGGCGCTTGGGTGCCAACATGGGTGCGGTCTCTCATTTGCAAAAAGAGGGCAAATGATAAGGACTCACATTTGGTGGCGCTTGGTGGAGGCGTTACCAGATGTTGCACAAACCTTTCAGGGCTTGGCCAAATCCGGTAGATCGCCAGTCAACCCCAGCGCCTGACGCACAAACACCGCTTTCGCTTCCGGCATCTGGTCAACCATCTTAAGCCCCGCGTTGCGCAGCCAACGCAGCGGCAATTGGTCGGCCTGGAACAGTCGCTCAAAGCCTTCCATCGCCGCCATCAAGGCCAGGTTGTGGGGCATGCGTCGGCGTTCATAACGGCTCAGCACCTTCACATCCGCCAGGCGTTCGCCGCGCTCGGTGGCAGAGAGCAGCACTTCGGCCAACGTTGCCGCATCGAGGAAGCCCAGGTTCACGCCTTGCCCCGCCAACGGGTGAATCACGTGGGCCGCGTCGCCGATCAACGCCAGGCCTTCGGCCACGTAGCGCTTGGCGTGACGTTGACGCAATGGCACGCAGACACGTGGATCGGCGCTGATCACCGTCCCCAGTCGCCCTTCAAAGGCGCGTTCCAGTTCACGGCAGAAGCTTTCATCATCCAGCGCCATCAAGCGCTCGGACTCGGCCGGCGTGGTCGACCAGACGATCGAACACCAATCTTCCTGCCCATCGCGCGTCAGCGGCAGAAACGCCAACGGGCCGGTGTCGGTAAAACGTTGCCAGGCCGTGCGCTGATGCGGCTGGCTGCTGCGCACGCTGGTGACGATGGCGTTATGCAGGTAATCCCACTCACGGGTCGCCGTGCCGGTCAGTCGGCGCACCGCAGAGTTGGCGCCATCAGCAGCCACCACCAGCGGTGCACGCAGCTTGCGGCCATCGGCCAGGGTCAGCAGCCAGTCATCGCCGGAGCGGCGCATTTGCTCCAAGCGGGCGTTGGCCAACAGGCCCAGGTCGCAGTCATGCAGGCGATCAAGCAAGGCATCCTGAACCACGCGGTTTTCGACGATATGCCCAAGCACTTCGGCATGCACACTGGCCGCCGAAAAATGGATCTGCCCGGTGCCGCTGCCGTCCCACACCTGCATTTCGCCGTACGGGCTGGCGCGCCGCTCAACGATGCCGTCCCACACGCCAAGGCGCTCCAGAATGCGCTGGCTGGCGGCCGACAAGGCGCTTACACGGGGCTCGAAAGCCGCGTCATGGTCGAACGGTTTGACACTCAGCGGGCTACCGTCGAGCAACAGCACCTGCAGGCCACTGCCCTGCAACGCCAGCGCCAGGGCGCTTCCGACCATTCCGGCCCCGACGATCAGCACATCTGCGCGCATGTCCATGGTTTAAGCCTGTCTCGCAGGCGGCTTGGGCCGCCGGTAAATGAAAGGGTGACGGTCAGGCATCGGGACGCGTGCCCAGGCCCATGGCCTGGCGGGCGAACCAGCGTTTGGCCGGTGGCAGCAGGTCCAGGCCCAGCAGGCCCATGTTGCGGCCCAGTGCGACCAACGGCTGGGCGCTGCCAAACAGGCGCGTGACCTGGTCGGAGAAACCCACAGTGAGTTTCTGGTCCAGGCGCTGGCGTTCGCGATAACCCTGTAAGGTCGCCAGGTCACCCGGTACTTGCGGCCCGGCCAGCAAGGCTTCGGCCAAGGCCTGCGCATCGCGCAGGGACAGGTTGAAGCCCTGCCCGGCAATCGGGTGCAGGCTGTGGGCGGCATTGCCGAGGATCGCCAGGTGGGAGCGCACTTGCTCTTCGGCTTCCACCAGGGTCAACGGATACAGGTGGCGCGCGCCGACTTGCTTGAGGGTGCCCAGGCGGTAGCCGAACACACCCTGCAATTCGCTGAGAAAAGCCCGCTCATCGAGATTGGCCAGACGCTGGGCGTCCATGCCGATGCGCGTCCACACCAGCGCGCAACGGTTGTCCGGCAGCGGAAGCAAGGCCATCGGGCCGTCATCGGTGAAGCGCTCGAAGGCTTCGCCGTTGTGGGCTTCGCTTGGGGTGATGTTGGCGATCAGCGCGCTCTGGTTGTAGGGGCGGGTTTTCACGCCAATCCCCAGTTGCTCGCGCAAGCCGGAGCGGCCGCCATCGGCCAGCACGGCGAGGTCGCATTCCAGCACGGTTTCATCGTTGAGGGTCAGGCGGTAGCCATCGGGCAATGGCTCCATGCGCGTGACTTCGGCCGGGCAACGCCAGCTGACCACGTCCTTGTCCAGGCCCTGCCACAGGCATTGGCCAAGCCAGGCGTTTTCGACCACGTAGCCGAGCGCCGGTACGCCTTCTTCCATGGCGGACAGGCGCGCCGTGGAAAAACGCCCCCGGTCCGACACATGGATCTGCTTGATCGGTTCGGCACGGCGGGAGATGTCCTGCCACAGGCCCAGGCGCTGATAAATCTGCTTGGCGCCGTAGGACAACGCCGACGAACGCGCATCGTAGCTCGGCTGGTAGCTGTCGCCCGGGGCGAACGGCTCGATCAGCACGATCTTCCAGCCACGGGCCTTGGCCCCGGCCTGCAACGCCAGCGCAAGGCTGGCGCCCACCAGCCCACCGCCGATAATGGCGAGATTGACCCGGCTCATCGGGCCGCCGCCATCAGCGCTTCGATCTCGGCGACTGCCTTGGGCACGCCACCGGTCAGGATTTCACAGCCTTGCTTGGTCACTACCACGTCGTCCTCGATGCGTACGCCAATGCCACGCCATTTCTTTGCCACGTTCGGGTTGTCCGGCGCGATGTAGATGCCCGGCTCCACGGTCAAGGCCATGCCAACTTCCAGCACACGCCATTCACCGCCCACCTTGTACTCGCCCACGTCATGCACATCCATGCCCAGCCAGTGGCCGGCGCGGTGCATGTAGAAGGCTTTGTAGGCTTCGCTGGCGATCAACTCGTCGACGTCGCCCTGCAACAAACCCAGCTTGACCAGCCCGGCGGTGATGACTTGCACCGTCGCTTCGTGGGCCTGGTTCCAATGCTTGTTCGGGGCGATCTGGGCAAAGGCGGCTTCCTGGGAAGCCAACACAATCTCGTAGATCGCCTTCTGTTCCGGTGAAAACTTGCCGTTGACCGGCCAGGTGCGCGTGATGTCGCTGGCGTAGCAGTCGATCTCGCAACCGGCGTCGATCAGCACCAAGTCGCCGTCCTTAAGCACGGCGTCATTCTGCTGGTAATGCAGGATGCAGCTGTTGCGCCCGGCGGCGACGATGGAACCGTAGGCCGGCATTTTCGCGCCGCCCTTGCGGAACTCGTAATCCAGCTCGGCTTCCAGGCTGAACTCATGCAGCCCGACACGGCTGGCCTGCATCGCCCGCACATGCGCGACGCACGAGATTCGTGCAGCCTCACGCATCACCTTCACTTCTGCCGCTGATTTATACAGGCGCATGTCGTGGAGCAGATGATCCAGCGCAACAAACTCGTTCGGCGGTTGGGCGCCGAGGTGCGCTTTAGAGCGGATCACGTTGATCCACTCCATCAGGTGCCGGTCGAACTCGGCATTGCTGCCCATGGCCGAGTACACCCGGTCGCGGCCTTCGATCAGGCCGGGCAGGATGTCGTCGATATCGGTAATGGGAAACGCGTCGTCGGCGCCAAAATCACGGATTGCGCCTTCGGTGCCCGCACGCAGGCCGTCCCACAGTTCGCGTTCGGCGTTGCGTTCGCGGCAGAACAGCACGTACTCGCCGTGCAGGCGGCCGGGCATCAGCACGATCACCGCTTCAGGCTCGGGGAAACCGCTCAGGTACTGGAAGTCGCTGTCCTGGCGATAAACGTGCTCCACATCACGGTTGCGGATCGCCACGGCGGCGGCCGGCAGGATCGCGATGCTGTTGGGTTCCATCTGCGCCATGAGCGCCTTGCGGCGCCGGGTGTATTCCGCTCGGGGGATATGAATCATGGGCAGATGGGCTTCCTTTCTTAGTGCAGCGACGGCTTGGGGGCTACAGGTTCAGCGGACTTCTTGGTCTCGGTGAACAGCAGCAGCGGCGCAACGCGCAGGTATTCCATGACTTCCATGTAGTCGCCTTCACCGTCTTCGGACTCTTCCAGGGCGTCTTGCACCTGGGAGATGGCTGCCAGGTCCTGCAGCACTTCCTTGGCGTCGGTGCTCAGGTCCAGGCCGCCGGCGTTCACGCCGAAACCGTGGAGGAAGCCTTGGCACCATTGGCCCAGGGCGGCAGCACGGTCGGCGAGCGGCGCGTCGTCGGTGGGCAGCAGCAGGACCACGGTGACATCATCACCGGTCAGCTCGCCCTTGACCATTTCCTGCAGGCCGATCAGCGCGTTACGCACGTTGTCGGTCGGCTCGGTTTCCAGCAGCTCGGCCACATCGGCCAGCCAGTTGTCGGCGTCAAAGCCTACGCCGGTGCAGCTGCGGCCCAGCAACACGCCGTGCAATTCGGCCGGCGAGCATGGGTGGCCGCTGGTGCTCAGCAGTTTGGAGAAAGCGTCGTACGGGGAGTTCTGAATAGGCATGGTGAGCTAGGCGCCAGACGGCGCAATGTCTAGAATGGAGCGCTGTATCCTAGCACCGGCAGACGTACCAAGACTATCAAGGGCGTCAGATCGTTTATCCTGCAGTTGCCATTCATCAGACAAATCCAGTGGAACCCAATGGAAGACACCGACCTGCAAGCGCTGATGGCCAGACTCGAACTGCTAATTGATCGGGTCGAGCAACTTAAGAGTCAAAACGGACTCCTACTAGCTCAGGAAAAAACCTGGCGCGAGGAACGCGCTCACCTCATTGAAAAAAACGAAATCGCCCGGCGTAAGGTCGAATCGATGATTTCGCGCCTGAAGGCCCTGGAGCAAGACTCATGAGTTCAAGCAATAGCGTCACCGTGCAGATTCTCGATAAAGAGTATTCGATCATCTGCCCCCAGGAAGAGCGCAACAACCTGGTGAGCGCCGCCCGCTACCTGGATGGCAAGATGCGTGAGATCCGCAGCAGCGGCAAAGTGATCGGCGCCGACCGTATCGCCGTGATGGCAGCGTTGAATATCACCCACGACCTGCTGCATAAGCAGGAACGCCCTGACGTGCAGGCCAGCGGCTCGACGCGCGAGCAGGTGCGCGACCTGCTGGAACGCGTGGATCTGGTGCTTTCCAGCGATTCAGACGCACCCAAGGGCTGATTGCCGCGACTGTTTAAGGTATACTCGCTCCACTCCCTGGCGTGTTTGCCAGTCGGCGATGTCCCTGAGCCGATTCGCACTACCCTGGAAGTTGCACGTTGGGCTGGTGTGCATGTCCGCTAGACGGAAAGCCTTAAAGCCTACTGCTTCTTCCACCTTGAACTTTCGGGTTCAAGGGCTAAGTCGACAGCGGCTCTGTCGGGGAGCCTGAATTCCCAAACTCAATGCCAGTCTTCGGACTGGCATTGTTTTATGAGCCGAAAACCATGACCGAACCTGCGCCGCTTTCCCGTCCGCAACTTCGACGCATGTTGCGCAAGGCCCGCCGTGCTCTTACGCCGAGCGAGCAACGCAAGGCCGCCCACGGCCTGTATCGGCAACTGGCACAGCACCCGCTGTTTCGCCGGGCCAAGCATATTTCCTTATACCTACCGACGGACGGTGAAATCGACCCGCGCCTGCTGCTGCGTGCTGCCCAGCGCCGGGGCAAGGCCACCTACCTGCCCGTGCTCAGCGCCTGGCCACGGACCAAGATGGTGTTCCAGCGCGTACGGCCAGGGGAAAAGCTGCTGCCCAATCGCTTTCGCATCCTTGAGCCACGGGTAAATATCAGCCGACAGCGCAAGGTATGGGCGCTGGACCTGGTATTGCTGCCACTGGTGGGGTTCGATGAAACGGGTGGACGCCTGGGCATGGGCGGTGGTTTCTACGATCGCAGCCTCGCCTACCTGGCGCGCCGCAAGAGCTGGCGCAAGCCGACGTTGTTGGGCCTGGCCCATGAATGTCAGAAAGTCGAAAGGCTGGTACAGGCGACTTGGGATGTGCCGTTGGCAGGCACCGTCACCGATAAGCGGTGGTATGTCGCACAGACGCCGCACTAAAAGCGGCGTCTCGAAGAAGGGTCAGCGTTTGAACGGTTGCAGCGGCTGCTGGGTCAGCTCGACGGGAGCATCGGTCTTGTTCGACCACAAGCTTTGCGCATACCCGGTGGTCACGACGCCCAGACCAAACAAAATAACCAAAATCCATAGTAAATCCGGTTTACGTTGCATCGATTGCCCCCCTTCAGGCACCTCGTACACGATGACAACAACGTTCCAAAGTAGTCCGTTGCAGCTGCGTCAAGCTTTAAAAGCCGGCATTCTGCGGTAACGTGAACCAACACGCAAACCTTGGCGCCAACCGACTGTCGGTTTGTCATCAAATTGCCAGACAACTTGCCCACTGCCTATTTCAGGAGCCCAAAAATGGCCTACTGGCTGATGAAATCCGAGCCCGACGAACTCTCCATCAAAGGCCTGGAAAAGCTCGGTGAAGCGCGCTGGGACGGGGTGCGCAATTACCAAGCGCGCAACTTCCTGCGTGCCATGGCGGAAGGTGACGAGTTTTTCTTCTACCACTCCAGCTGCCCGGAGCCAGGCATTGCCGGTATTGGCAAAATCATCAAGGCGGCCTACCCGGACCCCACCGCGCTGGAGCCGCAAAGCGACTATTTCGACGCCAAGGCCAGCCCGGAGAAAAACCCGTGGAGCGCCATTGACGTGGCGCACGTCAAAACCTTCCCCAAGGTGCTCGGCCTGGGTTATCTGAAACAACAAACCGCACTCGCCGAATTGCCCTTGGTGCAAAAAGGCAGCCGGCTTTCGGTGATGCCTGTGACTGCCGAGCAGTGGGCAGCCGTGCTCCAACTGCGTTAACTGTAGGAGCGAGCTTGCTCGCGAAAAACGCAAAGTCACCGCGACCTTCCAGACGGACCGCGCTATCGTTGACGTTTTTCGCGAGCAAGCTCGCTCCTACAGTTCATTTGACCGGCATCAACCGCCTTCGGGCGCCAACCGGTCAAACTAGGACGCTAATGCCGCAGGAAGCCGCCATGTCGACGAACCACCACACCTCCCGTCTTTTCGCCATCGCATTGATCGCCCTGCTGCTGGGCGCTGGCGGCTTTGGTTACTGGCGCTCCACCCAAGACCGCCTGCCCGAAGGCCTGAGCATGGGCAATGGCCGCCTGGAATCCACCGAAGTGCAGATCGCCGCCAAAATCCCCGGGCGCCTGGCCGAAGTGCGCGTGGATGAAGGCGACAAAGTGCTCAAGGGCCAGGTGCTGGCACGCATGGACACCCGCACCTTGGAAGCCCAACGCGCCCAAGCCGAAGCCGAAGTACTGCGCGCCAAGGAAAATTTCGCCGCCGCCGAGGCCAATGTGCAACTGCGCCAGAGCGAACAACTGTTGGCCAACCAAGAACTCAAGCGCACCCAGGAACTGTACAAGCGCGGCTTCGCCAGCAGCCAATTGATCGACCAGCAGCAAGCCCGGCAAAACACCGGCAACGCCGCCGTAATTGCAGCCCAAGCCCAGGTCAATTCGGTGAAAGCCGCCATCGGCGCCGCCCAGGCCCAGGTCGCCCAGCTCACCAGCGAAATCGACGACAGCAGCCTGCGCGCGCCTATCGACGGGATCATCCAACTGCGCCTGGCCGAGCCCGGTGAAGTGCTCGGCGCAGGCGGTCGCGTGCTGCTGCTGATCGATCCCAATGACCAGTACATGAACCTCTACCTGCCCGCCTCCGTCACCGGCCGCCTCACCGTCGGCAGCGATGCGCGCATCCTGCTCGACGCGTTGCCCCAGCAACCGCTGCCGGCGAAAATCAGCTTTGTCGCCGCCAAATCCCAATTCACGCCCAAGGAAGTGGAAACCCGCAACGAACGCCAGAAGCTGGTGTTCCGCGTCAAACTGCGCCTGACCCAACCCAGCGCCGTGCCCCAGGCCAAGCCCGGCATGCCCGGCGCTGGCTATGTGCGCACAGCTGATATCGACTGGCCGGCCAACCTGCAATGACCGGTCTGGCGCTGCACGCCACCGGCATCCACCACCGCTACGGCAAGCAACAGGCACTGCTCGATATCAGTTTCAGCCTGCCGGCCGGCACGCGCTGCGGGTTGATCGGCCCGGACGGTGCGGGCAAGTCGAGCCTGTTGGGGTTGATCGCAGGGGTCAAGAAACTTCAGGACGGCCAACTGAATGTGCTGGGCGGCGCCATCGATGACCGCCGTCACCGCAACAGCTTGTACCCGCGCATCGCCTTTATGCCCCAAGGCCTGGGCGGCAACCTGTACCCCGAGTTGTCCATCAGCGAAAACATTCGCTTCTTTGCCACCCTGTTTGGCTTGTCGAAGGCCGACTGCGACCAGCGTATGCACAACCTGCTGCTGGCCACTGACCTCGCACGCTTCGCCGAGCGCCCGGCGGGCAAGCTCTCCGGCGGGATGAAGCAGAAACTCGGGCTGTGCTGCGCGCTGATCCACGACCCGGACCTGCTGATCCTCGACGAACCCACCACCGGCGTCGATCCGCTGTCGCGCCGCCGCTTCTGGGAACTGGTGGAAACCGTACGCCAGGAACGCCCGCTACTGACGCTGCTGGTGGCAACGGCCTACATGGAAGAGGCCGAGCAATTCGAACACTGCTTGATGCTTGATCGCGGCAAGCTGATCGCCGAGGGCCTGAGCAGTGAACTGGCCGCCGCCACGCCCAGCGGCAAGCTGGACGAGGCGTTCACCCACTTCCAGGGCGACAGCGCCCACGACAACCAACCGCTGGTGATCCCGCCCCGCGCAAGCGACAACACCGACATCGCCATCGAGGCCCACGACCTGACCCTGCGCTTTGGCGACTTTACGGCGGTAAACAACGTCAGCTTTGCCATCGGCCGGGGCGAGATTTTTGGTTTCCTCGGCTCCAACGGCTGTGGCAAGACCACCACCATGAAAGTCCTCACCGGGCTGATGCCAGCTACCGAAGGCAGCGCCAAGCTGCTGGGCAACCCGGTGAATGCCAAGGACCTGGCCACCCGCAAGCGCGTGGGCTTCATGTCGCAAAGCTTTTCGCTGTATGGCGAACTCAGCGTGCGCCAGAACCTGGTGCTGCATGCGCAACTGTTCGACCTGCCCAAGGCCGACAGCGGCCCGCGTATCGATGAGTTGATCCAGCGTTTCGACCTCGGTGATGTGGCCGAACAACCATCTGGCGAGCTGCCCCTGGGCTTGCGTCAGCGCTTGTCACTGGCGGTAGCGGTGCTGCATCGCCCGGAAGTGCTGATCCTGGATGAGCCCACTTCAGGCGTAGACCCGGCAGCACGGGATGACTTCTGGCGACTGTTGATCGAACTGTCCCGCGAACAAGGCGTGACGATCTTCCTGTCTACCCACTTTATGAACGAAGCCCAGCGTTGCGACCGCATCTCCCTGATGCACGCCGGCACGGTGCTCGCCTGCGACACGCCGCAGGCGCTGCAACAGCAGTTCCAGGGCGACACGCTTGAGGCGGCATTCGTCACCTGCCTGGAGCAAGCCCAAGGTGAACCCGAAGCCCAGGCGCCCGTCGCCACCGTCAACCCAACCACTGCACCGCCGGTGAGCAAACGCGGTTTCAGCGTGGCCCGCCTGTTGGCCGTGGCCAGCCGCGAAGGCAAGGAACTGCTGCGCGACAAAGTGCGCATGGCCTTTGCCCTGCTCGGGGCGTTGTTCATGATGGTGATCTTCGGCTACGGCATTTCCCTGGATGTGGAGAAACTCGCCTTTGCCGTCTACGACCAAGACCAGACGCCACAAAGCCGCGCCTACCTGGAGGCTTTTCGCAGCTCACGTTATTTCGCCGAGCAACCGGCCATCCGCGACGCTAACGAACTGCACCGGCGCCTGCAACGCTCGGAAATCAAACTGGCTCTGGAAATCCCGCCGGGGTTTGGCCGTGACCTCTATGCCGGCCGCCAGCCCACAGTCGCCGCTTGGCTCGATGGCGGCATGCCGTTTCGTGCAGAAACCAGCCGTAATTATGTGGAAGCCGTACACCAAGGCAACCTTGCGCAACTGGCCGAACTGAGCAGCCTGCCCCGCAGCAGCGCAGGCGGCGCCACGCTGGAAACCCGCTTCCGCTACAACCAGGACGTGGTCAGCGTGAATGCCATCGGCCCCGGCGTGATGGCGCTGATCCTGGCGTTTATCCCGGCGATGCTGACCGCGCTGGGCATCGTGCGCGAGAAGGAGCTGGGCTCGATCACCAACTTCTACGCCACGCCGCTCACGCGTCTGGAGTTCCTGCTGGGTAAACAGGCGCCGTATCTGGCCGTCAGCCTGGTCAACCTGGCGTTGCTGGTGGCCATGAACCGTTGGTTGTTCGGCGTGCCCTTCAAGGGCAGCGGTGTGACCCTGGCCTTCGGTGGCCTGTTGTACGTGCTGGCCACCACCAGCATGGGCCTGCTGATTTCCGCGTTCACCCGCACCCAGATCGCGGCGATCCTGGGCACCATGATCATCACCAGCCTGCCGACCATTCAGTTCTCCGGGCTGATCGTGCCGCGCTCGTCCCTGGAAGGGGCGGCTGCGCTGATGGGCACGCTGTTTCCGGCGGGGCACTTTCTGGATATCGCGGTGGGCACTTTCACCAAGGCCCTGGACCTGCGCCAGTTGTGGCCGCAGTGCCTGGCGTTGTTCGGGTTCTTTGTCGCGTTCACCGGGCTGAGCCTGGTGATGCTCAAGAAGCAGGAGGCCTGATGCATACGTTCGCGCACATCCTGCGGCTGGGGCTCAAGGAATTGACCAGCCTGCGCCACGACAGCGTGCTGCTGCTGTTCCTGTTCTATGCCTTCACCGTGGCCATCTACATGCCCGCCGCCGGTTCAGTGATCGGCGTGCACAACGCCAGCGTGGCGTTTGTCGATGAAGACCACAGCGCGCTCTCTCGGCAACTGGCCGAGGCGTTGCAGCCGCCCGAGTTTCAAGCACCTGCGCCCTTGGCCTATGAACAGTTGGACAAGGTCATGGACAGCGGCGAGTACACCTTCGTGATCAACGTACCGGCGAACTTCCAGGCCGACCTGTTGGCTGGTCGCCAGCCTGGCGTGCAGGTGAATGTGGATGCCACGGCGATGAGCCAGGCGTTTATGGGCGCCGGTTACATCGGCCGGATTTTCCAGCGCGAGCTGCTGGCCTATAGCGGCCAAGCCAACGCAGCCAGCCAGACGCCTGCGCTGCTGACCACCCGCGCGCTGTTCAATACCAACCTGGAAGGCGGCTGGTTTTTGGCGGTGATCCAGATCGTCAACAACATCACCATCCTGGCCATCGTGCTCACCGGCACCGCGCTGCTGCGCGAACGCGAACACGGCACCCTCGACCACTTGCTGGTGCTGCCGCTGACTGCGCTGGAGATCATGCTGGCGAAAATCTGGAGCAACATGCTGGTGGTGGTGCTGTGTACCTGGGTGTCGCTGGAGGTGGTGGTCAAGGGGTTGCTCGGCGTACCGCTGGCCGGGTCGCTGAGTCTGTTCCTGTTTGTGACGGCGCTGTATCTGTTTGCCAGTACGGCGCTGGGGATCTTTCTCGCCACACTGGCGCGCTCGACGCCGCAGTTCGGCTTGCTGGCGATTCCGGTGATTATCCCGATGCTGCTGTTGTCAGGCGGCAGTACGCCGTTGGACAGCATGCCCGAGTGGTTGCAGTGGGTGATGCAGGGCTCGCCTTCCACACACTTTGTGAGCTTGAGTGCGGCGATTCTGTTTCGGGATGCAGGGGTTGGCGTGGTGTGGCCGGATTTGCTGGCGTTGGCAGGGATTGGGTTGGTGTTTTTCTTGGTGGCGTTGGGGCGGTTCAGGAAGAGTTTGGCGTCCTGAGGTGACTGTCAGGGCCTCTTCGCGAGCAAGCCCGCTCCCACAGTTGATCGCGTTTCAACATGAAAATGCGGTCGAATGTGGGAGCGGGCTTGCTCGCGAATGGCGCGAAGCGCCCGGCTTACTGAATGATCAGGTTGTTAAACAACAGGTCTTCCACCACCGGCTTGCCGGTTTCGTCATTCATCACTTGCTGAGTCTGTTTCAGGGCTTCCTGGCGCAGCTTCTCCTTGCCTTCCACCGTGCTCATGGTCTCGTTGGTCTGCTGGGTGAACAACGCCACCAACTGGTTGCGGATCAACGCATCGTTGGCTTTGACCGCTGCGGCGGCTTCGGTGCCGGTCACGCGCAGGGCGATGTCGGCCTTGAACACTTTGAGTTTCGCGGTGCCGTCCAGGCCATAGTTACCCACAAACGGCGGGCTGAGGCTGATGTAGCTGACTTTCGGCGCCTCGCCTTCTTTGGCTTCTTCGGCCTGGGCTGCCATCGGCAAGGTCAGGGCCAGCATCAACAGGATCCACGCTTTCACAGTTCATTCCTCACATTCGGTTGCGCGCTAGCATAACGCTAGCAACGCTAAGCACAAGCTTATGGCGACTTATCAGGCGCGAGCATGCTCGTTGACCCACAGACCTGCCCTTCTACACTTATCGGCCACGACGCCCAAAGGAATAGTCCGATGAAAGCTGTGCTGTGCAAAGCCTTCGGCCCTGCCGAAACCCTGGTGCTGGAAGAGGTCGCCAGCCCAGCGATCAAGAAGAACGAGATCCTGCTGGACGTGCATGCCGCCGGGGTCAACTTCCCGGACACCTTGATCATCGAGGGCAAGTACCAGTTCAAGCCACCCTTCCCGTTCTCGCCGGGCGGTGAAGCGGCGGGCGTAGTCAGTGAAGTCGGCGAAAAGGTCAGCCACCTCAAGGTTGGCGACCGGGTCATGGCCCTGACCGGCTGGGGCAGCTTTGCCGAGCAGGTCGCGGTGCCCGGCTACAACGTGCTGCCGATCCCGCCAAGCATGGACTTCAACACCGCCGCTGCCTTCAGCATGACCTACGGCACCTCGATGCACGCGCTGAAACAACGCGCCAACCTGCAACCCGGCGAAACCCTGCTGGTCCTCGGCGCCTCCGGTGGCGTGGGCCTGGCCGCCGTGGAAATCGGCAAAGCCATGGGCGCCCGCGTGATCGCCGCCGCCAGCAGCGCCGACAAACTCGCGGTGGCCAAGGCGGCCGGCGCCGATGAGTTGATCAACTACAGCGAAACCAGCCTGAAAGACGAGATCAAGCGCCTCACCGACGGCAACGGCGCCGACGTGATCTACGACCCGGTGGGCGGCGACCTGTTTGACCAGGCCATCCGCAGCATCGCCTGGAACGGCCGCTTGCTGGTGGTGGGTTTTGCCAGCGGGCGCATCCCTGAGTTGCCGGTGAACCTGGCGTTGCTCAAGGGCGCGGCGGTGGTGGGTGTGTTCTGGGGCTCGTTTGCCCAGCGTCAGCCGCAGGACAATGCGGCGAATTTCCAACAGTTGTTCACTTGGCATGCCGAGGGCAAGTTGAAACCGTTGGTGTCGCAGGTGTATCCGCTGGAGCAGGCGGCCCAGGCGATTAATGACTTGGGGCAGCGTCGGGCTGTCGGGAAAGTCGTCGTACAAACCCGCTAATAGCTTTGAAATGCGATCAGTGTGGGAGCGGGCTTGCTCGCGAATGCGGTGCGTCAGTCAATATATTCGGTGACTGATCCACCGCATTCGCGAGCAAGCCCGCTCCCACATTTTCATCTCCACAGTCCCGAAGAACGGCAAACGACCCACACTTACCCATTCGCGACATGTTCGTAAGAGAACATGCACTTGCTCTCATTTCCTGTGTTTGCAGATAAGAGGCGATGCTATTTTCGGTAACGAAACTGTAACATTCGCATCCGCAGTCAAAACAAGAAATTTGGAGCTCTTGAATGTTTGCTTTCTTTCGCCCTGCCGCACATCAGGCGCCCCTGCCTGAAGAAAAAATAGACAGCACTTACCGACGCCTGCGCTGGCAGATCTTCGCCGGTATTTTCTTTGGGTACGCCGGTTACTACCTGCTGCGCAAAAACTTTTCCCTGGCCATGCCCTACCTGATCGACGAGGGTTACACCCGTGGTGAACTGGGGCTGGCGATGTCGGCCATCGCAATTGCCTACGGCTTGTCCAAGTTCCTGATGGGCCTGGTGTCCGACCGCTCCAACCCGCGCTACTTCCTGACCTTCGGCCTGCTGGTATCGGCGGGGGTGATGTTCATTTTCGGTTTCGCACCTTGGGCAACGTCCAGCGTGACCATGATGTTTATCTTGCTGTTCATCAACGGCTGGGCCCAAGGCATGGGCTGGCCGCCGAGTGGGCGGACCATGGTGCACTGGTGGTCGCAGAAAGAACGCGGCGGCGTGGTCTCGGTGTGGAACGTGGCGCATAACGTCGGTGGCGGCCTGATCGGCCCGCTGTTCCTGCTGGGCATGGCGTGGTTCAACGACTGGCACGCGGCGTTCTACGTCCCGGCCACCGTAGCGTTGCTGGTGGCGGCGTTTGCCTTCATCACCATGCGCGACACCCCGCAATCGGTGGGCTTGCCGCCGATTGAGCAGTACAAGAACGACTACCCCGAAGGCTACAACGCCAGCCACGAGGAGGAATTCAGCGCCAAGGAAATCTTCGTCAAGTACGTGCTGCGCAACAAAATGCTGTGGTACATCGCCTTCGCCAACGTGTTCGTCTACCTGCTGCGCTACGGCGTGCTGGACTGGGCACCGACCTACCTCAAGGAAGCCAAGCACTTCAACGTGGATAAAACCTCGTGGGCGTATTTCTTCTACGAGTGGGCGGGCATTCCAGGCACGCTGCTATGCGGCTGGATGTCGGACAAGATCTTCCGTGGCAACCGTGGCCTGACCGGCGTGGTGTTCATGGCCTTGGTAACCGTGGCGACCCTGGTTTACTGGCTCAACCCGCCAGGCAACCCGATGATCGACATGATCGCACTGTTCTCCATCGGCTTTTTGATCTACGGCCCGGTGATGCTGATCGGCTTGCAGGCACTGGAACTGGCACCGAAGAAAGCCGCTGGCACCGCGGCAGGCTTCACCGGCTTGTTCGGCTACCTGGGTGGTTCGGTGGCGGCGAGTGCGGCCATGGGCTACACCGTGGACCACTTCGGCTGGGACGGCGGCTTCGTGCTGCTGGTGGGCGCATGCCTGTTGGCCATCGCGTTCCTGATTCCTACGCTGTGGCACACCAACAGCGTCAGCGCAGCGCGTTAATCGCTGCCTGAACAGTCCTTGGCACACCGCTTGAGCCGCGCCTCCAGGTTTTTATCTGGCATGGCGTGGCTACGCAGGGCGTTGACGGTCTGCTCGACATAATCGCGCGTAGTGCCGTAACGCCCGCAAGCGCTCTCCAGCACATGATTCAACACCTGGTCGGGTAAATTTCCCGCATAACTGGGCAAGTGCCGCTCCAACACAAACCCTAACGCCTGCACCTGGGTGCCATCCTCAAGACGGCAGCTGAGCCAATGCGGCCGGTAGGAGGGATAGGGCATTTCGCGGCACCACAGCGCGTACAGCGAGGCTTCCAGTTGGTCCTCCGGCAAGCGGTAGGCGAACCCGCTGCAAGAGCCACCGCGATCCAGGCCAAACACCAACCCCGGCACTTCCGGCGTGCCCCGATGCTCGTGGGACCACAAATACAGGCCCCGGTGATAACCGTGGACCCGTGCCCGCACCCGTTGCGTCGAAGAACATTCCGGACGCCAAATCAGCGAACCGTAAGCAAAAAGCCAGACCGGCCCACCCTTATGCCGACCCATCGTGGCCTGCATCGAGCTCATCAACTGTTCGTGAGTGAGTTGCGGCCCCAGATCGAGCCGCGGAGGGTAAGCCAATTGCATAAGATCGGATTCAATAACGGTCATGGCAGATCGCTTAGGTCTCCTGTCTGTTACCAGTTGTAAGCAACTTTACCGTAATAAAACGCACCGCTGTAACCGTACGGCGAAAAAGTGCTATAGGCGAGGTTGCCGCCGCTGCTGGCGAACGCATTGACCTTTTCCGGGTACTTGTCGGTGACGTTGTCGCCGCCCAGGGTGAAGGTCCAGTTCTGCAGCTTGTAGTCCGCCGACAGGTCCAGCACCCACGCCGCCTTGAAGGTCTGGTCGTTGACCTTGTCGGCCTGATAGCTGGTGAATTCACCGTAGCGCACCAGGTTGCTGTGCAGCGCCCAATTACCGAAGGTGAAGTCGTTACCCAGGCTCAGCTTGTGTTCCGGTGTGGTGTCGCCGAGCAAACCGCTTTTCTCGCGACGGTCTACGCGCACCAGGTTGGCACCGAGGCTGTCGAGGATAGCCGGGTTGGCCTTCACGTCCGTGACCTTGGTGTGGTTGTAGTTGTAGCCCACGGTGCTGTTCCAGCGGATGCCGTTATCGAACTGGTAGCGATAATTGGCCACCAGGTCGACGCCGTCGGTGCTGGTGTCGGTGGCATTGGTGAAGTAACGGGCGGTGGTGTAGTTGATGTTGCCGACGCCGTTGGCTTGCAGGTAAGCCTGGGTGGCCGGGCTCAGGTTGAGGTTGGACGACAGGCTGATACGGTCGCGAATATCGATGCGATACACATCCACCGTCACTGTCAGGTCATCGGCGGGTTCCAGCACCAGGCCCAGGCTGTAGTTGCGCGACTTCTCGGCCTTCAGGTCTTCTGCGCCGAGCAGGCGCGCGACCTGGCTGGAGGCCGGGAACGTGCCGGCCTCGCGGATTTCGCTGCCGATCAGTTGGGACGAGGTAAACGCAAAGTTCTGCTGGGCCAGGGACGGTGCGCGAAAGCCATTGGAAATACTGCCGCGCAAGGCCACCTGCGGGGTGAAGTCGTAGCGCGCCGACAGCGAACCGCTGACGTTGGAGCCGAAATCACTGTAATCCTCATGCCGCACGGCGGCCGAGGCGCTGAGTTTTTCGGTGAAGTTGGTTTCCAGGTCCAGGTACTGCGCCCAGTTGTGGCGCGAACTGGTGCCGGCGTCCGCCTCACGGAAGCCGCCAAGGCCCGAGCTACCCGTCTGGTAGTAGGACGCAGCGTCACCCGCTTCGATTTCATAACCCTGACGCAGGTATTCGCCGCCAAAGGCGACGGACACCGGATACGGCAGGAAGCCCACGTCGAACTCACGGGACAAGTCCAGGCTGACCTGCTTCTGGTCGTTGCTCAGGGTGCCGTTGTCGAACTTGCGCGGCGTGGCCAGGCCTAGGGAGGTGTTGATGGTTTCGGTACTGAGTTCGTATTGGTTCTTGCCGTAGTTGGCCGAGAGGTCGTAATGCCAGTCATAGGCCAGCAACCCGCGCAGGCCCACCACCAGCGAGGTGTCTTCGAGGTTGCCCTTGATCAGCGGCAGGTAGCCGTTGGGGTTGAGCGCCGCGATGTTGTTGGACGCATTGCTGGCGCGGTAAAACGCCGCCGTCTCGCCGCGCCGCTTGCTGTAGCCGCCGAAGCTGTAGAACTCGGCCGCATCGTTGAAGGCATATTCGGCGTTGAACTGGAACTTGCCTTCATTGGTCGCCGGTTCGCCCTGGCGGAACACCTGCTGACCATAGGTGGTGGAGCCGATGCTCGCGGCGCGGTAATCCTTGCCAGCGCGGTTGGTGTAATCGTTGTCGGCACCTTCGCCGGAGAGGCTGATAAAACCGTTGTCGCCCAGCGCCAGCCCAGTGTTGCCGCTGATGTTGCGCTGGATGCCGTCACCCTTCTTGTACTGGCCGAACTTGCTGGAGATCGAACCGCCATGGTCGGCGTGCTTGAGGATCACGTTGATCACCCCGGCAATCGCGTCCGAACCGTAGCGCGCCGAGGCGCCGTCGCGCAGCACTTCGATATGGTCCACTGCCGACAGCGGGATCGCGTTCAGGTCCGCCGGTGCCGAGCCACGCCCCACCGCACCGCCGAGGTTGACGAAAGCACTGGTGTGACGGCGCTTGCCGTTGACCAGCACCAGCACCTGATCCGGCGACAGCCCGCGCAACTGCGCCGGGCGCACCAGTTCGGCGCCGTCCACCAGGCTCGGGCGTGGGAAGTTGATCGACGGGATCAGGCGCGCCAATACCGCACCCAACTCATCAGAGCCGGTGCTGCGCAGGGTATCGCCGGAAATCACATCCACCGGCGACAGCGAAGCACTGGCAGTACGCTCCTGGGCGCGGGTGCCGGTGACAATCACTGTGTCGAGTTTGGCTGCATCGGTGGCGGACGTTTCAGCCGCGAATACTGGATTGAAGCCCACGGCGGTCAGCAAATTGGCCGACAAAATCGCCGAGTACAGCGCGTGTTTCTGGTAACTCCCCATACCGCTCCCCTTGGAATCATCTGTCAGAACTTCATGCTCTGAATGCGTACGATCGATCCGGCTGGCGGGCGGTGGCGGTCAGTTATTAGTGTTTGGCAGAAAATCGGTAGTCCGTTGCGATATAGCTTAAAGATATCTTTCAGATAAATTAAATACCTTAAAGGAATAAGCAAAAGCATAAGCCCGATGCCCCGTCCGTCAGGATTGAAGGGGGTACTCCCGCTACTTTCAGCCACGGTTCAGCCTGGGAACGCCGCAAGCCGTCAAAATAGCGTGCACACAACGACCCACTTAGCCGCTCTTCAAACCGACTATCGAGGTCGCACCGATGAAAAAATTCCGATTGCCGGGCCTGCTGTTCCTGGCCCAGGCCACCACTGCACTGGCGGGCGAAGCGCCAGCGACCGAAGATGACAAAGGCTTCTGGTACGCGCAAACCAGCCTCTACACCCGGCACTTCGCGCCAGACCCCGAGCACAACAACAACCAGGACCTGATCGGCCTGGAGCGCAATGAGGCCTCAGGCTTTGTGTATGGCGGGGCGACGTTTCGCAACTCGTTCAGACAGCGTTCGTACTACGCCTACGCGGGCAAGCGCTACGACATGGCTGACTATCCGGTGTACCTGAAGCTGACCGGCGGGGCGATCCAGGGTTATCGCGGCAAGTACCGTGACAAGATCCCTTTGAACCGTTATGGCGTGGCGCCGGTGATCATTCCGTCGGTGGGTGCCCATTACGGGCCGGTGGCGGCGGAGTTGGTGTTGCTGGGGTTCAATGCGGCGATGGTGACGACGGGTGTGCGCTTCTGAGTACAGCGCAGATCGGTGTGGGAGCTGGCTTGCCTGCGATAGCGGTGGGTCAGGAAAACATCGGCTGGCTGGCACACCGATATCGCAGGCAAGCCAGCTCCCACAGGGTTCAGCGCAAGCCTTCAGGGGCGAGGTGCGTAGGCAAACACGTCGGCACGCATCTGGTGCGCATCCATCCCGGCCTCGACCAACGCATCCAGCGTGCCGTAGATCATCGCCGGCGAACCGCTGGCGTAGACGTGCACGGCCTTGAGATCGCTGATGTCTTCGCACACCGCTTCATGCAACAACCCGCAACGCCCTTCCCAGCCGCACAGGTCGCTGACGACCTTGTGCAGGAACAGGTTGGGCAGTTGCTGCCACTGGTCCCAGTGTTCGATGTCGTAGAAGTCTTCCGGGCGTCGTACGCCCCAGTACAGGTGCACCGGGTGCTTGAAGCCGGAAGCACGGCAATGTTCGATCAGGCTGTGCATCTGCGCCATGCCGGTGCCGGCGGCGATCAGTACCAACGGCCCGTCGGGCAGTTCGGCCAGGTGGGTGTCGCCAAAGGGCAACTCGATGCGGGCCATCTGGTTGCGCTGCAATTGCTCAAGCAGGCTGCGGGCGCTGTCTTCGCGGACCAGCACATGCAACTCCAGCTCACGCCCGGCGTGGGGCGCCGAGGCCAGGGAAAACGCCGATTTCTCGCCATTCTCTCGTTCGATCATCAGGTATTGCCCGGCGTGGTAACGCACGGCCTTGCCGGCCGGGGCCCGCAGGCGCACGCGCCACACATCACCACCGACGTCCACGCACTCACTCAACTGGCACGACAACTTGCGCAACGGCAACTCTCCCGGCGCCAACACGCCATCCCACAACACAATGCAATCTTCCAGCGGCTCAGCGATGCACGTGTAGAACTCGCCATGGTCGCGCACTTCACCGGCCTGCTTCACACGGCCTTCCACCAGCAGCGCGGCGCAGACATGACACACGCCGTTGCGGCAGGCCTGGGGGCACTCGTAACCCAGGCGACGCGCGCCTTCGAGGATTCGCTCGCCAGGGACCAGCTCCAATACGGCGCCGGAAGGTTGCAGGGTTACACGCATCAATCTATTCCCAATTCTTTCCAGATCGCATCGACACGGGCGGTGACGGCTTCATCCTTGACGATCACCCGGCCCCACTCGCGGGTGGTTTCACCCGGCCACTTGTGGGTGGCATCCAGGCCCATCTTCGAGCCCAGCCCCGAGACTGGCGAGGCGAAGTCGAGGTAGTCGATTGGCGTGTTGTCGATCATCACCGTGTCGCGCTTGGGGTCCATGCGCGTGGTGATGGCCCAGATCACGTCGTTCCAGTCGCGGGCGTTGATGTCGTCGTCGGTGACGATAACGAACTTGGTATACATGAACTGTCGCAAAAACGACCACACACCCAGCATTACCCGCTTGGCGTGGCCCGGATACGACTTCTTCATGGTCACGATGGCCATGCGGTACGAGCAGCCTTCGGGCGGCAGGTAGAAGTCGGTGATTTCCGGAAATTGCTTTTGCAGGATCGGTACGAACACTTCGTTGAGCGCTACGCCAAGGATCGCGGGCTCATCCGGCGGACGGCCGGTGTAGGTGCTGTGGTAGATCGGCTTGATCCGATGGGTGATGCGCTCGACGGTGAACACCGGGAAGCTGTCGACTTCGTTGTAGTAGCCGGTGTGGTCGCCGTACGGGCCTTCATCGGCCATTTCGCCCGGGTGGATCACACCTTCGAGAATGATTTCGGCCGTGGCCGGCACTTGCAGGTCGTTGCCACGGCACTTCACCAACTCGGTGCGGTTACCGCGCAACAGGCCCGCGAAAGCGTACTCGGAGAGGCTGTCGGGCACCGGCGTCACGGCGCCGAGGATGGTCGCCGGGTCAGCGCCCAGAGCCACGGAGACCGGGAACGGCTGGCCAGGGTGTTTTTCGCACCACTCGCGGTAGTCCAGCGCGCCGCCACGGTGGCTCAGCCAACGCATGATCACTTTGTTGCGACCGATCACTTGCTGACGGTAGATGCCGAGGTTCTGGCGGTCCTTGTTCGGGCCTTTGGTAACGGTCAGGCCCCAGGTGATCAGCGGGCCGACGTCGCCGGGCCAGCAGGTTTGCACCGGGAGCATGGCCAGGTCGACGTCATCGCCTTCGATGACCACTTCCTGGCACACCGCGTCCTTGACCACCTTGGGGGCCATGGCAATGATCTTGCGGAAGATCGGCAGCTTCGACCAGGCATCCTTCAAGCCCTTGGGCGGCTCGGGCTCCTTGAGGAAGGCCAGCAGCTTGCCGATCTCGCGCAGTTCGCTGACCGACTCGGCGCCCATGCCGAACGCCACGCGCTCAGGCGTGCCGAACAGGTTGCCGAGCACCGGGATGTCATAGCCGGTCGGGTTCTCGAACAGCAGCGCCGGGCCCTTGTTGCGCAGGGTGCGGTCGCAAATCTCAGTCATTTCCAGTACCGGGGAAATCGGCATCTGGATACGTTTCAACTCTCCGCGCTGCTCAAGTTGCTGCACGAAATCCCGAAGATCCTTGAATTTCATTAACCATGCCACCCGTAAAATAGGCGTACATCCTACCTGCTCTGGGGGGTATTTGGCTGCGGGGCGTGCTTAAAAAGCGGGCGCAAAAAAAATGGCGCCCCTGAGGGCGCCATTCTTTCGGACCTGAAACGCTGTATTACTTACGCTTCATCGACAGGAAGAACTCGTCGTTGGTCTTGGTGGTCTTCAGCTTGTCGACCAGGAACTCGATGGCGGCTACTTCGTCCATCGGGTGCAGCAGCTTGCGCAGGATCCACATGCGCTGCAGTTCGTCGTCGGCGGTCAGCAACTCTTCGCGGCGGGTGCCGGAGCGGTTGATGTTGATGGCCGGGAACACGCGTTTTTCCGCGATGCGACGGTCCAGGGGCAGTTCCATGTTGCCGGTACCCTTGAACTCTTCGTAGATCACTTCGTCCATCTTCGAACCGGTTTCAACCAGTGCGGTGGCGATAATGGTCAGCGAGCCGCCTTCTTCGATGTTCCGCGCGGCGCCGAAGAAACGCTTCGGTTTCTCCAGGGCGTGGGCATCGACACCACCGGTCAAGACCTTGCCGGAGCTCGGGATCACGGTGTTGTAGGCACGGGCCAGACGGGTGATGGAGTCGAGCAGGATCACCACGTCCTTCTTGTGTTCGACCAGGCGCTTGGCCTTCTCGATCACCATTTCGGCAACCTGTACGTGACGGGTTGGCGGTTCATCGAACGTGGAGGCAACCACTTCGCCGCGCACGGTGCGCTGCATTTCGGTTACTTCTTCCGGACGTTCATCGATCAGCAATACGATCAGGTGAACTTCAGGATTGTTACGCGCGATGTTCGCTGCAATGTTCTGCAGCATGATGGTCTTACCGGCTTTCGGCGGTGCGACGATCAGGCCACGCTGGCCCTTGCCGATCGGGGCGCACAGGTCGATCACACGACCGGTCAAGTCTTCGGTGGAACCGTTACCGGCTTCCATCTTCATGCGCACAGTCGGGAACAGCGGGGTCAAGTTCTCGAAAAGAATCTTGTTTTTCGCGTTCTCAGGACGATCGAAGTTGATCGTGTCGACCTTGAGCAGGGCGAAATACCGCTCGCCTTCCTTTGGAGGGCGGATCTTGCCAACGATGGTGTCACCGGTGCGCAAGTTAAAGCGACGGATCTGGCTCGGCGAGACGTAGATATCGTCTGGGCCGGCAAGATAGGAAGCGTCAGCAGAGCGGAGGAAGCCGAAGCCGTCCTGGAGAATCTCCAGCACGCCATCACCGGAGATTTCCTCGCCGCTTTTCGCGTGCTTTTTCAGCAGGGAGAAAATCACGTCCTGCTTGCGCGAACGGGCCATATTTTCTATGCCCATTTCTTCGGCCAGTTGGAGCAGGTCGGTAATCGGCTTTTGCTTGAGTTCAGTCAGATTCATATAGGAATGACGTAATCATTTATGGAGGGGGGAAATTAAGCTTTTGGCTTAATGAGGCCGCGCCGCAGAGAAGGCGACAGGATCGCGTACTAATCGAAAAGGAATGCGTCGGCGACGGCTTGCAGGGGGCAGTGGAGAAACCAGTGCGGGGCCGAATGTAACACCTGAGTTTCGGAGCGTCTAGCCCTGTTTAACGAAAAAGCCCCGCGATTTGCGGGGCTTTTTTGACGACGTTTAGATGTTCGCGTCGAGGAAAGCTTGCAGCTGGGACTTCGACAGCGCGCCTACCTTGGTCGCCTGAACTTCGCCGTTCTTGAACAGCATCAACGTAGGAATACCACGCACGCCGTGCTTGGCCGGGGTTTCCTGGTTGTCGTCGATGTTCAGCTTGGCAATGGTCAGCTTGCCGTCGTAAGTGGTCGCAATGTCGTCCAGAACAGGAGCGATCATTTTGCAAGGGCCACACCATTCAGCCCAGTAGTCAACCAGCACCGGGCCTTGAGCCTTGAGTACTTCGGCCTCAAAGGTCGCGTCGGTGACGTGCTTGATAAGATCGTTGCTCATGGATGTCTCCGGGTTGTAAGCAAAAAAAACGTGGCCCATCATAGCCGCCCTTCCCCCGTTCAGGAAGCCGCCTCTGATTGAGTGTTGCTATGGTGGTGCATGAGTTTGGGTATCGCCCAGCTCACGGCGCGACGGGGGTCACGAAGGCAATGCCTGTGCGCAACGCCGCATTACGTACATGTTCCTGCATGGTTTTTTGCGCCGCCGCACTGGCGCGCCGGGCCAGGGCGCGCAGGATCTTGCGGTGCTCCTGCCAGGTTTCCATAGCCCGCTCCGGCCGGATGAACGGTAGTTTCTGGCTCTCCAGGAACACCTCGGCGCTGACACTCAGGATGCTCATCATCGCCTGGTTACCGCTGGCCAGCAGGATGCGCTGGTGGAATTCGAAGTCCAGCCGGGCGGCCGCTTCGAAGTCGCCAGCCTTGAGCACCTTGCGCATGGCCTCGACGTTATCTTCGAGTTGGTCCAGCTCATCGATCGTCAAGGTCACGGCCGCCAGCCCCGCCGCGAAGCCTTCCAGGGCGTAGCGCAACTGGAAGATATCCAGCGGCGTGGCCTGGGCTGCAAACGGCCAGGCAAATCCCGGTGCTTCCTCCGCCGCCT
This sequence comes from Pseudomonas sp. 18175, assembly GCF_050432925.1. Classification (NCBI taxonomy): domain Bacteria; kingdom Pseudomonadati; phylum Pseudomonadota; class Gammaproteobacteria; order Pseudomonadales; family Pseudomonadaceae; genus Pseudomonas; species Pseudomonas sp. 18175. The sequence goes on along the minus strand of NZ_JBKFTO010000001.1, from coordinate 288,984 downwards.
GCACAAACACGCCTTTACCCGGTTGCACGCTGACCACACCCAAGGCACTCAAGGACGACAACGCCTCACGCAACGACGCCCGGCTCACCCCCAACTGCACCGCCAAGTCGCGCTGGGACGGCAGCGCATGGCCCGGCCCGAAGCCTTGCTCCTTGATCAGTTTGCGGATGGCCTGCAGGGCCGCTTCCGGTACGGCTTGGGCGATGGAATTCATAAAAAACTCAAGGTTGCAGTCAACTGAGCGGCTAGTTGTAAAGCTATTCGCAGTCCGCGGCAAGCCACGCCCCAAAGGGGCTCGCGGGGTTTTATCGGCGCTCGAAAAGGGTGCGAAACAGCCAGCAACTGTTCAGACCAGTAAGACCACCGCAGGTCAACAAATCTCTGAGCTCCAGCCAATCTTGACGGTCATGGCATGGGCTGTGCACTGCGCAAACTCAGAAAATTCCTTCGCCATTCTCGGAGAGTTGCCATGACCAAGCGCTACAGCGCCCTGCTTACTGCCCTGTTTGCCAGCCTGATGCTGAGCCAGGCACCCGCCCAGGCCAACGGTCTGGACGACATCGTCGCCCGTGGCACCCTCAAGGTCGCCGTGCCCCAGGACTTCCCGCCCTTCGGCTCGGTCGGCCCGGACATGAAGCCCCGTGGCCTGGACATCGACACCGCCAAGCTGCTGGCCGACCAGCTCAAGGTCAAGCTGGAACTCACCCCGGTCAACAGCACCAACCGCATCCCGTTCCTCACCACCGGCAAGGTCGACCTGGTGATCTCAAGCCTGGGCAAGAACGCCGAGCGGGAAAAGGTCATCGACTTCTCCAAGGCCTACGCGCCGTTCTACCTGGCGGTGTTCGGCCCGCCTGACGCGGCCATCGCTAACCTCGACGACCTCAAGGGCAAGACCATCAGCGTGACCCGTGGCGCCATCGAAGACATCGAGCTGACTGCCGTGGCGCCCAAGGAAGCCACCATCAAGCGCTTTGAAGACAACAACTCCACCATCGCCGCCTACCTCGCCGGCCAGGTCGACCTGATCGCCAGTGGCAACGTGGTGATGGTGGCAATCAGCGAACGCAGCCCCAAACGCGTGCCGGCGCTGAAAGTGAAACTCAAGGATTCGCCGGTGTACGTGGGCGTGAACAAGAACGAGCCGGCGCTGCTGGAGAAGGTCAACCAGATCCTGATCGCCGCCAAGGCCGACGGCAGCCTGGAAAAGAACGCGCTGCAATGGCTCAAAGAACCTTTGCCTGCCGATCTCTGAACGCGGAGCTGATTCATGGCGTATCAATTTGACTTTGTGCCGGTGCTGGCCAATACCGACCTGCTGTTGCGCGGTGCGCTGTTCACCCTTGAGCTGACGGCCATCGGCGCGATTCTGGGGGTGGCCCTGGGCACCGTCGGCGCCGTGGTGCGGGCGTGGAAGATCCAGCCGTTTGCCTGGTTTTTCGGGGTGTATGTCGAGTTGATCCGCAACACGCCGTTTCTGGTGCAGTTGTTCTTTATCTTCTTCGGCTTGCCATCGTTGGGGCTGAAAATCACCGAGTGGCAAGCCGCCGTGCTGGCGATGGTGATCAACCTGGGGGCCTACTCCACCGAAATTATCCGCGCCGGTATCCAGGCCGTCCCCCGTGGACAATTGGAGGCTGCGGCTGCACTGGCGATGACACGTTTTGAGGCATTCCGCCACGTAGTCCTGCTGCCGGCACTGGGCAAGGTGTGGCCGGCGCTGAGCAGCCAGATCATCATCGTGATGCTCGGTTCGGCGGTGTGTTCACAGATCGCCACCGAAGAGCTGAGCTTTGCCGCCAACTTTATCCAGTCGCGCAACTTCCGCGCCTTCGAAACCTACGCCCTGACCACCCTGGTGTACCTGTGCATGGCGCTGATGATTCGCCAGTTGCTCAACTGGATCGGCCGCCGGTTTGTGATGAGGAACAGCCGATGAGTGATTTTTCGTTCTGGGACATCGTGCGCAACCTGCTCACCGGCCTGCAATGGACGCTGCTGCTGTCGTTGGTGGCGTTTATCGGCGGCGGTGTGATCGGCCTGCTGGTGATGACGATGCGCATCAGCAGCAAGGCATTCGCGCGCAACGTCGCCCGTACCTATATCGAACTGTTCCAGGGCACGCCGCTGTTGATGCAGCTGTTCCTGGTGTTTTTCGGCATTGCCCTGCTGGGTGTGGATATCTCGCCGTGGCTGGCAGCGGCCATTGCCCTGACCCTGTTTACCAGCGCCTACCTTGCCGAGATCTGGCGCGGCTGCGTCGACTCCATCGCCCACGGGCAGTGGGAAGCCTCGGCCAGCTTGGCGCTGAACCCGCTTGAACAATTGCGCTACGTGATCCTGCCCCAAGCCCTGCGGATTGCCGTGGCGCCCACGGTGGGCTTCTCGGTGCAAGTGGTCAAAGGCACCGCCGTGACCTCGATCATCGGCTTTACCGAACTGACCAAGACCGGCGGCATGCTCGCCAACGCCACCTTCGAGCCCTTCATGGTCTACGGCCTGGTGGCCCTTGGTTACTTTTTGCTCTGCTACCCCTTGTCCCTCAGTGCGCGCTACCTGGAAAGGAGACTGCATGCCTCTGCTTAGAATTTCGGCCCTGCATAAATACTACGGCGATCACCACGTCCTCAAAGGCATCGACCTCACGGTTGAAGAAGGCCAGGTGGTAGCGATCATCGGCCGCAGCGGCTCGGGCAAATCCACCTTGCTGCGCACCCTCAATGGCCTGGAATCGATCAACGACGGCGTGATCGAAGTCGACGGCGAATACCTCGACGCCGCCCGCGCCGACCTGCGTAGCCTGCGGCAGAAAGTCGGGATGGTGTTCCAGCAGTTCAACCTGTTCCCACACCTGACCGTGGGTGAAAACGTGATGCTCGCCCCCCAGGTGGTGCAGAAAGTACCCAAGGCCAAGGCTGCCCAGTTGGCCAAACAGATGTTGGAGCGCGTCGGGCTGGGGGAGAAATTCGACGCCTTCCCCGATCGCCTGTCTGGCGGCCAACAGCAGCGCGTCGCCATTGCCCGCGCCCTGGCGATGTCGCCCAAAGTATTGCTGTGCGATGAAATCACCTCGGCGCTGGACCCGGAGCTGGTCAACGAGGTGCTCAGCGTGGTGCGTCAACTGGCCAAGGACGGCATGACCCTGATCATGGTGACCCACGAAATGCGCTTCGCCCGGGAGGTTGGGGATAAGTTGGTGTTCATGCACCAAGGCAAGGTGCATGAAGTCGGTGATCCAAAGGTGTTGTTTGCCGACCCGCAGACAGCGGAACTGGCCAACTTCATCCGCACCACCGAAGTGCCCGCCTGACCCATCAACCGGCCGGCACCAGTTCGAACCGCCCACCGCCCTCCAGCGTGGTTTTATCGCGCACAGCGGTGGCCGCGCTCGGTAGCCAGGTGTCCACCTGCACCTGTGCAGAAAACGTACGACCCTTGGCCGGCAACCCACCCGCTACTACCACCAACGGTTGGCCAGGCCGCATCTGGCCATTGCGCTCTGAAGGGTTATACAACTGCGCCAGCTCGACCGGTTTCCCGTCCAGTTGGGGATGCAAGAGTGCCAGGCCGAACAAACCCTGCGACCCAAAACGGTAGCCTCGCCCATCCGCCGCGTCAGCTTGGAAGCGCAGCGCAATAGTGCTGTTTTCAGGGCATACAACGTTCAGCCGCACCGTACGCCTGCCCAGGCTTGCAGAGCGATCAGCAGAACGTAGTTGGCCGAAGTCGATGACAGATTGGCTCAGGAACAGTCGACAGCTCGCAGCGTGCGCTGTCGGAATCAAGCAGCCCAACACCACGCCCAGTGCCACGATGCTTCCAACCGCCCGCTTAGCGGCAGGTCGCAGCAGCCGTTTCATAGAATTGACCATTGTAAGTCCGCTCCGGAAGGTCCAATTGCAGTGCGCAAGTCGTGGCGTTCGACGACGACACCTTGAGGGTTTGCGGCGCCTGGACATTGCTCAGGAAAATCATTCCGTCCCCCACAACCGTGGTCAGCAAGGCGTTGTCGGTTCCCAGCACCGCACCGCCCTGTGGCAGCGGCTTGCCGTGCACATCCGTGGCACGCAGCAATACCCGGCGTACCTTGACCACATCGAAATCGACCTTGCTGAACGAGCCGCGCCCGGCTTGCAGCGCCTGGGTGCCGTTCTTGATGTCCACTTGCCGCGGCAGGCTTTTGCCGTCCAGATCCAACAGGCTGTCCTGATAGGCAGGCAGACCGGCAATCACCGCATTCCCCCACGGGTCGGTCCACACCGGCCCTTGAGGGGTAGTGATCCGCGCGCCCGGGATATCACCGACCGAAGCGATGCCGAAGGTGTCCTCAACCCGATAGGGCGACAGCGTCACCCCGCCGGAATGGGCAACTACCGCCCCCTGCAATTGGCCGGTATAGCTGGTGCTGGCACCATCCCGGTTGAATCCCAAACCCACTTGAGCGTAACGGGATGTTGCATTGAGGGTGCCGCCGCCGCTGTTTTCGCGGCGCTCGCCCAGGTCATGGTCGCTGCGCAGTTGGTAGTTCAAGGTGTCATCAACACGCTCGTCATAAGCTGCGCCAATACTTGCGCGCTCGCCGTGGCGACGGGCGTAGGTGCTGAGACTGCGGCCGCCACCCAAGGGCACGCTGACTTGCAGTCGGATTCCCACCCCGTCGTCATCCTTTTCCCTGTCGCCCACACGGCGCGATTGCCCGACCTGGGACTCGACTGTGACGCCGACGTTGGCGTACCGGAAATTCTTGTTCCACGCCCCATGGACATGCTCTGTGGTCCGGCTGTTGAAATGGGCACTCCGGCTGTAGCCAATCGAAAAACCGCCCAGTTGCGGGTTCGCCCAACTGAACCCGGCGGTGTATTGGTTTTTGAAGCGTGCGCTTTGCCCCCCTTTAACGTCTGGGTTTACCGTATCGAGCACATCGCGGTAGCCCGGCGTCTGGGTGGTGGCACTCAATGCCATCTGCACGTTGGCCGGTAAACCCGCGCTGACAGAAACACTGTTACGAGCTCCCTTCACCTTTTTTGAATGATCGCGGGAAAGGTTGTTGCGCAGCCCTAGGGAAAAGCGCTCGGAAAAACTGCTGTCCATCGCCACGCCCACCGAGGTGTAGTCATTGGTGCCTTGCATACCCGCGCTGAGTGCACTGCCCTTGCCCACCGCCCAAGTCCCGCTGCCCATTGCCAGCAAAGGCTCTTTGCGCCCTTGGCGCTCCACATCCCGGATTTTGCCCACAGACGCTGTATAGCCAGCCTTGACCGGCACCGCCGCGCGGAATGTGGCCGCCGGCACGACAAAACTGCGCTGCCCACCACGGGTGTCAATCACCGTGACTTGAAGGTCGCTGGTGCCATTGAGCAAGGGCAGATTGCTCAGGGAGAAAGGCCCTTGCGGCACCACGGTGGTGTAAATCAAAGCTCCGGACTGGCGCACCTCCACCCGCGACTGGCTATACGCCTGCCCCTCGACAACCACGCCAGCGTTGCTGCGAGGCGCTTCAATGCCATCGGGAAACAACTGCGCGCCCATCAGTTGAACGCCGCCAAAAACCGGGTTGTTTCCCGAAATCTGGCCAACCTGGAAGGTGGACGCCAATGGCAGGAAGTCACGCTGCGCATAGGCATATAAATGCTCGGCCGTTGAGCGGTGATCATTGGACACAAAGAACTGGCGACTGCGCGTTATCCAGTCGCCCATGTTGAAACCCACCTCGGTGGAGGCCGACAGATATCGGTTCGTATCTTCCCGCGAATGGCTGTTGACTGCCTGGATGTCGTAGTTGAGCAGCGCTGCGGTCCCACCTCGCGCATAGCTGCCAGAAACGCGTTGCGGCCCCCGCAGGGCATCGGTCGGCACCACCAACGACACTTCTTCATTGCCGGGTCGCAGCGTGACGATCGCCTTGGGGTAAGCACCCCGCAGGTCATAGCAGGCGGGGTCAGCCTGTTTGTCGATTACCGCAGAGGGCACACGCAAGCCGGCTCGGTCCAACAGGCTGCGGGTGAAACACAGTTCGCCATCGCTATCAAAACGGGCGTCCGTCAAGCCAATACGCTCGCCATTGACCGTAAGGTCCACCACGCGCACGCCCTCACTGAAACGCGCAGCATGGCGAAAGTAATGGGCCACCGATGGGCTGATTCCACGCGCCTGCAGGGTAGCCAGGTCAAACCCACCCACAGTCGTAGCAGCGGGTGCAGCCTGTGCGCTGCCGACAACGCTCGACATCATGGCCATGCACACCGAAAAGCTCAGTCCACTGCGTCTGAATAGCTCATCGGGCCGCTGTAGAAGCCCCACATTGGGTGGCCTAGCGTAGTTTTTTTTCATGGCAGGTCACTGCGCGGCAGCGACGATTGGCGCTTCGTAGTTTTCCACCGTGAACCCATAGACGGTCGCGGGTGAAATCGAAACGCCGGTGGCGCCAACCGGTGCGGTATCCATTGGCACGCTGAGGGTTTCACCCGGCAACACGTAGGTGCGCGGCAGATAGACCTTGCGCTGCAGCGGCTTCAACACCACTTCGTCAGCCAGGCGCACCACATAGGCGCTGTCATTGCGCACACTCAGGGTTTTGCCTTGCAAGTGCCAGGTCAGCAGCTCCCACGGTGCGTGGTGCAGGGGCAGACCCTTGGGGTGCAGGATCAGGGGCAGGTTTTGCCGAAGGCTGATACCGATCGTCGCACCTGAGCCGGGGCGCGCCTGGGCAATACCTTCGAATGTCGCACGTTTGAGGCGCTGAGTTTTAAGCGGTGAATCGCCTATAAAAAGAAACCTGACCATCTGCCGCTCGCCTGCGTCAACCCGTGCTACCGGCGGAGTGATCACAACCAGTGGCTCACCATCTTCTGGGATATTTTCAATCGCCGAATGAAGTAATACCGGCGTCGCATCAGTATTCTTCACGTTCATACTGACCTCACCGTCGGCTTCATTAAGTACAATCACCGTGGTTTCGGGCTCTACGCCATCGGCCAATGCGGGTGCGCACACTAAAAAACCGACAACTGTCGACAGCGACAAGAAAAACTTAATTCGCAAACTGGCAGCCCTCTGTTTTTCCTTTACTACAGGACAGAAAAAAGCCGGCACAAGTTAAAACTGCACTTAGCCACTTGTACCGACCTCAACTATCGCTTAGAGATAACGCAATTCAAGTGTGGCCTGACCGTCCAGACTCACTTGATTACTCATATCAAGTTCAGCGGTCTTATTAATCACCGCCTGAACTTCCAAATTGCCGGTGACGGTATTGACAGGTGCCGGTGTAATCGCCGCACCCGTGCGCCAACTGGATATGTTCGCGGTGTGGCCCAAGGAATCGCTACTGCGAGGATCCCAAGTTCCACCGTAGCCTTCGTCGGTAATGACGTAGGCGGGCTTACCGTCGGCAACCGAGTTACGCAAGTGCACCACATACCCGCCGATCTTTTGCCCCTTCGCGGTGGCCCCCAATCCGAAGTTGTAGTTGTCCCGGTAGCCGCTGCCGAATTGGGAAGTCATCAGGCCGGCTATCCGAGTACTCGAACGGTTGTCCACCACCTTCACGCCGATTTTGGCCGTGGCGTTGCTGCCGCAGCGGATGGCATAGGGCGTACTCTTCTTCGCGAGCTTGGTGTAGTTGGTCGGGCTCAGGGTATTTGGGTCAATCCGGCCATAATCGATAACCGAGTTGCCAATGGTAAAACTGCAACTGGCAGGGGCTATATAGCCTTTGACTTTCAAGTCCGCTGCTTGAACGTTCAAGCTGACAGCCGCCACCAACAGCGAACCTGCGACAACACTGGCTTTATATTTCATGAAGCATCACCTCTCGTGCATAAAAGACAATGAGTGACGGACAGGGATTACTTTCGGCCTTACGCGTACACGACCAAAGTGCCTACCCATTAAAAACCCACACCCATAAATAAATAACACCACGGCATAAATACCGAACCAAAGTATCAACACTTCATCTTTATAATAAAGCAGGAAAAAATATCAAAATCCGTAAGAACTATCAGCGACCACCCACCTAGAATGCTTAGAGTGATGTGCGAAATACAAAACCACTCAATGCAATTAACACGGAATCGCGTAGGAAATATTCTTAAGACTTGAAAACAAAGGCTTTTAAAATTGAGGACCACAGCAACGATCTAACTTGTAATACAAACGTCATAAAAAACTCCTACACGCCGCAAAGAAGACTCTTATCGAGAGACTCATTGGAAATCCCCTCGCACTACGCGTTGGCGCCAGCGGTCGATCGTGGCACGATGGTCAGGTTATCGACCGAGACCCACACACCATGCCGCAATCCCAAGCCAAGAATCTGTCCCTGATCGCCGCCATCGACCTGGGCTCCAACAGCTTTCACATGGTCGTGGCCAAGGCCCAGAACGGCGAAATCCGCATCCTTGAGCGGCTCGGCGAGAAAGTACAACTGGCTGCAGGCATCGACGACGAGCGCCAGCTCAATGAAGAGTCCATGCAGCGCGGCCTCGATTGCCTTAAGCGTTTTGCCCAACTGATCAACGGCATGCCCCTGGGCGCCGTGCGCATCGTCGGCACTAACGCGCTGCGTGAAGCGCGCAACCGTGGCGAGTTCATCCGCCGCGCTGAAGAGATCCTGGGGCACCCGGTAGAAGTCATCTCCGGCCGTGAAGAAGCGCGCCTGATCTACCTGGGCGTGTCCCACACCCTGGCCGACACCCCTGGCAAACGCCTGGTTGCCGACATCGGCGGGGGCAGTACCGAATTCATCATTGGGCAAAGATTTGAGCCATTGCTGCGCGAAAGCCTGCAAATGGGCTGCGTCAGCTACACCCAACGCTATTTCAAGGACGGCAAGATCACCCCGGCACGCTACGCCCAGGCCTACACGGCGGCGCGGTTGGAGATCATGAGCATCGAACACGCCTTGCACCGCCTGACCTGGGATGAAGCCATTGGCTCATCCGGCACCATCCGTGCCATCGGCCTGGCCCTCAAGGCTGGCGGCCACGGCACTGGCGAGGTGAATGCCGAAGGCCTGGCGTGGCTCAAGCGCAAGCTGTTCAAGCTGGGCGACGCAGAGAAAATCGACTTCGATGGCATCAAGCCCGACCGCCGTACCATTTTCCCAGCGGGCCTGGCGATTCTCGAAGCCATCTTCGACGCCCTAGAACTGCAACGCATGGACCACTGTGACGGCGCCCTGCGCGAAGGCGTGCTCTACGACCTGCTGGGCCGCCATCACCACGAAGACGTGCGTGAGCGCACGCTCAGCTCGCTGATGGAGCGTTATCACGTCGACCTGGAACAAGCGGCGCGCGTTGAGCGCAAAGCCCTGCACGCATTCGACCAGGTGGCCGAGGACTGGGACCTGGAAGACGGTGTGTGGCGCGAGCTGCTCGGCTGGGCCGCCAAGGTGCATGAAGTGGGCCTGGATATCGCCCACTACCATTACCACAAGCACGGCGCCTACCTGATCGAGCACTCGGATCTCGCCGGGTTCTCCCGCGAAGACCAGCAAATGCTCGCCCTGCTGGTGCGCGGCCATCGCCGCAATATCCCCAAGGACAAGTTTGCCGAGTTCGGTGATGAAGGCATCAAGCTGATTCGCCTGTGCGTGCTGCTGCGCTTCGCAATCTTGTTCCACCACATCCGTGGCACCCAGGAAATGCCCCAAGTGACCCTGCGCGCCAACGGCGAGAGCCTGGACGTGCTGTTCCCCAAAGGCTGGCTGGATGAAAACCAATTGACCCAGGCGGACTTTGCGCAGGAAGCGGAGTGGTTGACGCGGGTTGGGTTCACGCTGAACGTGCGCTAAAGCACACCGCAAAAGATGTGGGAGAGGGATTGCTGTGGCGAGGGAGCTTGCTCCCGCTGGGGTGCGAAGCGCCCCCAAAAGCTGGCGGCTGCTGCGCAGCCGAGCGGGAGCAAGCTCCCTCGCCACAAGAGCCCGCCCCACACCAGGTTTTAGTTCACCGTCAAAATCGGGCTACCCAACTTCTCCAACAACGTCGCCTGCGCACTGCGCGGGTTCTGGTTGCCGGTTGGCGTGTTGCGCACGTAGCGGCCGTCCGACTGCAGGCTCCAGCTGTGGGTGTTGTCGGTGAGGTAGCTTTCCAGCTCCTTCTTGACCCGCATGATCAGCTTCTTGCCTTCCACCGGGAAGCACGTCTCTACGCGCTTATCGAGGTTGCGCTCCATCCAGTCGGCGCTGGAGAGGAACATCTGCTCTTCGCCGCCGTTAAGGAAGTAGAACACCCGCGTGTGCTCCAGGAAGCGGCCGATGATCGAGCGCACATGGATGTTGTGCGACACGCCGACAATGCCCGGGCGCAGGCAGCACATGCCACGCACCACCAGGTCGATGCGCACGCCGGACTGGCTGGCCTTGTACAGCGCGCGAATGATCTTCGGATCGGTCAGCGAATTGAACTTGGCGATGATGTGCGCAGGCTTGCCGTCGAGGGCGAACTGGGTCTCGCGGGCAATCATGTCGAGCATGCCCTTCTTGAGGGTGAACGGCGCATGCAGCAGCTTCTTCATGCGCAAGGTCTTGCCCATGCCGATCAACTGGCTGAACAACTTGCCGACGTCTTCACACAAGGCGTCGTCGGAGGTCAGCAGGCTGTAGTCGGTGTAGAGCTTGGCGTTACCGGCGTGATAGTTACCGGTACCCAAGTGGGCGTAGCGCACGATTTCACCGGCTTCACGGCGCAGAATCAGCATCATCTTGGCGTGGGTCTTAAAGCCCACCACACCGTAGATCACCACCGCACCGGCCGCTTGCAGACGGCTGGCCAGTTGCAGGTTGGACTCTTCGTCGAACCGCGCACGCAGTTCGATCACCGCGGTGACTTCCTTGCCGTTACGCGCAGCGTCCACCAGCGCATCGACGATTTCCGAGTTGGCGCCTGAGCGATACAGGGTCTGGCGCACAGCCAGCACGTGCGGGTCTTTCGCGGCCTGGCGCAGCAGGTCGACCACCGGGGTAAAGGACTCGAACGGGTGCAGCAGCAGGATGTCCTGCTTGCTCACCACGCTGAAAATGTTCTCGCTGTTTTGCAGCAATTTCGGGATCTGCGGCGTGAACGGCGTGTATTGCAGCTCCGGGTGACTGTCCAGGCCTGTGATGCTGAACAGCCGCGTCAGGTTCACCGGACCGTTGACTTGATACAGCTCGGATTCGGCCAGGTTGAATTGCTTGAGCAGGTAGTCCGACAGGTGTTTCGGGCAGGTATCCGCCACTTCCAAGCGCACTGCATCGCCGTAACGGCGCGAGAACAGCTCGCCGCGCAGGGCACGGGCCAAGTCTTCGACGTCTTCGGAGTCCAACGCCAGGTCGGCGTTACGGGTCAGGCGGAACTGATAGCAACCTTTAACCTTCATGCCCTGGAACAGGTCATCGGCGTGTGCATGGATCATCGACGACAGGAATACATAGTTATCGCCTGCGCCCCCCACCTCTTCCGGTACCTTGATGATCCGCGGCAACAGGCGCGGCGCCGGGATGATCGCCAGGCCCGAATCGCGGCCGAAGGCGTCGATACCTTCCAGCTCAACGATAAAGTTGAGGCTCTTGTTCACCAGCAACGGGAACGGGTGCGTCGGGTCGAGGCCGATCGGGGTGATGATCGGCGAAATCTCGTCGCGGAAGTAACGACGCACCCACGTCTTGATCTTGGTGGTCCAGTGGCGACGACGGATAAAGCGGACCTGATGTTTTTCCAGTTCCGGCAGCAGGATGTCGTTGAGGATCGCGTACTGGCGGTCCACATGGCCGTGCACCAGTTCGCTGATGCGCGCCAGCGCCTGGTGCGGTTGCAAGCCGTCGGCGCCGGCTTGTTCACGGGCGAAGGTGATCTGCTTCTTGAGGCCGGCTACGCGGATTTCGAAGAACTCGTCCAGGTTGCTGGAGAAGATCAGCAGGAATTTCAGCCGCTCCAGCAAGGGGTAGGACTCATCCAGCGCCTGTTCCAGCACGCGGATGTTGAATTGCAGTTGGGACAGCTCGCGGTGGATGTACAGGCTGCTGTCATCCAGGTTGGTCACCGCGGCCACCGGCGCCGGCACCGGTGGCTCGGCCACCACGGCGGGCGGGGCCGGTTCCAGTTCCGGTGGGGTCTCGGTGACTTGTTCAACCACCGGGTGAGCGTCTTTTACAGCAACGTCTGTGAGTCCTTCGGTATTCATCGAGTGTTCCTGTGAGGGCTATTGTTGCTCTCTAAGCAATTGAGCGGCGCGGGCGGCGAAGTAGGTCAGAATGCCATCAGCCCCGGCGCGTTTAAAGGCTGTCAGGGATTCAAGGATCACCCCTTCACTCAGCCATCCATTCTGTATTGCAGCCATGTGCATCGCGTATTCGCCACTGACCTGATAGACAAAGGTCGGCACTTTGAATTCCTCTTTGACCCGGTAAAGGATGTCGAGGTACGGCATCCCCGGCTTGACCATCACCATGTCAGCGCCTTCGGCCAGGTCGGCCGCGACTTCGTGCAGGGCTTCGTGGCTGTTGGCCGGGTCCATCTGGTACGAGGCCTTGTTGGCCTTGCCCAGGTTCAGCGCCGAGCCCACCGCATCGCGGAACGGGCCGTAATAGGCGCTGGCGTACTTGGCCGAGTAGGCCATGATGCGCACATTGACGTGACCGGCCAGCTCCAGGGCTTCGCGAATCGCCTGGATGCGCCCGTCCATCATGTCCGACGGGGCAACCACCTGGGCGCCTGCTGCGGCGTGAGACAGGGCCTGCTTGACCAACGCATCAACGGTGATGTCGTTCTGAACATAGCCGTCTTCGTCGAGAATGCCATCCTGGCCATGGGTGGTGAACGGGTCCAACGCCACGTCGGTGATCACCCCCAGTTCCGGGAAACGTTCGCGCAGGGCACGGGTGGCGCGCTGGGCGATGCCCTCCGGGTTCCAGGCTTCGGCGGCATCCAGGGACTTGAGCCCGGCAGGCGTGACCGGGAACAGTGCCAACGCCGGAATCCCCAGCTCAACCCAACCGGCCGCCTCGATCAGCAACTGATCAATGGTCAAGCGCTCCACACCCGGCATCGATGCCACTGCTTCGCGCCGATTCTCACCGTCGAGCACAAACACCGGCAGGATCAGATCATTCGTCGTCAGGACGTTTTCACGTACCAGGCGGCGAGAAAAATCATCACGACGATTGCGACGCAGGCGGGTTGCGGGGAACAGGCGATTGGCAGGGGTAAAGCTCACGACAGACTCCTGAGCCCGCGTATACGGGCGAGCGTTGCAGTTATAAGCGGCCATTATGACGAAGGTATGACAGTTGTGCTTGCCGATGCGACCTGTAGCCGCATTCGTCGTTTATGTAGGAATTGTTCACTTCGTGACACATCTCGATACTTTCATGAATGTTCACGAAGGCGTAGGCTGCGCGTTCATTTCGCCAGCACCCCAGACCATGCTTCAACAATTTCTGCATGACTTCGGCTACTTTGCGCTCTTCCTGGGCACCTTCTTCGAGGGCGAGACCATCTTGGTTCTCGCAGGCTTCCTGGCGTTCCGTGGGTACATGGATATCAACCTGGTGGTGGTCGTTGCCTTCTTTGGCAGCTACGCCGGCGACCAGCTTTGGTATTACATGGGCCGTAAACACGGGCGCAAATTGTTGGCACGCAAGCCCCGCTGGCAATTGATGGGCGACAAGGCCCTGGGGCATATCCGCAAGCACCCGGATCTGTGGGTGTTGAGCTTCCGTTTCGTCTACGGGTTACGCACGGTCATGCCGGTAGCGATTGGCCTTTCCGGCTATCCACCCTTGCGCTACCTGATCCTCAACGGGATTGGCGCGGCGATCTGGGCCGCCGCACTGGGCGCGGCCGCCTACCACTTCGGTGCGGTGTTGGAAGGCATGCTGGGCAGCGTGAAGAAGTACGAACTGTGGGTGCTGGGCGCCTTGCTGGTACTGGGCTTCGGCCTGTGGCTGCGCCGGCGCTTCAAGAACGCGCGCATCGCCCGCGAGGCGTGTGCCGACGCCAAGGCCCGACTCGCTGCCGAGCCGGCCCCGGCTGAAGCGCCTAAGACACCAGTGGAGTAAGCCGGCTTCTGCAACAGTAGAGGCCGATCACGCTCAACAAGCTGTAACTGACCAGGCCCAGCCAGCCCAAGTTGCTGGCCGGCCACAGCCCGACCAGCGGCGCCAACCATACCAACGGCACATTCAATACCAACCGCGCCAATTCAGCCTTGAGTGCCCACGGGCGGTTCTCCAGGGCCACGCCCAAGGTAAACAAACCCAGCGCCATTGCACTCCAGCCCACCACCAGCGCCGTGGTGGGCAACCCCTCGCCGAAATTCATCAAATAGCTGCCAAAGCCCACATACACCGCAAATTGAAGGGCGATGTACACCTGCTGGCGCACGTCCAGCGCCACCTCGAATTTGCGGAACTGGCTCAGGTCGTGTTTGGCCAACGGGTACTTGGCCTTCACGTCCTCAGGCCGCCAGCCAGTGCGCATGAACCAGATACGCAGCTTGTCCTTCCAGCGCTCGGTGCGCCGCGCATCACTCCACAACTGCGCATAAAACTGCAGGTTGGCCCACAGCGGATTCCAGCTGGCCAGTGGGGTGGTCACGCCGAAAATCACCGGCTCGTTGTCGTCTTCCTCCTGGAAAGTACCGAACAGCCGGTCCCAAATAATGAACACCCCGCCGTAGTTGCGATCCATGTAGAGAGCGTTCTGTGCATGGTGGGCCCGATGATTGGACGGGGTGACGAAGAACCACTCGTACCAGCCGAGCTTGGGCACATGGCGAGTGTGCACCCAAAATTGATACAGCAAATTCAGGGACGCCACGCTGATAAACACCAGCAGCGGCACACCCACCACCGCCAGCGGCAGGTAGAAGATCCAACTCAGCAGAAAACCGGTGCTGGTCTGACGCAGGGCCGTGCTGAGGTTGTAGTCCTCACTCTGGTGATGCACCGAGTGGGCGGCCCAGAGGATATTGCGCTCATGGCCCATACGGTGCAGCCAATAGTAGCAGAAGTCGTAGAACACAAAGGCAAACACCCAAGTCCAGACACTCTGGGCAGACAGTTCGAACAGCGCCAGGTGCTTGAGGGCGAACGCGTAGGTCAAAATCCCCACGCCTTTGGTCAGCAGGCCCGTGGTGGTCGACAGCACGCCGGTGCTGAGGCTGTTGATGGCGTCTGCCACCCGGTAGTTGCGCTCGCCACGCCAGCGGTCGGCAAGCAGCTCCACCACGATCAAGGCGATGAAAAACGGTACCGCGTAAGGCACGAAGTCCATGGTCTGGTCCGGTTTGTTTTTGTTACATCTAGAGTAGGTGTAGTGGCGCCAAGCCCCATTGGCAACAGGTGACAAATTAGTAGACATTTAACGCCATGACCCCAGGAGAAATGCCCATGAGCAAAAAGATTGCAGTGATCCTTTCCGGCTGCGGCGTGTACGACGGTGCAGAGATCCACGAAAGCGTGATCACCCTGCTGCGCCTGGACCAGCGCGGCGCTCAGGTCCAATGCTTTGCCCCCGACATTGCGCAGTTGCATGTGATCAACCACCTCACCGGCGAGGAAATGCCCGAGTCACGCAATGTGCTGGTGGAGTCGGCGCGTATTGCCCGAGGTGAGGTGAAGGACATCGGCGAAGCCAACGCTGAAGACTTCGACGCGCTGATCGTGCCCGGCGGGTTTGGCGCGGCGAAAAACCTGTCGAACTTTGCGGTGGAGGGCGCCGGTTGCAGCGTTAACCCCCAGGTATTGGCCTTGGCCGAGGCGTTTGCTGAATCGGGCAAGCCGGTCGGACTGATCTGCATCGCCCCTGCCCTGGCCGCGAAGATCTACGGCCCCGGCGTGACCTGCACCATCGGCACCTGCCCTGATACGGCGGCGGCCTTGGACAAGATGGGCGCCACGCACCAGGAGTGCGCGGTGGAAGATATCGTCGAAGACAAGGCCCGCAAGCTGGTGAGCACGCCGGCCTATATGGTGGGCAAGAACATCAGCGAGGTCGCTTCGGGGATCAACAAGTTGGTGGATCGGGTGCTGGAGTTGACCCACGAGAACGACTGAACACCGATGCTGGCACAGAAGTTTATGTGGCGAGGGAGCTTGCTCCCGCTGGGCTGCGTAGCGGCCCAAAAATCTTGGGAGCGCCTCGCACTCCAGCGGGAGCAAGCTCCCTCGCCACCGGTTAGGCTTCTCGCATCAACCGCGTGAGGATCCGGTCCAGGGCATTGGCAAACGCCTGCTTGTCCTTCTCGCCATGGGGCGGTGGCCCGCCGTCCATCTGGCCCTGTTCACGCAGGTCAGTGAACAGGTTGCGCACCGCCAGGCGTTCACTCATGTTCGCCGGGCTGAATTCCTTGCCCCGTGGGTCGAGCGCCGTTACGCCTTTTTTCACCAGCCGATCGGCCAGGGGCACATCGCTGCAGATCACCAGCTCACCGGGCTGCGCGTGTTCCACCAGGTAGTCGTCTGCTGCGTCCGGGCCGCTGGGTACCACAATCAGTTTTACGCAGGAAAAGCTCGGCTTGATCTGGCTTTGCCCGGCCACCAGCACCACTTCGAACTGGCGCTTGAGGGCGAACTTGACCACTTGGTCCTTGGCCGCCCTAGGGCAGGCGTCGGCATCGATCCATACGCGCATAAACACTCCTTCCAGAAGCAACATCGATCCAATGTGGGAGCGGCGGTGCCCACTTAAGACTTAAGCAGTAACGCGACGCTTCTCGGCCAATCGACTGCGACCATACAACACCACAATCGCCAGGATCGCCACCGCCTGCGCACTCAGCGAATACGCATCGGCATGAATACCCAGCCAGTCAAAGTCAAAGAACGCCACCGGTCGCGTACCGAAGATGCCGGCTTCCTGCAACGCCTTCACCCCATGCCCGGCAAACACCACCGACAGCGCGCACAGCAACGCCGCATTGATGCCGAAGAACAACGCCAGCGGCAGCTTCGCCGAACCGCGCAGGATCACCCACGCCAGGCCCACCAGCAGCACCAGCGCCGTAGCACCACCGGCCAATACCGCGTTGTGCCCGGCCGGGCCCGCTTGCAGCCATAGGGTTTCGTAGAACAGGATCACTTCGAACAGTTCGCGGTACACCGAGAAGAACGCCAGCATCGCAAAACCAAACCGCCCGCCGCCGCCCACCAGGCTGCTCTTGATGTAGTCCTGCCAGGCGGCCGCGTGGCGGCGGTCGTGCATCCACACCCCCAGCCACAGCACCATCACACTGGCAAACAGCGCGGTGCAGCCTTCGAGCAATTCGCGCTGGGCGCCGCTCACGTCGATCACATACGCCGCCAACGCCCAGGTGGCCAAGCCGGCCAACAGCGCCAGGCCCCAACCCACGTTGACGCTGCGCACTGCCGACTGCTGGCCAGTGTTACGCAGGAACGCCAGGATCGCCGCCAACACCAAAATCGCTTCCAAACCTTCACGCAGCAGGATCAACAGGCCGGAGATGTAGCTCAATGACCAGCTCAAACCGTCGCTGCCCAACAGGCCGGCCGATTCGGTGAGCTTGCCCTTGGCCACGTCCAGGCGCTGTTGCACCTGCTCCAGCGGCAAGCCGTCCTGCAACGACTGCCGGTAGGCCATCAGCGCTTTTTCGGTGTCCTTGCGCACGTTGGCGTCAACGTTGTCCAGGGAGCTTTCCACCAGCTCGAAACCTTCCAAGTACGCGGCAACAGACAGGTCGTAGGCCTGTTCGTGGTCGCCGTTGCGGAAGGCGGCGAGGCTCTTGTCCAGGGTAGCGGCGGTGTAGTCGAGCAACTGCGCGGGACCACGCTTGACCTGGGGCGGTTGCGCACGTTGGGCGCGGAAGGTCGCAGCAGCGGCTGGGCCGTTGGCGGCGAGTACTTCATTGGGGGTCTGGCGAGCCAGGTCAGCGAGGTTGAACGGTTGCTCACTTTTAGCCGCGGCCGGGTCGGCGGTGAAACCGGCAATGTAGGTGGCCAGGTCCCAGCGTTGGCGGTCGTCCAGTTGGTCGGCGAAGGACGGCATATCGGTGCCTTCGACACCCAGGCCCAAGGTGTTATAGATCGCGTAAAGGCTCAGGCGGTCCAAGCGCGTGGCGTCTGTGAGGTTGGCGGGTGGCGGCGTCATGCCCATGCCCGCAGGGCCATCGCCGGCACCGGCAACGCCGTGGCACACCGAGCAATGCTGCGCGTAAAGCGGAGCGCCTCGGGTGGGGTCGGGAGTAATGGCCGGGGCTTGGCTCACTTCATAGGCAACCGCGAGTTGGGCACCCAATTGACGGGCCTGACGGGCCACTGTCGCGCCATCCTGATGGCCGGTTACAGCGGCTTTCAGTTCGTCGACGCCTTTGACTAATGCGTCGCGCTCCGGGCGTTGCGGCAGTTCTGCGACCAAGCCTTGCAACACGCCTAGAAACTCGACCTGCTCACGGTATTCAGACTCATCAATAACCTTGCCCGCCTCCACTGTAGGAGGGTAGTCAGCACCAATGTAGTCCAGCAAATGCAGGGCTTGCGGAGCGCCTTCGGCAGTTGCGGCCAACAGATTGAAGCTGCACGACATCAACGCCGGCAACAGCAGCCAGGCGAGAAAACGGAAGGGGGCAGTCATGAATGAATCTCAGAGGGAAATACGAAGTAACACATTGTTAAGGCTTAGCAGGTTTGACTCAAGGCGTAAGTGATGTGGCGTTTAAAACAGGCGGGTATTTTTCGGAGCTCAGTGATGGCTTTTTGTCGATTGCGTCACATCAATAAGCCATTGTTTAGCCAGTAACGGCGTTTATAATGCCGCGCCCTGTTAGTGCGAAAGGGAATTTCGTTCCTCGTTTTTATGAGGAATCACCACACCGACTGATCATTTCAGGGAAGAAGTTTGCATGGCATTTCGCGCCTTGACTCCGTTCGCGCTCGCGGCGGTTACCTTGCTCTCCGGCTGTTCGATGTTCCGCAGCTACGACACCGAGTTGCAAGCCACCAACCAGCAATTGGCCACCGGCAATGTGGACGCCGCCTTGACCCTGCTGGAAAAAAACAACACCGGCGAAGACAAAGACCTGCTCTATTTCTTCGAAAAGGGCGAGTTGCTGCGGGCCAAGGGCGACCTCACTGGCAGCCAGACCGCGTGGCGCAGCGCCGACCTGCAGGTCTACAAGTGGGAAGAATCGGTCAAGTTCGACAGTGCAAAATACCTTGCCCAGTTCGGTAGCTTCCTGGCCAACGACAAAGTGCGTCGCTACGAAGGCTACGACTACGAAAAAGTCATGCTGACCACTCAGATGGCCTTGAACCTGCTGGCCCTGAATGACTTCGACGGCGCCCGCACCGAAATCAAGAAAACCCACGAGCGCGAAGCCGTCATCGCCGACCTGCGGGACAAGGAATACCTCAAGCGCGAAGATGAAGCCGAGCGCGAAGGCGTGACCACCCAGATGAAAGACCTGCGCGGCTACCCAGTGGAGGCCCTGGACGCGCCGGAAGTGGTCGGCCTGAAAAACAGCTACCAGAGCGCGTTCAGCCATTACCTGGCCGGCTTCGTCTACGAGGCCCTGGGTGAAAAAGACCTGGCCGCCCCTGGTTACCGCAAAGCGGCCGAGTTGCGCCCCAACACCCCGCTGTTGGAGCAAGCGTTGCTGGACCTGGACAAATCCAAGGTCGGCGCCGACGAAACCGAGGTGCTGATCGTGGTCCAGAGCGGCTTGGCGCCGGCCCGCGACTCGATTCGGCTGCCGCTGCCGATCCCGATCAACGGCAACCTGGTGATCACCCCGCTGTCGTTCCCGGTAATCAAGGCCGATACCTCCACGGCGACCTTCGCCCAGATCGGTATCGACGGCCAGCAACAGAACCTCACCCCGCTCAATAGCACCACCGCCATGTCCCGCCGCGCCCTGCGCGATGACATGCCAGGGATCATTTTGCGCACCACCGTGCGTGCGGTTACGCGTGGCGTGGCACAGAACAACCTGAACAAGACCAACCCCATGGCAGGCCTGGTGCTGGGCATCGCCTCCGCCGTCGCCGAAGGGGCCGACACCCGCACCTGGCGCACCCTGCCGGACATGACCCAGGTCACCCGCCTGCGCCTCAAGCACGGCGAGCACCAGGTCAGCCTGCCCAATGCCCTGGGCGGCACGCTGGTGACGGTCAAGGCCGACCAGCGCTACCAAGTGATCACCCTGCGCGTGGTCGGCAACCAGGTGTTCGCCGGCGGCCTTGCGGCGCATGTGGTACCGAGCCAGGCCACCCAAGCCATCGCCCTCAAACAACCTTAAGGAGCACGCTATGCGTCATTTCATCCTCGGCGCCCTGGCGCTGGTCCTGCTTGCCGGCTGCGCCACCCCGCCGCCGCCGGAACCTGGCAGCGCTGCGAGCAAAATCGTGGTGATGGGCAAGTTCAAGGGCATCGCCGTCGGCGCCATCCGCGTGGCCCGCGAGAACGGCTTCCTCACCGCCAAGGTGCAGTTGAGCAACATCACCAGCAGCAACCAGACGATGTACTACCGCTTCGCCTGGCTGGGCGCCGATGGCTTCCCGGTGGGCGACGAAGACACCTGGAAAGTGCTGAACCTGTACGCCAACCAGGCGACCTTCCTGCCCGCCATCGCCAACTTGCCGCAAGCGGCGGACTTCCGCCTTGAAGTGAAGACGCCTTGACGCCCGCCCCTATTCAGCTCTGGAGAGATTTCCCCATGTTTGCACGCTTCTCGATCCTCGCCGTGGTTGCCGTCCTGGCCAGCGGTTGCTCCAACACATCGCCGGTCCTGGGCAGCAAGAACATCAGCTACGGCGACACCAAGGCCGTGGAAACCGTGACCAACGAGTTCGGCTCCACCGACCTGCAGATGATCGCCGAAACCATGACCCGCTCCCTGGCTCAGTCCGGCATCCTGCAAGGCCGCCCGGTGGTGCAGGTGTACGACGTGAAGAACAAGACCAGCGAGTACATCGATACCCGCGAGATCACCACGTCGATCAAGACCCAATTGATGAAGACCGGCACCGCACGCTTTGCCAGCGACAACACCGACATGCAAAGCCAGGTGGACCAGCTCAAGTTGCAGAACCAGAGCGGCCTGTACAAGAAGTCCACGGTGAGCAAGACCGGCAATATGGTCGCTGCCAAGTACCGCCTGGAAGGCTCCATCAGCTCCATCGTCAAGCGCAGCTCTGACTACAAGGACGTGTTCTACAAGTTCAGCCTGCAACTGATCGACGTCGAGAGCGGCCTGGCCGAATGGATGGACGAAAAAGAAATCCGCAAGACCACGGAGCGCTAAGCAATGCGTGCATGGATCGGTTTGATCGGCCTGCTGTGCGCCTTTGGCGCCTCGGCCGCCCCGAAAATCGCGGTAACCGACCTGGCCTACGAGGCGCGGGTCGAGGAATACATCCACCAGGTGTCGGCCAGCAACAACATGCAGGCAAGCGCCTACCACGCCAGCGGCGCGTCGAACTACAGCGAGTACGAAAGCCGTACCAGCTATATCGAACAGACTGAGTTGCGCAAATTCAGTGGCGATATCAAGGGCGAGATCCTCAAATCCCGCCAGTTCCAACTGGTGCAGGGCACGCCCTACACCGCCGATGCCAAGGGTGACGTCTACGACGTGATCAAGCGCATCAAGGCTGGCAACTTCAAGGGCGCTGACTACGTGCTGTTCGGCACGCTGTCGGATATCGACTTCACCCAAGACATCAACGCCCTGGACCACACCAACAGCTACTCGGCGGTGCTGGGCCTGACGCTGGTGGCGGATTTCAGCCTGATCAACACTCGCACTTACGAGATCACCTCGGCGTTTACCGCCATGGGTGAAGGCCAGGACACCAAACTGGTGAACAGCCGCGACGTGCGCGTGAGCCTGAATCGGCCGCGGGTGGTGAAAGAAGTATCGAAAGCGCTGGGTGAAGATGTGGCGCGGCAGTTGGCGGAGCAGTTGGGTGGTGGTTATCAAGAGCCGGGCCAGCCGGTGTTGCGTAATAACTTGCCGAGGGATGAAGCGCCGAAAATCTTGCGCTGAGCCACGATTTCACAAGCACCACAAACCAATGTGGGAGCGGGCTTGCTCGCGAAGACGGAGTGTCAGTCACCCGATGTACCGGCTGATCTACCGCATTCGCGAGCAAGCCCGCTCCCACATTTTGATTGGGTTCCTTCAGCCAAATCGCGATCTATGCCGTCGCGCGATGCAGGCTGGCGAGGAAACCCGCCGCCCCCACAAACAACCCCGCAAACGTACGGTTCATCCGCTTCTGCTGCTTGGGCGTGCGCAACAAGCGCAACACCTTCGACGCCAACCCCGTATACCCCGCCATCACGATCATATCGACGGCAATCATCGTCGCACCCAGGATCACGTACTGGATCAGCAGCGGCGCCTGCGGGTTCACGAACTGCGGCAGTACCGCCAGCATGAACACCAAGGCCTTGGGGTTGCTGGCGTTGACCAGGAAACCTCGGAACATCATCGCCATCGGTTTGCCGATCGGGCGCACGGCCGCGTCATCGGTCATGTCCATGGGCAAGGCGCGCCATTGCTTGATGGCCAGGTACACCAGGTACGCCACGCCAAACCATTTGATCGCATAGAACGCGGTAGAGGACGTCGCCAAAATGGCACCCAGGCCGCCGGCGACCACGGCAATCTGCATCGCCAGGCCGATTTGCAGGCCAATGGCGTTCCAATAACCGCGCACAAAACCGTATTGCAGGCCGCTGGACATCGAGGCGATGGCGCCAGCACCAGGGGAAAGGGAGATGATCCAACTGGCCACGAAAAAGGCCAGCCATGTATCGAGTGCCATTACACACCTCGTTTCAAATTCGTCGTGAGCGTTAAGCTAACTCCGAGCACCGAGGCCTGGCTATAGATTTTTACGCAGGCGAAATCCAGCGGCGCACCGAGCGCTGGAAGAACAGGCTGTTAGGCACCTGCACCATCGCACTGTCGGTGCCGGCTTCGGCCACTTCGATCAGCGTGGTGTAGAGCAGATTGATCGCGACTACCCGCCCTTTGACGCCCGGTTTGTCGACGGTATCCACCAACTCGACGATATCGCCGATACGGAAAGGCCCTACGGTGAAGATCAAAATGGCGCACAGCAGGTTGGACAGCACCGACCACATGGCAAAGAACGCCACGGCGGCGACCGCCACAAACCCTGACAGCGCAGTCCACAGCACCGTGGCGGAAACGCCCAGGCGGCCCAGCACAAAGATCAGCGCGCTGCCCATGATCAGCCAGCGCAAGCCACCGCGCAGTGGCATCAGCAGTTGCGGTGGCAGCGGGTAGCGCTCGCCCAGGCGGGTGAGGCCCTTGGCGACAAAACGCTGGGCCAGGTAGCCAGCCAGCAGGATCAGCAGGATTTGCACGCCGATCCACACAGGCTCGATCCATTGCGCCGGCAGCGGCAGTTGCAGCGCTTCCATCAGGACAACGCCTCCAGCTCCGCTTGCAGGGTTTCAAGCAGTTCGAGGGCTTCCATCCAGGTTTCCTCCAATTGCCCTTCGCGTACCTTGAGCTTGGCCTGTTCGGCCAGCAGGTCGCGCAGCTCGTCCTTGCGGGCGGCTTCATATACGGCGCTGTCGCCCAGGCTGGCTTCGATCTTGGCCAAGCGCTCATGCACCTTGCCAAGCTCCGCTTCCAGCTTGTCGGCTTCACGCTTGTGCGGAGCCAGTTGTTGACGCAACGCGGCGGCAGCCTGGCGCTGGGCTTTCTTGTCGGTTTTGTCCGGGTTGACCGGCGTGTTGCTGACCGGCGCGTTGCGCAGGCGGTAATCGGTCAGCCAGCGCGCGTAGTCGTCAAGGTCGCCGTCGAACTCTTCGACTTTACCGTCCGCCACCAGCAAGAAGTTGTCGGTGGTGCTCTTGAGCAAGTGGCGATCGTGAGACACCACCAACACCGCACCGCTGAATTCCTGCAAGGCCATGGTCAGCGCCAGGCGCATTTCCAGGTCCAGGTGGTTGGTGGGTTCGTCGAGCAACAGCAGGTTCGGCCGGTCCCAAGCGATCAACGCCAGGGCCAGGCGAGCTTTTTCGCCGCCGGAGAAATTCAGCACCGGCTCATCGATGCGCGCGCCACGGAAGTCGAAGCCACCGAGGAAGTCGCGCAGGGTCTGCTCGCGCTCGGTCGGCGCCAGGCGTTGCAAGTGCAGCAACGGGCTGGCCTTGGAATCGAGGGAGTCCAACTGGTGCTGGGCGAAGTAGCCCACCACGGTGTTCTCGCCACGGGTCAGGCGCCCGGCCAAAGGCTCAAGTTCGCCCGAGAGGTTCTTGATCAGCGTCGACTTGCCCGCGCCGTTAGGGCCAAGCAAACCGATACGCGCGCCCGGCGTGAGTTGCAGCTTGACCTTCTCCAGGATGGTTTTGTCGCCATAACCCAGGCGTGCATCCGACAGGTCCAACAGCGGGCTGGAGATTTTCACTGACTCGCGGAACACAAAGTCGAACGGCGAATCGACGTGGGCCGCCGACAGCTCTTCCATGCGCTCCAGCGCCTTGATCCGACTCTGGGCCTGACGGGCCTTGGTGGCCTGGGCCTTGAACCGGGCGATGTAGCTTTCCATGTGCGCACGTTGCGCCTGCTGCTTCTCGAAGGCCTGTTGCTGCTGGGCCAAACGCTCGGCACGGGCGCGTTCGAACGCGGTGTAGCCGCCACGGTAGAGGGTGATTTTCTTCTGTTCGACGTGGGCGATGTTATCGACCACAGCGTCGAGGAAATCCCGGTCGTGGGAAATCAGCAGCAAGGTGCCCTGGTAGCTCTTGAGGAAATCTTCCAGCCACAGGATCGCATCGAGGTCCAAGTGGTTGGTCGGTTCGTCGAGCAGCAGCAGGTCCGAAGGGCACATCAGCGCCTGGGCCAGGTTCAGGCGCATGCGCCAGCCGCCGGAGAAGTCGGCGACCGGGCGGTCCATCTGTTCGTTGGTAAAACCGAGGCCGGCGAGCATCTTGCGGGCGCGGGCGTCGGCGGTGTAGCCGTCGGCGCTGTCGAGTTCCGCGTGCAGGCGTGCCTGGGCGGCACCGTCCTGGGCTTTCTCGGCCTCGGCCAGGTCGTGTTGCACCTGGCGCAGACGCAGGTCGCCATCGAGCACGTAGTCGATCGCGATGCGGTCCAGGGTGTCGATCTCCTGGCGCATATGGGCGATGCGCCAGTCGGCCGGCAGCAAGCAGTCCCCGGAATCCGGGGTCAGCTCACCCAGCAACAGGGCGAACAACGTGGATTTGCCGGCGCCGTTGGCACCGATCAGGCCGGCTTTGTGACCGGCGTGCAGGGTCAGCTCGGCGTCTTCGAGAAGACGTTGCGGGCCACGCTGTAATGTTAGGCTTTGAAGTCGGATCATAATGGCGGCGGAGTCTACCAGCTTCGTTGGCCGCTGGCTTGGGTGTGAATATGTGCGCTGACCTGTGGAGCTTTGCCCTCTCGACTTACGCCCGCTCAGGGTGCGAAACCGCGTGCCTGCGCTTGCAGGAACAAGGGGCGGATGTGTGCCTGCTGCTGTGTGGCATGTGGTTGGAGCAGCGTGGCGTGGCACTAGAGACGGAGCGTGTGCAGGCACTGCAGCAACTTGCCCGACCGTGGCGAACCGACGTCATCGAACCGTTACGGCACCTACGCATGCAATGGCGTGCCCTGGCACAGCAGGATGAGCCGTTGGCGACGTTGAGGGAGCGGGTCAAAGCCTTGGAGCTGGATGCCGAGCGAGCGTTGCTGATGCGCTTGGAGCTACTGGCGCAGGCATGGCCGACGGGTGTGGCGGGTCAACAGCAATGGCTGGAAGGACTGGCGGCTGAGGATGCCGCCAACCTTGACCACGACACGCTGCAGCAGCTGCGCGTCGTGGCCACCGGCACTTAGGAAGCGCTGGTTGGGGTGGTGCTTGGCGCTGCCGGTGCAGGAGTGCTGCTGGCCGGTGCAGTTGGAGCGGTGGACGCTGCCGGGGTAGCGGCAGGCGTTGCTGGCTTGGCAACAGCTGGTTTGGCTACTGGCTTAGCGGCTGGTTTCGCAGCAGCAGGTTTGGCAGCTGGCTTAGCGGCCGGTTTCGCAGCAGCGGGTTTGGCAGCTGGCTTGGCGGCTGGTTTCGCAGCAGCGGGTTTGGCAGCTGGCTTGGCGGCTGGTTTCGCAGCAGCGGGTTTGGCAGCTGGCTTGGCGGCTGGTTTCGCAGCAGCGGTTTTAGCAGCTGGCTTGGCGGCTGGTTTCGCAGCAGCGGTTTTAGCAGCTGGCTTAGCGGCTGGTTTGGCAGCTGGTTTCGCAGCAGCAGTTTTGGCAACTGGCTTAGCGGCTGGTTTCGCAGCAGCAGTTTTGGCAGCTGGCTTAGCGGCTGGTTTCGCAGCAGCAGTTTTGGCAGCTGGCTTGGCGGCTGGTTTCGCAGCAGCAGTTTTGGCAGCTGGCTTAGCGGCTGGTTTGGCAGCAGCAGTTTTGGCAGCTGGCTTAGCAGCTGGTTTGGCAGCAGCGGTTTTGGCAGCTGGCTTAGCGGCTGGCTTGGCAGCAGCGGTTTTGGCAGCTGGCTTAGCGGCTGGCTTGGCAGCAGCAGTTTTGGCAACTGGCTTGGCGGCTGGTTTGGCAGCAGCGGTTTTAGCAACTGGCTTGGCGGCTGGTTTGGCAGCAGTTTTAGCAACTGGCTTGGCAACAGCTTTTGCCGGGGTGCGAGCGCCCAGTACCTTAGCAACGGCTTCCTTCACACGACCAACGCCCTGGGCCAGTTTCAGGCTTTCTTGAGCGTCTTTTTTGAGTTGGGAAATGTAGGTGCGGGTTTCAGCTTGGCGATCCTTGAGGGCGTCCAGCAGGTCCTCAAGTTCTTTAACGGCGTCTTTGGCTTTGGCTTGTGCCTTGGCCTTGCCGGCAGTGGCGGCGTCTTGCAGTTTGGTGCGGGATTTGTGCAGCTTCTCTTGCGCTTTACCGCGTTGTTTTTCCAGCTTGGCGAGCAGCTTTTCTGCATCGGCCAGTGCTTGGGAACAAGCGCTTTCCAGATGTTCGAGCAAGCTGCCCGAGAGTTGTTGGAGTAAATGCAACGGGGTATTAACAGGCTTCTGTTTGGCCGACATGGTTTACCTCCTGGCTGACTTGGGTGCGGCTCATACTAGCCCTCTGCTCTTACCGCCGCTAGGGCATGTTGACAGTATCGTTTGCCTTGCGTTGCAACCTACGAAAATTCTTATCGATATAACGAAAATACGCGGCACTTTTTGCCCATTCACACTGGCATAATCCGTCGCACTTTCGGCGGGAGAATGCCCCATGTCGCGTTACCTTTTTCTTGTGCTGGGCTTGGCGATTTCGGTGGCCAATGCGGGCGCGCAATTGCCATCCAAAACCTCTGAGCAGGATCAGCATGACCTCGCCTACAGCCTGGGCGCCAGCCTTGGCGAGCGCCTGCGCCAAGAGGTTCCCGACCTGCAGATCCAAGCCCTGATCGATGGCCTCAAGCAAGCCTACCAAGGCAAGCCGCTGGCATTGGAAAACGCACGCATCGAACAGCTTCTCGCCCAGCACGAGGCGCAAAGCGAAGCCGATGCCCAGCTACCTCAAAGCGAAAAAGCCCTTGCCGTCGAACAACAATTTCTCAGCAAAGAAAAAGCCACCAAGGGCGTGCGCGAACTGGCAGATGGAATCCTGCTCACTGAACTCACTCCCGGCACCGGCAACAAGCCGATGGCCAGCGACCAGGTGCAGGTAAAATACGTCGGTCGGTTGCCCGATGGGACGGTGTTCGATCAGAGCACCCAACCGCAATGGTTTCGCCTGGACAGTGTCATCAGCGGCTGGAGCAGTGCGCTGCAACAGATGCCAGTAGGGGCGAAATGGCGCTTGGTGATTCCATCCGCCCAAGCCTACGGCGCTGACGGCGCAGGCGAGTTGATCCCGCCCTATACACCGCTGGTATTCGAAATCGAGTTGCTCGGCAGCCGCCACTGACCCAATAAAAAACGGTGCGCAATGCGCACCGTTTTTTTAATTCGCCATCTGGGTCAAGCCTGGGTCGCAGACTCTTCCTTGTGGGCGTTGTGCAGCACTTCGATCAAGCAGTCTTCCAGCTCGAAACGCTCGTGCAACAGCCCACCCAGCTCTTTGAATTTTGCCGCGACACAGTTTCCGGCATCACACAGGTCGGTGAAGGCCAACAACTGTTCGGTGATGGCATCGATGCGCGGGTAGATCGTCTCAGCCAACTCCAGGCCACGCTGATCGTCAAAGGCTTCTGCCTCCTTGGTCAACTGCTCATAGACGCCGAAATGACCGGCCGACACGTAATCCACCAACACACCACAAAAATCCTGTAGCGGTTCACGGTTTTCAGCCAGTGCTTCGGGCTTGGCGCCGAGAGCATCAAAGGCCCGAACCAGTTCGTGACGTGCCTTCAACCAGCTGTCGATCAGCTTGTGCACCCCACCCCAGCGTTCCTGAGCATTCTGACAACTTTCCAGCATGATGATCTCTCTTCCCTATAGGGGCGCTGCCGCCTGGTGCCCGCGCAACACTTCAAGGATAAAGCCGCAACCGGACAAGGCCGCATCTGACAAACGGTTTCGATGACACGTGCGGGCCAGATTATGCCCGCATGACTATGGCTTCAAGGTACGCAGGAGAGAAAGTTCATACAAGTGTTTAATCCCGTCCTACAAGCCGCGACCTGCTTTTAGTGCCTAAAAGCGCGCAAACGTGGGTTCAGCAGCAACTGCGAAAACTGCATGACACCCAGGATCAACATCGCCACGAAGAACAACAGGCTCCATTCCGGAAGGCTCAGGTCAAACAGGGTCCAGTTGATGTCCACGCAGTCGACAGTGCCTTTGACGGTCAATTGCAATGCCTGCCAAAACGACAGGTTTTCGATCATGTAGTGCAGGCTGGGCCAGCAATCGGCCGCCTGGTCGGGAGCGACATTTTGTAGCAACACCTGGCGCACAGCGGTGATGGCGCCCAGTAATGCGCAGCCCATGCTTGCCGCCCCGTACATGTAAACGGCGCAATGCTTGGGGTTATGGAGTGCGCCGAGCAGGTTGATCAGCATGAAGGCAGCCAGGAAGACCCGTTGCATCTGGCACAGGAAGCACGGACGCAAAGAGGCCCCGAACTCAAGATAAAAGGACGCGCCCAACGTCAGCGCACCCGCCATGAACGCGAGGAAAAACAAGGAGCGTGAAGGGGCCAAAGACATGCTTTATCCGCATCGCGAAAGATAGGCCGCTACGGTAGAGGAAAGGCCTGACCCCTTTCAATAAGCACTAGAGCAGACGTTTCCGCGAGAGCCTAAGGACATCCCATCAGAGGATGCAAGACGCCAAGAAACTGAACGTAGGACTCTGCCGAAGAAGGTGCTAGACCCTGTCTTGATCAGGGTATCGGAGGGCCAGCGGTCAGACACTTCTGAGCTAACCCTCGGACACTTTCCTACTTCAAACCCGAGCGGGAACAGGCAGTGGCGACGCCAGCAGGCGACTATCCAACAAGCCCAGGCCCTCTTGGAACAGTTGATTGCTGCGCTCGGTATCGCCCAACTGGGCGAGCAAGCGCGCCAACTCGGCACACGCCTCTGGGTTGCGCTGCACGTGCAGGCTGCTTTCCAGATAATCCCGCGCCTTGCCCCACAAACTGTTTTGCAGACACAGGCGACCCAGGGTCAGCAGCAGGCTGGCATCGCCGGGATGGTCCTTGAGCCAGCCTTCGGCAAACTTCAATTGCCGGGCCGGGTCACTCCCACGCAGCAAGCCATAGAGACGGATCAGGTGGCTGTCGTAATCACGCTTGATCGCGCCTCGCAGCGCTTCTTCGGCCTTGGCATCGGCACCCAACTGACGCAGCTGCTCGGCATAAGCCAGCACCAATTGCGGCTCCTGGCGCTGGGCGGAAGTCAGTTGCTGCCAGGCTCGCTCAAGGGACTGCAAACCCGCTTCACCCTGCTCCTCACGCTGAGCGGCCAGGCTGAGGTTTTCACCCCAGGCGCGGCGTTCCAGCTCAGCCAGCTCGCTGGCGGGCAGCACCTTGTCTTTACGCAACTCCGGCAACAGGCGGATCACCGACGACCAATCGCCCCGCTGCTGATGCAGACGTTGCAACTGGCGCAGCACCTGAGCGTTATGGGGATGACGTTCATGCATAGCCTGCAAGGTGGTCAGCGCGCCATC
This sequence comes from Pseudomonas sp. 18175, assembly GCF_050432925.1. Taxonomy (NCBI): domain Bacteria; kingdom Pseudomonadati; phylum Pseudomonadota; class Gammaproteobacteria; order Pseudomonadales; family Pseudomonadaceae; genus Pseudomonas; species Pseudomonas sp. 18175. The sequence continues at coordinate 258,895 of NZ_JBKFTO010000001.1, read as the reverse complement.
CGTATCACCCCGGTCCAATTGCAGCTGCGCGTGGCTCAAGGCGACCGCCAGCTCAGCCTGGGGTTGACGCTCCAAGGCACGCTCCAGCAAACCGTCGGACTCTTCGTAGCGCCCCTGCTCATTGGCCGCACGCGCCGCGCCGAGGTAATACAGCAATGGCTGGCGCTCCGCCTCGGCGGCACGGTGCAGGTGGCGTTCAGCGCTGGCCCAGCGGCCTTCGGCGAGGTCCATTTGGCCTTGTTCGATGGCGATTTGCACACGGCGGCTGCGGTTACGCCGCGACCATGGGTTAACCACGCCGCCGGAGGTCGTCACCAAGCCCAGCAGCACGCGGATCAGGTAGATCGCCAGGCCGATGGCGGCCACCGCCACCAACGTCGCCCACAGGCTGGACTCGTAATGCAACACATGGGGATAGGTAATCAGCACATAGCCGGTGTGTTTCGAAATGCCCACGGCCAGTGCCAGCGCGATGGCAATCGCCAGCACCAGGATCACATAGAAACGCTTCATCGGCTCTACTCCTGCTTCGGCGATGTGGCCGCCGCCTTGGCTTCATCAGCCGACAGATGCCGACGCTCAAGGTACGCCTGCACCGCAGCCAGGCTCGCGGCCAGGTCCGGCGTTACCACCGACACCGCCTTGGGCTCAAGCTCGGCGATACGCGCCAGCATCGCCTTGCTCTGCGGGTTGTCCTGGTTGAAGTTGTCTTGCAGCACGCTGCGCGCTTCGCCGAGCGAACGGCTATACACCGCCGACTCGCCATTGAGCGCCGCCCATTGCGCCTGCTCCAGCGCCAGGCTGAGCGCCAGACGCACCTGGTTCAAACCTTGGCCAGCCAGCAGTGGGCGGATGTTGTCGTCCGGGTTGAAGTCGATGCGGAAGTAACGGGAAATCTGCTCCCACCACTGGCTCCAGCGGCTGTCGGTATCGGTGGTCGGGCGCCCTTGGGAGGCAGGCTCGGTCAGCTGATACTCAGGGGCGATGGCCGCCAGTTGCACTACCTGGTCACGCAATGCTGCCAATTGCAGGTACAGGCCGGTGCGGTCTGGCTGTTCGGTGCTGCGCAGCGCGGCCAGGCTCTTGGCCAGTTGCTCGCGGGCGGCGTATGAACCAGGGTCACTCTGTTCGCGCAGAATCTCGTCGGCGCCCTGCACCAGCGACTGGGCGCTGTTGATATCTTGCAGCGCGGAGAGGCGCAGGCTTGCCAGTCGGATCAAATGCTCGGCTTCGGCCAGACGCCAGTCCTGGCGACTGGCACCCAACACGGTTTCCAAGCGCTGACTCAAACGCTGCTGATCGCCCTGCAACTGGGCGACCAGGCGGCGGCGCTCCTCAAGTTCGTCCGCGCCTGGCAACTGGGCCAGGCGCGCGGCCAGTTGTTGCTGGCTCTGCTTGAGAGACTGGGATTGGTCATCGAGCACCTGCACCTGGCCCAGCTGTTGCTGGTTGCTGGCTTGCAGGGCGCGGACCTGCCAGATCCCCCAGCCGCCGGCAGCAACGCCAGCGGCGCCCAGTAGCAAGGCCACGATTGCCAGGCCATTGCCACGGCGCGGCGCGGTGACCGGTGACTCAACCGGCGCATCGAGTGCGGGTTGGGTTTCATCTTTAGGCAAGGCTGTTTCGCTCACGTATCCGTCCTTTGCGTATCAGAGAGTGGCGGCGGCCTTCCTTAAAAGGTCGTGCTGCGCAACGCCACTAACAAAGCCGCGGCACTTGCGCCGCGACAATCCACAACTTTTTCTGCGCCAGCCGCCCGCGCCATTTCCTGGACTCGCGCACTGGGCACGAACAACGGTAGCTGCGCCACCTGGGGCCAATCGGCACCGGCCAAGGCCTGCAGGTTCAAGAAACCCTGCCCACTGCTGACCACCAGGCCGTTCAGGCGTTCCAACTGGATGCGTTGGGCCAGTACCCCGACGTCGTAGGCCGGGAGGAACCGACGATACAACTCCAGGTAATCGACACTAGCACCTTGCTCGCGCAAACGCTCAGCTAGCAGCTCTCGACCACCCTCGCCCCGCAGGATCAACACCCGCGCAGCAGGCTGCGCGATAGCCTCGCGCAACGCAGGCAGTTGAAGCAAGGCCTCGCTGTCATCACCAGTGGGGGGATAGTGAACGCTGAGGCCGTGATCGGCCAGTACCTGTGCGGTGGCGGCCCCCACACTGAACCATGGCAGCTGTGGCCAGGCTTGTTCCAACTGTTGCACGGCTAGGCGCGCGGCAGGCTTGCTCACCACGATCACCGCGCAATAGCGGCCAAGGTCGTGGAACACAGCCTGCTGCTCTGGAGTGATGGGAAGCGGCTCAGTGTCCAGCAAAGGCAAGCTGCTGCTGAAAATGCCGGCGTCCGACAGCGCCGCCGCCAGCGCCGCCGACTCCTCGGCAGGCCGCGTCAGCAGCACTCGCCATGGGGTCACTGCGGGCCGGCCTCGCCGTAGACTTTTTGCAGAATGGCGCCAGCGCCCTTGTCCAGCAGCTCCTCGGCCACCTGGATACCCAGGGCAGTGGCGTCACGCTGTGGCCCGCGCACTTCGGCGGTCAACAGGTTGCCACCCTCCGGATCGCCCACCAGGCCGCGCAGCCATAGGTTTTCACCTTCGAGCACCGCGTAGCAGGCGATCGGTACCTGGCAGCCACCGTTGAGGTGCTTGTTCAGGGCACGCTCGGCCGTGACGCGCACCTCGGTGTCGTGGTGATCAAGGGGTTTGAGCAGGGCGTGGATTTCACTGTCGGCGGTGCGGCATTCGATGCCTACGGCGCCCTGCCCGCCTGCTGGCAAGCTGTCTTCGACGCTGATGGCCGAGGTAATACGGTCTTCAAAGCCCAGGCGGATAAGGCCGGCGGCGGCAAGGATGATCGCGTCATATTCACCGGCATCCAACTTGGCCAGACGGGTGTTGACGTTGCCACGCAGGAAGCGGATTTGCAGGTCCGGACGGCGGGTCAGCAACTGTGCCTGGCGGCGCAGGCTGGAGGTGCCGACGATGCTGCCCAGAGGCAGCTCGTCCAGGGAAGCATAGGTATTGGAAACAAAGGCATCGCGCGGGTCTTCGCGCTCGCAGATGCAAAACAGGCCCAGGCCTTCGGGGAAGTCCATGGGCACGTCCTTCATCGAATGCACGGCGATGTCGGCTTCGTTTTCCAGCAGCGCGGTTTCCAGCTCCTTGACGAACAGGCCTTTGCCGCCGATCTTCGACAGTGGCGAGTCCAGCAGCTTATCGCCGCGACTGACCATGGGCACCAGGGACACCGTGAGGCCTGGGTGGGCTTGCTCAAGGCGTGCTTTGACGTATTCGGCCTGCCACAAGGCCAGGGCGCTTTTACGGGTGGCGATGCGGATTTCGCGAGAGGACATGGATCAATCCGTACTGAATAGATACGGCAGATAATAACAGCTCAGGCAAATACGCTTTGATTTGAATCAGCAAGTGCGGGGCCTCCCTGGCCACGTCGCACCGGGATAAGGAATGCAGCCCTGCCCACAGCCCTCGGGCTAAAGCTGCTGCATCATTTTGCGTACGCCAGCGACATGGCGCCGGCTGACGATCAAGGCATCACCATTAAGCCCTTTGAGGAACAGCTGAAAGTGCCCCAACGGCGTGCGCTGCAAGCGCTCTATTCGTTCGCGGGCCACCAGCGCGTTGCGGTGGATACGCACGAAGCGGTCGCCAAATTCATCCTCAAGGGCCTTGAGCGGCTCATCGAGCAAGACTTCACCGGCCTCATGGCGCAGGGTCACGTATTTGTGGTCGGCAATAAAATAGACCACCTGGCTCAGGGGAATCAGCTCGATGCCTTTGCGTGTGCGGGCGCTGATGTGGCTGCGCGGCCCGTTGCCACTTTGGGCGGCGGGCTGGGTCAAGGCGGCAAGTTGAACGCGGTTGGGACGCTCGGCCTTTTTCAAGGCCTTGAGCAACGCCTCGCCTGTGACCGGCTTGGCAACGAAGCTGGCACCACTGGCTTCCAAGGTCTGCTCGGAAAACTCTTCCTGAGCCGCACAAAACACCACCGCTGGCGGTGATTCGCGCTCGCTCAGGCGGGCGGCAACTTGCAGGCCATCAAGACCCGGCATGCGGATATCGAGCAACACCACGTCGGGCTTGAGGCTGTCGATCAGCGTCAACGCTTCTTCGCCAGTGGTGGCACTCGGTTCAAGGACTGTATAACCCTCGAGATCACTGACCAAACGGCTCAGTCGCTCGCGGGCTTGGGGTTCGTCATCAACGATCAGGACATTCATATTGCGCTGGATTCCTGCGTGAGTCTCGCACAAGGATAGCGTAGACAGGTGCGGTGACTTGCGTCACAGCGATCCACGCTAAGACTAGCGCGAGCGGCAAAAAGTGCCCTGACAGCGGCACCCATATTTACCCGGACCTGTTCAATAGCGCCCAAGACCTGCTGCCTTTGGGCATTGTCGTAGGGTTTGCTGATACACAATCCGAATACCCCCCGTGTTAAATGGATAGTCTGGGTTCTGACCGCATCACCCGACTTTGGTGCATTCACACACTATCAGTCCAACTGTAGACGCTCACTGCGACGGCATTGCTCATTCGTCAAATATCGTTTCAATAAGCCTCTGTCTCCAGTCTCGTCCGGGACGCGATCGGCGGCAAGGCACTTAGCCATCCTTTGCACAAATAAAAATGCCGACGACCCGCAGCACCGCCTGCACAGGCAACCCTGTTATTATCGCCGACACACTTCCATGCCTCTTTATTAAGCAGATCACGAGCGAATCCATGAGCACCGACAAGACCAACCAGTCCTGGGGCGGCCGCTTCAGTGAACCCGTCGACGCCTTCGTCGCCCGCTTCACCGCCTCCGTCACCTTCGACCAGCGCCTGTACCGCCACGACATCATGGGCTCCATCGCCCACGCGACGATGCTGGCCAAGGTCGGCGTGCTGACCGACGCCGAGCGCGACAGCATCATCGACGGCCTGACCACCATCCGTGGCGAGATCGAAGCCGGGACGTTCGACTGGCGCGTCGACCTGGAAGACGTGCACATGAATATCGAGGCCCGCCTCACCGACCGCATCGGTGTGACCGGCAAGAAGCTGCACACCGGCCGTAGCCGTAACGACCAGGTCGCGACCGATATTCGCCTGTGGCTGCGTGACGAAATCGACCTGATCCTGGCCGAAATCACCCGCCTGCAAAAAGGCCTGCTGGAGCAGGCCGAGCGTGAATCCGGCACCATCATGCCCGGCTTCACCCACCTGCAGACCGCGCAGCCCGTGACCTTCGGCCACCACCTGCTGGCCTGGTTCGAAATGCTCAGCCGCGACTACGAGCGCCTGGTGGACTGCCGCAAGCGCGCCAACCGCATGCCCCTGGGCAGCGCCGCGCTGGCCGGCACCACCTACCCGATCGACCGTGAATACACCGCGCAACTGCTGGGCTTCGACGCCGTGGGCGGCAACTCACTGGACGGCGTGTCCGACCGTGACTTCGCCATCGAATTCTGCGCCGCCGCCAGCATCGCGATGATGCACCTGTCGCGGTTCTCCGAAGAGCTGGTGCTGTGGACCAGCGCGCAATTCCAGTTCATCGACCTGCCGGACCGCTTCTGCACCGGCAGCTCGATCATGCCGCAAAAGAAAAACCCCGACGTGCCCGAACTGGTACGTGGCAAGAGCGGCCGAGTGTTCGGCGCACTGATGGGCCTGCTGACCCTGATGAAAGGCCAACCCCTGGCCTACAACAAGGACAACCAGGAAGACAAAGAGCCGCTGTTCGACGCCGCCGACACCCTGCGCGACTCGCTGCGCGCCTTTGCCGACATGATTCCGGCGATCAAGCCCAAGCACGCGATCATGCGTGAAGCGGCGCTGCGCGGCTTCTCTACCGCCACCGACCTGGCGGACTACCTGGTGCGCCGTGGCCTGCCGTTCCGTGACTGCCACGAAATCGTCGGCCATGCCGTGAAGTACGGCGTGGACACCGGCAAGGACCTGGCGGAAATGAGCTTGGAGGAACTGCGCCAGTTCAGCGACCAGATCGAGCAGGACGTGTTTGCTGTGCTGACGCTGGAAGGTTCGGTGAATGCTCGTGACCATGTTGGCGGGACTGCGCCGGTGCAGGTGAAGGCAGCCGTTGTGCGCGGTCAGGCGTTGCTCGCCAGCCGCTGATAACTGTGGCGAGGGAGCTTGCTCCCGCTGGGCTGCGCAGCGGCCCCAAAATATTGGGAGCGCTTCGCACTCCAGCGGGAGCAAGCTCCCTCGCCACAAAGGCGGTGCCTATTTCTTGGCAGCAATCATCGCCATAAACGCCGGCATCGCCGCTTCCCTGTCCGCCGCTACCTTCTGCGCGTTGGGCATGGCATGCAACTTCTCCAGCAACGCCTTGGCCGCTGGCATCTGCGCCAACAAATCCAACCCAAACAGCTTCTCGCCTACCCCACAGGCGAGGTTCACGCTGTACATGAAATACAGATCCGCCAGCGTAAAGCTCTCCCCCGCCACATAGGGTGCGAATTTGCCGTGTCGGCCCAACGCGCCAACCCCCAGCAACAACTCGGCCTTGGACTTGTCTTTGATCGCCTCCGGCACCGGCATGCCAAAGAACGCTTCGGCGAAGCAGGCACGGGCAGGCAGTTCGATATACAGCTCGATTTCCCGACACAGCGCCAGTACCTGGGCGCGCTGGAACGAGTCGGCCGGCAGCAGCGAAGGCCCTTCCTGGGTTTGCTCGATGTATTCAAGGATCACGCTGGTTTCGTTGATAAACCCCTGTTTCACGCCCAGTACCGGCACCTTGCCTCGCGGGCTCACAGCGAGGGCTTCTGGGGTCTGCCCGGCGTAAAAAGGCACCTCTTCGAAAGGCAGCCCCTTCTCCAGCAGTGCCAGTTTGACCATGTTGTAGTAGTTGCTGACCGAAAATCCGTAGAGCTTGAGCATTGCGTCTGCCTCCAGGCCGAGTGTGGGGTTGGCTGCAAGCGTTATAGCTCCCAGGGCCACGCCTTGCCAGCAGCATCACCTGCCTGAATGGGGGTAGACTGGCGCCCTTTCCCTTAAGGAGCCTGCCATGAGCGAGCCAACCGATATCGACAACGACGAAGAAGAGTTCGCCGAAAACACCCTGATCGAAGCCATCGAGAACCAGATCGAAAGCGAAAACCCGCCTGCCGCCAAGGCCACCTTCAACAAGCTGACCCTGGTCGGTTATGAGCGTGAAGAAATCCTGCAATTGATGGCCCACGTACTGGCCGTCGAGATTGACGCACTGCTGGAAGAAGACCGTGCGTTCAATACCGAATGGTATGAAACTGCACTGCGTGCCCTGCCGACATTGCCGCCCGAAAAACAATAAATCCAGTACGCGGCAACACACTGGACAGTTCGGCAAAGTGCGTTCACCTTATGGCCTGCTAGCCTCTAATAAATTCTTAGAAAGTCTGGAGTCCTTATGTCGTATACCCCTGAGTTGGTTGCCGAACTGGAAATCCTTGTACTCTTCCCATTGGACAGCACCAAGGAGGGTCTGAAAGTCCACCAGACCGCCGCTCCCGCTGCTATTGCCGCTGCCAAACGCCTCCACGCCAAAGGGCTTATCGACCAGCCGGACGGAGGCTATCTGACCAGCCTGGGTCGTGACGCTGCAGAGCAGGCCCAAACCCTGCTGACTATTCTTACGACTGCCAGCACCAAAGAAGCTGCCTGACACCTGATCCCGCCCATGGAGTCCGCCCAACGCGGATTCCGAGGGCGTTGCTGTGAACGGGTTAAAGTTCTGACGCCAAAAACCGATTACTTTCTAAACCACCTACGCTACTGGCTGTAAACTCCAACACGGCCGCCCACGTCGGGCCCTGCGCGCCACCGAGTCCGACATGACCCGCACCCACGAGATCCGCCCTGACCTGGACGAAGGCATCGACCGCAAGGTGCTGGCCCAACTGCGCGCGCGCTTCATGGCCCTCAATGACGGCCGCATGGCCCGCGCCATCGAAGGGCTGACGCCACGCCAGCAAAGCGTGCTGACCCTGCTGCCGCTGTTTTTCCACGTCAACCACCCGCTGTTGCCCGGCTATGTTTCCGGCAGTACCCCTGCCGGGCTGTCGAACTTCGAACCCGACCCCCAAGCCCTGGCCGAAGCCCAGCGCCTGACTCGCTCGTTCTCGTACAAGGCGCGCCATGGCAACCCGCCCCGGCCTATCCATGGCCTGTTCCTGATGGGCAGCCTCGGCACCCTGGCCCAGGCCGACCAGAGCGATATGGACGTGTGGGTCTGCCACGCGCCGGACCTTGGCGAAACCGAGTTGGCCGAACTGCGCAAAAAGTGCCAGTTGCTGGAAGCCTGGGCCCTGACCATGGGAGCCGAGGCGCACTTCTTTCTGATCGAGCCGACACGCTTTGTACTGGGCGAACGCGACACCCAACTCAGTTCCGACGACTGCGGCACCACCCAGCACTACCTGTTGCTGGATGAGTTCTACCGCACTGCCATCTGGCTCGCGGGGCGCACGCCGATCTGGTGGCTGGTGCCGGTGTATGAAGAAACCCGCTATGCCGAGTTCACCCACACACTGATCTCCAAGCGCTTTATCCGCGCCGATGAAACCCTCGACCTCGGCCACCTGGCGCGCATTCCCCCGGGGGAGTTCATCGGGGCCGGGCTGTGGCAACTGTTCAAGGGCATCGAGTCGCCCTACAAGTCGGTGCTCAAGCTGCTGCTGACCGAGGTCTACGCCAGCGAACACCCCAACGTGCATTGCCTGAGCCTGCGCTTCAAGCGGGCGGTGTTTGCCAACCAAATGGACCTGGACGAGCTGGACCCGTACATCGTGGTGTACCGCCGTATCGAGGAATATCTCAAGGCGCGCAACGAGCCGGAACGTCTGGAATTGGTGCGGCGGGCGCTGTACTTGAAGGTCAACCGCAAGCTCAGCGCCGGCCAGCGCAGCACCGGTTGGCAACGCTTGCTGCTGGAGCGCCTGGCCCATGAATGGGGCTGGGACACACGCCAACTGGCCCTGCTGGACAGCCGCAGCCAGTGGAAAGTGCGCCAAGTGGCTTCCGAGCGTCGCGCCCTGGTCAACGAGCTGAACTACAGCTATCGCTTCCTGACCCAGTTCGCCCGTACCGAACAGACCGTCAGCCTGATCAACAAGCGTGATCTCAATGTACTGGGCCGACGCTTGTATGCAGCCTTTGAGCGCAAGGCCGGCAAAGTCGAGTTCATCAACCCAGGCATCGCCCCGGACCTGGCCGAAGACACCCTGACCCTGGTGCAATCGCCCAACCGCAAGGAACCCGGCCAGCACTATTGGGGCCTGTACAACGGCAGCCTGACGGCCCAGGAATCGGAACACTTCGCGCCGATCAAACGCAGCCGCGACCTGCTGGAAATGCTCACCTGGTGCCATCGCAACGGCGTGATCGACAGCAGCACCCGCCTGGCCCTGCACCCGGGCGCCAGCGACATGACTGAGTTCGAGCTGTTCAACCTGTTGGGCAGCCTGCAACAGACCATCGCCCTGCCCCTGGCCAGCGTCGATGAAGAACGCCTGCTGCGCTCGGCAGTGCCCGAAGAAGTGTTGCTGCTGATCAACGTGGGCGTCGACCCGCTCAAGCATCACCGCGACCTGAATATCCTGATGACCACCGAGCGCACGGACTCCCTGAGTTACGCCGGTGTGCGCGACAACCTGGTGCTGACCCTGGACCAGGTCACCCTCAACAGCTGGAACGAGGTGATGGTCAGCCGCTACGACGGCCCCCACGCCCTGCTGGACTGCCTGCGCGACTACCTCAACCAGTTGCCGCCAGACCATCTTCCCCGGTTGCGAGTGCGCTGCTTTTGCCACAACCGTGCGCAGTTCATTGCCCAGCGCGTGGAAGAAATCTTCGACACTGCGCAGAACCTGCTGCTGGGCCAGTCCAATCACCGCTACCTGTTGCAGGTGCAGCAGCACTATCACGTGATGGAGTTGATACCCGGCCAAGCCACCCACGTTTCGCTTGCGACCCAGGACGCGCTAATCGCCTACCTCAGCGAAGAACTGGCCAGCTACAGCCCGCTGCACCTGGACGCGATGGCCCTGGAGGACCACGACCTGGCGCTGCTGCTGCCCATGGGCATGGCCAATTGCGTACAGGTGTTCTACCGGGTCAACGAAGGCTTCGCCGAGTTGTATGTACTCGATGAGTTCAACGCACTTTGGCAACAACGTCTGCCGTTTCATGACGAGCAGAGTTTGCTTGCGCCGTTGCAGCGCTTCCTGCAATCGATCATTTATCGCCGGGACGCGCTGTCACCGCTGGACCAACAGGAACCGCCGAGTGCAGTGCAAACGTTGTATTACCAACTGTTGCCGTCGGGCAGCGGTCGCGCACGCGGCATCGAGCCAAGGCCGGCGCCACAGAACCCGGCCAACAAGCCGTTCTATGACGTGCAGGCAATTATCGGCAAAGCCGCGCCGGGCCAAGTGGGCATAACCCTGTACTGCAATCAGCGGGAGTTTAGCGAGCTGGAATTCGGCGACCAGCTTTTTACCGTGGTCGCCCAAGAGATCGTCGGGCAGCGCCGAGAGACCGAACGCTACCGCTGCTACATCACCGACCTGGACCTGTCAGGCCTGCTCGGTGACGTGCACAGCCCGAGTAACCTGTACCTGCGCTACAAGGCGGAGCTTGAGCTGTCGCTCAACGAGGCGCTGAGCCACATTTAGAGAGGAAAGGCGCCGCCATCTTTAGGCTGGCCTTCAACGCTGAGCAATTCCAGCTTGAGGGTTTTGCCACCCGGTGCTGGCCAATCGATGTGCTGGCCCACTTGCAGACCGAGCAACGCGCTGCCCACCGGCGCCAGGATCGAGATCTTGCCTTCATCGGCATTCGCGTGTTTCGGGTAGACCAGAGTCAGATGGTAGTCCTTGCCACTGCCTTGCTCGCGACAATGCACGCTGGAGTTCATGGTCACGACACCTGCCGGGACTTCATCGTGGCCAACCACGTCTTCGGCGCGGTCGAGTTCGGCTTGCAACGCTGCAACGCCGGGAGACTCATCGCCCAAGCGGTCGATCAATTGCTCCAGGCGCTGCACGTCAAGACGGGTGAGGATGATGGACGGTGCGGTGGTCATGATTCAGGCAGACTCCTTTTTTCTGCACAAAAAAGCAAAACCCCGCCAGAAAAAGGCGGGGTTCTCACGGGCCTCGATGAATTGAGGCGTAGCCGGACACTACCACAGCGTCACAAATAAACAAGACAGCCTCAGGCGCGGGCCCTGCGCTGCTCGGCCTGGGCGCAGATCACCCGGCGCCGTGCATCGTCGGCGGAGCGCCATTCGCGGATGTCTTCGACGTGCCGAAAGCAACCGAGGCAGACTTTCTGCTCATCCAGGCGACACAAACTGATACAAGGTGACGGCACTGCCGGGCTGACATTACTGAACAGTGGCTTGGGCGGGCGTACAGGTGCAGGCTGGCTCACGATCAGATCTCGTCCTGCCCCAACTCATCAAAGTCCAGGTCAGCGTCGGTATATTCACTGACCAGGCGCGCGAGCATTTCGCCCAACAGTTCTTCGCTCTTGTCGCACTGCCACTTGCCGCTTTCTTCGTCATAGTCGAAGTGCACGCCACCGGAGCGCGCTGCCAGCCACAGTTGGCGCAGAGGCTCCTGGCGGCTGAAGATCAGCTGTTGGCCGCTCTCGAATTTGACGGTCAGCACGCCGGCCGAGTTTTCCAGGTCCACGTCCAGGCCGCTGTCGTCGAAAATATCTTCCAGCGCCTGCTGGGTAGCATCCACCAAGTCGTGAAAACGGGCTTCGGTCAAACTCATTGTGGCAACCTCAAAAGTGTCTGGTTTTGCTCAAGCGCCGCACGATACGGGCGAGCCCCGCCGATTGCAAAGGATACCGATTTCATCGCGATTGACGGTACGAAATATCCCCAGCCAGCGTAGCCCGCTTCCATGCCTTCTCGGCAAAGCCCCGCTGGACGGGTATTTCGGCGCATAGGCAAGCTGGCAGGTGGTCGGTATACTCGGGCGCAATTAATGCATATTCAAGGATTTCGCCATGAAGCGCCTGATCTCTTCCCTTGCTGCGCTCGTCGCGGTCGCCTGCCTCGTGAGTGCCTGTGGTCAAAAAGGCCCGCTGTACCTGCCCGATGACAGCAAAGACCCAAATGAACAGGCGCAATCGTCGCAAAAACCTGCCAAAGCGCATAAGCACGACACCTACTAAGGGAACCCCATGGACGCTTTTAACTACCGGGACGGCGAGCTGTTCGCGGAAGGCGTGGCGTTGTCCGCGATTGCCCAGCGCTTTGGTACCCCGACCTATGTGTACTCCCGTGCGCACATCGAAGCCCAATACCGCAGCTTTGCCGACGCGCTGGAAGGCACGCCGAGCCTGGTGTGCTACGCGGTCAAGGCCAACTCCAACCTGGGTGTACTGAATGTCCTGGCGCGCTTGGGCGCTGGTTTCGACATCGTGTCCCGTGGCGAGCTGGAACGTGTACTGGCCGCCGGCGGCCAGGCTGACAAAATCGTGTTCTCTGGCGTCGGCAAAAGCCGCGAAGACATGCGCCGCGCCCTGGAAGTCGGCGTGCATTGCTTCAACGTCGAATCCACCGACGAGCTGGAACGCCTGCAAGTGGTTGCCGCCGAGATGGGTGTTCGCGCGCCGATCTCCCTGCGCGTCAACCCGGATGTCGATGCCGGCACCCACCCGTACATTTCCACCGGTCTCAAAGAAAACAAGTTCGGCATCGCCATTTCCGACGCCGAAGACGTGTACATCCGCGCCGCCCAACTGCCGAACCTGGAAGTACTGGGCGTCGATTGCCATATCGGCTCGCAACTGACCACCCTGCCGCCGTTCCTCGATGCCCTCGACCGCCTGCTGGCGCTGATCGACCGCCTCGGCGAATGCGGCATCTACCTGCACCACATCGATCTCGGTGGTGGCGTGGGCGTGCGTTATCGCGATGAAGAGCCGCCGCAGATCGCTGACTACATCAAAGCCGTGCGCGAACGTATCGAAGGCCGTGGCCTGGCGCTGATGTTCGAGCCGGGGCGTTATATCGTCGCCAACGCCGGCGTGCTGCTGACCCAGGTCGAGTACCTCAAGCACACCGAGCACAAGGATTTCGCCATCGTCGACGCGGCGATGAACGACCTGATCCGCCCGGCCCTGTACCAGGCCTGGATGAACGTCACCGCCGTAACGCCTCGTGATAGCGAAGCGCGCGCCTATGACATCGTCGGTCCGATCTGCGAGACCGGCGACTTCCTGGCCAAGGATCGCCAGTTGGCCCTGGAAGAAGGCGACCTGCTGGCCGTGCATTCGGCCGGTGCCTACGGGTTTGTCATGAGCTCCAACTACAACACCCGCGGCCGTACCGCCGAGGTGCTGGTGGACGGTGATCAAGCGTTTGAAGTGCGTCGCCGCGAGACGGTAGCCGAGTTGTATGCTGGCGAAAGCCTGCTGCCGGAGTAAGCCATGCTGCTGCGTTTTACCAAGATGCACGGGCTGGGCAATGATTTCATGGTCCTCGACCTGGTCAGCCAGCACGCGCACATCCTGCCCAAGCACGCCAAACAATGGGGCGACCGGCACACCGGTATTGGTTTCGACCAGTTGCTGATTGTTGAAGCGCCGAGCAACCCGGAAGTGGATTTCCGTTATCGGATCTTCAACTCCGACGGCTCCGAAGTGGAACAGTGCGGCAACGGTGCACGCTGCTTTGCGCGCTTTGTGCTGGACAAGCGCCTGACCGCCAAGCGGCAGATTCGTGTCGAGACCAAGAGCGGCGTGATCGAGCTGGACATCCGCAATGACGGCCAGATCAGCGTCAACATGGGCGCGCCTCGCCTGGTGCCGGCGGACATTCCGTTTCAGGCCACCGAGCAGGCGACCAGCTACGCAGTTGACGTTGATGGCCAGGTCGTCGACCTCGCAGCCGTGTCCATGGGCAACCCCCATGCGGTGCTTCGGGTAACCGATATCAACAACGCGCCCGTACATGAACTGGGGCCGAAGATCGAACACCACCCGCGCTTTCCGGCACGGGTCAACGTGGGTTTCCTGCAGGTGATCGACCGTTCTCGCGCGCAATTGCGCGTATGGGAACGCGGCGCCGGCGAGACCCAGGCTTGCGGCACCGGTGCTTGCGCCGCTGCCGTGGCCGCGATCAGCCAGGGGTGGATGGATTCGCCGCTGTTGATCGACCTGCCTGGTGGACGCCTGTCCATCGAATGGGCAGGCCCTGGCCACCCGGTGCTGATGACCGGGCCGGCCTCGCGTGTATACGAAGGACAGGTCCGTCTATGAGTGAGCCCAGCTAATGACCGATAAGCCTCAAGTACCCGCACAAGCATCCCCAAGCGACAGTCTGGAGGCCGCTGCCGTCGCGGCGTACCTTGAGGCTAATCCGGACTTCTTCGTCGAACACGAAGAACTGCTGCCGGCCCTGCGCATCCCCCACCAGCGCGGCGATACCGTGTCGCTGGTGGAGCGACAGATGAAAATCCTGCGCGAGCGCAATATCGAAATGCGCCACAAGCTCTCGCACTTGATGGACGTGGCTCGTGACAACGACCGCCTGTTCGACAAGACCCGGCGCCTGATCCTGGCCCTGATGGATGCCAACAGCCTGGAAGAAACGGTGATCGCCGTGGAAGACAGCCTGCGCCAGGATTTCCAGGTGCCGTTTGTGAGCCTGATCCTGTTCAGCGACAACCCGATGCCGGTAGGACGCTGGGTCAGCGGCAGCGAAGCGCAGACAGCCATTGGCGGCCTGCTATCCGAAGGCAAGACCATCAGCGGCACCCTGCGCGAGCATGAACTGGACTTCCTGTTTGGCGCAGAACAACGCAAGCAGATCGGCTCCACCGCCGTGGTCGCCCTCAGCCACCAAGGCCTGCATGGCGTGCTGGCCATCGCCAGTCGCGACCCTGCGCATTATAAAAGTTCGGTCGGTACGCTGTTCCTGACCTACATCGCCGAAGTACTGGGCCGCGTGCTGCCACGCTTCACCACCGCCCTGCGCGCGGTGCGCTAGCCATGGAACGGCAACTGGACGCTTATTGCGCTCACCTGCGCAACGAGCGCCAAGTGTCGCCCCATACGCTGGAAGCCTACCGGCGGGACCTGAACAAGGTCCTGGCGTATTGCGCAAAACAACAGATCAACAGCTGGAAGGCCCTGGATATCCAAAGCCTGCGCAGCCTGGTCGCACGCCTGCACCAGGCGGGCCAGTCCTCACGCAGCCTGTCACGCCTGCTGTCAGCGGTGCGCGGCCTCTATCACTACCTGAACCGTGAAGGCCTGTGCGACCACGACCCGGCCAATGGCCTGTCCCCGCCCAAGGGCGAGCGGCGCCTGCCCAAGACCCTGGACACCGACCGCGCCCTGCAACTGCTGGATGGCGCGGTCGAGGACGATTTCCTAGCCCATCGCGACCAGGCGATTCTTGAGCTGTTCTATTCCTCGGGCCTGCGCCTGTCTGAGCTGACCGGCTTGAATCTGGACCAGTTGGACCTGGCGGACGGCCTGGTGCAAGTGCTCGGCAAAGGCAGCAAGACCCGCGTACTGCCGGTGGGCCGCAAAGCCCGCGAAGCCTTGCAGCTGTGGTTGCCACTGCGTCTTTTGACCAACCCGGTGGACGATGCGGTGTTTGTCAGCCAGCAAGGCCGGCGCCTCGGGCCACGGGCGATACAGGTACGGGTCAAGGCAGCCGGCGAGCGCGAACTGGGGCAAAACCTGCACCCGCATATGCTGCGGCACTCCTTTGCCAGCCATATGCTGGAGTCCTCCCAGGACTTGCGCGCCGTGCAAGAGCTGCTCGGCCACTCGGATATCAAGACCACCCAGATCTACACCCATCTGGACTTCCAACACCTGGCAACGGTGTACGACAGCGCCCATCCACGGGCCAAACGCATCAAGGGCGGCGACTCATGAGTATCAAGCTGATCACCTTCGACCTGGACGACACCCTCTGGGACAACGTACCCGTCATCATCAGCGCCGAAGCGTCGATGCGTGAATGGCTGACGGTTAACGCCGCCAAAGTCGGCGACTTGCCGTTGGAGCATTTCGCCAGCCTGCGCCAAAAAGTGCTGGAGCATCATCCCGAACTCAAGCATCGCATCAGCCTCTTGCGCCACCGGGTGCTGATCCACGCCTTTGAAGAGGCCGGTTATCCACAGCCCGAAGCCACGGAGATGGCGGATGTGTGCTTTGAAGCCTTCATTCATGCGCGGCACCAGCTCACTCCATTTCCCGAAGCCGAGCCGATGCTTCAAGCGCTGCGCCAGCACTTTTTGCTGGGCGTAATCACCAACGGCAATGCCGATGTGCAGCGCGTTGGCTTGGCGCACTACTTCCACTTTGCCTTGCGTGCCGAGGATATTGGCATCGCCAAACCGGATTCACGACTGTTCCAGGAGGCGTTGCAGCGCGGTGGGGTGGGTGCGAGTGCGGCGGTGCATGTGGGTGATCATCCAGGCGATGACATTGCCGGTGCGCAGCAGGCGGGGTTGCGGGCGGTGTGGTTTAACCCGATGGGCAAGGTGTGGGAAGGGGATAAGCGGCCGGATGCGCAGGTTCGTAGCCTGACTGAACTCCCTGCACTGCTCAAAAGCTGGAATTAACACCGCGCCCACATGGAACCGTGCAACACCTTAAGTTTTATTCCAGGCATGAAAAAACCCGCAGCGACGGCGGGCTTTTTCTTACAAGCAGATGGCTGACCTCAGATAGGTCGGCTGCCGTACTTGTTATCCGGCTTCTTCGGTGGATCTGCCACCACGTTGGCCTCGACTTCCTGCACTTTGCCGCCTTTAGCGAGGAATTCTTCCATCGCTCGGGCCAGGGCATCACGCTCTTTGTTCTTGGCTTCAACGCTTGGCAGTTCGTCTACCGACACCGCAGCCTTGGCTTTGCCTTTGGCCGTCGGCGCAGGTGCATCATCGCCACCATCGTCGTCAGCAACGTCTTCCGCCGCCGCTTCAAGACCTTCTTCGGTGTCGTCTTCGTCACCTACTTCGAGTTCGTCGTTTTCCAGATCATCGTCGCTCATGTTCTACCTCATGACTTGCGAAAAGCAGATTAGTTATAGCCCAGCTTCGCCAACTGTCGAAGGCTGCTGGAAAAAAATCAACATCCACTGGATAACCAGTGGCTTATGCCCCATCACCGTGCAAGGTGGAGAGGACTTTGCGAGCACCGCCATGATCACGGTGCTCGCCTGGATAAATACAGTTCTACGCCCATCGGCGCGCATTCTAGCGCGCTCAGGGAAAAAACAAAGTGTCGAATACGCCTACATGCCTGTAAGACATTCGCAGGGTGAAAAGTACCCCGCGCATCCCAGCACAATCTCCTGGGAAAAACCGTTACAGCTTTCTGGGACTGACAAACACCAGACAAAAAAATGCCCGGCAAGCCGGGCAATTTTTTTATGCGTACTTACAAGTTGTAGCCGCGTTCGTTGTGTTGCGCCAGGTCGAGGCCGACAGCCTCTTCCTCTTCGGTTACCCGCAGGCCCATGACCATGTCGAGTACCTTGAGGATGATGTAGGTCACCACCGCCGTGTAGATCACGGTGAAGCCAACGCCTTTGCACTGGATCCAGACCTGTGCAGCCACGTCAGTCACGGTGCCGAAGCCCCCCAGAGCAGGTGCCGCGAACACACCGGTGAGGATCGCACCGACGATACCGCCGATACCGTGCACGCCGAATGCGTCCAGGGAGTCGTCGTAGCCCAGCTTGCGCTTGAGGCTGGTGGCGCAGAAGAAGCAGATCACACCGGCGACCAGGCCGATGACCAGGGCGCCCATCGGGCCCACGGTGCCAGCGGCTGGGGTGATTGCCACAAGGCCAGCCACCACACCGGAGGCAATGCCCAGGGCGCTTGGCTTACCGTGGGTGATCCACTCGGCGAACATCCAGCCCAGCGCCGCAGCAGCGGTAGCGATCTGGGTGACCAGCATCGCCATGCCGGCAGTGCCGTTGGCCGCAGCAGCGGAACCGGCGTTGAAGCCGAACCAGCCGATCCACAGCATGGCCGCACCGATCAGGGTGTAACCAAGGTTGTGCGGTGCCATTGGGGTGGTCGGGAAGCCTTTACGCTTGCCGAGCACGATGCACGCTACCAGGCCAGCCACACCGGCGTTGATGTGCACCACGGTGCCGCCGGCGAAGTCCAGCACGCCCCAGTCCCACATCAGGCCACCGTTGCCGCTCCAGACCATGTGCGCGATCGGCGCGTAAACCAGGGTGAACCAGATAGCCATGAAGATCAGCATCGCGGAGAACTTCATACGCTCAGCGAAAGCACCGACGATCAGCGCCGGGGTGATGATCGCGAAGGTCATCTGGAAGGTGATGAACACCGCCTCAGGGAACAACGCCGCAGGCCCAGTGATGCTGGCCGGGGTTACGCCCGCCAGGAACGCCTTGCCCATGCCGCCGAAGAAGGAATTGAAGTTGACCACACCCTGTTCCATACCGGTGGTATCGAACGCGATGCTGTAGCCGTAGACCACCCACAGGATGCTGATCAGGCCAGTGATGGCAAAGCACTGCATCATCACCGACAGAATATTTTTGGAGCGGACCATACCGCCGTAGAACAGCGCCAGACCTGGGATGGTCATGAACAGCACCAAAGCGGTGGCGGTCAGCATCCAGGCGGTGTCGCCGGAGTTGAGGACTGGAGCAGCCACTTCGTCTGCCGCCATGGCCAGGCTTGGCATTACGATGGACAACAGGGCTCCGAGCCCTGCGAATTTACGCAGAGTCATATTGTTTTCTCCTGGGGCGTTGGGGTTTGGCGGCTTAGATTGCGTCGGTATCGGTTTCGCCGGTACGGATGCGAATCGCCTGTTCCAGATTGACCACAAAGATCTTGCCGTCACCGATCTTGCCGGTGTTGGCGGCCTTGGTTATCGCCTCGATAACCCGATCAAGATCCTTGTCGTCAATGGCGACATCAATCTTCACCTTCGGCAGGAAATCGACTACGTATTCCGCGCCGCGATACAGCTCGGTGTGACCCTTCTGCCGACCGAAGCCTTTGACCTCAGTAACGGTAATGCCCTGCACGCCGATCTCGGACAACGACTCGCGTACATCGTCCAACTTGAACGGCTTGATGATGGCAGTGACTAGCTTCATGAAAACTCTCTCCCGAATTGGTGGACTTGCCCCAGGAAAACAAACCCGTCTCAAGTCTAAGCGCAGTGCCTGGCTTTGTAACGCGTCGTCGCAAAGGCAGTGCCGTTGCGACGCCAGCGAACCACTGGTGACGAAACCTGTACCCCTGATCCGTCGGCGCACTGCATTCGTCACAGCGACTGCATCAGTGCATGGGTCATGATCGTCTAAGCAGAAACCTTGCCAGCTCCGTAAAAATCACTGAAATCAGTCCTTTGCCCACTTTTGCCCAGCTACGGGGCTTTTTCGCGATGGCAATGCGCACAAAAACAGTGCGCACCCGCCTGGGCCATTGCGCGAAAAGCGTGCGCCCAAGGCCGTGAAAAAGACTATAGACGCTGCGTGATACACTGCCGGCCAACAGTTTTCCGGAATATTTCCCATGCTCGCGCCCAAAGACCTCCTCGACGCCCTGAGCGGCCACGCCTCTCGCCTGTTCAGCGGCGACACCCCGCTGCCCCGCAATGAAATCGAAAGCCAGTTCAAGGCATTGTTGCAAAGCGGCTTCAGCAAGCTCGACCTGGTGAGCCGGGAAGAGTTTGATAGCCAGATGGTGGTGTTGGCGCGCACGCGTGCGCGGTTGGAGAGCCTGGAAGCGAAAGTGGCCGAGCTGGAAGCACGACTCACGCCCCCCTCTGCTGAATAAACGCAGTCCATTGTGGGAGCGGGCTTGCTCGCGAATGCGGTGGGTCAGTCAATACATCCGGTGACTGACCCACCGCATTCGCGAGCAAGCCCGCTCCCACATCAGCTCTGCGTCGCGCTCTGGATACGTTCTGTAAAACCTCCACGCCGCGCTTTTCCCCGCCTCGCCTACCCTTGAAAAACCCCCTTTTCAAGGAACCTCCATGTCCCTCGCCATCGTCCACAGCCGCGCCCAGGTCGGCGTCGAAGCCCCTGCCGTCACCGTCGAAGTGCACATGGCCAATGGTCTACCGTCCCTGACCCTGGTGGGTTTGCCGGAGACCGCCGTCAAGGAAAGCAAGGACCGCGTACGCAGCGCCATCCTCAACTCCGCGCTGCAATACCCCGCCCGCCGCATCACCCTTAACCTGGCGCCCGCCGACCTGCCCAAGGACGGCGGGCGCTTTGACTTGGCGATTGCGCTGGGGATTTTGGCGGCCAGTGTGCAGGTGCCAGCGCTGATGCTCGATGACGTGGAATGCCTGGGCGAACTGGCGTTATCCGGGGAGGTGCGTGCGATCAAAGGCGTGTTGCCGGCGGCCTTGGCGGCGCGCAAGGCCGGGCGCACGGTGATAGTGCCCAGGGCCAATGCCGAAGAAGCGTGCCTGGCGTCGGGTTTGAAAGTGATTGCGGTAGATCACTTGCTGCAGGTGGTGGCGCACCTGAATGGGCACCAACCCATCGAACCCTACAAATCCGATGGCCTGCTGTATTTGAACAAGCCTTACCCGGACTTGAGCGAAGTCCAAGGCCAACTCGCCGCCAAGCGCGCTTTGTTGATTGCGGCCGCTGGCGCCCACAATTTGCTTTTCAGCGGGCCTCCCGGCACCGGCAAGACCTTGCTCGCCAGCCGCCTTCCCGGCCTTTTGCCGCCGCTGAGCGAGCAGGAGGCGTTGGAAGTGGCGGCCATTCAATCAGTGGTCAGCCTGGCGCCGCTGAGCCATTGGCCCCATCGGCCATTTCGCCAGCCGCACCATTCAGCGTCAGGGCCTGCTTTGGTGGGCGGCGGGTCCAAGCCGCAGCCAGGGGAAATCACCCTGGCCCATCACGGCGTGCTGTTTCTGGACGAGTTACCGGAGTTTGATCGCAAGGTGCTGGAGGTTTTACGTGAGCCCTTGGAGTCGGGACATATCGTGATCTCCCGTGCTCGCGACCGAGTAAGTTTCCCGGCGCGCTTTCAACTGGTGGCGGCGATGAACCCCTGCCCTTGTGGCTACATGGGCGAGCCCAGCGGGCGTTGTCGCTGCACCCCAGAACAAATCCAGCGCTATCGCAACAAACTGTCCGGACCACTGTTGGACCGGATCGACCTGCACCTGACGGTCGCGCGGGAAAGCACTGCGCTGAATCCAACACCACAGGTCGGCGATGATACGGCGAGCGCGTCAAGGCAAGTGGCTGAAGCCCGTGAACGTCAGCAGCAGCGCCAGGGCTGTGCCAATGCGTTCCTAGACTTGCCGGGGTTACGCGAGCATTGCAGGCTGCCGAAAGTCGATGAAAGCTGGCTAGAGACCGCCTGCGAACGGCTGACGCTATCGCTACGGGCGGCGCACCGCTTGCTCAAGGTGGCGCGCACCCTGGCAGATCTGGAGCAAACGGAAGCAATTGCTCGCCACCATCTGCAAGAGGCCCTGCAGTACCGGCCAGCGGCGATTACTTAAGCCCCACATTATGTCAGCGGAAGCGATCTACCTCATGACGCAAGCCTGCCGCCAAGGTCTCAAGCTCCTTGGCCGTGATCGCCAGATTCGACACCACCTCACGTTGCTCACTGTTCGCCAACGCAATGCTCTGCAAATTACTGCTCAGCAACGTTGCCGTACTGCTCTGCTCCTGAGTCGCCGTGGTAATCGCGGCGAACTGCTGCCCCGCCGAACGGCTTTGCTCATCGATACGCGCCAAGGCAGAAGCCACGTCGGCATTGCGCGACAGGCCTTCCTGCATCAGCACATTGCCGCGCTCCATGGTGGTGATGGCGTTGCCGGTTTCCTGCTGGATGCTCTGGATCATCCCAGAGATCTCGTCGGTGGCCTCTCGGGTGCGCGATGCCAGGTTACGCACCTCGTCAGCGACCACGGCAAACCCACGGCCTTGTTCACCGGCGCGGGCAGCTTCGATGGCGGCATTGAGCGCCAGCAGGTTGGTCTGATCGGCAATGGAGGTAATCACACCCACAATCCCACCAATCTCCTGGGAACGCTGCCCAAGAGTGTTGATCACCGTGGCCGTGCTGTTGAGCGCAGTGGCGATGTGTTCCAGGGACGACGACGCCTCTTGCATCGACGTGCGGCCGATACGGGTTTGCTGGGCGTTTTCCTGGGCCAGGCGTTCGGTATTGCCCATGTTGTCGGCGATATTCAACGACGTGGCGCTGAACTCCTCCACCGCCCCAGCCATGCTGGTGATTTCACCGGACTGTTGCTCCATGCCTTCATAAGCACCGCCGGACAAACCGGACAACGCCTGAGCCCGGCTGTTGACCTCTTCGGCCGCCTTGCGAATGTGGGAAACCATGGTCGACAACGCTTCGCCCATCTGGTTGAAGCTGCGGGCCAACTGGCCGATTTCGTCATGGCTGGACACGTTCAGGCGTGCGCTCAAATCACCCGCGCCCAAGGCTTCGGCCTGGCGCACCAGGTCGCTCAAGGGCTGCAACTTGCTGCGCAGCAGCCACACCGCAGCGCCCACCGCAAACAACATCGCCAGCACGCTGCCAATCACCAGGCGAATGCCCACAGCCCAGGTGACCTCACGGATTTCCGCCTTCGGCATGCTTGCCACGACCGACCAAGGGCCACCGTCGAATGGCACCGCGACGCTGTAGAAGTCTTCGTTCTTGTCCGTCCAGAAGTGCCCTGCACCCGGTGTCTTGGCCAGGTCGAGCATCACCGGGACTGCTTGGTCCAGCGCCTGCACGCCCGCTGGCGGCACCAGCCAACGCTTTTGCTCATCCAGCAGGGCCAGCGAGCCGGTCTTGCCGATGCGGAAGCGCTTGAGGTTGTCGAACTGCGCGTTCTGCGCGTCGGTGTAGTCGAAACCGACGAACAACACCGCAATCACCTTGCCGGCCGCGTCGCGCACCGGTGTGTATTGGGTCATGTAGGAGCGTTCGAACAACACCGCACGGCCGACGTAGCTCTGCCCGGCCAGCAAACGTTGGTAGGCCGGGTGCTGGTGATCCAGCGCAGTGCCGATGGCGCGGCTGCCATCCTGCTTGGTCAGCGATGTGCTGATGCGGATAAAGTCCTCACCAGTGCGCACGAACACGGTGGCCACGCCGCCCGAAGTGTCCTTGAACTCATCGACCTCATCGAAATCGTTGTTCAGCACATCGCTGCCCAGGTACAGGCCAGGGGTTTGTACCCCGGCCACGCTCACCGGCTGATCCGCACGCACGCTCAAGCCAGCGCCAAAGCGCTTTTCAAACAGCCCGCTCAAACGCTGGGTACTTTCGCGCAAGGTGCTGTGGAAGGTATTGAGTTGGTCGGCGAGCAAGCGCGCCTCGCTGGCCAGGTGTTCCTCGCGGGTGTCGAGGTTGGCAGAGTCGAGGGAACGCAAGGCAAACACGGTACTGCCGCTGATCACGACAGCCAGAATCACGGCTAACGCGAGGCCAAGCTGGGAAGCGATCCGAGCGCGAGGTTGAGACATGACAGCTCCTGGCCGAGGCCAGGATCATCCTGATCTCATAGCGCTGCTCGGCAAATTATCTAGTGGGAAGCGTTGGTGCACGATGGTTCCAACACACCTACTTCGGCGGGCGCGATCAATACTTGAGCGAATCACAGGGGTATGCCGCAAACGATTGCACGGTGATGTGTGTCTGCCCGTTACAGGCGTTCAACGGGAGGCAATTCCATGGCATTGACCTCGCTTTGCAGAAAATCCGCCAACCTTCGCAAACGCTCACCGCCGGGACGGGTTTTCGGCCATACCAAATAGTAGTTTTCCCCGCTGGCCACAGCAGTAGGCCACGGCAGGCTCAGCCGTCCTTGGGCCACGTCCTCGGCCACCATCAGCAAATCGCCCATGGACACGCCGTAGCCCCGGGCGGCAGCAATCATGCCCAGTTCCAACGTATCGAACACCTGCCCAC
Organism: Pseudomonas sp. 18175; assembly: GCF_050432925.1. Taxonomy (NCBI): domain Bacteria; kingdom Pseudomonadati; phylum Pseudomonadota; class Gammaproteobacteria; order Pseudomonadales; family Pseudomonadaceae; genus Pseudomonas; species Pseudomonas sp. 18175. Next base: position 234,931 of record NZ_JBKFTO010000001.1, on the reverse strand, counting down.
CCTTGAGCGATATCCGCGATGACAACCCCATGCGTTCCAGCCAGTTGCGCCAGTCCCGTCGATCAGGCGTGGGATGCAGCAGTTCGGCGGTCGCCAGGCGCTCGGCGTCCCAAGGGCCATCATCCAGCAAATTCGGCGTCCCCACAGGAATCAACAACTCGGGAAACAGGTAGCAAGCCTCCCAATCGGCGGGGAAGTGCCCGTAGCTCAACAGTACCGCGCAGTCGAAGGGCTCCTGGTTGAAGTCCACTTCGTCCACGCTCATCCACGCGCTGGTCAATTGCACCTCATTGCCTGGCTGCAACGCCCGGAAGCGACTGAGCCGGGCCAGTAACCAACGCATGGTCAGTGTGGACGGCGCCTTCATGCGCAGGATGTCATCTTCGGCGTTCAAGGTATGGCAGGCACGTTCCAGCGCTGCGAAGCCCTCGCGCACGCCGGGCAATAACAGTCGGGCGGACTCGGTGAGCTGCAGGCTGCGACCACTGCGCTGGAACAGCCGGCAGGCGAAATGCTCCTCAAGGGTGCGGATATGTCGGCTCACCGCACTTTGGGTAATCGACAGTTCCTCCGCTGCGCGGGTGAACGAGTTGTGTCGAGAGGCAGCTTCAAATGCCCGCAGAGCATAAAGAGGAGGAAGACGACGAGACATGAGGAAAACTCCGACAGCAGGACAGCAAAACCCTACCAGAATCAATCAAGCATGACTTTTAATCATGCCAACGATCGCTTTTATCCCTTTGTGCAACGGGCTGTAAGCGCCGAGAATCAACCCTTCTACAACCTTCTGACTATTTGAGCGTGATGATCATGCAGCATCCGGCACGTACCGAACTCTGGGCCATTCTGCGGCTGTCGGGGCCGTTGATTGCCTCACAGTTGGCGCACATGCTGATGGTGTTGACCGACACTCTAATGATGGCGCGCTTGAGCCCCGAAGCCTTGGCCGGTGGCGGCCTGGGCGCAGCCAGCTATTCGTTCGTGTCGATCTTTTGCATCGGCGTGATCGCTGCGGTGGGCACGCTGGTGGCAATCCGTCATGGCGCAGGTGATATCGAGGGCGCCACCCGCCTGACCCAGGCCGGGCTGTGGCTCGCCTGGCTGATGGCCCTGGCAGCGGGCTTATTGCTGTGGAACCTCAAGCCGCTGCTGCTGATGTTCGGGCAGACCGAAACCAATGTGCATTCGGCGGGGCAATTCCTGACGATCCTGCCGTTCGCCCTGCCCGGTTACCTCAGCTTCATGGCCTTGCGCGGGTTCACCAGCGCCATCGGCAAGGCCACCCCGGTGATGGTGATCAGCCTCTGCGGCACGGTGCTTAACTACCTGCTCAACCACGCCTTGATCGAGGGCATGTTTGGCTTGCCCAAGCTGGGCCTGATGGGCATCGGCCTGGTCACCGCTATCGTCGCCAATGGCATGGCGTTGGCACTGATGTGGTACATCCGCAGCAACCGTGCGTATGCCGCCTATCCGCTGAGTAACGGCCTGCTGCGCCTCAACACCCAGTACCTGCGCGAGTTGTGGCGCCTGGGCCTGCCGATTGGCGGCACCTATGCGGTGGAAGTCGGGCTGTTTGCCTTTGCGGCGCTGTGCATGGGCACCATGGGCAGTACGCAACTGGCATCGCATCAGATTGCCCTGCAAATCGTCTCGGTGGCATTCATGGTGCCGGCGGGGATGTCCTACGCGGTGACCATGCGCATCGGCCAGCATTACGGTGCAGGTCAGTTGCTGCAGGCGCGCATGGCCGGACGGGTCGGCATCGGCTTTGGTGCCATGGTGATGCTGGGATTTGCGGCCGTGTTGTGGCTGTTTTCCGACCCGCTTATAGGACTGTTCCTGGACCATAACGACCCGGCGTTCCACGACGTGATCGTGCTGGCCGTCAGCCTGCTGGCCGTGGCGGCATGGTTTGAATTGTTCGACGGCGTGCAGACCATCGCCATGGGCTGCATCCGCGGGCTGAAAGACGCCAAGACCACCTTCCTGGTGGGCTTGGGCTGTTACTGGCTGATCGGCGCGCCGTCCGCCTGGCTGATGGCGTTCACGCTAGGCTGGGGCCCGACCGGCGTGTGGTGGGGCTTGGCACTGGGGTTAGCGTGCGCGGCGGTGAGCCTGACCTGGGCGTTTGAGGCGAAGATGAAGCGGATGATTCGGCAGGAGCCGGATGTTCAAGCCTCATTTCAGGCCTCACAGACAGAATAAAGGCCTTGCTCGGTCAAAAACTGTGGGAGCGGGCTTGCTCGCGAATGCGGTATGTCAGGTAAAAATTTATTGACTGACCCACCGCATTCGCGAGCAAGCCCGCTCCCACATTGGATTGGGTTTGCAACTCAACCAAGCAGCGCCTGCTGGCCTTTTCCGAAGGTGAGGTATTCCACCAACTCCAGCAGCGGCAACGGCTTGCTGATCAGGTAACCCTGGGCCTGGTCACATCCAAACAACCTCAGCAACGCCAGTTGCTCGGGGGTTTCCACACCCTCCGCCACCACTTCCAGGTTCAGGTTATGCGCCAGGTTGATCATGGCGTGTACCAGCTTGCGGTTTTCCTCACGCCCTTCCATGCCGCCGACAAAGCTCTTATCCACCTTCAACAAGGCAATCGGCAGGCTGTTGAGGTGCACGAACGAGGAGAAACCAGTACCGAAGTCATCCAGGGAAAACCGTACGCCGAGGCGGCCGAGGGCATCCATGGTCTGCTTGACCAGGTCGCTGCGGCGCATCACGGCGGTTTCGGTCAGCTCGAACTCCAGCCAACGTGCGTCCACGCCACGCTCGGCGATCAATCGGCTAAGCGTCGAGAGCAATTGGCCGTCCTGAAACTGGCGAAATGACAGGTTGACCGCCATGTGCAGCGGCGGCAAGCCGCGCTCGCGCAGGTCTTGCATGTCGCGCAGGGCCCGGGAAATAACCCAATACCCCAACGGCACGATCAGGCCGCTTTGTTCGGCCAGGGGCACGAATTCGCTGGGTGGCAACAAGCCGCGCTCGCCGTGACGCCAACGCACCAGGGCTTCCAGGCCGACGATGCGCCCGTCGTCCAGGTCCAGCCGGGGTTGGTAATGCAACTCCAGTTCATCACGACGCAAGGCGCGGCGCAGCTCCGTTTCCAGGTCGGCGAGGCTGCGGGCGTTGCGGTTGATACGTTCGTTGAAGATATGAAAGGTGCAGCCCTGGGTGCTCTTGGCTTGCTGCATGGCGATATGGGCGTGCCACATCAGTGGGTCGGCACCCGCACGGGCGCGGGCATGGGCCACCCCCAGGCTGCAGCCGATCAGCAGGCTCTCGCCGTCCACCCAGTAGGGTTCGGCCATGACTTCGGTGATGCGCTCAGCCATCCACTCGGCGCGCTGGGGCGCTCGGCGGGTGTCGATCAGCAGGGCGAACTCGTCGCTGCCCAGGCGGGCCAACTGGTCACCGGCTTCAAGCTGGCTTTTAAGCCGCGACACCACTTGCAGGATCAACCGGTCGCCGGCCTGGTGGCCGAGGGCGTCGTTGGCGTGGCGGAAGTTGTCAAGGTCCAGGTGCCCCAACGCCAGGCCGCGACCGTCGTTCTCGGCCAGACGCGCCGCCAGCAGGGTCTGGAAACCCTGGCGGTTGGCGATACCGGTGAGCGGGTCCTGCTCGGCCAGGCGTTGCAGGGTGTTTTCCAGCAGGCCGCGTTCGCGAACGTGGCGCAGGCAGCGCCGCAATGTATCGGCGTCCAATACATCACGGACCAACCAATCGCTGACACCCAGGGGAGAAACCAGCGGCTCCTGTTCCAACAGCAACACGCACGGCAAGCTGCAACGGCCAGGGCCGGGTTGCAGGCTGGGCGTGGTCAATAGCACGGCGCTGTGGTCGTCGTCGAACAAACGACTCACCGAGTCCCAATTTGGCGCGCTGATCAGCACAGCCCCATCGCCCATCGGCGCCAGGCACTCGCGCAACAACGCTGCCCACGCGGGCTCATCGGCCAATAGCAGCAAACGCAAGGGTTCGACAGGCGTAGACAAGCTAGCTCCCTAGACTCTGCAAAAATTTCGTTGGCGGCGGGCATTATGACGTGCGGGCTGATAATCACCAATGATAGGGGTTATCAAATACACAGATTACGAACAATAGTCCCAAATGCCCTCACATCCTGCGGCAAAGTATCAAAACCGGCAAATTTAGATCGAGCGGTACGTCACACCGTCGTTCTGACAGAGCAGAATCCTGCCAGCCTGTTAAAATGCCCGCCCTTTTGAATAACGACTCCTGAACTCTGTATGTCCCGACTCAATCCCCGGCAGCAAGAAGCCGTGAACTACGTCGGCGGCCCTCTATTGGTGCTCGCCGGTGCTGGCTCCGGCAAGACCAGTGTGATCACCCGAAAAATCGCGCACCTGATCCAGAACTGCGGCATCCGCGCCCAGTACATCGTCGCCATGACCTTTACCAACAAGGCGGCGCGGGAAATGAAAGAGCGCGTCGGCACCCTGCTCAAGGGTGGCGAAGGCCGTGGCCTCACTGTGTGTACCTTCCACAACCTGGGGCTGAACATCATCCGCAAGGAGCATGTGCGGCTGGGCTACAAGCCGGGCTTCTCGATCTTCGATGAGACCGACGTCAAGGCCCTGATGACCGACATCATGCAAAAGGAATACGCAGGCGATGACGGCGTGGATGAGATCAAGAACATGATCGGCGCTTGGAAAAACGACCTGATCCTGCCGCCCCAAGCCCTGGAAAACGCGCGCAACCCCAAGGAACAGACCGCCGCCATCGTCTACACCCACTACCAGCGCACGCTCAAGGCGTTCAACGCGGTGGACTTCGACGACCTAATCCTGCTGCCCGTGAAGCTGTTCGAAGAGCACGCCGACATTCTGGAAAAATGGCAGAACAAGGTGCGCTACCTGTTGGTGGACGAATACCAGGACACCAACGCCAGCCAATACTTGCTGGTAAAGATGCTGATCGGCACGCGCAACCAGTTCACCGTGGTGGGCGACGACGACCAGTCGATCTACGCTTGGCGCGGCGCCCGCCCGGAAAACCTGATGCTGCTCAAGGACGACTACCCCTCCTTGAAAGTGGTGATGCTGGAGCAGAACTACCGCTCCACCAGCCGCATCCTGCGCTGCGCCAACGTGCTGATCTCCAACAACCCCCACGAGTTTGAAAAACAACTGTGGAGCGAGATGGGCCACGGCGACGAGATCCGCGTAATCCGCTGCCGCAACGAAGATGCCGAAGCCGAGCGCGTGGCTGTAGAAATCCTCAGCCTGCACCTGCGTACCGACCGGCCCTACAGCGATTTCGCGATTCTTTATCGCGGCAACTACCAGGCCAAGCTGATCGAGCTGAAATTGCAGCACCACCAGGTGCCGTATCGTCTGTCGGGCGGCAACAGCTTTTTCGGACGCCAGGAAGTAAAAGACCTGATGGCCTACTTCCGGCTGATCGTGAACCCGGACGACGACAACGCCTTCCTGCGCGTGATCAACGTGCCGCGTCGGGAAATCGGTTCCACCACCCTGGAAAAGCTCGGCAACTACGCCACCGAACGCAAAATTTCCATGTACGCCGCCACCGACGAAATCGGCCTGGGCGAACACCTAGACACACGCTTCACCGATCGCCTGTCGCGCTTCAAGCGCTTCATGGACAAGGTGCGCGAACAATGCGCCGGCGAAGACCCCATCAGTGCCCTGCGCAGCATGGTCATGGACATCGACTATGAAAACTGGCTGCGCACCAACAGCTCCAGCGACAAAGCCGCCGACTACCGCATGGGCAACGTCTGGTTCCTGATCGAAGCGCTGAAGAACACCCTGGAAAAAGACGAAGACGGCGAGATGACCGTCGAAGACGCCATCGGCAAGCTGGTGCTGCGCGACATGCTTGAGCGCCAGCAAGAAGAGGAAGACGGCGCCGAAGGTGTGCAGATGATGACCTTGCATGCCTCCAAAGGCCTGGAATTCCCTTACGTGTTCATCATGGGCATGGAAGAAGAAATCCTCCCGCACCGCTCCAGCATCGAAGCCGACACCATCGAAGAAGAACGCCGCCTGGCCTACGTGGGCATTACCCGCGCACGTCAGACGTTGGCCTTTACCTTTGCCGCCAAGCGCAAGCAATACGGCGAGATCATCGATTGTGCCCCCAGCCGGTTCCTGGACGAACTGCCGCCAGACGACCTGGCCTGGGAAGGCAATGACGACACCCCGACCGAGGTGAAGGCCGTGCGCGGCAACACTGCCTTGGCGGACATACGCGCGATGTTAAAGCGCTAGAATCGACTACTTTTTAATCTACTTTCGGCGCACGTTGCGCCAACAGAGGAAGCTTTCCGTGGAAGCACTGCACAAGAAAATTCGCGAAGAAGGCATCGTGCTTTCCGATCAGGTACTCAAGGTCGACGCCTTTTTGAACCACCAGATCGACCCGGCGCTGATGAAGCTGATCGGCGACGAATTCGCCGCGCTGTTCAAGGACTCGGGCATCACCAAGATCGTCACCATCGAAGCCTCAGGCATTGCGCCGGCGATCATGACCGGCCTGAACCTGGGCGTTCCGGTGATTTTCGCGCGCAAGCACCAGTCCCTGACCCTGACTGAAAACCTGCTGTCGGCGACCGTGTACTCGTTCACCAAGCAGGTTGAAAGCACCGTGGCGATCTCCCCGCGCCACCTGACCAGCAGCGACCGCGTGCTGGTGATCGATGACTTCCTGGCCAACGGCAAGGCGTCCCAGGCGCTGATTTCGATCATCAAGCAGGCCGGCGCAACCGTTGCCGGTTTGGGGATCGTGATCGAGAAGTCGTTCCAGGGTGGTCGTGCGGAATTGGATGCGCAGGGTTATCGGGTTGAGTCGTTGGCGCGGGTGAAGTCGTTGGCGGGTGGTGTAGTGACCTTCATCGAGTAATTCGCTGCGAACACAGATCAAAATGTGGGAGCGGGCTTGCTCGCGAATGCGGAGTGTCAGTCAGCAGATTTACCGACTGATACACCGCATTCGCGAGCAAGCCCGCTCCCACATTTGGTTTTGTGGTGTTTGTCAGTGCGCGGTGGCCTGTAGGCCGGCGAGCAACAAGCGCTGATACAAATCCTCTTTCAGCCCCTCCGGCTTATCCAACCCCATCCGCTCCAGATGCGCGGGAAAAGCCTCCGGCTCCGGCGCATCCAGCGCCGCCTTGCCCAACTCCAACATCTCCGTCAGTTTGAATTTGCTCTTGAGCCAATTCAGCGCCCGCAACAGATCCCGTTCCTCATCCGTGAAATCACTGCCCAGCGGGTACTCCGGAAACAACCGTCGATGCCGCGCCTGAATACCCTTGAGCCGCTCCGGCGTGTTGTCGGCAAAGCGCGGATCCAATTGGAAGTCCCTGGGCAGTTTGCCGGCCTGTTGCGCCTGCTCGATCAAACCCTCCTGGAAACGCGAGTCGGTGATATTGAGCAACGCCTCGATCACCTTGGCATCCGTCTGACCGCGCAGGTCGGCGATGCCGTACTCGGTGATGACGATATCCCGCAGATGCCGGGGAATGGTGCAGTGGCCGTAGTCCCAGACAATATTGGAACTCACCTCTCCCGCCGATTCACGCCAGCTGCGCAAGATCAGGATCGACCGCGCACCTTCCAGCGCGTGGCCTTGGGCGACGAAGTTGTACTGCCCGCCGACGCCGCTGAGTACTCGGCCATCTTCCAACTGGTCAGCCACACCGGCGCCAAGCAAGGTCACCATGATCGCGCTGTTGATAAACCGCGCATCCTGGCGTTGCAGGCGCTTGAGTTCTTCCTGGCCGTACAGCTCGTTGATGTAGCTGATGCGGGTCATGTTGAATTCAAGGCGCTTGGCGTGGGTCATTTCCTGCAAGCGCTGGTAGAAACTGCGCGGGCCAAGGAAGAAGCCACCGTGGATCGAGACACCATCGGGCTGTGCAGCATCATCCAACGTACCGGCATTCGCCTGTTCCTGGGTTGCCACATCTGGGTAGACCTTGCGCCGCACAATCCCCGCATCCGCCAGCACCAGCAGACCGTTGACGAACATTTCGCTGCAACCGTAGAGGCCACGGGCGAACGGATCGACGCCGCCCTCATGGCTGATCAGCGGCGCCCATTGGTACACATCCAGATCGGTCAGCAGTAACCGGTACGCCTCGTTATCGGCCTGGCGCGCCAGCAACGCAGCGGTCAATGCATCGCCCATGGAGCCGATGCCAATCTGCAAGGTGCCGCCATCGCGCACCAGAGTGCTGGCATGCAGACCGATAAAGTGGTCTTGGAACCCCACCGGCATATTCGGCGTGGAGAACAGCGCGGTGCTGTCCTTTTCATCCAACAGGTAATCGAAGGCATCCATGCCCAACTCGGAATCGCCGGGCATGTAGGGCAAATCGGTGTGAACCTGGCCGACGATCAGGATGGTTTCCCCGGCGTCACGGCGCTTGGCGATCATCGGCAGCAGGTCGAGGGTGATATCCGGGTTGCAACTCAGGCTCAGGCGGTCCGGGTGTTCGCTGCTGCTGGCCACCAACTGCGCCACCAGGTTCAGGCCGGCGGCGTTGATATCGCGGGCGGCGTGGCTGTAGTTGCTGCTCACGTAGTCCTGCTGGGCCGACTCGCTGTGGAGCAAGCTGCCGGGCTGCATAAAGAACTGCTGCACATGGATGTTTTTGGGCAGGCTGTCTTTGTGCAAGTCGGCGAGAAAATCCAGCTCGGGGTAATCGCCAAACACCCGCTCGATAAAGGGTTCGAGAAAGCGCTTTTGCAAGCCATCCCCCAGCGGCGGGCGACCCAGGCTCAGCGCGGTGTAGATTGTCAGCGACCGCTGCGGCAACTTGGCGATGCGCCGGTACAACGCATTGGCGAACAGGTTGGGCTTGCCCAGGCCCAGGGGCATGCCCATGTGGATATGGGCCGGCAAGCGCGCCAGTACGTCGTCAACTGCTTGTTCGATTGAACACAACTGCACCATCCGAGCCTCCTCAACATTGCGTGATTAGGGGTTGGACAGAGCGTGGCGGGTGTTTGCTGCAATGGCCAGCACTGAAACAAAATTGACGGGCACAAAAAAGCCGCTCGTAAGCGGCATTTTTGGCGAAGATCGGCTGATTAGAGCCCGGACATCTTCTTGATGGCGCCCTTGAGGTCGTCATCCGAACAATCAGCACAGGTGCCTTTAGGCGGCATGGCATTGATGCCCGTAATCGCCTTGGCCAGGATGCCGTCGAGGCCGCCCTGGTGGTCGGCGCGTTCTTTCCAGGCGGCGGTGTCGCCGATTTTTGGGGCACCCAACAGGCCGGAACCGTGGCAGGCGTTGCAGTGCTTGGCGATGATGTCATCCGGGGTTTTCGCCCCGCCGCCGCCAGCGGCAACCGCGACTTCCATACCCTTGCATTCCTGACCCTGGACACACACCTGGCCCACAGGCTCCAGGCGCTTGGCAATATCGTCATTGGTCGCAGCTTGAGCGCTGACAGCCCATAGGGCCAGTACGGTTGCTGGTGCAGCCAGCATTTTCATAATTAGGTTCACGCGTTCACCCTCAATGGTGGCTATTCACGCCTGCGGCCACGGTTTCGCAGGCGGCGAAAGTATAACGGTTAGCCCGCCGGGCCGAAACAACCCTATTAAATAAAGGGAGATTCGGCCGCACGGTTACTGCTGCGGGTGCCTCTGCAACGCTGGCAGGGCGCCTCTTCTTTAAAAGTTCGCGGGTGTGGCTGCGCTGATTAGTCGCGCCGGCACGTCGAACGGATTGCGAAAACGATGGGGCTTGGTGCTTTCAAAGTAGTAGCTATCGCCAGCTTCGAGCACAAAAGTTTCAAGACCGACCACCAATTCCAGGCGTCCTTCCACCAGGATCCCGGTTTCCTCGCCTTCGTGGGTGAGCATTTCTTCGCCGGTGTCGGCACCTGGCGGGTAGATTTCGTTGAGAAACGCAATCGCCCGACTGGGGTGCGCCCGACCTACCAGTTTCATGGTGACGGCGCCGTCAGAGATGTCGATCAGCTCATTGGCTTTATAGACGATCTGCGTCGGTATTTCCTGGAGGATCTCCTCGGAAAAGAACTCGACCATGGACATGGGGATGCCACCCAGCACCTTGCGCAAGGAGCTGATCGAGGGGCTGACGCTGTTTTTTTCGATCATCGAAATGGTGCTGTTGGTGACACCCGCGCGCTTGGCGAGCTCACGCTGGGAAAGACCCTTCAGTTTACGGATGGATTGCAGTCGTTCGCCGACGTCCAATGCAGGAGCCTCCTAGGATTCAGGCTTTGTTGTAATTGAGCGTTATCATGGCGACAGCGTTCAGTATTTACAACACTTGGGCCTAAATCCCGGGCAGCAGTGTTCGTACCTGAAGATCAATCCCCGGAATAGAGCCTCGGCACGCGGCGCAGGTTGCAAAAGATCTGGTAGGGGATGGTTTCGGCAGCCACAGCAATGTCGCTGGCCAGGATGTTTTTGCCCCACAGTTCCACCGTGGAACCGAGACCGGCCTGGGGCACGTCCGTCAGGTCGATGCACAGCATGTCCATGGACACGCGGCCGAGCAATTGGCTGCGCTGCCCGGCTACCAGCACCGGCGTTCCAGTTGGCGCGTGACGTGGGTAACCATCGGCATAGCCCATGGCAACCACACCGATGCGCATCGGTTTGGGCGTGATAAACCTGGCGCCGTAGCCCACTGGCTCGCCGGCCGGCAGCTCACGCACGCAGATCACTTTCGATTCCAGGGTCATTACCGGCTGCAAACGCGCTGCCACGGCCTGGTCTTCGCCAAACGGCGTGGCGCCGTAGAGCATGATGCCCGGGCGCACCCAGTCGCTGACCACATTCGGCCAGCCCATCACCGACGGCGAGTTGCGCAGGCTCACTTCGGCCGATAGGCCTTGGCGCGCCGCTTCGAATACCGCCACTTGTTCATCGCTACGCACGCAATCGAGTTCATCGGCGCGGGCGAAGTGGCTCATCAGTACGATCTTGGCCACCTTGCCGCTGGCCAGTAGCCGTTGGTAGGCCTCGTGGTAATCCTTGGGGTGCAGGCCAACGCGGTGCATGCCCGAGTCGAGCTTGAGCCAGATAGTCAGGGGCTTGCTCAGCTTGGCTTGCTCAATCGCCTCCAGTTGCCACAGCGAATGCACCACACACCACAAGTCATGCTCGTTGATCAGCGGCAGTTCACTGGCTTCGAAAAAACCTTCCAACAACAGCACCGGCGCACGAATACCGGCGGCGCGCAGCTCCAATGCTTCTTCGATGCAGGCCACGGCACACCCGTCGGCTTCGGCTTCCAGCGCCTGGGCCACGCGCACGGCACCATGGCCGTAGGCATCGGCCTTGACCACGGCAAGGGCCTTGGCCCCCGTGACTTCACGGGCCAATTGGTAGTTGTGGCGCAGGGCTTGGAGGTCGATCAGGGCACGGGCAGGACGCATGGCGGCAGGCTTCTAGGCGGCAGGGTGATATAAAAACCGGCACCTGTAGCGGTACCGGGCTCGGTGTTTAAGGCAGTGCAGCTACAACAGACAGCTCTACCAGAATTTCCGGCTCGCACAACTTGGCTTCAACCGTGGCACGGGCCGGCGCGACGCCTTTGGGCAGCCACTTGTCCCACACCGCATTCATGCCGGCAAAATCGGCATCAATGTCTTTGAGGTAAATCGTCACCGACAACAACTTGGTCTTGTCGGTGCCGGCCAGGTCCAGCAAACGTTCGATATTGGCCAGGGTTTCACGGGTTTGCTGTTCAATCCCGGCGTTCATGTCGTCGCCGACTTGCCCTGCCAGATACACGGTACCGCTGTGGACAACGATCTGGCTCATGCGCTCATTGGTGAGCTGGCGCTGGATTGACATGTTTGGCGGACTCCTGGTGGTTGCCGTAACGGGAAATATCGAGGCCTGCGGCGCTGATCTGCGGGGTCTTTTTCGCCATCAGGTCGGCCAGCAAACGGCCGGAGCCACAGGCCATGGTCCAACCGAGGGTGCCATGGCCGGTATTCAGAAACAGGTTCTTGAACGGCGTGGCACCGACAATCGGCGTGCCGTCGGGTGTGGTCGGGCGCAAACCGGTCCAGAACGAAGCCTGGGCCAGATCGCCGCCCTGAGGATAAAGGTCGTTGACGATCATCTCCAGGGTTTCGCGCCGACGCGGGTTAAGGGACAGGTCAAAACCGGCTATTTCAGCCATGCCACCGACACGGATGCGGTTGTCGAAACGGGTGATCGCGACCTTGTAGGTCTCGTCGAGAATGGTCGAGGTCGGCGCCATCGCCGGGTTGGTGATCGGCACGGTCAGCGAATAACCCTTGAGCGGGTACACCGGCGCCTTGATCCCCAGCGGCTTGAGCAGTTTTGGCGAATAGCTGCCGAGCGCCAGCACGTAGCGGTCGGCGGTTTCCAGCTTGCCGTCGATCCACACGCCGTTGATGCGCTCGCCTGCGTAGTCGAGGCGCTGGATGTCTTGCTCAAAACGGAATTCCACACCCAGTTGCTTGCACATATCGGCCAAGCGGGTGGTGAACATCTGGCAGTCGCCGGTCTGGTCGTTCGGCAGGCGCAACGCACCAGCGAGGATATCGGTGACGCTGGCCAGGGCCGGTTCAACGCGGGCGATGCCGGCGCGGTCGAGCAGCTCGAAGGGCACGCCGGACTCTTTCAGTACGGCGATGTCCTTGGCGGCGCCATCAAGCTGGGCCTGGGTGCGGAACAGTTGGGTCGTCCCCAGGCTGCGGCCTTCGTAGGCAATGCCGGTCTCGGCACGCAGTTCGTCGAGGCAGTCCCGGCTGTATTCGGACAGGCGCACCATGCGCTCTTTGTTCACTGCATAACGGCTGGCGGTGCAGTTGCGCAGCATCTGCGCCATCCACAGGTATTGATCGATATCAGCGGTGGCCTTGATGGCCAGCGGTGCGTGGCGTTGCAGCAACCACTTGATGGCCTTGAGCGGCACGCCCGGCGCGGCCCATGGCGAGGCGTAGCCTGGGGACACTTGGCCGGCGTTGGCGAAGCTGGTTTCCATGGCAGCGGCGGGCTGACGGTCGACAACGACCACTTCAAAACCGGCCCGCGCCAAATAGTAGGCACTGGTCACCCCAATGACGCCGCTACCCAAGACCAGAACGCGCATTTTTAGATCCTCATCGCGGGCTTGGCCGCTGACGTGTGTTATTCGAGCAATGATGGGCGCAGTGTAAAAAACTATTGCCAGTGCATTTCACTATATAAGTGCCTATATTTGGCGACAATTCTCGGCAAAAAAGCTTTTCACAGAGGCGTATCCCCTATGCGTACCAACACCCAGACCAAGCGGGAGCTGGACAAGATCGACCGCAACATCCTGCGCATCCTGCAAACCGACGGGCGTATTTCGTTCACCGAGCTGGGGGAAAAGGTCGGCCTTTCGACCACGCCGTGCACCGAACGTGTACGCCGGTTGGAGCGCGAAGGGATCATCATGGGCTACAACGCACGGCTCAATCCCCAGCATTTGAAGGGGAGTTTGCTGGTATTTGTCGAGATCAGCCTGGACTACAAATCGGGCGACACCTTTGAAGAGTTCCGCCGCGCGGTGCTGAAACTGCCCCATGTGCTGGAGTGCCACCTGGTGTCGGGTGACTTCGACTACCTGGTGAAGGCGCGGATTTCGGAGATGGCTTCGTACCGCAAACTGCTGGGGGATATCTTGCTCAAACTGCCCCATGTGCGGGAGTCCAAGAGCTATATCGTGATGGAAGAGGTGAAAGAGAGCCTGAACCTGCCGATCCCGGACTGACTGGAGAAATGAGGTCTATGTGGGAGGGGGCTTGCTGTGGCGAGGGAGCTTGCTCCCGCTGGAGTGCGAAGCGCTCCCAAGCTTTTTGGGGCAGCTACGCAGCCCAGCGGGAGCAAGCTCCCTCGCCACAAAAACCAGCTCCCACATTTGAACTGCGTACACCTGCTAGACCAGCACCTGCCGCGTACTCGCCATGTACTCATGGATCTGTTTCTCCACCCGCGGATGAATCAGTTCCACAGGCCGGCGCCCATTCGGGCATGGCAGCGTCTTGGTGGTGCCGAACAGCCTGCAGATCAGCGGCCGCTCGTCATACACGGTGCAGCCGTTGGGCCCCAGGTGCACGCAGTTCAGTTCATCCATGGCCGCATCCTGCTCGGCAGCGGTCTTGCGCGGCAGGCGCGACATTTCCTCGGGCGAGGTGGTCACTGGCCCACAGCAGTCGTGACAGCCGGGAACGCACTCGAACGAGGGAATCTGCCTACGCAGTGCACTGACTTTCTGGCTGTTGCAACTCATCGAAACAGGTACCAAACGGCGGATAGGCGTGGATTCTGCCGCAAAAGCCGGCGCTGAGACAGCTTCGTCCGACCGCTGTATCCTGCGTCAAATTTTCCAAACAGGGATGCTCCCCATGACTGCCAGCGCCCGGCACACCACTTCCTACTACGCCGCCAGCAGCGTGCCGCAGCCCGATTACCCGGCATTGACCGGCGAAGTGGCGTGCGATGTGTGCGTGATTGGCGGTGGGTATTCGGGGCTCAATACGGCTTTGGAGCTGGCTGAGCGCGGCTTCAACGTGGTGCTGCTGGAAGCACGCAAGATCGGTTGGGGCGCCAGCGGGCGCAACGGCGGCCAGTTGATTCGCGGCGTTGGCCACGGCCTGGACCAGTTTGCCAATGTGATCGGCACTGACGGCGTGCGCCAGCTCAAGCTGATGGGCCTGGAGGCTGTAGAGATCGTGCGCGAGCGCGTCGAACGCTTCCAGATCCCCTGCGACCTCACCTGGGGCTATTGCGACCTCGCCAACAAACCCCGCGACCTGCAAGGCCTGGCCGAAGACGCAGAAGAATTGCGCAGCCTTGGCTATCGCCATGAAGTGCGCCTACTGCAAGCGCAAGAGATGAGCAGCGTGATCGGCTCCGAGCGCTACGTAGGCGGCATGATCGACATGGGCTCCGGCCACCTGCACCCGCTCAACCTGGCACTCGGCGAAGCCGCTGCCGCGCAACAGTTGGGCGTGAAGCTGTTTGAACAGTCCGAAGTGACGCGCATCGACTACGGCCCTGAGGTCAAGGTGCACACCGCCCAAGGTACCGTGCGCGCCAAAACCCTGGTGCTGGCCTGCAACGCTTACCTCAACGGCCTCAACCCGCAGTTGGGCGGCAAGGTGCTGCCCGCTGGCAGTTACATCATCGCCACCGAGCCGCTGAGCGAGGCGCAAGCCGCCAACCTGCTGCCGCAGAACATGGCGGTGTGTGACCAGCGGGTCACCGTGGACTACTTCCGACTGTCCGCTGACCGACGTTTATTGTTCGGTGGGGCCTGCCACTACTCCGGACGTGATCCCCAGGATATCGGCGCCTATATGCGGCCAAAGATGCTCAAGGTGTTCCCACAACTGGCCGACGTGAAGATCGACTACCAGTGGGGCGGCATGATCGGCATCGGCGCCAACCGCCTGCCGCAGATTGGCCGTTTGGCCGACCAACCCAACGTGTATTACGCCCAGGCCTACGCAGGCCACGGCCTCAACGCCACGCACCTGGCGGGCAAGCTGCTGGCCGAAGCCATCAGCGGCCAGCAGCAGGGGCGTTTCGACCTGTTTGCCCAGGTGCCGCACATCACCTTCCCCGGCGGCAAACATCTGCGCTCGCCGCTGCTGGCGCTGGGGATGCTCTGGCACCGGCTCAAAGAGCTGGTGTGAGTCAGCTGCGCCAGAACGGCTTCAAGCCTTCCTGGCGCGCCTGTTCGGCGGTCAAGCCCACATCCCTCAGTTGTTCGCGGGTCAGCTCCAGCAACGCCTTGCGTGTGTGGCGGCGCTGCCAGAACAGACCCCAGCGGCTCTCGGTCGGCGCCGACACGGCGCGCTCCTGCCCTGCTTCCAGTTCCTGACTGTGTAACGCCAGCCGCACATCGCTCATGCCGTTCATTTTGCTGCCTCTCATTGGCTTGTTGCCTTGAGTGACAAGAATGAGCGCCGGGGCAAAACCATTACAGATTCAACCCACTTTTATTAAATCCATACAGAGACTGCCTTCGGGCAGCTGAATCCTGTATTTTCCGTGTATCTGTAATGGTCCTCCGGGAGTGGCCGCCATGACCCTATACGTCAACCTCGCCGAATTACTGGGCACCCGCATCGAACAAGGCTTCTATCGCCCTGGTGACCGGCTGCCCTCTGTAAGGGCCTTGAGTGTCGAACATGGGGTCAGCCTGAGCACCGTGCAACAGGCCTATCGCGTGCTGGAAGACAATGGCCTGGCGATGCCCAAGCCGAAATCCGGCTACTTTGTGCCCGTCGGTCGAGAGTTGCCGGCCCTGCCGGAAGTCGGTCGCCCGGCACAGCGCCCAGTGGAAATTTCCCAGTGGGACCAAGTGCTGGAATTGATCCGCGCGGTGCCCCGCAAAGACGTCATACAGATGGGCCGTGGCATGCCGGATGTGCTGTCCCCCACCCTCAAGCCCCTGCTGCGCAGCCTGGCCCGCGTGAGCCGCCGCCAGGACCTGCCCGGCCTGTATTACGACAACATCCTTGGCTGTATGGAACTGCGCGAACAGATCGCCCGGCTGTCATTGGATTCCGGCTGCCAACTGACCGCCGACGACATCGTGATCACCACCGGCTGCCACGAGGCGCTGTCCGCCAGCATCCATGCCATTTGCGAGCCCGGCGATATCGTCGCGGTGGACTCCCCCAGCTTTCATGGCGCCATGCAGACCCTCAAGGGCCTGGGCATGAAGGCCCTGGAAATCCCCACCGACCCCATCACCGGCATCAGCCTTGAGGCCTTGGAACTGGCGCTGGAGCAATGGCCGATCAAGGTCATCCAACTGACCCCCAACTGCAACAACCCCCTGGGCTACATCATGCCGGAGGCGCGCAAGCGGGCGCTGCTCACCCTGGCCCAGCGCTTTGACGTGGCAGTCATTGAAGACGATGTGTATGGCGAGTTGGCCTACAGCTACCCGCGCCCGCGCACCATCAAGTCCTTCGACGAAGACGGCCGTGTGCTGCTGTGCAGTTCGTTCTCGAAAACCCTGGCGCCTGGCCTGCGCATCGGTTGGGTTGCGCCCGGTCGGTATTTGGAACGGGTGCTGCACATGAAATACATCAGCACCGGCTCCACCGCCACGCAGCCGCAGATCGCCATTGCCGAATTTCTCAAGGGCGGGCACTTCGAGCCGCATTTGCGGCGGATGCGCACCCAATACCAGCGCAATCGCGACTTGATGCTCGATTGGGTCAGCCGCTATTTCCCGGCGGGCACCCGCGCCAGTCGGCCTCAGGGCAGCTTTATGCTGTGGGTCGAGCTGCCGGAAGGTTTTGATACGCTCAAGCTCAACCGCATCTTGATCGAACAAGGCGTACAGGTGGCGGTGGGAAGTATCTTTTCGGCGTCCGGTAAGTACCGCAACTGCCTGCGCATGAACTACGGTGCCAAGCCATCCCCGCAGATTGAAGAGGCCGTGCGCAAAGTCGGCGCTGCCGCAATCAAACTGTTGGCTGAAACGGTGGACTGACCTTTCACGGGAAATAACCGTCATATGCCGACAACCGCCCTGATCTGGAAGCGACTCCCTTGAAGATGCAACGGCTATTACCGTTTTTCCTGTTGGGAGCCCTGACCCTGGGCGGCTGCGCGACGGTGAGTACGCCGCGCATCCCCAGCGACGCCCTACCTGCCACACAGTCCTCGTTTGGCCGTTCGATCCAGGCCCAGGCCGCGCCGTACCAGGGCCGCTCGGGCTTTCGCCTGCTGCCCAACAGCAGCGAAGCTTTCATGGCCCGTGCCGAGCTGATCCGCAACGCCCAAACCAGCCTCGACTTGCAGTACTACATCGTCCACGACGGCATTAGCACGCGCATGCTGGTGGATGAACTACTCAAGGCTGCCGACCGTGGCGTGCGAGTACGTATCCTGCTGGACGACACCACCAGCGACGGCCTCGACCAGCTCATCGCCACCCTCGCCGCCCACCCCAAGATCGAAATCCGCCTGTTCAACCCGCTGCACCTGGGCCGCAGCACCGGCGTTACCCGAGCCATGGGCCGCTTGTTCAACCTGTCGCTGCAACACCGGCGCATGCACAACAAGCTGTGGCTGGCAGACAACAGCGTGGCCATCGTCGGAGGGCGCAACCTGGGGGATGAGTATTTCGACGCCGAGCCCAACCTGAACTTCACCGATATCGACATGCTCAGCGTGGGCCCGGTGGCCGAGCAACTCGGGCACAGTTTCGACCAGTACTGGAACAGCGCCCTGAGCAAGCCGATTGATGACTTTGTGTCCATCAGCCCCTCCAAAGGCGACCTGTCCGCCGTGCGCGAGCGCTTGCAAGCGTCGCTGGCCGAATCGCGCCAGCAGAATCATGCGTTGTACAACCGCTTGCGCACCTACCAGACCCAGCCGCGCATGGACATCTGGCGCCGCGAGCTGATCTGGGCCTGGAACCAGGCGCTGTGGGATGCTCCCAGCAAGGTGCTGGCCACCGCCGAGCCGGACCCGCGGCTGCTGCTCACCACCCAACTGGCGCCGCAACTCGAAGGCGTCAACCACGAGCTGATGATGATCTCGGCGTACTTCGTTCCCGGGGAACCGGGGTTGGTGTACCTGACCGGTCGCGCCGACGCGGGCGTATCGGTAAGCCTGTTGACCAACTCACTGGAAGCCACCGACGTACCGGCCGTGCACGGTGGCTACGCGCCGTATCGCAAGGCATTGCTGGAGCATGGGGTGAAACTCTATGAACTGCGCCGCCAGCCGGGCGATGGCGGCGGTGGCAGCGGGCCTCACCTGTTTCGACGCGGCAGCTTTCGGGGTTCGGATTCGAGCCTGCACAGCAAGGCGATGATTTTTGATCGCGAGAAGTCGTTTATCGGCTCGTTCAACTTCGACCCGCGTTCCGTGCTGTGGAACACGGAGGTCGGCGTGCTGGTGGACAGCCCGGAGCTGGCGGAACACGTGCGCAACCTGGCGCTGCAGGGCATGGCGCCGGCGTTGAGTTACGAGGCGAAGTTACAGGATGGCCAGGTGGTGTGGGTGACCGAGGATGACGGGCATCTGCACACCTTGGACCGCGAGCCGGGGAGTTGGTGGCGCAGGTTCAATGCGTGGTTTGCCACCAGCGTAGGCCTGGAACGCATGCTTTAAATACAACACAGATCCAATTGTGGGAGCGGGCTTGCTCGCGAATGCGGTGTATCAGTGACAGATTACTTGGCTGATACACCGCATTCGCGAGCAAGCCCGCTCCCACACTCGACCGCATTCCAAAATCAGGCAGGTTGAGTCGCCCCAAATGCACCCTGGCGCAGCAATAACACCACTAATCCCAACGCACCCGCCGCCATTAAAAACGGCAACGCATGCCCGCTGATCCACTGACTACCTGCACCAGCCACCAACGGCCCTATCAAGCAGCCAATCCCCCACAGTTGCGCCACATGGGCATTGGCGCGCACCAGCGCATCGTCACGGTAACGTTCTCCAATAAGGATCAACGACAGCGTGAACAGCCCGCCCGCACTGGCGCCAAACAGCACCCAAATCGGCCAGATCAGCGGCGTATGCAATACCAGTGGAATTGCCAGGCTCGACACCAGCAACAGCACAGCACACCCCAGGAACAACGTGCGTCGCGGCAGGTAGTCGGCCAGCGCGCCGATGGGCAATTGCAACAGCGCGTCGCCAACCACCACTGTACTGACCATGGCCAGGGCGATCTCGGCGGTGAAGCCCTGTTGCAGGCAATACACCGGCAGCAACGTCAGAATCATCGCTTCAAACGCGGCGAACAACGCCACCGCCCAGGCAATCGCCGGCAGGCCCAGGCAGAAGCGCCACAGATCGCCGAACGTCACGCTAAAGGAATCGGCGGTAGGCGCACCGGAACGCCCCAACAACAGGACCGGCGCCACCACCAACAGGCCAACGCCGACCCAGAAGCCGTAATCATGGTCAGTGCCGATAACCCCCAGCAACAAAGGGCCAGACAATTGGCTCAGGGCATAACTGCAGCCATACAGCGCCACCAGGCGGCCACGCCATTGCTCCACCACCAACTGGTTGATCCAGCTTTCACCCAGGATAAACACGATGGTCAGGATCACCCCGATCATCAGCCGCAGCACCAGCCACACCGGGTAGCTCGGCAGAATTGCCAGCAAGCCAATGGACACTGCGCCGCCCCACAGACACAGGCGCATCAGGTTGGCTGTGCCCAGCCATGCGGCCATACGGCTGGAAACCTTCGCGCCCAACAGCACGCCAAAGGCCGGCATCGCAGCCATCACACCAATGGCGAAACTGCCATAACCCCAGCCCTCCAGGCGCAGGGACACCAACGGCATGCTCACGCCCAGGGCCAGCCCGACGCTGAGGACCGAGGCCAATACGGCGAAATAGGTCGCCCAACGCATGTGTGCGCTCCTGTGGATTATTTTCGGGTTTGCAAAACGAACTGTAGGAGCGAGCTTGCTCGCGAAAAACGTTAATGATGTCGCGTTCATCTTGGATAAACGCGGCACCTTCAAGCTCTTCGCGAGCAAGCTCGCTCCTACAGGTGATCAGCAGTGTTGCTTAGAGCTTGATCCAGGTCGCCTTCAGCTCGGTGTACTTGTCGAACGCATGCAGCGACTTGTCGCGGCCATTACCCGACTGTTTGAAGCCACCGAACGGTGCAGTCATATCGCCGCCATCGTATTGATTAACCCACACGCTGCCCGCACGCAGGGCCTTGGCGGTCAGGTGGGCCTTGGAGATATCCGCCGTCCACACCGCTGCGGCCAGGCCGTAGATGGTGTCGTTGGCAATCTTGACGGCTTCCTCAGCGCTATCAAAGGCAATCACCGACAGGACTGGGCCAAAGATCTCTTCCTGGGCAATCTTCATGGCGTTGGTCACGCCATCGAAGATCGTTGGCTCAACGTAAGTGCCACCGGTTTCTTCCAGGGTACGCTTGCCGCCCGCGACCAATTTGGCGCCATCTGCGTGGCCAGCTTCGATGTAGGACAACACGGTGTTCATCTGCTGGGTGTCCACCAGTGCGCCGACGTTGGTGGCCGGGTCCAGCGGGTTGCCTGGTTTCCAGCCCTTGAGGGCCTCAATCACCAGTGGCAGGAATTTGTCTTTGATCGAGCGCTCGACCAATAGACGCGAACCGGCGGTGCAAACTTCGCCCTGGTTGAAGGCGATCGCCCCGGCGGCGGATTCGGCAGCGGCTTGCAGGTCTGGCGCATCGGCGAACACGATGTTCGGGCTCTTGCCACCGGCTTCCAGCCAAACGCGCTTCATGTTCGACTCGCCGGAGCGGATCAACAGTTGCTTGGCGATCTTGGTTGAACCGGTGAACACCAGAGTGTCGACGTCCATGTGCAATGCCAGTGCATTGCCCACGGTATGGCCGTAGCCCGGCAGCACGTTGAACACGCCTTTTGGAATGCCGGCCTCAACCGCCAGGGCAGCGATACGGATGGCGGTCAACGGGGATTTTTCGGACGGCTTGAGGATCACCGAGTTACCGGTGGACAGCGCAGGCCCCAGTTTCCAGCAGGCCATCATCAGCGGGAAGTTCCACGGCACGATGGCCGCAACAACGCCGACGGGTTCACGGGTGACAAGGCCCAGCTGATTGTGAGGCGTCGCGGCGACTTCGTCGTAGATCTTGTCGATGGCCTCTCCGCTCCAGCTCAGGGCGTTGGCAGCACCGGCCACGTCGACATTGAGGGAGTCGCTGATCGGCTTACCCATGTCCAGGGTTTCGAGCAGCGCCAACTCTTCGGCATTGGCCTTGAGCAGCGCGGCGAAACGGATCATGGCGGACTTGCGTTTGGCTGGCGCCAAGCGCGACCAGACACCGGAATTGAAGGTATCGCGGGCGTTCTCCACGGCGCGCTGGGCGTCGGCGGCGTCGCAACTGGCAACCTTGCCCAGCAGGCGGCCATCGACCGGGCTGATGCATTCGAACGTGTCGCCGGACGCGGCGGCGGTGTATTCGCCGTTGATGTAGGCGCGGCCTTCGATCTTCAGATCCTTGGCGCGTTGTTCCCAGTCGGCACGGGTCAGGGTGGTCATGCGAGTGTCCTCCTCTTATTGAATACAAGGGCCAGGTGATGTCCCCCGGCAGCCTCAAAGAATGCTTGCCCGGCCAGCCTGCTGTTCGGCTCAAGGCAGCAGCCACCCTAAACCAGCCGCTGGGGATGTTTCAATATATTTGACATAACGCCGGCAAACGCCCTTGCGATGTTCATTTTAATAAACATAGACTTTGGGCTCTCCAACCGCAGGCCAGACGGGACACGCACATGAGCATCCAGGACATCGTCGACTTCAGCCAAGCCAACACCGCCCCCGACCGCTACCGCCCTGCCGCGGAAAAAATCCTCAAGGGCGACCCTGAGCAAACGATCTACAACCACTACAACAGTCCGTGTGGGCAAATGAGTGCTGGCGTGTGGGAAGGTGAAGTCGGGCAGTGGAAGGTCAACTACACCGAACACGAGTACTGCGAGATTGTGCAGGGTGTTTCGGTATTGCGAGATGCCGAAGGTAACGCCAAGACCTTGCGCGCCGGCGACCGCTTCGTAATCCCTGCCGGTTTCAGTGGCACCTGGGAAGTGCTGGAGCCGTGCCGCAAGATCTACGTGGTGTTTGAACAGAAGGCCTGATCAGCAAATCACAGGCAAAAAAAAGCCCGACTCGTGAGAGACGGGCTTTTTTTCACAAGGAAGAAAATCAATTACTTGATTTTGCCTTCTTTGTAGATCACGTGCTTGCGAACGCGCGGGTCGAACATTTTCTTTTCGAGCTTGTCCGGGGTAGTACGCTTGTTCTTGTCGGTAGTGTAGAAGTGACCAGTACCGGCGCTAGAGATCATTCGAATCAATTCACGCATGATAGAGCTCCTTAGATCTTGCCAGCGGCACGGATTTCGGCCAGCACGACAGTGATGCCACGCTTGTCGATGATGCGCATGCCTTTGGCAGATACACGCAGGCGAACAAAACGTTTCTCTTCTTCAACCCAGAAGCGGTGATGCTGCAGGTTCGGCAGGAAACGACGACGGGTTTTGTTATTTGCGTGGGAAATGTTATTCCCAGTCACCGGACCCTTACCGGTAACTTGACAGACTCTCGACATGCCTCAGCCCTCTAAAACCACATGCCCAACCCGGCATGGGTTGGCCGCTTAATCTCTCAGTCATTTGGCGCCAGGCGCCGCGTTTCTTTAGGGTCTTACCGGCTACACCTACAAGCGAAGGAACCGGGCCCCTAGAAAAGAGCGCTGCTTTATACCAGAAAGACCCCAGTGCAACAACAGCCCGTGTGTTTTTACCGGCGTAAATCTAGGCAAAACACACCTAAACCGTTGCCAGGAGGGGCCGCTGTCACAGCCGACCACTCGTCGCACAGAATGATTTACAGCGCCCGCGCGCACAAAAAAATGCACAGCGGAACGCGCTGAGGCGCCATGAAAACAGCATTTGAGGCAAAAGCACAGGCAAAAATGGGCTAGTCATTTATCAATCTGAGCACTACGGTAGGACTTTTCCAGACTGCACTCGCAGATGGGCCTTCGATCTGCAAAGGAAACCGAACATGCGCCTCGCTGCCCTACCGCTGTTGCTCGCCCCACTCTTTATCGCGCCGCTGGCCTCTGCCGCCAGTAACTTGAGCGTCTGCACCGAGGCCAGCCCCGAAGGGTTCGATGTGGTGCAGTACAACTCGCTGACCACCACCAATGCCTCGGCCGACGTGCTGATGAACCGCCTGGTGGAGTTCGACGCAGCCAGCGGCAAGCTGGTGCCGAGCCTGGCGGACAGCTGGGAAGTTTCGCCGGACGGCCTGACCTACACCTTCAAGCTGCACCCGGATGTGAAGTTCCATCGCACCGACTACTTCACCCCAAGCCGCGCCCTTTCCGCCGAAGACGTACGCTTCAGCTTCGAGCGCATGCTCGACCCGGCCAACCCATGGCACAAGATCGCCCAGAGCGGCTTCCCCCACGCCCAGTCGCTGCAACTGCCGACGCTGGTCAAGAAGATCGACGCCCTCGACCCGCTGACCGTGCGCTTCACCCTGGATCACGCCGACTCCACCTTCCTTGCCGCCCTGAGCATGGGCTTTGCCTCGATCTACCCCGCGGAATACGCGGACAAACTGCTCAAGGCCGGTACGCCCGAGAAGCTCAACAGCCAACCCATCGGCACCGGGCCGTTCGTTTTCGTGCGTTTCCAGAAAGACGCAGTAGTGCGCTACAAGGCCAACCCGGACTACTTCGGCGGCAAACCGGCTGTGGATAACTTGATCTTCGCCATCACGCCAGACGCCAACGTGCGCCTGCAGAAACTGCACCGCAATGAATGCCAGATCGCCCTATCGCCCAAGCCTCTGGATGTGGGCGAAGCCGAAAAAGACGCGGCGCTCAAGGTCGAGAAAACCGCCGCCTTCATGACCGCCTTCGTGGCGATCAACAGCCAGCATCCACCGCTGGACAAGCCCGAGGTACGCCAGGCGATCAACCTGGCGTTCGACAAGGCCAGCTACCTCAAGGCCGTGTTTGAAGGCACCGCCGAAGCCGCCAACGGCCCTTATCCGCCCAATACCTGGAGCTACGCCAAGGACTTGCCGGGTTATCCACAGGACCTGAACAAAGCCAAGGCCTTGCTGGATCGTGCCGGGCTCAAGGACGGCTTCAAGACCACTATCTGGACACGCCCCACCGGCAGCCTGCTGAACCCCAACCCAAACCTGGGCGCACAGTTGTTGCAGGCGGACCTGGCCAAAATCGGCATCCAGGCCGAGATCCGTGTGATCGAGTGGGGCGAATTGATCCGCCGCGCCAAGGCTGGCGAGCACGACCTGCTGTTCATGGGCTGGGCCGGCGACAACGGTGACCCGGACAACTTCCTGACCCCGCAGTTTTCCTGCGCGGCGGTGAAATCCGGTACCAACTTCGCCCGCTACTGCGACCCTGCGCTGGACAAGCTGATCAGCGCCGGCAAGACCACCAGCGAGCAAGGGGTGCGCAGCAAGCTGTACCAACAAGCCCAGGCGCAGATCCAGCAGCAGGCACTGTGGTTGCCGCTGGCGCACCCGACGGCCTTTGCCCTGGCACGCAAGAATGTCGAGGGATACCAGGTGAGCCCGTTCGGGCGCCAGGATTTCTCCAAGGTCAGCGTCAAGCCCTGAGCACTCGCCCCGCCTTGACCGGGCGGGGCTACATCCACCCATATTCCGCCATCGACAATGGATCACCATCGCCCACGATGATGTGGTCCAGCACCCGCACATCCACCACTTCCAAGGCTTTTTGCAGCAACTTGGTCAACCTGCGGTCTGCCGCACTGGGCTCCACGCTCCCGGATGGATGGTTATGACACAGAATCAATGCCGCCGCGTTGTACGCCAAGGCGCGCTTGACCACTTGCCGGGGGTAGACCACCGCACCGTCGATGGTGCCCTGGAATAACGCCTCGAACCCCAACACCCGGTGCTTTGAATCGAGAAACAGGCAGCCAAAGATCTCGTGAGGCTCATGGCGTAACAGCGCCTTGAGGTATTCACGCACAGCTACCGGGCTTTCCAGCACCGAATCAACCCGCAACCGCTCGGCCATATGGCGCCGGGACATTTCCAGTACCGCCTGCAACTGGGAAAACTTCGCCGGACCCAGCCCCAAGTGCTGGCTGAACACGGTCTGGCTGGCCTCCAGCAACGGGCGCAAACCACCAAATTGGGCCAATAGATGGCGCGCCAGGTCCACCGCACTACTGCCAGCAACGCCCGTACGCAGGAAGATCGCCAGCAATTCGGCATCCGACAGGCTCGCTGCGCCCCATTCCAACAGTTTTTCCCGTGGCCGCTCCGCCACTGGCCAATCGCGAATACTCATCCCGCCTCCCTGTATCTGTGCGCCGCTGTTGCCCGGCGGACGCTGTGTTATCGTAGGCCCTCTTTTTTGCGTGCGATTTCACCTGGGGAGGGGGCATCGCAGGCGTCACTGAACTGGCATCACTGAACTGGAAAGGCAAACCAATGCAGCGTCTGTATCGGAAACGCATCGTTCTCGGCGTCGGCGGCGGCATTGCCGCCTACAAGAGCGCAGAACTGGTTCGCAGGCTCCTGGACCAAGGCGCCGAGGTGCGCGTGGTCATGACCCGCGGCGGCAGTGAGTTCATCACCCCGCTGACCATGCAGGCCCTGTCCGGGCACCCGGTTCACCTGGACCTGCTCGACCCGGCCGCCGAAGCTGCCATGGGCCACATCGAGCTGGCCAAATGGGCCGACCTGGTGCTGATCGCCCCGGCCACCGCCGACCTGATCGCCCGCCTCGCCCAAGGCATCGCCGATGACTTGCTCACCACCCTGGTACTGGCCACCGACGCCACCGTCGCCATCGCCCCGGCGATGAACCAGGCCATGTGGCGCGACCCGGCGACCCAGGCCAACACGCAACTGCTGCAGAGCCGTGGCCTCAAGGTGTTCGGCCCGGCGTCCGGCAGCCAGGCCTGCGGCGACGTCGGCATGGGTCGCATGCTCGAAGCCACTGACCTGGCACTGTGCGCCGCCGAGTGCTTCCAGCACCTGGCCCTGACCGGCAAACACGTGTTGATTACTGCCGGGCCAACCCAGGAAAACATCGACCCGGTGCGCTACATCACCAACCATAGCTCAGGAAAAATGGGCTTTGCCTTGGCAGAAGCGGCGGTTGAGGCAGGCGCACGCGTCACGCTGATCACCGGGCCGGTGCATTTGCCCACCCCTGATCGGGTCACGCGAATCGACGTAGTCAGCGCCCGCGACATGCTGGCGGCCTGTGAAGCGGCGATTCCCTGCGACTTGTTTATCGCCTCGGCAGCGGTTGCGGATTACCGCCCAGAAGTCGTTGCCCCGCAAAAGCTCAAGAAAGACCCTACAAGCGGCGACGGCCTGCTCCTGCAAATGGTGCGCAACCCGGACATCCTGGCCACCATCGCCACCCGTCCGGACCGTCCGTTTAGCGTCGGTTTTGCCGCCGAGACCGAGCACTTGCTGGACTACGCCGCACGCAAATTGAAGGACAAAAACCTCGATCTGATCGTTGCCAATGATGTCGCCAACCCGAGCATCGGCTTCAACAGCGAGGAAAACGCCTGCAGCGTGATCGACCGCGAGCTGCACGCCACCCTTTTCGCCCAGACCAGCAAGGGCAAGATTGCCCGCCAACTGATCTCTTTTATCGCCCAACGGCTGAACCAGGTTTAATTTCCATGCACGCTTTGCAAGCCAAGATCCTCGACCCCCGCATCGGCAACGAATTCCCACTGCCGGCCTACGCCACGCCAGGCTCCGCCGGCCTGGACCTGCGCGCCATGCTGAAGGAGGACACCGTCCTTGAGCCGGGCCAGACCCTCCTGATTCCCACCGGCCTGTCGATCTACGTCGGCGACCCAGGCCTGGCGGCGCTGATCCTGCCGCGCTCGGGCCTGGGCCACAAACACGGCATCGTGCTGGGCAACCTGGTGGGCTTGATCGACTCGGACTACCAGGGCGAGTTGATGGTGTCGTGCTGGAACCGTGGCCAGACCGCGTTCAACATCGCGGTCGGCGAGCGCATTGCACAGTTAGTGCTGGTGCCGGTGGTGCAGGCGCACTTCGAACTGGTACAGGAATTTGATGAAACCCAACGCGGCGCTGGCGGCTTCGGGCATTCCGGCAGTCACTGACTAAGCTGAATCTGGCCGGGCGCCGTTGCCCGGCCCGACGCCACCGCAAGGCTTTTCAGGACGAAGAATGCGCGGACCTTATCAGCGAGATTTCCCCTTTGAAATCAACGAATTACGCAGACAAAAAGACGGAGCGCACGCTCCGATGGCATTTTTGCACCACGAACTCTCTGCCGAAAACACCGTCATACCCTTCAGTTTGAGCCTGCCGGTCAGCCACATTGGGACCAGCCTTGCCCCCTTCAGATGGAGTTTCCCCCCGCGATGAGTACCGCAGCCCGAGTAGCCCCGACATTCCCCGACAGCATCTTTCGCGCCTACGACATCCGTGGCGTGGTGCCCAAGACCCTGACTGCCGAAACCGCCTACTGGATTGGCCGCGCCATTGGCTCCCAGAGCCTGGCCCAGGACGAGCCGAATGTATCGGTCGGTCGTGACGGTCGCCTGTCCGGCCCCGAACTGGTGGAGCAATTGATCCAGGGCCTGGCCGACAGCGGCTGCCATGTCAGCGACGTCGGCCTGGTGCCTACGCCGGCGCTGTACTACGCCGCCAACGTCCTGGCCGGCAAGTCCGGGGTGATGCTCACCGGTAGCCATAACCCATCGGACTACAACGGCTTCAAGATCGTCATCGCCGGCGACACCCTCGCCAACGAGCAGATCCAGGCCCTGCACACCCGCCTGAAGACCAACGACCTGACCAGCGGTCAGGGCAGCATCACCAAGGTCGACATCCTGCAGCGCTATTCCGATGAAATTACCCGCGACGTCAAGCTCGCGCGCCGCCTCAAAGTGGTGGTGGACTGCGGCAACGGCGCGGCCGGCGTGATCGCCCCGCAACTGCTCGAAGCGCTGAACTGCGAAGTGATCCCGCTGTTCTGCGAGGTTGACGGCAACTTCCCCAACCATCATCCGGACCCGGGCAAGCCGGAAAACCTGGTAGACCTGATCGCCAAGGTCAAGGAAACCGGGGCCGACGTGGGCCTGGCCTTCGACGGCGACGGCGACCGCGTGGGGGTGGTGACCGAGACCGGCGAGATTGTGTTCCCGGACCGCCTATTGATGCTGTTCGCCCGTGATGTGGTAGCGCGCAATGCCAACGCCGAGATCATCTTTGACGTGAAGTGCACCCGCCGCCTCACCCCGCTGATCAAGGAATACGGCGGCCGACCGCTAATGTGGAAGACCGGTCACTCGTTGATCAAAAAGAAAATGAAGGAAACCGGCGCCCTGTTGGCCGGCGAAATGAGCGGTCACGTGTTCTTCAAGGAACGCTGGTTCGGCTTTGATGACGGTATTTACAGCGCCGCTCGTCTGCTGGAGATCCTCAGCAAGGAAAAATCCTCCGCAGAAGAGCTGTTTCAGACCTTCCCGAATGATATTTCTACGCCAGAGATCAATATCCATGTGACCGAGGAGAGCAAATTCAGCATCATTGACGCACTGCACGATGCGCAATGGGGCGAAGGCGCCGACCTGACCCTCATTGATGGTGTGCGAGTCGATTACGCCAAAGGCTGGGGCCTGGTTCGCGCGTCCAACACCACTCCGGTGCTGGTCCTGCGTTTCGAGGCGGATACCGAGGCTGAGTTGCAGCGCATCAAGGACGTGTTCCACGCCCAGTTGAAACGTGTTGCCCCTGATCTCCAATTACCGTTCTGATTTTTTACCGGAGCCCTGAATGACCCTCGAACGCGAAGCCGCTGCCAACACCGCCAAGGTCCTTTCCGAAGCGTTGCCCTACATTCGACGCTACGTCGGCAAGACGCTGGTGATCAAATACGGCGGCAATGCCATGGAAAGCGACGAGCTGAAAACCGGCTTTGCCCGCGACATCGTGTTGATGAAAGCTGTGGGGATCAACCCAGTGGTGGTGCACGGTGGCGGCCCGCAAATCGGCGACCTGCTCAAGCGCTTGTCGATCGAGAGCCACTTCATCGATGGCATGCGTGTCACTGACGCGCAGACCATGGATGTGGTGGAGATGGTCCTCGGCGGCCAGGTCAACAAGGACATCGTCAACCTGATCAACCGCCACGGCGGCAGTGCCATCGGCCTGACCGGCAAGGATGCGGAGCTGATTCGTGCGAAAAAACTGACCGTCACCCGTCAGACGCCGGAGATGACCCAGCCGGAAATCATCGACATCGGCCAGGTGGGCGAAGTGGTGGGTGTGAACACCGACCTGCTGAACCTGCTGGTCAAGGGTGATTTCATCCCGGTGATCGCGCCGATCGGCGTGGGCGCCAACGGTGAGTCCTACAACATCAACGCCGACCTGGTGGCCGGCAAGGTGGCCGAGGCGCTGAAAGCTGAAAAGCTGATGCTGCTGACCAACATCGCCGGCCTGATGGACAAGGAAGGCAAAGTGCTAACCGGCTTGACCACGCAACAGGTGGACGAGTTGATCGCCGACGGCACCATCTATGGCGGCATGCTGCCGAAGATCCGCTGTGCACTGGAGGCGGTGCAAGGCGGCGTTGGCAGCTCGCTGATCATCGACGGCCGTGTACCGAACGCGGTACTGCTGGAAATCTTCACGGATACCGGCATGGGCACGCTGATCAGTAATCGCAAGCGTCCTTAAACACTGCAAATAAAAGGCCCCGCTCAATCTGGTTGAGCGGGGCCTTTTTTATGTGCTTGAACCTACAGACCAGTGGAGATCCACTGTGGGAGCGGGCTTGCTCGCGAAAGCGCAGTGTCAGTCAGCACATGTATGTCTGACCCACCGCCTTCGCGAGCAAGCCCGCTCCCACACAAGCCCACTCCACAGAACTTTCTGGGTCAAACGCCAAACTGCTCGCGGTAAGCGCGAACAGCAGGCAAATGCTGCTTGAGCTGCGGATCATCTTCCAGGAACTGCAACACCTGGTTCAACGACACGATGCTCACCACCGGGATGCCGAAATCACGCTCCACTTCCTGGATCGCCGACAACTCACCGTTGCCGCGCTCTTGGCGGTTCAGCGCGATCAATACGCCGGCAGCCTTGGCGCCGTCCTGGGAAGCGATGATCTGCATCACTTCACGGATGGCCGTACCGGCAGTGATCACGTCATCGATGATCAGCACATCGCCAGTCAGCGGCGCACCCACCAGGCTACCGCCCTCACCGTGGGCCTTGGCTTCTTTACGGTTGAAGCACCACGGCAGGTCTTGCCCATGATGTTCGGCCAAAGCCACGGCTGTCGCGGCCGCCAGAGGGATACCCTTGTAGGCCGGGCCGAACAGTACGTCGAAGGAAATACCGCTCTCAACGATGGCGGCCGCGTAGAAACGACCCAGTTGAGCCAGGGCCGAACCCGAGTTGAACAAGCCAGCATTGAAGAAGTACGGGCTGGTGCGCCCGGACTTGAGTGTGAACTCACCGAAGCGCAAAACGCCGCGATCGATGGCAAAACGAATGAAATCGCGTTGATACGCCTGCATGAAAAAAGCCTCAGATACCACGGATTTAGCTAATTAGGTGGACGGCGTGTATCATACACGCACGCGATTTTTGGGGCCATTTATGCGGATCATCAGTGTGAACGTTAATGGTATTCAGGCTGCAGTCGAGCGTGGTTTGCTCAGTTGGCTGCAAGCCCAGAATGCCGACGTCATCTGCCTGCAGGATACCCGCGCCTCCGCCTTTGAACTGGACGACCCAGCCTTCCAACTGGATGGCTACTTCCTTTATGCCTGCGATGCCGAAGTACCCACCCAAGGTGGCGTGGCTTTGTATTCGCGGTTGCAACCCAAGGCGGTCATCAGCGGCCTCGGCTTCGAGACAGCCGACCGCTACGGGCGCTACCTGCAAGCCGATTTCGATAAGGTCAGCATCGCGACCTTGCTGCTCCCTTCAGGGCAGAACGGCGATGAAGACTTGAACCAGAAGTTCAAGCTAATGGACGATTTCGCCCGTTACCTGGATAAACAGCGGCGCAAACGTCGCGAGTACATTTATTGTGGCTCGCTGTACGTGGCGCAACAGAAGCTGGATATCAAGAACTGGCGCGACAGCCAGCAATCCCCGGGCTTCCTGGCGCCGGAACGGGCCTGGATGGACGAGATTGTCGGCAACATGGGCTATGTGGATGCCTTGCGTGAAGTCAGCCGTGAAGGCGACCAGTACAGCTGGTGGCCGGATAATGAACAGGCTGAGATGCTCAACCTGGGCTGGCGCTTCGACTACCAGTTGCTGACCCCTGGTCTGCGCCGGTTCGTTCGCAGCGCACGCTTGCCGCGCCAGCCGCGCTTCTCGCAGCACGCGCCGCTGATCGTGGACTACGACTGGACACTGACCATCTAAGGTCTTTTCCCAGGCACAAAAAAACCGACATCGCTGTCGGTTTTTTTGTGGGCGATCATTATTTGACCAGCCGCCAGGTCAAGGGGTAACGGTAAGCAACCCCCTTGTTGGCCTTGATGCCGCCAATGATAGTCAGCACCAGGGTGGCGATCACCAGCACGATCATCAGGAAAAACCCGATCACCGCGAACGCCAGCACCATGCAAACAATCCAGGCGATGGCCACGGTGATCTGGAAGTTCAAGGCTTCCTTGCCCTGGTCATCAATGAACGCATCCTTCTCCCGCTTGAGCTGCCACAGGATCAACGGCCCGATAACGCTACCAAAGGGGAAGACAAACCCCAGAAACGCCGCGAAATGACACAACATCGCACCCTGGCGCGCCTCGTAGGACGGCGTAGGCACAGGCAATTGGCTGTCATTCATGGCGTTTCTCCTTGAATCAGGTTCAGTCAGCCAGTGCGGCGTTCTGCAGTTCGAAGATCTCGGTCATACCCTTCTGGGCCAAGGCCAGCATGGCGTTCAGCTCAGCAGGTTGGAATGGCGCGCCTTCGGCGGTGCCCTGCACTTCGATGAAGCCACCGGTGCTGGTCATCACCACGTTCAGGTCGGTCTCGGCGGCCGAGTCTTCCAGGTAGTCCAGGTCAAGCACCGGCTCGCCCTGGTACATGCCCACCGATACAGCGGCGATCATTTGCTTGAGCGGGTCACCGCCCTTAAGGCCGCCACGCTTCTTGATCACTTTGAGTGCGTCAACCAGGGCCACCATGGCGCCGGTGATGGAAGCGGTGCGGGTGCCGCCGTCAGCCTGGATCACGTCGCAGTCGACGTACAGGGTTACGTCACCCAGCTTGGACATGTCCAGGGCCGCGCGCAGGGAGCGGCCGATCAGGCGCTGGATTTCCAGGGTACGCCCGCCTTGCTTGCCACGGCTGGCTTCGCGCTGGTTACGCTCGCCAGTCGCACGCGGCAGCATGCCGTACTCGGCGGTCAACCAGCCCTGGCCCTGGCCCTTGAGGAAGCGCGGCACGCCGTTCTCGACGCTGACGGTGCAGATCACCTTGGTATCGCCAAACTCGACCAGTACAGAACCCTCGGCGTGTTTGGTGTAGTTGCGGGTGATGCGGATCGAGCGGAGCTGATCGGCAACGCGACCACTTGGACGTTTCATAGGGGATACCTGTACTGAGGACGAAAAACTGCCGAGCATTATAGAGCCGTGAGCCGATTCGGGGCACTTCTTAAAATTCGGTTACGAATGCCCGGCCTATCGCCCTTTGTTTGGGCGCATTCGCCCCACTGCGCTACAATCCTGCGCCTTCTTAACCATCAGCCCGCGTTTGCGGGACTGCAACGCGAGGTACCTCCATGGTGCACAGCATGACCGCCTTCGCCCGCGTCGAAAAAGCCGGCGTCCAAGGCACCCTGAGCTGGGAACTGCGCTCGGTCAACAGCCGCTACCTGGAGCCGCACCTGCGCCTGCCGGAATCATTCCGCGATCTCGAAGGCGCCGTGCGCGAAGCACTACGCCAGGGTATTTCCCGCGGCAAGCTGGAATGCACCCTGCGCTTTACCGAAGAAACCACCGGCAAGGCCTTGCAGATCGACCGCGATCGCGCCGCGCAACTGGTGGCCGCCGCCGAGACCATCGCCGGCCTGATCAAGCAGCCTGCCGCGCTGAACCCCCTGGAAGTACTGGCCTGGCCCGGCGTACTGGTGGCCGACGCCACTGACCCGCAAGCCCTCAACGCCGAAGCCCTCGCCCTGTTCAACCAGGGCTTGAAGGAGCTCAAGGCTGGCCGCGAGCGTGAAGGTGCCGAACTGGCCCGCCTGATCAGCGAACGCCTCACCGCCATCGAAGAAGACGTGGTGACCCTGCGCGAGCTGGTACCGCAGATGCTCGCCACCCAGCGCCAGAAGGTCCTGGACCGCTTCACCGACATGAAGGCCGACCTCGACCCGACACGCCTGGAACAGGAAATGGTCCTGCTGGCGCAAAAGAGCGACGTCGCCGAAGAACTCGACCGCCTGAGCACCCACATCCTCGAAGTGCGCCGCGTGCTCAAGTCCGCCGGTGCCGCCGGTCGGCGCCTGGACTTCCTCATGCAGGAACTCAACCGCGAAGCCAATACACTGGGCTCCAAGGCTTTCGACCCGCGCAGCACCACGGCAGCGGTCAACCTCAAGGTGTTGATCGAGCAAATGCGCGAACAAGTACAGAATATTGAGTAAGGCAACTTCCATGACCCACAGCACCGGCACCCTTTACATCATTTCCGCCCCTTCGGGCGCGGGCAAAAGCAGCCTGGTCAAGGCCCTGACCGACGCTGACGAGCAGATCCGCATCTCGGTCTCCCACACCACCCGCGCCATGCGCCCGGGTGAGGTGAACGGCGTGCACTACCATTTCGTCGAGCGCACCGAGTTCGTCAAGATGATTGAACACGGCGACTTCCTGGAGCGCGCCGAAGTGTTCGGCAACCTCTACGGCACCTCGCAAAGCCACCTGCAGCAGACCCTGGACGAAGGCCACGACCTGATCCTGGAAATCGACTGGCAGGGCGCCGAACAAGTGCGCAAGCTGATGCCACAGGCGCGTTCGATCTTCATCCTGCCGCCATCGCTGGAAGCCTTGCACCAGCGCCTGACCAACCGTGGCCAGGACAGCGACGAGATCATCGAAGGCCGCATGCGCGAAGCCGTCAGCGAAATGAGCCACTACGTCGACTACGACTACCTGATCATCAACGACGATTTTGCCCACGCACTGGACGATTTGAAGGCGATTTTCCGCACCAATCAGCTCCAGCAAAAGCGTCAACAGCAGCGTTTTGGCAAATTGCTCGCCGAACTGCTTGGCTGATTAGCTCTTTCCAAAACCGCTGCAAGGGCTTTACATTGGCGCTTACAGCGGTTTTACCAGGGCTCGCGAAAAATCAGCGCTTCCCTAAACGCTGGTGATTTTTTAAACTGCTCAGTCCGCTCGCCCAACCGGGCAGCGCGCATCTTGCATTCGCTCCGAGGAATACCATGGCCCGCGTAACCGTTGAAGACTGCCTAGAACACGTGGATAACCGCTTTGAGCTGGTCATGCTCTCTACCAAGCGTGCCCGTCAACTGGCCACTGGCGGCAAAGAGCCCCTGGTCCAGTGGGAAAACGACAAGCCTACCGTTGTAGCCCTGCGTGAAATCGCTGAAGGCCTGATGAGCTATGAGTTCATCGCCAACGCTGAAATCGTTGAAGACGAACCGCTGTTTGCAGCGTTCGAGGACGAGTCCAACGAGGCCGTCTAAGCCTATGCCTGGTCGACGTAGCACGGCGCGGGGTCACAGCCATCGGCAGGAGTTAACACTTTGCCGAGCATAGACGCCCTCGCCGATCGCTTATCGGCCTACCTCGGCCCAGACCAGGTCAACCTGGTCCGCCGAGCGTATTTCTACGCCGAACAAGCCCACGACGGCCAACGCCGCCGCAGTGGCGAGGCGTATGTCACCCATCCTCTTGCGGTGGCAAATATTCTTGCCGACATGCACATGGACCATCAGAGCTTGATGGCCGCAATGCTGCATGACGTGATCGAAGACACCGGCATCGCCAAAGAGGCGCTCAGCGCGCAATTTGGCGAAACCGTGGCCGAACTGGTCGACGGGGTCAGCAAACTGACCCAGATGAACTTCGAGACCAAGGCCGAAGCCCAGGCAGAAAACTTCCAGAAGATGGCCATGGCCATGGCCCGCGATATCCGGGTGATCCTGGTCAAGTTGGCCGACCGTCTGCACAACATGCGCACGCTGGAAGTGCTGTCCGGCGAGAAACGCCGGCGCATCGCCAAGGAAACCCTGGAAATCTACGCGCCCATCGCCAATCGGCTGGGCATGCACGCCATTCGTATCGAATTCGAAGACCTCGGCTTCAAGGCCATGCACCCGATGCGTTCGGCGCGCATCTACCAGGCGGTCAAGCGCGCCCGGGGCAACCGCAAGGAAATCGTCAACAAGATCGAAGAGTCCCTGAGCCATTGCCTGGCGATCGACGAGATCGAAGGCGAAGTCAGCGGCCGACAGAAACACATCTACGGCATCTACAAAAAGATGCGCGGCAAGCGCCGGGCCTTCAACGAGATCATGGACGTGTACGCGTTCCGGATCATCGTCGATAAGGTCGACACCTGCTACCGCGTGCTGGGCGCTGTACATAATTTGTACAAACCCCTGCCGGGCCGCTTCAAGGATTACATCGCCATTCCCAAGGCCAACGGCTATCAGTCGCTGCATACCACGCTGTTTGGTATGCATGGGGTGCCGATCGAGATCCAGATCCGCACCCGGGAAATGGAAGAGATGGCCAACAACGGCATTGCCGCCCATTGGCTGTATAAATCCAGCGGTGACGAACAGCCAAAAGGCACCCATGCCCGCGCCCGTCAGTGGGTCAAAGGCGTGCTGGAAATGCAGCAACGTGCCGGCAACTCCCTGGAATTTATCGAAAGCGTGAAGATCGACCTGTTCCCGGACGAGGTCTACGTGTTCACGCCCAAAGGCCGGATCATGGAGCTGCCCAAAGGCTCCACGGCGGTCGACTTTGCCTATGCGGTACACACCGACGTGGGCAACAGCTGCATTGCCTGTCGGATCAATCGCCGTCTCGCACCGCTGTCCGAGCCACTGCAAAGCGGCTCCACGGTAGAGATCGTCAGCGCACCAGGTGCACGCCCGAACCCGGCATGGCTGAACTTCGTGGTCACCGGCAAGGCGCGTACGCATATTCGCCACGCCCTGAAACTGCAACGTCGCTCCGAGTCCATCAGCTTGGGCGAGCGCCTGCTGAACAAAGTGCTCAACGGTTTCGACAGCGCCCTGGACAAGATCCCGCAGGAACGCGTGCAAGCGATGCTCCACGAGTATCGCCAGGAAACCATCGAAGACCTGCTGGAAGATATCGGCCTGGGCAACCGCATGGCCTACGTGGTCGCCCGCCGCCTGCTGGGCGAAGGCGAGCAACTGCCAAGCCCCGAAGGCCCGCTGGCGATTCGCGGCACCGAGGGCCTGGTGCTCAGCTACGCCAAGTGCTGCACGCCGATCCCGGGCGACCCTATTGTCGGTCACCTGTCGGCGGGCAAAGGCATGGTGGTGCACTTGGACAACTGCCGCAATATCACCGAAATCCGCCACAACCCGGAAAAATGCATCCAGCTCTCGTGGGCCAAGGATGTCACCGGCGAATTCAATGTCGAGCTGCGGGTGGAGCTGGAACACCAGCGCGGGCTGATCGCGCTGCTGGCCAGCAGTGTCAACGCGGCGGACGGCAATATCGAAAAAATCAGCATGGACGAACGCGATGGTCGCATCAGCGTGGTCCAGCTTGTCGTCAGCGTGCACGACCGCGTGCACCTGGCCCGCGTGATCAAGAAACTGCGCGCCTTGACCGGTGTGATCCGCATCACCCGCATGCGTGCATAAGCGATCCATTACAAGGAGTCATTCATGACCAAGACCGTTATCACCAGCGACAAGGCCCCAGCTGCCATCGGCACCTACTCCCAGGCGATCAAGGCGGGCAACACCGTCTACATGTCTGGCCAGATCCCGCTGGACCCAAAGACCATGGAGCTGGTGGAAGGCTTTGAAGCGCAGACCGTACAGGTCTTCGAGAACCTCAAGTCCGTGGCCGAAGCCGCTGGCGGTTCGTTCAAGGACATCGTCAAACTGAACATCTTCCTCACCGACCTGAGCCACTTCGCCAAGGTCAACGAGATCATGGGCAAGTACTTCGAACAGCCGTACCCAGCCCGCGCCGCCATCGGCGTTGCTGCCCTGCCAAAGGGCGCGCAGGTTGAGATGGACGCGATTCTGGTCATCGAGTAAAACACCCGGCGCAGCTTTCCCCAGGCTGCGCCGACTCCGTTTCAGAAGGATTTCGTAATGCGCAAAGCGCTTGTAGCCTCATCACTGCTCACCTTGCTGCTCGGCGGCTGCGCCAGCAACCCCGCCGACCTGGATGTGAGCGGCACCTGGATCAACCAGGTCGCCATCGATGCGGCAGCCAAGGGCGGCCCTTTGCGTGAAGCCCTGCAGAGCTTTGGCCCGAACCTCGAATGGGAGGTCAACACCAAGGCAGCACAGGCGCGCTACTACAACGGCTTTGAAGTAGCGGAAGGCAAGTTGCTGGGCGAACAGTCCGGCGCCTGGAGCGTGGACTTCTATGGCAGCTCCGCCACCGAACTCAAGCGCAAAGGCAAACAACTGCTGCAAGTGGCCAACGACAACGAGCCAGAGCAAGTGTTTGCACGCGCCAAAGAACCCGCACCGGAAGGCGCGCCATTGGGCGCCAACTTCGAGCGTGCGCTGTACGCGGCCTATATGGGCGGTGACTGGAAGATCCTCGACGGCTTCGGCAGCGGCGCCATCGTGCAATTCCAGGCCAACGGCAAAGTCGCAGGCCTGCCCAATGTCGACCAGTACTCGCTGTGCCTGGCGGGTGATTGCGCGTCAATGAGCGGCGGCTATGACAGCATCTGGTTACAGTTGAACGGCCAGGGCAACCCGTGGATTTTTGTGCGCAAGGGCAAGCAACTGGAAATCTTCCAGGCGATCAACACTGCGCAGACGGATGAAGTACCGCAGTTCACCCCCGGTCCTCGCCAGTGGTTGCTTGAAAAGCAGTAAGAGGCCTAACGAAGATCCAAAAGTGGGAGCGGGCTTGCTCGCGAATGCGGTGTATCAGCAGCACATTCAGTGACTGACACTCCGCATTCGCGAGCAAGCCCGCTCCCACATTTTTAAATGCATTTCAGCCCTTCAGAATGGCAGCATACCCTTCACGATAGCTCGGGTACGTGGGCTTCCAACCCAAAGCTTTAGCCCGTGCATTACTGCACTGCTTGCTCCCCGCCCGTCGCACACTGGCATCCTCAGCCCACTCGGTCACGCCCAGATATCCGCGCAACCAGTCCACCACTTCAGCCAACGGCGCCGGCGCATCGTCAACACCGATGTAGACCTTGTCCAACACACCGCCCTGCTCCACGTGCCGCAGCAAAAACGCCAGCAACCCCGCCGCGTCATCCGCGTGAATGCGGTTGCCATATAAAGGTGGGTCAATCGCCACGCGGTAGCCTTGGCGGACCTGGGTCAACAGCCACTCGCGGCCAGGCCCATAAATGCCGGTGAGACGCACAATGCTTGCCGGGATGCCGCTATTGAGCGCCACTTGCTCAGCCTCCAGCATCACCTGCCCTGAATATCCCTTCGCCTGGGTGTCGGACGTTTCATCGACCTTTTCGCCGTTCTGCTGCCCATACACACTGCTGCTGGACACAAAAATCAGGTGCTTGGGCGCTTGGCCGTAGTCCTGCAGCCACTCCAGCACATGTTTGAGCCCTTGCACGTAAGCCGCGCGATACCCGGCTTCGTCGTGGTCGGTGGCGGCTGCGCAATACACCAGGTAATCCACCCCACCAATGGGCCAGGTGTCAGGGCAATCCTTGTTGAACAGGTCGCCGGCAATGCCGATCACCCCTTCGGGCAGCCGCGAAATATCACGCCGTAGGCCGTGAACTTCCCATTCCGAGGCGAGCAGTTGGCTGGCCAGCCGGCTCCCTACATCGCCACAGCCGGCAATCACAACAGAAGGCGCAGACATCACAAAACTCCGTACGCAAAGGTCTAGGTTAGCCCTCACAGGTGACAAACGGCCAGAAAAAGCACAAATAAAGTTACTGTATTACTTCTGTTAACAAGAATTACTTGCAATAATAACCGCCCATTTGTCCTCGGCCCCCCAAGGGTCTGGAAGGACGACCACTCATTTTTCCTCTCAGGTCCGGCCAGCATGACACGTAATACAACCCCCGCTTCGCCAACCACATCCCGCGCCTGGCGCGCGATTGCTGCGCTGCTGTTCAGCGTCCTGCTGGCGCCGACCGCCGCATTCGCTGACGCCACCGCCCCAGCCACCCCGGCTGCCGCCGAGCACAGCACTGCCACCCCAGCCGCCGCGCCTGCCGCAACCGACCCAGCCCTGGCAGCCGACCCTGCCTCCGCTGACGACACCGGCGTAGTCCTGGAAGAAGACAACACCCTGGGCATGGCCCACGACCTGTCCCCATGGGGCATGTACCAGAACGCTGACGTGGTGGTGAAAGCCGTCATGATCGGCCTGGCTATCGCCTCGATCATCACCTGGACCATCTGGATCGCCAAAGGCTTCGAGCTGCTGGGCGCCAAGCGTCGCCTGCGCACTGAAATCGTCCACCTGAAAAAGGCCACCACCCTCAAGGAAGCGAGCGAAAGCGCGACCAAGAAGGGCACCCTGGCCAACACCCTGGTGCACGACGCGCTGGAAGAAATGCGCCTGTCGGCCAATACCCGCGAAAAAGAAGGCATCAAGGAGCGTGTGGCCTTCCGCCTGGAGCGCCTGGTTGCAGCCTGCGGTCGTAACATGAGCAGCGGCACCGGCGTGCTGGCCACTATCGGTTCCACCGCGCCGTTCGTCGGCCTGTTCGGCACCGTATGGGG
Source organism: Pseudomonas sp. 18175 (assembly GCF_050432925.1). Taxonomy (NCBI): domain Bacteria; kingdom Pseudomonadati; phylum Pseudomonadota; class Gammaproteobacteria; order Pseudomonadales; family Pseudomonadaceae; genus Pseudomonas; species Pseudomonas sp. 18175. The sequence continues at coordinate 194,432 of NZ_JBKFTO010000001.1, read as the reverse complement.
CATCATGAACAGCTTCATCGGCATCGCCAAAACCCAGACCACCAACCTCGCCGTCGTTGCCCCAGGCATTGCCGAAGCCCTGCTGGCCACCGCCCTGGGCCTGGTTGCCGCGATTCCTGCGGTAGTGATCTACAACGTCTTCGCCCGTTCGATTGCCGGCTACAAAGCCCAGGTATCGGACGCGTCGGCAGAAGTCCTGCTGCTGGTCAGCCGCGACCTCGATCACCTGCCTACCGAGCGCAGCTCGCAACCGCACATGGTGAAAGTGGGGTAATCGGCCATGGGCCTGCATTTGAATCAAGGCGACGACGAGCTCGTCGAGAACCACGAAATCAACGTCACGCCGTTTATCGACGTGATGCTGGTGCTGCTGATCATCTTCATGGTGGCCGCTCCATTGGCCACCGTTGACATCAAGGTCGACCTGCCCGCCTCCACCGCCAAACCGGCGCCGCGGCCAGAGAAACCGGTGTTCCTCAGCGTCAAGGCGGACCAGCGTCTGTTCCTGGGCGAAGAAGAAGTCAAATCCGAAACCCTGGGCCAGGTGCTGGACGCCAAGACCCAAGGCAAGAAAGACACGACGATCTTCTTCCAGGCCGACAAAGGCGTGGACTACGGCGACCTGATGAGCGTGATGGATGCCCTGCGGGCAGCCGGCTACCTCAAGGTGGGCCTGGTCGGACTTGAGACGGCAGCCAAGAAATGATCACGACGCGCCACAAACTGACGCGTTATGGCACCAGCCTCGCCGTCGTGCTGGGCGTGCATGCCGTCGCGATTGCTATCGCGCTTCATTGGTCAGCGCCGCACACGGTGCAGTTGCCACCGGCTGCCATGGTCATCGACCTGGCGCCGATGCCAGCGCCACCGCCGCCGGCTCCGCCCAAGGTGATCACGCCGCCGCAACCGCCGACGCCGGTCGAAGAGCTGCCCCTGCCGAAACTGGCCGAGGCGCCCAAGCCGACGATCCAGGTGCCCAAGCCGGTCAAGCCAAAGCCCAAGCCGCAGCCGCCAAAGCCGGTGGAGAAGAAGATCGAGCCACCCAAGGAGAAACCTTCCGAGGACCCGCCGAGCGACGCTCCACCGACCAACGCACCGGCTGAGAAATCGGCCCAGCCCGTACCAGGCCCGTCGCCGCAGCAAGTCGCGGCCAAGGCATCCTGGGAAGGCACCCTGCTGGCGCACTTGCAGAAGTACAAGAAGTACCCGCCCGGCGCCCAGGCCCGAGGCAAGGAAGGCCTGAACCGCCTGCGGTTCGTGGTGGACGCTGACGGCAACGTGCTGTCCTATGAGTTAGTGGGCCGCTCCGGCAACGCCGACCTGGACCGTGCCACCCTGGACATGATCCGTCGTGCCCAGCCGCTGCCCAAGCCGCCGGCCGACATGCTCAAGGGCGGCAGCATCGAGATCGTTGCACCGTTCGTGTACAACATCGAGAAGCGCCGCCGCTAAGGACTGCGGGTACAGGCTTGTGTGGGAGCGGGCTTGCTCGCGAAGGCGGTGGATCAGTCGACATTTTCAGTGACTGACACACCGCCTTCGCGAGCAAGCCCGCTCCCACATTTGTCTGTGTACAACCAAATTCCCCACTCAATCCCCAACAAACTTCTGATAACGTGCGTCTATCGATTGCAGCCGGTATGCTTGGCCCGCAACCTCATGGACGCCCGCTATGACTCTTACAGAATTACGCTACATCGTTACCCTCGCCCAAGAGCAGCACTTCGGCCACGCGGCCGAGCGTTGCCATGTCAGCCAGCCGACGTTGTCGGTAGGCGTGAAGAAGCTTGAAGACGAACTCGGTGTGCTGATTTTCGAGCGCAGCAAGAGCGCCGTGCGCCTCACCCCCGTGGGTGAAGGCATCGTTGCCCAGGCCCAGAAGGTACTGGAGCAGGCGCAAAGCATTCGCGAGCTGGCCCAGGCCGGCAAGAACCAGCTGACCGCTCCGCTGAAAGTCGGCGCCATCTACACCGTCGGCCCGTACCTGTTCCCGCACCTGATCCCGCAACTGCACCGCGTCGCGCCGCAGATGCCGCTGTATATCGAAGAAAACTTCACCCACGTACTGCGCGACAAACTGCGCAATGGCGAGCTGGACGCGATCATCATCGCCCTGCCGTTCAACGAGGCGGACGTGCTCACCCTGCCCCTCTACGACGAGCCGTTCTACGTATTGATGCCAGCCTCCCACCCGTGGACGCAAAAAGACACCATCGACGCCGGCCTGCTCAACGACAAGAGCCTGCTGTTGCTGGGCGAAGGTCACTGTTTCCGCGACCAGGTGCTCGAAGCCTGCCCGACCCTGACCAAGGGCAACGACGGTGCCAAGCACACTACGGTGGAATCCAGCTCCCTGGAAACCATCCGCCACATGGTCGCGTCCGGCCTGGGTATTTCGATCCTGCCGTTCTCCGCCGTGGACAGCCATCACTACGCCCCCGGCGTGATCGAAGTGCGTCCACTGACGCCACCGGTGCCATTCCGTACCGTGGCCATCGCCTGGCGCGCCAGCTTCCCACGGCCCAAGGCCATTGAGATCCTCGCCGACTCGATCCGCCTGTGTTCGGTGGCCAAGCCGACTGCTGCGAGCTGAGCAACCGTATGACTGAGTTGTCGCAGGTGTCGGTGACGGCACTCAAGGGTGTCGGTGAAGCCATGGCCGAGAAGTTGGCCAAGGTCGGCCTGGAGAACCTTCAGGACGTGCTGTTCCACCTGCCCTTGCGTTATCAGGATCGCACCCGCGTGGTGCCGATCGGCCAATTGCGCCCTGGGCAAGATGCGGTGGTTGAAGGCACCGTCAGCGGTGCCGATGTGGTGATGGGCAAGCGCCGTAGCCTGGTGGTGCGCCTGCAAGACGGCACCGGCGGCCTGAGCCTGCGCTTCTACCATTTCAGCAATGCGCAGAAGGAAGGCCTCAAGCGCGGCACCCGCGTACGCTGCTACGGCGAAGCCCGCCCCGGCGCGTCGGGCCTGGAGATCTACCACCCGGAATACCGCGCCATCACCGGCGACGAACCGCCGCCGGTAGACACCACGCTCACGCCAATCTACCCGCTCACCGAAGGTTTGACCCAACAGCGCCTGCGCCAACTGTGCACGCAAACGTTGACGATGCTCGGCCCCAAAAGCCTGCCCGACTGGCTCCCGCTGGAGCTGGCCCGCGACTATCAACTGGCGCCGCTGGACGATGCGATTCGCTACCTGCATCACCCACCGGCCGATGCCGATGTGGACGAACTGGCCCTCGGTCACCACTGGGCCCAGCACCGCCTGGCCTTTGAAGAACTGCTGACTCACCAACTGTCCCAGCAACGCCTGCGCGAAAGCATGCGTTCCCTGCGCGCGCCCGCGATGCCCAAGGCCACGCGCCTGCCCGCGCAATACCTGGCCAACCTGGGCTTTGCGCCCACTGGCGCCCAGCAGCGGGTGGGCAACGAAATCGCCTACGACCTCAGCCAGCAAGAACCCATGCTGCGCCTGATCCAAGGCGACGTAGGCGCCGGCAAGACCGTCGTCGCCGCCCTCGCCGCCCTGCAAGCACTGGAAGCCGGTTACCAGGTGGCGCTGATGGCCCCTACCGAGATCCTTGCCGAGCAACACTTCATCACCTTCAAGCGCTGGCTCGAACCGCTGGGCCTGGAAGTGGCGTGGTTGGCGGGCAAGCTCAAGGGCAAGAACCGCGTAGCCGCGCTGGAACAGATCGCCGGTGGCGCACCGATGGTGGTAGGCACCCACGCGCTGTTCCAGGACGAAGTGAAGTTCAAGAACCTGGCCCTGGTGATCATCGACGAACAGCATCGTTTCGGCGTGCAGCAACGCCTGGCCCTGCGCCAGAAAGGCGTCGGCGGGCGTATGAACCCGCACCAGTTGATCATGACCGCCACGCCCATCCCGCGCACCCTGGCCATGAGCGCTTACGCCGACCTCGACACTTCGATCCTCGACGAACTGCCCCCCGGCCGAACCCCGGTCAATACCGTGCTGGTCACCGACACCCGGCGTGTCGAAGTGATCGAACGCGTGCGCGGCGCCTGTGCCGAAGGCCGCCAAGCCTATTGGGTGTGCACGCTGATCGAAGAATCCGAAGAGTTGACCTGCCAGGCCGCCGAAACCACCTATGAAGACCTCACCAGCGCCCTCGGCGAACTCAAGGTCGGCCTGATTCACGGGCGCATGAAGCCTGCGGAAAAGGCGGCGGTAATGGCCGAATTCAAGGCCGGCAACCTGCAACTGCTGGTGGCCACCACGGTGATCGAAGTGGGCGTGGATGTGCCCAACGCCAGCCTGATGATCATCGAAAACCCTGAACGCCTGGGCCTGGCCCAACTGCACCAATTGCGCGGCCGCGTCGGCCGAGGCAGCGCCGCCAGCCATTGCGTGCTGCTGTATCACCCACCGCTGTCACAGATCGGTCGTCAGCGCCTGGGCATCATGCGCGAGACCAACGACGGGTTTGTCATCGCCGAAAAGGACCTGGAACTGCGCGGCCCCGGCGAAATGCTCGGCACCCGCCAAACCGGACTGCTGCAATTCAAGGTCGCCGACCTGATGCGCGATGCCGATTTGCTCCCCGCTGTACGCGATGCGGCGCAAGCGCTGCTGGAGCGCTGGCCGGAACATGTCAGCCCGCTGCTGGATCGCTGGCTCAGGCACGGGCAGCAATACGGCCAAGTGTGACGCCTGACTCACTAATACGACCAACAGATGTATCAAGCTGGTTATACTTCTGTGATTGTACGAAATTGGACCAGGCCATGTCAGAAGTTGCCCTCGCTACAGCCCCAGTGACCGTCCCGCCGGTCATTCAGGCTCTGCTCGCAAAGCTCGCCATCCCCTACAAGGAAGTCGCCGAACACCCTGGCCTGAACCCTGCGCGCAAGGTGCAGGCCGTGTTGCTGGAAGATGCGGTGGGCGCACTGATGGTGCTGTTCCCGCAAAACCAGTTGCTCGACCTCAACCGCCTCGCCGAACTCACCGGCCGACGCCTTACGGCGGTGTCGCCGGATCGCGTCAAGCGCATGCTGGATAAGCATGAGCTGAGCCTGCTGCCAGGCCTGCCGGCCCTGACCAGCTCGCCGTGCCTGTACGAGGAGAGCTTGCTCAACGAGCCCAGCCTGCTGGTGCACTCGGGCGAAGCCGGGCTGCTGCTGGAAATCGCCAGCGCCGACTTCAAGACCATGCTCACCAAAGCCAGTGCCGCGCACTTCGGCGAGCCGCTGAGCAATATCCGCCCCAACCTCGACCGCCCCAACGATGACCGCGAGGAAATCACCCAGGCGATGCAGGCGTTCACCGCCCGTCGCATCCAGCAACGCCTGGAAGCAACCATCGAGATCCCGCCGCTGGCCGACACGGCGCAGAAGATCATCAAGCTGCGGGTCGACCCCAACGCCACCATTGATGACATCACCGGCGTGGTGGAAACCGACCCGGCCCTGGCTGCCCAGGTTGTGAGCTGGGCTGCATCGCCGTATTACGCCTCGCCAGGCAAGATCCGCTCGGTGGAAGACGCCATCGTGCGCGTGCTGGGCTTTGACCTGGTGATCAACCTGGCTTTGGGCCTGGCTCTGGGCAAGACCTTGAGCCTGCCCAAGGACCACCCGCACCAGGCCACGCCGTACTGGCACCAGTCGATCTACACCGCCGCCGTGATCGAAGGCCTCACCCGTGCCATGCCCCGTGCCCAGCGCCCGGAAGCCGGCCTGACCTACCTCGCCGGCCTGCTGCACAACTTCGGTTACCTGCTGCTGGCCCACGTGTTCCCGCCGCACTTCTCGCTGATCTGCCGTCACCTGGAGGTCAACCCGCACCTGTGCCACAGCTATGTGGAACAGCACCTGCTGGGGATCAGCCGCGAGCAGATCGGTGCGTGGTTGATGCGTTACTGGGACATGCCGGACGAACTGTCTACGGCCCTGCGCTTCCAGCACGACCCGACCTATGACGGTCAGTACGCTGAATACCCGAACCTGGTGTGTTTGGCGGTGCGCCTGTTGCGCAGCCGTGGCATTGGCTCCGGGCCGGATGAAGCGATTCCGGATGCGCTGCTTGAGCGTTTGGGGCTGAGCCGGGACAAGGCTGAGGAAGTGGTCGGTAAGGTGTTGGATGCTGAGGTGTTGTTGCGTGAACTGGCGTCCCAGTTCAGTCAGAACTGAATCTGTAGCCTGTTGGACCGCTTTCGCGAGCAAGCCCGCTCCCACAGTTGACCGAGTTCCAACATGAGAATGCGGTCGAATGTGGGAGGGGGCTTGCTCCCGATGAATCCACCTCGGTCTACCTGAAAGCCTACTTCTATTTCTTCGGCTTCAAATACTTGGTCAACCCCTGGAACCAAATCACCAGCGCCGGGTTGCCCTTGATCTGGATCGACTTGTCCTGAATCCCCGTCATGAATGCCAGTTGCTTGTTCTTCGCCTGCATCGTGGCGAAGCCGTAGGCGGCATCTTTAAAGGCGATAACAAACGCAGGCGACGGGTGAGCACCCGAACGGCTGGTAATGCGTTGGTCTTTGACGATGAAATGACGGGCGACTTTGCCGTCGAGGGTCTGCAACTGGAACGCCAGGTCTTTGTCACCCAGCTGTTGCTGGAACGCAGGGTTGGTGCGGCTGGCTTTGCCCATCATCAGGCCCAGCACCCACAGAAGAAGACGAAATTTCATGCACACGGCCTCGGTGTAATTATTGAGTGGCCGCAGCAGTGTAACGATTTGCAAAAAGAACGCCACCGATCTTGCGCATTGGCGGAAGATCGGCTGGCGTTTGACGCTTATAGCAGCATGTTACTTAAACGTTTGGGCAAGGCACCGGCGCCCAGTCGGCCAGGTTCGGATCGCGGCACGAGCCTTCGAGCTGCGCCTTACCGGCGCTGGCGACCTGCTTGCTTTCAGCTTGCTTGGCCTGCACGGTCTGGATGCTCTTCTCGGTGGTCACCGCTTCTTTGGGCACAGTTGGCAGTACGGGCTTCTTCGCCGGTTTCACGGCCTTCTTACCTTTGGCCGGCGGGGTCACCGGTGTGGTATCGGCAGTGGCCACGGTCACTACGTCGGTGCGCTGCACGCCCACTTGTTGCAGGTCTTTCTCGTAGGCCTGGGTGTAGTTGTTCAGGTCTTCGCTGGCTTTACCGTTGACCGCGACGATCAGGTCATTGGATTCCTTCAGGCCCGCGACGATTTCCGCCAGGCGCTTGCGGCCTTCGGTGTCGTTGACGGTCTTGGCCTTGCGGTCATTGACCAGCTTGGTGAATGCGCTCTGGTAGCACTGCTGCGACGCCTTGGCGTAGGCGGTGCTGCGGTCGATGTCGGAGGCGCTTTTGTTGAAGTCGGTGGAGTACGACGCGATGCGCTGGTTGTCATCGCTGATCTGCTTTTGACGCTCGGTGTAATAACCCGCCGCGCCGCCCGCCAGGGCGCCGCCGGCTGCGCCGATCGCCGCGTTACGGCCACGTTTTTCCTTGTCGCCGGTGAAGGCGCCCAGCAGTGCACCACCGGCTGCGCCGATGGCGGCACCGGTCACGACCGATTTGGTCATGTCCGAGTCAGTGGCACGCAGGTGCTGCACCGGCTCGTAGCAGTTGGGGTAGTACTCGACCTTGGTGCTCGACGCGACCTTGGAGGTCGGCGACGTGGCGCAACCGGTCAGCACGGTGCTGAAGCCTGCGGCGATCAACAACAAGTGACGCTTGGAAACCGTCTTACGGGAAAAAAGCATAGGTCTGTTCTCTGTTTAGTTTGACTTGCCCAGCACGGCCCACCGCCGCCTGAGTCCCTTCCAAGCTCGCCATACAGCCAGCGCTCATCGCTGACCGCTCGCTGCGAGCAATTCCTTCAAGATCGTCGCCGGGTCGGCCCGCTGTTGTTTGCGGTAGTTGCCGACATGGCGGACGAACAGTGTCGCGCGCGTCACCAGGCTCTTGCCGAGCACGGGCTTGCGATCCAACTCTTCCTTGATGCGTTGAAACTGCGCCTGGATCACCGCGTCGGTGTAACGCGTGCCGGTGGCCAGGTTGTCGATATAGATCGCCACCGCGCCATCGAGGGCGCTGCGGCCATTGGCGATGGCCATGTCAAACAGCTGCGCGCTGGCCTCGTCCTTGTTGTCCTTGGCCTGCTGGCGACTCTTCTGCAGGTTGGCCAGGCGGATGTTGTAGTTGCTGATGGTCTCGGCCACCAACGCGGCCGACTGGATCAGGTTGCCCGCCGCTTCTTCGCGTTGCTGGGCGATCAGCGAAACGTTGCGCTTGAGCTCTTCGTTGACCAGCCCCAACTCGGCTTGCAGCTTGGGGTCGGCACTGGCGGCGATGATGCTGTCCAGGCGCTTGGTCGGGTCCTGGGCGTCGTCGATGGCATCGGTCAGCGCGGCCAGGCGGCCTTCTTTCTGCCACTGGGCGAACAACTCCTTGTAGCGCGAACGCGGCGCCGACAGCGCACCAATCGCCACGCGAAAACCGGTGGTCTCGTTGCTTTGTTCGGTGCCATCGGCGGCGAACAGCGGGTACTCGCGGCGCATGCCGGTAAACAGCGTGCCCTCGCCTTCTAGGTAGTTGCCGCCCTTGACCACAAAGCCGCCGTAGGTGCCTTGGCGGCGCCCGGCGTGCACCAGTTGGAAGGATTCCTGGACCATTTCGGCGGCGTTGCCAATCACGTCAAACATCCCGATGGGGTTGGGCAACTTGGTGCCGATAGGCATCAGCCGCGCAGCCTGGCCCGTCCCTCCGGCGACCTGGTTGAACACCGCGTAATCCCCCAGCGGGCCATCGCTGTCGCTGCCTTCGACACGGCGCGGGAACAGCCGCCCTTCCAGGTCCTGACGGCTCACCGCCTGGCCACCGCGTGCAGCGAATTCCCACTCCACTTCGGTGGGCAAGCGCACAAAGCCGAGGCCGCCATCGTCGGCCGACGAACCACGCCCGCTCACCGGCAGCAGGTCGCGGTGGTATTTCATCAACCAGGCGCTGTACACCGCCGAGAACCGTTCGGCTTCAAAGCGCGACAGTTTCACCTTGGGCAAACGCCCAGGCATGCCGGTGGGCACATCACAGGCCGGGGCAGGTTCGCCGCTGGCCAGGGACTGGGCCTGGGACATCACCTGGGCATACTGGCGGGCGGTCACTTCGTACTTGCCGATGAAGTACAGCATGGGCTTGAGCGGGGTCTTGGCGTCGGTCTTCGGCATCAGCGGCGCGATGACTTTGTTCCAGTCTTTGGGCAAGTCCTTGAGGGTGAACTGGCCGTTGATAAAGTCGCGGCGGTAGCCAGAAATAAACGACTGCTGATAACCCGCCTCGCCTTCGGCAAAGGGGTAGCCGAGGCTGATCTCGCGGTCATCCAGGGTGCCTTGGGCCAGCACGTAGGCGTAGCGGAACACCATGTTGCCATCGCACGGCAGCGGCAGGCTCACGTCACCTTCCAACGGTTTGGGGTTGTCGAGTTTGTCGCTCGCCTCATCGGCCCACGCCATCGAGGCCAGGCTCAGCACCACACAGGCGCTCAGTAACTTATACATCTCTGATTCCTTCAGAAGCCTGGATACGCGCCACTCGCCAACCGCCACAGGCCGCCGCCACGGCGCTCACGCCCATGACTGCAACCAGGGCCAGGCCGTAATGGCGCGCCAGCAGGTGGCTGGCGTACTCGCCCGGCACCTGCACAAAAAGTTGATTCAAACCCGCCTCGGCCACCCCATACAAGCCAGCACTGAGGACGGCGGCAAACCCTGCGCTGTACAGCGCCTGCATCACCACAAACAGCAACAGCCCACCGGTAGAAAACCCCAACAGGCGCAACACCGACAATTCCCGACGCTTGCGCGCCACCGCCGCCAACGCTCCGGCAAAGATCGCCGCAAACGCCCCCGCCAGTGCCAGCCCGGCGATCACCCAGAACACGATCGACAGGTTGCGGCTCAACGACTGTACCTGGGCAATGGCCTGGGCCTGGGTCGAGACCAACAGGTTCTGCGCGGCGAACAACAACCGCAGCGGCTCCACATCGCTAAGGTTGCGGGCGTACAAGCGAAACGCCGGATACACCCGCTGCTCGCTCACGCCCACCGCCTCACCTTCCCAGCCCAACGCCAGCACGGCGCGGCCGTCGCGATAATCTTCCGCCGCTTCCAGCAGGCCCAAATCGGCAAACAAGCCGTCACGGGCGAATGCTTCCAGCGGCAACACCGCCAGCACTTGCAAACGCGTGTGCTGAGCCTCTACGCGCCCCGCCACTTGCCGTGCAAAGCTGGTTTGCAACCAATCGCCGGGCCGGGCCGCGAGCTTTTCGGCGGCGGTGTGGCTGAGCACGATCTGGTCGAGGCCCTTGGGCATCGGCAAACCATCGAGCAACGGGTCACGCGGTGCGGTGGGCAGCATCTCCAGGGTTAGCGCGCCGACCTGCGCCGTCGCAGCAATCTGGCGTGTACGCGGCACTGCAAACGCCACATCCGCGCGCTCGCCAAGCTGCTGGATAAACGCGCTGCTAAATCGACCACCGCCCAGCGGAATAATTTCACGGGTCGCGGGGTCGGTCTCCAAACGTTCGGTCAAACTGCTAACCAGTCCAAATTTCAGGCCGAATAACACCAGTAACGGCGCGATCACTGCCACCAGCGCCAACACCGAACAGGTCGACAGCCAGGCGTCGTTGCGATAGTCCTGCCACGCCAGCGAAGCCACCAGACCCAGGCGCATCAGCACGCCTCCCCGAGGGTGGCGGTGACGCCGCCATCGGTATCGCGACGGCAACGGATGCGCCGCACCTGCAAGCCACTGGCGCGGGCCAGGGGTTCGTCATGGGTGGCGATCACGCAGGCCGCACGGTGCTCGCGGGCCTGAGCCAGCAGCGCCTGCATCACGCGCTCGGCGTTCAGCGGATCGAGGGATGCCGTCGGCTCATCGGCCAGCACCAATTGCGGCGCATGGGCCAAGGCGCGGGCACAACTGACGCGCTGGCGCTGGCCCACCGACAATGCCGCCGGTTTCTTCGCCAACTGATCGCTGATTTCCAACTGCTCAGCCAAGCGCATCACGCTGCCATCGTCCTTCAAGCCCAGCAGTTGCCGGGACAGCGCGATATTGCCGCGCACATCGAGAAAGCCCAGCAGCCCACCGGTTTGCAGCACATAGCCCAAATGCTGGCTGCGCAATTGGGCCAGGGTGGTTTGCCGATCAGCCCGCCACAGCGCGCCGATATCGACCTGATTGAAATCGAACTGGCCCACCGAATCCGGCGCCAACACCAGCGCCAGCAAATCCAGCAAGGTGCTTTTGCCGCAGCCGCTGGGCCCGACAATCGCCACCTGCTCACCCGCCCGCAGCGCCAACGCCGGAATCACCAGGCTATAGCGCTGGCTACCGACACCCCGGCTCTTGTGCACTGCGCTCAGGTTCAGCATCACGGCAGCGTCGACAACGGCACGCGGTACAACGCATCACCCGGTTCGGCAGCGCCGAAACGGACCCAGTTGGCCACATCATTGTGGAAGGTTTCATAGAGGCGGATTTTCGAATCCAGCTCGTCGATAAAGTCTTCCTGCTCGGCCACGCTCAACGACAGCCACAAGTCCTGGGTCATGTTCAACGACTTGCTGCGGTACGGCAGGCCTTCCAGGTACTCGCCGAGGATGCCGCCATCGGCCAGGTTGCCGCCTTTGCGTAGGGCTTGCGGGTCGCGGCTCATGTAGGCCGAGGCGCTGGCGATTTCCTGGAAAAAATCCTTGGGCGAGGTCTGGGTTTTGCGCGCCGCATCGACGATCAGTTTCAGCGACTGCTGCAAGTCGTTGAGCTGCAACTTGGTGAGCATCACGCACACCTGAAACGCCGGCAGCGCCGGGTTGGTAAGGTCGCGGTCAGCGGTCCAGGCGCTGACCAGTTGCGGCGCCTGGCTCGCGGCTTTGCGCCCCAGGAAGTCCATGTGCATGGCGTAGCCGACCGCTGCGGATTTGTCCGCCAGGCTCGGTGCGCTATTGAGCAATGGCACCGGCTGCGGCGTGTTGCTGCGCACTTGGTGCACAAGGTTGGCGAACACTGTGCCGATCTCATCCACCCGCTCGCCCAGCTTGCGTACATCACCACCGGGCACCGGCGTGTAGAGATCGCCGATCTGCGGGTTGGCGTCGGCAGTAAGGATGCGGTATTGGCTTTCAGCACCGGCGTGGGTCTTCTTGCCGGCGTCGGTACGCAGGTGCAGGGCGTAGATCTTGATCTGCTTGCCCAGCGCAGCCTGGCGCACTTCGGCTTCGTTCATTTGGGTGGCGGCGAACGGGTCGTTCTTGCGCAGGGCACCGGCGTCGGTGACCAGTAGGATGATGCGCCCACCGTAGCCAGACCAGTCCATGCCATCCACCGCCTGCATCACCCCGGCGAACGCATCTTCGTTGAAGGAATGGCTGGACACGGTGGACGCCTTGACCTGGCGCGCCAGGTCGAGGAAGCGTTGCGGGTCGCGGCCTTGATCCAAGGTGATCAGGGTTTTGGACACGTATTCCAGCCCCGGCGTCTTCTGGGTGCTGCTGCGAAAACCCACCATGCCGAAGCTGACGCTGTCCAACTCGCCACGCTCGGCGATGCGGGTTTGCAGCTCGTGCACCACGTCGCGGATCTGGTCGATATAGGGCTGCATCGACACCGTGGTGTCCACCACCAGCACCACCGCCGTGCGGAAGGCATCGGCGTTGGCATTGAGCACAGGCGTCGCAGGTTTCGCCACGGCGCTGGTGCCAGGGTCGATGGACGCCACATTGAGCAACTGCACCGGCGTGCCGTTTTCGTCGAAGCTCTCTTTGGAATCGAAGATCGGCAGCAGGTAGAACTGGTTTTGCGGCACTGCGCTGGCGGTGGGTTCCAGGGCCAGGATCTGACTATTGTCGTCGCTGTTTTTCTGCGCCTTGGCCAATACACCTTTGGCGGCAGCTGGGTCGGCGAGCAGTTTTTCCACTTCGCTGGGTTGGCGCAGGAACATCACGGGCGCGCGGCCCGAACGCTCGGTGAATTTGAGCACCAGGCTCTGCTTCCAGTCGCTGACCTGGGATGCGGGCAGCCAGCCGTCGCTGCGGCCATCGGTGGCGGTGCCGACGCGCACCCACGGGCTGCCGTCGATGTCTTTGCGCTGGTACACGTAGAGCACGGAGAACGCCGGCAATGCCTTGCCCGGCGCACTGCCTGCATCAGAAGAAAGCTTCGCTCCCGGCTTGCTGAGGACGCGCTGGAACAAGGTTTTCTTGCCCGCCATCAGCAACGGTCGCTGGCCGCCGTCCACTTCGGCAACCGCTGGCACCTCTGTAGGAACAACGGCAACGGGCGGCTTAGCCACAGGCTCATCGCTACCGCTCAACCACCAATAACTGGCGCCGCCAATGGCCAAGGCAACCGCCACCGCAATGCCCGCCAGCGCCAACACCGGGCCGCGACGTTGCTCGCTGTGCTGAGTCGGCGGCACCACCGGTTGGCGCACCGGCTGGGGTTTATCGGTGGGAATCTCGATGGACTCCGGGGTAATCCCCCCCAGATCAAAACTCAACGGTATCGGCAACGGCCGTACCAGCGTGGCTTCTGACGAGTACACCGGCAACTCATCCAGCGCCCGCAGCAACGCCGCTGCGTCCGGGTAACGCTCGGCCGGGTCCTTGGCCAACAGCTTGCGCAACACCTGCTGGTAACGACCGTGGTGCACCGGCAATTCCGGCAGCGGTTCGGTCAGGTGCGCCAGCGCCGTGGACAGCGCATCGGTGCCGCTGTAGGGCAGCTTGCCGACCAGGATTTCGTAGAGCACCACGCCCAGCGCATACAGGTCGGCGCGGCCGTCGATCTCCTGGCCCCGCGCCTGTTCCGGGCTCATATAGCTCGGCGTGCCCACGGCAAAACCGGCCTGGGTGAATTGGGTGCGGTCGTCCAGGGACTTGGCGATACCGAAGTCCGACAACACCGCCGTCCCATCGGCACGGAACAGGATGTTCGCCGGTTTGACGTCGCGGTGCACCAAGCCCTGAGCGTGGGCGTAACCCAGCGCCGAAGCGATCTGGCGGATCAGCGTCACCCCCTGCTCTGGCGTCATGCCTGCGGCGATACGCTCCTTGAGCGTGCCGTTGGGCAGGTACTCCATGGCCATGTAATACAGCTCACCGACATTGCCGATGTCATGGATGGTCACCGTGTGCGGGTGGGACAAACGCGCCAGGGTCTTGCCCTCGCGCAAAAACCGTTCGCAAAAGGTTGGGTCAGCCGCCAGCGCCGCCGCCATCACCTTCAACGCTACCTTGCGCTCCAGCGACCGCTGGGTCGCCAGATACACACTGGCCATGGCGCCTTCGCCGATCTCGCCTTCGATGTCGTAGCCAGGAATCTGGATGTTCATGCCGAGACCTTCACGACGATAGTGGTGATGTTGTCCGGCGCACCCCGGTTAAGCCCCAGGTGCACCAGGCTGCGGACGATTTCGTCCGGCGCGTCGTGGCTGAGCACGTCGCGGATCTCATGGTCTTCGACGGTCTTGTTCAGGCCATCGCTGCACAGCAGGTAGCTGTCGCCAGGGGCGATCAGCAGGTCGACCGCCGACAACTCAAGCTGGGCTTCCACGCCAATGGCGCGGGTGACGATATTGGCGCGCGGGTGCACACGGGCGTCGGCCTCGCTGAGCAGGCCGCTGTCTTGCAGGTCTTGCACGTAGCTGTGGTCGCGGGAGATGCGCTCCAGCACGCCATCGCGCAGGCGGTACAGGCGACTGTCGCCGGCCCACAGGCACACGCCGCGCAGGCCACGGGCGGCCAGCAGCACCACGGTGCTGCCCATCAGGGTCACGCCCCGGTTGGCGGTTTCTTCGCGCACGGCAGCGTTGATGCGCAGCAGGTCATTGCGCAGCGCTGCGCTGTATTCCTCAAGGGAGCGACCCAGCGGCACATTGCGCAGGCTGTCGACGATCAGGCTGCTCACGTAGTCCCCCGCCGCATGCCCGCCCATACCGTCGGCCACCACCCACAGGCGGTTTTCCGGCAGGTCCAGGCACGCGTCTTCGTTGACCTGGCGCACCATGCCCACATGGCTTTTGCTCGCGGATTTGTACATCGCCCCCATCTACACCACACCTTCTTGTCCGAGCAAAAACTGCGCAAAAACGTCGGCGGCCGGCAGGCCCTGGCACCGTGATAAACCAGGCCGAACCCGCTCCGAACCCCGTCCCCACCACACGCTGGCACCGACACAGGCCTGTTCGGCGAGGGCACTCATGCGTCCAAAGGGCAGGGTTTGAGCCACTCGCGGCTCACAGGGCGGAACGCCCAGCGCGTCGAAGCCAGCGTTGAAACCTTCAAAAGTCGCGCCCGCGTCCAGGGTGCTGAGCAACAGGTCTTCGGCCTGTTCAAACCAGGCGTCCGGGCCGCCCACCAGGGCGGCGGGATTGGTGTCGTGATCCAGCAACGCCACCACCGCCAGCGGAAAGTACCGACCGACCCGGTCAATACTCGGCATCACCACCCCCACCGCGGCATCCGGCCCGCACACGCCGGGCGCCAACACAAAGCGCCACAATGGGCTGACCAGGTACACGTTGAGCCATTCACCGCCGAGGCTGTGCTGGCTGGCAAGCAAACCTGCCGCCAGCCAACTGTCCCACGGGCCGATAAAACTCTGGGGCAAGGCGCGGCTCACGAAATCCCCGCGACTGGCCAACTTGCCGTAGAAACCCAGCGTCGTCATAGCCGCTCCGGCAGGCTGAAACCGCTGAGTACCCGGCTCTTGAACGGGTTGAACGCACTGTTGGCGCGCAGCTCGTAAGCGATGCTCGCCCCATCCACCCGCAGGCGCAGGTTGAAGCGGTCCGGCGAGTTGCCGGCGGTGAGGTCCGATTGCTCCAGCAGACGGAACCAGGCCCACGGGCCGTCCAGGGTCACGCCGGAACGGCCGCTGGCCGCAGGCGGCATGATCGAGATTCGCACCACGCCAATGCTGCCGGGGTTCGGCCATTGCATCGCCACCGGGCGGCTGGGGCCGTGGTCGTAGCTCAGTTGCTGGCCGTCGAGGTCGAGCAAGAACTGGGTGATGCTCGGGTCCATCGACACCGGCTTAAGCTCGAAACGCACGATGGGCTGGGTACCACCGGCGCGGAAAAACGCATCACGAATGCTCGCGGCACGCTGGAAGGTTTGCAGCACCCCTGGGGCAATCCCGAGCTTCTGCGCCGCCCCCGGCTGCCAGCGCCAGGTCTGGGCGGAAGTGTCCACGTACGGCTGCAGGTATTTGCGGAAGTAGTTATCCATCACCCCGCCCACGCCGAAGAACATGCCGAAGTCATCCAGGGTCGCGTCTCGCGCACTGCCCGGCGACATGGGGTAACGTCCGGCCAGCGACTGGCGATAGACGTTGACCACTTCACTCATCCAGGCTGCGTTCAGTTGGTTGCGCACCCCGCCCATCATGCTGTTGGTGGTGGAGTTGACCACTGACTTGACCATGCCCTGCACCAGCGGCGGCTGGCGTTCGGCATTCAGGCTGACGCGGGTGGCCGCTGCCGCTGCCTGGTTCTTCGCTTCCCCCAGCAACGCATCGCCGCTGGCACCCACCATGGCGCTGACCTGCACATACAACGCGTTCATGTCCGCCAGCAAACCGTCGATAGCCGCCGGTTCGCCTTCGTTTTTGCTGACGATGCTGTTGAGTTCGGCAAAGTGTGCGGTCACTGGGTCATCCGCTGCCACCGCCGTATTGGCGGTCGCTTGCTCCTGCCCCAACAAGCTGCCCAGGCGCTCCTTGAGCTTGTCGACACCGCCTTCCACCGGCACACCTTTGGCGGCCAACTGGCGTTCCTCGGCTTGCAGATCGGTTTCCTTGGCCACCGCCACCAACAGTTTTTTCAACGGCGAGGTCGGCCCGGAAATTACCCGCAGCACATCGGCCGCCTGGGCCACGCTGGTGATCGGCACAAAGTCGATATCCGCGAGCAAGGCATCCCACTGGCGCTGGTAGTCCTGGAAATACAAGCGGCGCACATCGGCAGCCAGGCTCACCACGTTCTGCTGGTCGGCTTGCTCGTGGCCCAATACCCATTGCTCTTCGGCCAGGGTGCCGGTCTGGTTCAGGCTGCTCAGCAGGAACGCTTGGCGATAGCCCTTGGCAGTAAAGAACCCACTCAGCGGCTCACCCAACGGCTTGCCACTTTTGCGACTGAACACCAGCGCGGCATCGCGGCCGGCGGCTTCGTTGATCCGAAAATCCGCGATGCCTTCGGGCAGTTTCTGGCGCTTGACCCGGTCGTAGACGCGCTGAGCCACCGGCAGTTGCTGCAACTGGCGGCGCAGATCGTCGATCAAGCGTGGGTCCAGGCGCGCATTCGGTGGGTGGCGTTCGAACAACGCCTGCAAGTGCCCGGCCAAGGCCTGGCGCTGATCGGCCGGCAAGTCGCGGGGCAGGTTGCGGTCCCAGTCGAGAGCAATCCAGGCCTTGATGAAGTCCGGGTCGTAGTGCTCGGCGTCAGCCAGCATCAAGTAAGCCTTGAGGCCTTCGTAGAGGAAGTCGGAGTTGCCGCCGCCGTGCAGTTGCTCTTCGATGCGCGTGACCAAACGCGGCGCGAACACGGCGATCAGCAGCTTGCGGTAGACGCTGGCGGACTCGGCTTCAAGCATATCGCCCTGGTACAACCCCAAGCCTTCGGACCAGCTCGGCGAATCCCCCGCCAGGTTTTTCACCGCGTTGAGCAGCGGCAGCACGGCGAGGATGTCGCGCTGGGCCGGGCTCAAGTTCTGCACGCTCTGGCCCAGCGGCGCGACCTTTTGGTCGACCTGGGCGATGTAGGCCTGGTTGGCGCGGTAGCTCACCCACCACAAGCCGCTGACCACCACCACTGTCGCCACGGTAGCGGCGAGTACACCGCGTGCGATCCATTTGCGTCGACGTTCGACCTTGGGGTTCACCCCCACCAATCCACGTTCGGCAAACGCCACGGCGGTGAACAGTTTTTCGATGAAATAGCTGCGCCCGGTGCCGCTCTGGCGCGCCAGGTGCTGGCGGTCCAGGTTCATGCTCTGGGCCATCGCGCCGATCAGGCGGTCAATCGGGCTGCCTTCCTGGGTGCCGCTGGTGAAGTACACACCGCGCAGCAACACACGCTCCTCGAAGGCATTGGGTTTGAACACGCCCTCAAGGAAGCTTTGCAGGCAGTCTTTCAACGCGCCGAACTGCTGCGGGAAGCCGTAGATCAGGTCGCGCCGCGCCGGGTCGCGTTCTTGTTGCAGGCGCTCCACCAAGCGTTCGTTGAGGCGCTGTTCCAGGCCTGCGAATTCGCTTTGCAGGTGGGCCAGCGGGCTGTCGCTGTTTTTGCCGTCGTCCAGGGCGAAGGTCATGCCCCACACCTGGGCGCGCTCTTCTTTGCTCAGGTTGTCGAAGAACTCCATGAAGCCCGGCACCAGGTCGAGCTTGGTGAGCATCAGGTAGATCGGGAAACGCACGCCCAGTTGGGTGTACAGCTCCTGGATACGCAGGCGGATCGCAGCGGCGTGGGCGGCGCGCTCGGCATCCGTACCGAGCAGCAGGTCCGACAGGCTGATGGCAATGAACGCACCATCGATGGGGCGGCGCGAACGCTGCTTTTTCAGCAGGTCGAGAAAGCCCAGCCACGCGGCTTTATCCACCGTGGAGTTGCTGTCCTGGGTGGTGTAGCGCCCGGCCGTGTCGAGCAATACGGCTTGATCGGTGAACCACCAATCGCAGTTGCGCGTACCGCCGACGCCACGCACGGCACCAGCGCCCAACTGGGCGGCCAGCGGGAAGTGCAGGCCGGAATTGACCAGTGCGGTGGTCTTGCCCGAACCCGGCGGGCCGATGATCACGTACCACGGCAGCTCATACAGGTTGCGGCGCTCATCGCCGCCGAGCTTGGCCTTTTTCAGCAACGCCAAGGCCTCATCCATGCGCTGGCGCAGGGTGGTGAGTTCTTCGGCGGTGGCCACGCTGTTGGGGTCGGCGGGGGTTTCGGCGGCCAGGCTGCGCATCACTTCGGCGGCCTGACGGCGGGCCTGGATGATGCGCAACACGCGGTAGGCGAGCCACAGCGCAAACACCAGAATGATCAGCGCCCAGCGGCGCCCTTCCGGCACCAGCACGTCGAGCAACGGCCCGACAAACCAGATGATCAGGCTCAGGGCGATCAGGCCCAGCACCGGGATCACCCAGCGAATCATGAAACTGAAAAACGCCTTCACTCGACGCCCTCCGCCAATACGGTGATTTCTACCCGACGATTGCGGGCGCGGCCTTCGGCTGTGCTGTTGGTGGCCACCGGCTCGGTGTCACTGCGCCCTTCGGCACTGAAGCGCTCGGCCTGGCCGGTCTTGGCCGCGAGAATCTCCAGCACCGACTTGGCCCGCGCTTCGGACAACGCCCAGTTGGACGGGAAGCGCAGCGTGGCAATCGGGCGGTTGTCGCTGTGCCCGGTGACGCGCACCTGGCCCTTCACTTTGCGAATCGCGTCGGCAATGCGCAGCATCAGTGGCTGGTAGTCATCGACGATGCTGGAGCTGGCGGAGGCGAACAGCTCATCGCCACGGATGGTCACGACCGAACGGTCCACCGCATCCTCGACGGCCACGCGACCAGCCTTGATGTCTTCCGCCAAGAAGCCCGCCAGGCGCGGGCGCTCAATCACTCTGGGCTGCGCCACCGGACGGTCGATGGCCTGCACCGGGATCTCGCCCAATGCATGGATGTTCTTGAATACCGGCTCGGCATCCGAGGCCAGCTTGAGGCGCAAGCCAAACAGCAGCGCCAGCAACAGCGCCACGCCAATGGCCACGGCGATCCACGGCGGCATGAATTGCGCCAGGCGATCCCGCGCCACGGTCACGCCACGCCAATGCGGCGACAGCTCGCGCTCGTGTTCGCCACGGGCACTGCGAATCGCCGCTGCGGTACGCTCGCGCAACGCTTCCAACTGGCTGCGCCCGTCATTCATCACGCGGTAGCGGCCTTCAAAACCCAGGCACATGCACAGGTACAGCAACTCCAGCAGGTACAGGCGTTCCCGTGGGCTTTGCAGGCAATGGTCGAGCAACTGGAAGACTTTTTCGCCGCCCCAGGCTTCGTTGTGCACGGTGATCAGCAGGCTCTGTTTGCCCCAATCACTGGTGCTGCCCCACGGCGTGCTCAGCACGGCTTCATCGAGGGCGGTGCACAGTGCGTAGCGGGCCAACAGCACTTCGTTGCGCGGGATGTTGGCGGCTTCGGCGCGCTCTTCGAACTGGCGCAGGTAGGCCAGCAACTGCGCGCGCAGGCTGGCCGGCGCCGGGTGGGCGATGGTGTTGCGCAGGCGCGTCAGCAGGGCCAGCAGCGGGCCGGCGGCGCTTTCCAGCGGGTTGAGACCCTGGCTTTTGCCGGTGAGCATCGGCGCGGCCGGCACCGACAAAGGCGCAGGTTCGGCACGCACCGGCGCAGGCTCTCGGCCACCTGGGCGCGGCATGAACTGGGTGCGGTCGTCATCATTGGGATGCATCGCGGATTATCCTCGGATCGCCCAGAAGGCCAGGTTCAAACCCGGGAACTGCCCGGCGATGTGGAAGGCGAAACCGCCGGAGTTCTGCAACTGCTGCCAGTGCTCACTGCCCCGATCCAGCTCGTAGTAGGTGGAGCCGACGTGGAACGGAATCTGGCGTGGCGCCACCGGCAATGGCTGCAAGGTAATACCCGGCAGTTGCAGGTTGACCATGTCGCGGATGTGCTCCACCGAGCCCACCTTGCTCTGCTGGCCGAAGCGTGCACGCAGGGTTTCGCCGGGCACGTCGGCGCGCACCACCAGGATGAAGCTGGCGTTGTCGAGCAAGGTCTTGTCGGCCAGCATCGCCACGTGGATGCCGTAGGCCTTCTCCACAATCGGGATCGGTGTGGCTTTGCTGTCGATCAGCATCGACAACGCTTCGCGCAGTGCCGCCATCACCGGGGCGAAGCTCAGGGCCAGTTCGTCGTGCTGGTATTGCGGGTATTCCTGGGGGCGGCGGCCCGAGGTGGAAAAGGTCGAAAACTCACCGGCCAGGCTCACCAGTTCACTGAAAAAACGCTCCGGGTGCAGCGGGCTCAGTTGGCTCAAATGCTGGATCAGCGGTTGGGCGCGGTTGACCAGTTGCAGCAACAGGAAGTCGGCAAACTCCGACGCGCCACCGGCACCCGAGGCAACCACACGCCCGGCCAGGGCTTCACCACGCTGGTGCAGCAGGCCCAGCAGTTCACTGCGAAACGCCGTCAGCGGTTTGCTCGCAGCCACGTCCAGTACCGGCGGGATGTAGGAGTCGTCGAGCACCAAGGCGCGGTCGGCGCGTTTTTCCTTGATGCGCACCAGGCCGATGGCGGCGTAATCGCTGATACCGTCTTGCGCGGTCAACAGGCGCAGGGCACGGGAGCCCACGGCCACCGGTGCACGGTTTTCGAAAGGGGCGTTGTCGTCGCGCACTTCGCGCACCTGGCTCACGTAGCGCGCCGCTTCCAGGGCTTCGCCCTCGTCCACGGTGTCACGGGCGCCCGCGCGTTTGAGCGGCAAAGCCAGGTACACCAGGCCGTCGCGCAGGTGGTCGTCGATATTCAGCGGGCTCGGTGCCAGGTCATCCTGGGGAATGTTGAACGGTGTGCCATCGGGCAACAGGCCGCGCGCCGACACAATCGCCAGCTTGCCCTGGGCCAGCAGGCCCTGGTCGATCAGTAACTCGGAGAACCCCCAGGCGCCTGCGGACAATGGGCGGCTGCGGGCGTCGATCAGGTTTTCCAGGTAACGGTCATGCTGCTGGAAGTGCTGCGTTCCAATGAACATGCCTTCCGACCAGACCACGCGATTGTTCCAGGACATGGGGGCTCCGATTGCTTCTTATTGGGCAGGGCTGGATGGGGGAGCCACGACGTCGGCGCGCACGGCACGCACATCGAGGCTGATCTGGTATTCGGTGTATTGGCGCGGCGGTACGGTCACGACCGTGCGCCATTGGGCGCGGTCCAATTCTCGGTAGCCGACTAACAGCCCGATCTGACGGGTGGACGGGTCGAGGTCGCGCTGGATGCTCAGTTGCTGGCCGGGGTGCACCACCACTTCATCCTGGTCCAGCAGGTCCAGGCCCAGGGTGGATTGGGCGCGGTCAGCCAGGGAGAAGTAATCGGAACGGGAAAAGGTGGCGGCGTTTTTCAGCTCGAAAATGCGCACCCGCACCGGGGCGGCCTGGCCATTGGCGCCGGGGTTAAGCCCGTCGATGGCGTGAAAGTGCAGCTCAATGGCGGCAGTGTCTGCTTCGGCCTCAGCCACCGCTTCGGGTTTGGCCGGGTCACTGGCACACGCCGCCAGCAGAAGCAGTGTGGCAACTGCGAGTAAAAACCTGGGAATCATCCTGCGTCCTCAATGACGTATTTAGCTATCCGTTAATCCATGTGTTGCGGGTCAGCGCCGCTGCCGGGCGCTGTGGTCTTCGTAGGCCCGGCTGAATTCGCGGCCAAACAGGTCCTGGAAGTCTTCCTGGGCCTCACGGGAAATATTGCTGTAGAGCTCGGTGAACTGCTGCCAGTACTGGGCCTGGCGCGAACCGTTGAACAAGCTCGACAGCCCACCCGGCTTGCCCATGCGCTCTTCCAACTGCGCTGGTTCGAAGCGCGTGAGCAAGTGTTTTATGGCGGCTTCCACCCCGGCCATTACCGCCAGTTGGTGGGCGCGCAAATCGTTGAAACTGTCACGCACGGCCGCGTCGGGTGCCATAAACGCTTGGTTGCCATGACGAAGCAACAGCAGTAACGCTTCGTCAGCATTGGGGGCGAATTTCAACGGATTGTTTTCAGCAGGCTGGATCATCGTCTGCTGCATACGGAACTCACCCTTGAGGCTGGCACGGGCGCGCAGCACGTCGATCAGGCCTTCGACCATAAGGCGATAGCTGCGGCCGATGTTTTCCATCTGCGCCTCAGCCTGGGCCTTGTCCAGGCTCAGTTGATCCAGCCCGGCGCCGCGCAGGAAGGCTTGCAGCAAGTCCGGCTGTTGGCTGTTTGCCACGGGGAGCACAGGCTCAACCACAGGTGGCGGCTGGATGATGGGGGCTGGCGGCGGCGCAACGGCGGCTGGCGCGTCGCCAAACAGGTCCCAATCCTCGGGAATCACCGCGCCCGACACCACCGGCTTTTCGACCGCAACCGGGGTCGGCGGGCGGAAGTCATGCTGCTCGGCCGGCACATGATCGGCCACGGTGGGCGGTGGCACGGCGGCAGGGCTGAGGAAGTCGAACAGGTCCGGCAGGGTGTCCATCGACGAGGCACCCTGGAACTGCGGCGCGATCGCAGGCGTGGGCGTCTGCGGGCTGGCTACGGCCCCCATCAGCGCTTCAAAGCTGTTGGGTGAGTCGCCAGCAAAAGATTGGCTGTCGACGGCCTGCACGTTGAAGTCGATACGCGCCTGAATCTCGTAGTCGCCGATGCGGATCAACTCGCCATCTTGCAATAGCTCGCTGTTTCCCCGGCGCATGCGAATACCGGCTTTAACCAACTCCACACCGTTGGTGCTGTTATCGGTTAAATAATAACGACCGTCTTTGTATTGAATAACGCAATGTTGCGAGGACACCAGGCGCTCTGGGTCAGGCAATACCCAGTCATTATCAGAACTGCGGCCAATCGCCATCGCGCCCTGATTCATGGACTTTTCGGGGCATTGCCCAGGGGTAATCTTGTGATAACTAGTGATAGTCAAACACAGCGACATCTTGCCTCCTTGCTGATACTTCGCGCGCGGTAGATTCCCAGGACAACGGCTCCCGGGAGATCCCCATCCGGTCATGCAACCGACCGTCTACAACCTGCTTTTTCCCGCATGATCGCTGATCTTAACTGGGCTCCATGACAAAAATCCTGTCCCGGTGCGCCGTTCGACCCACCAGTCGCGCAGGTTGTTAAGCACCGCACATCTGTCACAGAGGGCGAATAGCTTACCTTGACAAGGCGTAAGTACTACACCAAAAATGCACAACTTCGCATAGATCAGTGATGGCACACTAGTGGCGTCCTGCTTATATGACCGAAAAAACATGCAAAGTTCCTCGCGCAACTAATGCATGAATTGCCCGCCATCTAACGGGCTGATAGGGAGATCAATTTCAGTGGATGTGCCGTTGCTGCTCACCGCCGTTTCCGCGACTTCGCCGTGTGGTGAAGACATGGAATATGACGCGGACTTTCTACAACTAGAGCGTGCCGCCAAGGGCCAGCCCGAGCGCAGCATGGGCGACGCCATCCTGCCTGCCGAGCCGCCGGAATGGCGCAGCATCCAGCAGCAAAGCCTCGACCTGTTGCAGCGCAGCAAAGACCTGCGCATCACCCATTTTCTGGTGCAAAGCGCCCTTGCCTTGCAAGGCATTGCAGGGTTTGCCGAAGCCCTCGCCCTGATCAACGCGCTGCTGCGCGACTACTGGGCCGAGCTGCACCCGCGCCTGGATGCCGACGACGATAACGACCCCACCGTACGCATCAACGCCCTCACCGGCCTGACCTGCGACACCAACATCCGCCTGCTGCGCGAAAGCATCCTTACGCGCTCGCGCACCTTCGGCCCCGTGAGCCTGCGCGCGGCGCTCAACGCCAGCGGTTTGCAGAACTTTGCCGATGAGCAATTGGGCGCCCAGCAGCTCAATGCGGCATTCCTCGACAGCGACCCCGAGCAGCTGCAAGCCACCCGTGACGCCTTGAGCGCAGCGCGTGCGGCCTGCGAAGCCATCGAAGAACAGGTCAACGATCAAGTCGGTTCCGCCCAGGGCGTGGACCTCAGTGCCTTGAAGCAACCGCTCAAACAGGCGTTGCAGATACTCAACCAAGCAGTGCCCGGCAGCAGCGTTCCCGAGGCCGTCAGTGAAGACAGTGCCCCCTCGGTCGAATACGCCGCCGCCCCCGCAGCACCCCGCCCGGTCGGCGACATCGCCAGCCGCGATGACGTGCTGCGCAGCCTCGACAAGATCCTTGCGTACTACACCCGGCACGAGCCTTCGAGCCCGTTGCCGGTGCTGTTGAACCGGGCGAAGAATCTGGTGCACGCCGACTTCGCGGCGATTGTGCGCAACCTGATTCCCGATGGCATGTCCCAATTTGAAAACCTGCGCGGCCCGGACGACGAGTAAGGCGTCCGGCAGTCCAGTAACAACACCGTCGCTCAAGCGACCAGGAGCAGCAACGTGGCGAAGCAAAGTTCTCAGAAATTCATCGCGCGCAACCGTGCGCCTCGAGTGCAGATCGAGTACGACGTCGAGCTCTACGGCGCCGAAAAAAAGGTCCAGCTGCCCTTCGTGATGGGCGTGATGGCCGACCTCGCCGGCAAGCCCGCCGAGCCGCTGGCACCTGTGGCCGACCGCAAGTTCCTTGAAGTGGACGTCGACAATTTCGACTCGCGCCTCAAGGCCATGCAGCCGCGCGTGGCCTTCCACGTTCCGAACGAGCTGACCGGCGAAGGCAACTTGAGCCTGGACATCACCTTCGAAAGCATGGACGACTTCAGCCCCGCCGCCGTGGCGCGCAAGGTTGATTCGCTCAACCAACTGCTCGAAGCCCGCACCCAGTTGGCCAACCTGCTGACCTACATGGACGGCAAGACTGGCGCTGAAGAAATCATCATGAAGGCGATCAAGGACCCGGCACTGCTGCAAGCACTTGCCAGCGCGCCCAAGCCTGTAGGGGACCAGTAATCATGACGGACAATACCGCCCGCGAGGGCAGCCAGATCCTCGGCACCCAAACCGAAGAAGCCAGCGAGTTCGCCAACCTGCTGCTGCAAGAATTCAAGCCCAAGACCGAGCGTGCCCGCGAAGCCGTGGAAACCGCCGTGCGCACCCTGGCTGAACAGGCGTTGGCCCAGACTGACCTGGTGTCCAACGACGCGATCAAGTCGATTGAATCGATCATCGCCGCCATCGACGCAAAGCTCACTGCCCAGGTCAACCAGATCATCCACCATCAGGATTTCCAACAACTGGAAAGCGCCTGGCGTGGCCTGCACTACCTGGTCAACAACACCGAGAGCGATGAGCAACTCAAGATCCGCGTGCTCAACATCTCCAAGCCGGACCTGCACAAGACCTTGAAGAAATTCAAGGGCACCGCGTGGGACCAGAGCCCGATCTTCAAGAAGATGTACGAAGAAGAATACGGCCAGTTCGGCGGCGAACCTTACGGCTGCCTGGTGGGCGACTACTACTTCGACCAGTCGCCACCGGATGTGGAACTGCTGGGCGAGCTGTCCAAAGTCTGCGCCGCCATGCACTCCCCGTTCATTGCAGCTGCATCGCCGACCGTGATGGGCATGGGCTCGTGGCAAGAACTGTCGAACCCGCGCGACCTGACCAAGATCTTCACCACCCCGGAATACGCCGGCTGGCGCTCCCTGCGTGAATCGGAAGATGCGCGCTACATCGGCCTGACCATGCCGCGCTTCCTGGCGCGCCTGCCGTACGGCGCCAAGACCGACCCGGTGGAAGCCTTCGCCTTCGAAGAAAACACCGACGGTGCCGACAGCTCCAAGTACACCTGGGCCAACGCCGCCTACGCGATGGCGGTGAACATCAACCGTTCGTTCAAGCACTACGGCTGGTGCTCGCGCATCCGTGGCGTGGAGTCCGGTGGTGAAGTCGAGAACCTGCCAGCCCACACCTTCCCCACCGATGACGGTGGCGTGGACATGAAGTGCCCGACCGAAATCGCCATCAGCGACCGCCGTGAAGCGGAGCTGGCGAAGAACGGTTTCATGCCGCTGCTGCACAAGAAAAACACCGACTTCGCCGCGTTCATCGGCGCCCAGTCGTTGCAGAAACCGGCCGAATACGACGACCCGGACGCCACCGCCAACGCCAACCTGGCCGCGCGCCTGCCGTACCTGTTCGCCACGTGCCGCTTCGCCCACTACTTGAAGTGCATCGTGCGCGACAAGATCGGTTCCTTCAAAGAGAAGGACGAGATGCAGCGCTGGTTGCAGGACTGGATCCTCAACTACGTGGACGGTGATCCGGCGCACTCCACCGAAACCACCAAGGCCCAGCACCCGTTGGCGGCGGCCGAAGTGATCGTGGAAGAAGTGGAAGGCAACCCGGGGTACTACAACTCCAAGTTCTACCTGCGCCCGCACTACCAGCTGGAAGGGCTGACCGTGTCGCTGCGTTTGGTGTCGAAGCTGCCTTCGGCCAAGGGCGCATAAATAATCGGGACCGGCTCGCTCCCTGTAGGAGCGAGCTTGCTCGCGAAAAACTCAAAGACGCCGCGACCATCCAGGATGCCCGCGTCATCGTTAACGACCTTCGCGAGCAAGCTCGCTCGTACAGGGGTCGGCGACATCAACACATTCAGTGGCCCACGCCACACAGGGAGAAAACATGGCTGTTGATATTTTCATCAAGATCGGCGACATCAAGGGCGAGTCCATGGACAAAGCCCACAAGGACGAAATCGACGTATTGAACTGGAGCTGGGGCATGGCCCAGTCCGGCAACATGCACGTGGGCGGTGGCGGCGGTGCAGGCAAGGTGAATATCCAGGACCTGTCGCTGACCAAGTACGTCGACAAGGCCTCGCCGAACCTGATGATGCACTGCGCCAGCGGCAAGCACATCGACAAGGTCAAGCTCACCGTGCGCAAGGCCGGTGGTGAAAGCCAGGTCGAGTACATGGTGATCAACCTGGAAGAAGTGCTGGTTACCTCGCTGAGCACCGGCGGTTCGGGCTCCGATGACCGCCTGACCGAAAACGTCACCCTGAACTTTGCCCAAGTAATGGTCGACTACCAGCCGCAGAAAGCCGACGGCACCAAAGACGGCGGCGCGATCAAGTTTGGCTGGAATATCCGTTCCAACACCAAGCGCTGATAGCCTTGGCGGCCCTGGTTCTGCGCCACGGCCGCCTGCATTTTGTCCCTCCCGCAACCCGTCCGTGGAGCTGCTTTGGTGGTCACTGAAATCGCTTCCCGCGACCGTCTGCAACCGTCCCTGCTGGACCGGTTGACCGATGACGATCCAACCAATCTCAAGGAAAGCGCCGACAAACGCGTGCTGTCCCTGACCCAATTGAAAGCCTCGGTGCTGCGCGACCTGGCGTGGCTGCTCAACACCACGTCGTTGTTGGATGCCGATGCAACGCTGCACACCCCGGCCGGTACTTCGGTGGTCAATTACGGCCTGCCGGCGCTGGCGGGCAACAGTGTGTCCAGCGTCGATATCAAGGCGCTCGAAGCGTTGATCTACCAGGCCATCGCCACGTTTGAACCGCGCATTCTGCGCCACACCTTGCGGGTCAAAGCCCGTGTCGGCCATGGCGAGATGAACCACAACGCGCTCAGTTTCGAGATCGAAGGCGACCTGTGGGCGCAGCCTGTGCCCTTGCGCCTGTTGCTGCAAACCGACCTGGACCTGGAGTCCGGCCATGTACGCGTGGTGAATGCCGACCAGCGGAGACGCCCATGAACCCGCGCCTGCTGGAGCTGTACAACCAGGAACTGCACCATGTGCGCGAAAGCGCCGCCGAGTTCGCCAAGGAATACCCGAAGATCGCCAGTCGGCTGACGTTGTCCGGCATGGACTGCGCCGACCCGTACGTCGAACGTTTGCTCGAAGGCTTTGCCTACCTCACGGCCCGCGTGCAACTCAAGCTCGACGCCGAGTACCCGACCTTCACCCACAACCTGCTGGAAATCGCCTACCCGCACTACCTGGCGCCCACGCCGTCGATGACCGTGGTGCAATTGCAGACCGACCCGGACGAAGGCTCACTGGCCAGTGGCTTCCCGCTGCCCCGCGACACCGTCTTGCGCGCCGCCCTGGGCCGTGAAACCCAAACCTGCTGCGAGTACCGCACCGCGCACCCGGTGACGTTGTGGCCGTTGCAGGTCAGCAACGCCGAATACTTCGGCAACCCCGGCGCCGTGCTCGGTCGCCTGGCCGCCAGCGAACCGAAAGCCAAGGCTGGCCTGCGCCTGACCCTGCGCACCGGCGCCGAACTGCCGTTCAACAGCCTCGACCTGGACAACCTGCCGCTGTACTTAAGCGGCGCCGATGAGCAACCCTTCCGCCTGTACGAGCAACTGCTGGGCAATGCCTGCGCGGTGTTTGCACGCAAGCCCGGTGGCGATTGGGTCGAGCGGTTGCCCCAGGACGCGCTGCGTTCCCGGGGTTTTGACGATGCCGACGCCGCCATGCCCGTGGTGGCGCGGGCGTTCCAGGGCTATCGCTTGCTTCAGGAATACTTCGCCCTGCCCCACCGTTTTCTGTTCGTGGAATTCGCCGAGCTGAGCCGGGCGGTCAAGCGCTGCGATGGCCAGGAGCTGGAGCTGATCGTGCTGTTTGATCGTCACGAGCCGAGCCTGGAAGGCAGCGTCGGCGCGGCGCAGTTTTTGCCGTTCTGTACGCCGGCGATCAACCTGTTTCCCAAGCGTGTGGACCGTATCCATCTGTCGGACCGGGTCAACGAACACCATGTGATCGCCGACCGCACGCGGCCGATGGACTTCGAGATTCACTCCCTGAGCGGCCTCACCGGCCACGGCACCGGGCCGGAGCAGCCGTTTTTGCCGTTTTATGCGGTGCGCGATCCATCGCGTTATGGCCGCGATCAGGCCTACTACACGGTGCGCCGTGAGCCCCGAGTGTTGTCCAGCGATCAGCGCCGCAATGGCCCGCGCTCCACCTATGTGGGCAGTGAAACCTTCGTCAGCCTGGTGGACAGCCGCCAGGCGCCGTACGGCCACGACTTGCGTCAGCTCGGCGTGACCGCGCTGTGCACCAACCGCGATTTGCCGTTATTCATGAGCGTGGGCAATGGCAAGACCGACTTCACCCTGGCCGACAGCGCGCCGGTGTTATCTGTGCGTTGCGTGGCCGGGCCGAGCCGCCCGCGTGCCAGCCATGCCCACGACGCCAAGGCCTGGCGCCTGATCAGCCAGCTGTCGCTCAATTACCTGTCGTTGAGCGAGCAAGGCCAGGGCGCCGGCGCCTTGCGCGAACTGCTGCGCCTGTACGGCGACAGCAACGACGCGGCGCTGCAATTGCAGATCGAAGGCCTGCGCGAAGTCAGCAGCAAAGCCGTCACCCGGCGCCTGCCGATGCCCGGCCCGATTGTGTTTGGCCGTGGTTTGGAGATCACGTTGGAGTTCGATGAAAACGCGTTTCGCGGCACCGGCGTGTTCCTGCTCGGTGCGGTGCTGGAACGCTTTTTAGCGCGCTACGTGTCGATTAACAGCTTTACCGAAACGGTGATCCGTACTACCGAGCGCGGCGAGATCATGCGCTGGAAAGCCAAGCCCGGCCGGCGGCCGACCCTGTGAATACCTTGGATGCGATGCATCAGGAGCCCTGGGAATACGATTTTTTCCAGGCGCTGCGGCGTATCGAGTGCGAATCGCCGGACCTGCCGCGCCTGGGCCACTCCCTGCGCCTGGCGGACGACCCACTGCGCCTGGGGCAACAGGCCGATTGCACCTTCGCACCGGCCACGCTGGCCTCGGTCGATCCCGGTGGCGACGGCAAACCGGCGCGCCTGGAGCAGTTTTTCTTCGGCCTCGGCGGCCCCAACGGCCCGCTGCCGCTGCACATCACCGAGTATGTGCGCGAGCGTCAGCGCAACAACGCCGACAGCACCAGCAAACAGTTTTTGGATGTGTTCCACCATCGCCTGCTCAGCCTGTTTTACCGGGCCTGGGCCGAGGCGCGGCCAACGGTCAGCCATGACCGCCCAGACGACGATTACTGGTCCGCACGCCTCGCGGCCCTGAGCGGACGCGGCATGCCGAGCTTGCTCAACCAGGGTTTGATCCCCGACACCGCAAAGCTGCATTACAGCGGCCACCTGTCGGCGCAAACCCGTTACCCGGACGGTTTGAAGGCCATCCTCGGCGAGTATTTCGGCCTGCCCGTGGCGATCGAAGAGTACGTCGGCCAATGGCTGGAACTGCCCGAACGCAGCCGCGTGGGCGTGAGCGCCAACCGCCTGGGTGTGGACTTTTGCCTGGGCAGCCATGTGTGGGACCGCCAGCATAAATTCCGCATCCGCCTCGGCCCGCTCACCCTTGACGACTACATGGGCATGCTGCCCGGCCAACAGCCGTTCAACGAGCTGGTGGCGTGGGTGGCCGAGTACCTGGGCCATGAATTGGACTGGGACTTGAACCTGGTTCTGCAACAACCCGAAGTGCCGGCGCTGCAACTTAACGGCCAGTTCCGCCTGGGCTTCAACACCTGGCTCGGCAAGCCCGAGCAAGACGCCAACGACCTAATCCTGGCCCGGCATTACGCCGACCACGCCACTACCTCAAGGAATCCAGAGCATGGGTGAAATCAGTCGCGCCGCACTGTTCGGCAAACTCAACAGCGTGGCCTACAAGGCCATCGAAGCCGCCACGGTGTTCTGCAAGTTGCGCGGTAACCCCTACGTGGAACTGGCCCACTGGTTTCACCAGTTGCTGCAACTGCAGGACTCGGACCTGCACCGCATCATCCGTCAGTTCAACGTGGAACCGGCGCGCCTGGCCCGTGACCTCACCGAAGCGCTGGACCGCCTGCCCCGCGGCTCGACGTCGATCACCGACCTGTCCTCCCATGTGGAAGAAGCCGTTGAGCGCGGCTGGGTCTACGGCAGCCTGATGTTTGGCGAAAGCCAGGTGCGTACCGGTTACCTGGTGCTGGGCATCTTGAAGACGCCGAGCTTGCGCCATGCATTGCTGGGTTTGTCGGCAGAATTCGACAAGATCAAGGCAGAAGCCTTGAGCGAACGCTTTGACGAATACGTCGGCGACTCGCCGGAAAACGCCCTGAGCGCCAGCGATGGTTTCAATGCCGGTGCCGTACCGGGTGAAGCCAGCGGCGCCATGGCGCCCAGTGCCATGGGCAAGCAAGAAGCCCTCAAGCGCTTCACCGTGGACCTGACCGAACAGGCCCGCAGCGGCAAGCTCGACCCTATCGTGGGCCGTGATGAAGAGATTCGCCAACTGGTGGATATCCTCATGCGCCGACGCCAGAACAACCCGATCCTCACGGGTGAAGCGGGCGTGGGCAAGACCGCCGTGGTTGAAGGTTTCGCCCTGCGCATCGTCGCCGGCGACGTGCCGCCCGCGCTCAAGGACGTGGAACTGCGCAGCCTCGACGTGGGCCTGCTGCAAGCTGGCGCGAGCATGAAAGGCGAGTTCGAACAGCGCCTGCGCCAGGTCATCGAAGACGTGCAGGCCTCGCCCAAGCCGATCATCCTGTTTATCGACGAAGCCCACACATTGGTCGGTGCCGGTGGCGCCGCCGGGACCGGCGATGCGGCTAACCTGCTCAAGCCTGCCTTGGCCCGTGGCACCCTGCGGACCGTGGCCGCTACCACCTGGGCTGAGTACAAAAAGCACATCGAGAAAGACCCAGCGCTGACCCGGCGTTTCCAAGTGGTGCAGGTGGCCGAGCCTTCGGAAGACAAGGCGCTGCTGATGATGCGCGGTGTGGCCTCGACCATGGAGAAACACCATCAGGTGCAGATCCTCGACGAAGCCCTGGAAGCCTCGGTGAAGCTGTCCCATCGCTACATCCCGGCGCGTCAGTTGCCGGACAAGTCCGTAAGCCTGTTGGACACCGCCTGCGCCCGCGTCGCCATCAGCCTGCACGCAGTGCCCGCCGAAGTGGACGACAGCCGCCGTCGCATCGAGGCCCTGGAAACCGAGCTGCAAATCATCGCCCGCGAGCATGCCATCGGCATTGCCATTGGTGCGCGTCAAACCAACAGCGAAGCGCTGTTGAGTGCCGAGCGTGAGCGTCTGGCTACCCTGGAAAGCCGCTGGGCCGAAGAAAAAGCGCTGGTGGACGAACTGCTCGCCACCCGCGCGACCCTGCGCGAAACCGTCGGTACCGTAGACAGCGGCAACGACGAGCTGCGCGCCCAACTGGTCGACCTGCAGCAGCGCCTCAGCGCCCTGCAAGGCGAAACTCCGCTGATCCTGCCCACCGTGGATTACCAGGCCGTGGCCTCGGTCGTCGCCGATTGGACCGGCATCCCAGTGGGCCGCATGGCGCGCAATGAGCTGGAGACGGTGCTCAACCTCGACCAGCATCTGAAAAAACGCATCATCGGCCAAGACCACGCGTTGCAGATGATCGCCAAGCGCATCCAGACCTCCCGCGCC
Organism: Pseudomonas sp. 18175; assembly: GCF_050432925.1. Classification (NCBI taxonomy): domain Bacteria; kingdom Pseudomonadati; phylum Pseudomonadota; class Gammaproteobacteria; order Pseudomonadales; family Pseudomonadaceae; genus Pseudomonas; species Pseudomonas sp. 18175. Next base: position 161,339 of record NZ_JBKFTO010000001.1, on the reverse strand, counting down.
GGCCTCGACAACCCGAGCAAGCCGATTGGCGTGTTCATGCTCGCCGGCACCTCGGGCGTGGGCAAGACCGAGACCGCCCTGGCCCTGGCCGAAGCCATGTACGGCGGCGAGCAGAACGTGATCACCATCAACATGAGCGAGTTCCAGGAAGCCCACACGGTGTCCACCCTCAAGGGCGCGCCACCGGGCTACATCGGCTACGGCGAAGGCGGCGTGCTGACCGAAGCCGTACGGCGCAAACCCTACAGCGTGGTGCTGTTGGACGAGGTGGAAAAAGCCCACCCGGACGTGCATGAGATTTTTTTCCAGGTGTTCGACAAAGGCGTGATGGAAGACGGCGAAGGCCGGGTGATCGACTTCAAGAACACCCTGATCCTGTTGACCACCAACGCCGGTACCGAGCTGATTTCCCGCGTGTGCAAAGACCCTGCGAATGTGCCGGAGCCGGAAGAGATCGCCAAGGCGTTGCGCCAGCCGCTGTTGGAGATTTTCCCGCCGGCACTGCTTGGCCGTTTGGTAACGATCCCGTACTACCCGCTAAGCGACGAGATGCTCAAGGCGATCACCCGCCTGCAACTGAACCGCATCAAGAAGCGTGTGGAGAGCACCCACAAGGTGGCCTTCGACTACGACGACGCGGTGATCGATTTGATCGTCTCGCGCTGCACCGAAACCGAAAGCGGCGGGCGCATGATCGACACCATCCTCACCAACAGCCTGCTGCCGGACATGAGCCGCGAGTTCCTCACGCGCATGCTGGAAGGCAAGGCGTTGGCGGGGGTGCGGATCAGCAGTCGGGATAACGAATTGCACTACGCCTTCAGCGACGCCGATTGACCTGACGGAACGCGGTAAAAAATGTGGGAGCGGGCTTGCTCGCGAAAGCGCTGTGTCAGTTGACACATCCGGTGGCTGACTCACCGCATTCGCGAGCAAGCCCGCTCCCACATTTGGATTCGGTTTCTTCAGTTATCTAGTCATTTACGAGATACCCGATGCTTTTTAACCAAGCCTCACGCCTGGCCAAAATCACCAGCCCCCTCGGGCCGGATGTGCTGCTGCTCAACCAAATGGGCGGCGGTGAGGAGTTGGGGCGGCTGTTCAGCTATGAGCTGCAACTGACCTCCCTGGACGCCAACATCGACCTCAACCAGTTGCTGGGCAAACCCATGAGCGTGGGCGTGCAGCTGGCAGACGGTGGCGAGCGGCACTTCCACGGCATCGTCGCCCGTTGCAGCCAAGACATCGACCAAGGCCAGTTCGCCAGTTACCAGGTGGTGCTGCGCCCGTGGTTCTGGTTGCTGAGCCGCACCTCGGACTGCCGGATTTTCCAGAACCTGAGCATCCCGCAGATCATCAAGCAGGTGTTTCGCGACCTGGGTTTTTCCGACTTCGAAGACGCCCTGAGCCGCCCGTACCGCGAGTGGGAATACTGCGTGCAGTACCGCGAGACCAGCTTCGATTTCGTCAGCCGCCTGATGGAACAGGAAGGCATCTACTACTTCTTCCGCCATGAACAGGACCGCCATGTGCTGGTGCTGGCCGACGCCTATGGCGCCCACACCACCGTGCCCGGCTACGCCTCGATCCCGTATTACCCCAAGGATGAGCAACAGCGCGAGCGCGACCATATGCACAACTGGCATCTGGCACGGAATGTCCAACCCGGCTCGCTGGAGCTCAACGACTACGATTTCCAGCGCCCCAGCGCTCGCATCGACGTGCGGTCGGCCATACCCCGCGAGCACACCGCCGGCGATTATCCGCTGTACGACTACCCCGGCACCTACGTGCAAAGCGAGGACGGCGAACACTACGCCCGCACCCGCATCGAAGCCCTGCACACCCAGCATGAGCAGATCGAATTCAGTGGCAATGCACGGGGCCTGGGGTCGGGGCATTTGTTCAGCCTCACCGGCTTCAGTCGCCAGGACCAGAACCGCGAATACCTGATCGTCGGCATCCGCTACTACATCACCCAGGAAAGCCTGGAAAGCGGTGGTGGATCGGGCTCGGCACAGTTCGAAAGCAGCCTCAACTGCATCCCCGCACAGCAAAGCTACCGCGCCTTGCAGAGCACCCATCGGCCAGAGGTCAAAGGCCCGCAGACCGCCGTGGTGGTCGGCCCCAAAGGTGAGGAAATCTGGACCGACCAGTACGGCCGCGTGAAGGTGCACTTCCACTGGGACCGTCACGACCAGTCCAACGAAAACAGCTCGTGCTGGATTCGGGTATCGCAGTCCTGGGCAGGCAAAAACTGGGGTTCGATGCAGATCCCACGGATCGGCCAGGAAGTGATCGTGAGCTTTCTGGAAGGCGATCCTGACCGGCCGATCATCACCGGGCGGGTGTACAACGCCGAACAGACCGTGCCCTACGACCTGCCGGAAAACGCCACCCAAAGCGGCATGAAAAGTCGCTCCAGCAAGGGCGGCACGCCGGCCAACTTCAATGAAATCCGCATGGAGGACAAGAAGGGGCTGGAGCAGCTGTATATCCACGCCGAGCGTAATCAGGACATCGTGGTGGAGGTGGATGAGAGCCATTCGGTGGGGCATGACCGTAACAAGAGCGTTGGGCACAACGAGACGGTGACGATTGGCAATAACCGCCTGCGCATCGTCAAGCAGGAAGACATCCTCTCGGTGGGCCAGAAAAAGACCGACAGCATCAGCCAAAGCTACGTCATCGAAGTGGGCGAAAACCTGCGTCTGGTGTGTGGCGAAAGCATCCTGGAATTGAACGCCAGCGGGCAGATCAACCTGACCGGCGTGCAAATCAGCTTCTACGCCAGCGGCGATGCCGAGTTCAACACCGGTGGCGTGCTGCACCTGAACAACGGCGGCGGCCCCGGCGCAACGCCCGATGGCCAGGGTGTGAAAACCAGCATCGACGCCAATATCAAAGCCGCGTTCCCAACGCCTAAAAGCTCCTGACGAGACCTGTTTTCCATGACGTACCGAATCAACGAATTCCAGCTGCAACTGCCCGCCGCCGAGGTGCAGGACGCCACGATCAACATCCTCAAGTTCCCCGAGCTGGGCACTTCGCTGATCATCAGCCGCAGCTTGCTGGCAGACGGTGAAACCCTGCACAGCAACTTCGATGACCAGCTCAAGCGCCTGGAAAAACAGGTGCAGGATTTGCGCTTCCAGCCGGGCGTTGATGTGCGGTTGGGGGCGGATCAGGACGTGCCGGCGATTGAGCTGCGCAGCCAGTTCAACAAGGGCAATGACAAGGTGTTCCAGTACCAACTGGCGCTGGTGCTGCCGGGTACGCGCAAGATGCTTGCCTTGAGTTATGTGAAGGCCGACGCCTTGGGGGATGCCGAGGCGGCGCACTGGGCCTTGATCAAGAATTCGCTGTCGTTCGACGCCCTTTGATGAGCGGCCTGCATGTCTGACGCGCTTTGGGCGGCCCGAATGGGCGATGCGCTCGACCACACCTCGATGATGGCCGACATTCTCGGCGGCGTGCTGGAGGTGGCGGCCAATATCGCCATCACCGCCGTGGCGACCGCTGCCGTGGTCGCCGCCACCGGGATTACCGTGGCCACCGGCGGGCTTGGCTGCTTCCTGCTGGGCGCGGTGGTGGGCACCATTGTCGGGCTGGCCATGAGCAAGACCGGCGCGGACAAAGGCTTATCGAATTTATGTGAGAGTTTCAGCAACGCCCTGTTCCCGCCCACGGTGCAGGCCAATATTCTCACCGGCTCCACCAATACCCTGACCAACAACATTCCCGCTGCTCGCGCTGCCGGGGCAATCAGCTCCCATGTCGCGCCAGCGGGTACCGAGCTGGAAGAACCCGCGCCAGAAGCCAGCTACCTGGACATGGCCGAGAGTTTCTTCTCGCAGATGTGGCGCCCCACCGTGGCCACGCCAGCGCCTGGCGCCGTGCCCAAGCCGCTGGACCTGGTGGCCTGCATGAAGCATCCGCCGATGCCACCGCAGTTTCTGGCCGAAGGGTCGGACAAGGTCACGATCAACGGCCAGCCGGCGGTGCGCAGTGGTGATCGCAGTACTTGTGATGCAAAGGTGGTGTCGTCCGGGTTGATCTCGTCCAACGTGACCATTGGCGGCGGCTCGGTGGTGGTGCGCGAGATTCGCAGCGGCAAGACCCCAGGCGTCGGGCTGGCGGTGACGGCGTTGTTGATGCTCAAGGGCGGCAAGGGCAAGTTCTTCAGTAAATTGCCGTGCATGCTGATCAGTGGCGCCACCTCGATGGCCGTCAGCAGTGCCATGGGCGCCATGGCCAATGCCGCGATGGGCTCATCGAACCCGGTGCACGCGGCCACGGGCGCCAAGGTCCTGGGCGGTGCCGAGGAGCTGGATTTCGTACTGCCGGGCATCCTGCCCATCGATTGGCAACGCTTCTACAACAGCCGCGATGAACGCACCGGTAGCGTGTTTGGCGCGGGTTGGAGCGTGGTGTATGAAGTATGCGTCGAGATCCGCCCCCATCCCGATGGCGGCGACACGCTGATCTACACCGACGAGCAAGGTCGCCCTATCGACATGGGCTCGATTCCCTTGGGTGGCGCGGTGTTCAGCGCTGGCGAAGGGCTGGCGGTGCGGCGTCATCTCAATGGGCAGTTGCTGATCGAGAGCGACGATGGCCTGTACCGTTTGTTTGAGCCCAGCGCCAACCCCACGCTGCTGCGCCTGACTCAGCTTGGCGACCGCAACGACAACCGTATTTATATCGACTACGACGACGCCGGGCGCCTGGTGCGGCTGCGCGATACCTTCGATTTGGTGCAGGTGGCGTTGATCCGTGATCAAGGCCAGTTGGTGCGGATCGAACGTGTCTACCCTGATGAGCGTCGCGAAGTGCTGGTCAGTTATGGCTATGACAGCACCGGTAACCTGGCTGAAGTTCGCGATGCTACCGGCCAAGTGCAGCGGCGTTTCGCCTACGACAGCGCCCGCCGGATGGTGGAGCATCAACTGCCCACCGGATTGCGTTGCTTTTATGAGTGGGCATTGGTTGAAGGCCTGGAGTGGCGCGTGGTCCGGCATTGGACCGACGAGGGCGACGCGTACCAGTTCGACTATGACTTGCAGACCGGCCTTACCCGTATCAGCGACGGCTTGCAGCGCGTCAGCACACGGCGGTGGAACCCACAGCACCAAATTACTGAGTACCGCGACAACCTCGGCCAGACCTGGTTGTTTGAGTGGAACGACGAACGCCAATTGCTCAGCGCCACCGACCCGCAGGGTGGGCGTTATGAATACAGCTATGACGAAGCCGGGAATCTGATCGGCGAGAGTGACCCGTTGGGGCGCAGTGAGTCGACGTTGTGGCTGGAGCATTGGGCGTTGCCGATGGTGGAGACCGACTCCGCCGACAACAGTTGGCAGTATCGCTACGACCCGCGTGGCAATTGCACCGCCGAGACCGACCCGCTGGGCTACGTCACCCGCTACCGCTATGACGATCACGGCCAACCCGTAGAAATCATCGACGCCACCGGCAAAAGTAAAAAACTGCGCTGGAACCCGTTCGGGCAGTTGGTCGAGCACGTTGATTGCTCGGGCTACCCAACCCGCTTTGGCTACGACGAGCGTGGCAACTTGCAGGTGATCACCGATGCCCTCGGCGAGCGTACTCTGTTCAGTTATGACGCCCAGGGCCGCTTGCTCAGCAGCCAACTGCCGGACGGACGCACCGAGCAGTACCAGCGCGACGTCAGCGGGCAACTGGTGGGCTACACCGACCCAGCCGGGCACACCACGCTGTACCAGCACAACCGTCGCGGCCAGGTACGCCAGCGAACCGACGCCCACGGCCGGCAGGTGCAGTTCGGCTATGACAGCTACGGGCGGCTGCAAGCGCTGATCAACGAAAACGGTGAGCGCTATCGGTTTGCCTGGGATGCTGGCGACCGGTTGACGGAACAGCAAGACCTCGACGGCAGTGCCAAGCGCTACCGCTATGACCTGCTAGATAACGTGATTGAGGTCGCCGCGGTCCCAGCCCCTTACGGCAATGGCCTGGCGGTCGTCCCCGAGACACCACCCGCGCCCATCGTGCATCGCCTTGAGCGTGACGCGGTTGGCCGCCTGATCGCCAAGACCACCGACGATGGCCGTACCGACTACGCCTACAACCCGGTGGACCAACTCACCGCCGTCATCTTTACCGATGTGCAGGGCAATGCACAGGCCTTGGGCTTCGCTTACGACGCCCTCGGCCAGCTACTCGCCGAGCAAAGTGCAGCGGGCAACCTGGCGCATCACTACGACGAACTCGGCAACCTGATCCAGACCCAACTGCCAGACGGCCGTTGGCTCAATCGCCTACGTTACGGCAGTGGCCACCTGCACCAGATCAACCTCGACGGCCAGGTCATCAGCGATTTTGAACGCGACCGCCTGCACCGCGAAGTACTACGCACCCAAGGCCAGCTCACCACCCGCAGCGAATACGACCGCAGCGGCCGCCTGCGCGCACGCCAACGCCGCCACGCCAGCCAGCCCTCGTTGCTACCCGCAGCGGCGCAAAAACAATTCGAATACGACCCGGCTGACAACCTGATCGGCAAACTCGACCAGCAACCCACCACCCAACACCGCCAACTGCTGCACTACGACGCCACCGGCCGCATCATTGCCAGCCAAGACAGCCTCCATGGCCAACGCGAAACCTTCGCCTACGACGCCGCCGCCAACCTGCTCGACGGCCCGCCACCGGGCGCTGGGTTGGTGGTGCATAACAAGCTGCTGACCTATCAGGACAAGCGCTACCGCTACGACGCCTTCGGCCGCACGATAGAAAAACGCAGCGCCGCGCGGGGCTTGCAGCGGTTTGCCTACGACGCCGAAAGCCGGTTGATTGAAGTGCACAACGAGAACGGCAGCGTGGTCAGGATGACCTACGACCCGCTGGGCCGACGCATTGAAAAAACCGAATACGCCAACGATGGCTACCCGCTGGGCGAAACGCGGTTTGTGTGGGACGGCCTGCGGTTATTGCAGGAGCATCGGCACAGTCAGACCAGTCTTTATATCTACCAGGACGAAGGCTACGAGCCCCTGGCCCGTGTTGACGGTACGGGGCCGTTGCAGAAGATTCGGTACTACCACAACGACCTGAACGGATTGCCCGAACAACTCACCGAAGCGGATGGGCACAACGTCTGGCAGGCGACGTATCGGGTCTGGGGCAACACGCTGGAAGAAGCGCGGGAGCCGTATTACATCGAAGAGCAGAACCTGCGGTTTCAGGGGCAGTATCTGGATCGGGAGACGGGGCTGCATTTCAATACGTTCAGGTTTTATGATCCGGATGTGGGGCGGTTTACTACGCCGGATCCGATTGGGTTGCACGGCGGGTTGAATTTCTATGCATACACGCCCAACCCGTTCGGTTGGATCGACCCCCTCGGGTTGTCCTGCCGCCTGAATTCAGTGGGCAGAACACCAGGCAAAGGCAGTCGGACAGGGAAGGCGGTGATCGCGCGAATGAAAGCCGAAGGCAAAATAATTGGCTCCGGAAAAAACATGCGGTTCCAGAGCACTGATAAAAAATGGTATTCGATCAAAGACGCTGACATGGCCCATAAAACCGATGCTGTTAAGTATTGGAACAGCAAAGGCGGTTACCACGGGGCTAAAACCAAAGAAGTAAGGGGTTGGATGCGCGACCCTGACAACTATGAGCTGGAATACTATTCCCATAACCGATCAAAAGGTGCACAGCTAACCGACCGGTACAAAGACCCCGGTGACTTTATCGGTCCAGCAGAAAAGCCAAAATATTAGTAAGGATTATTTTATGAAAGACCTGGCAGACGAGAATCCAACATTGGCCGACAAGATCATGGCCATCATGGCTTCAGGCAATGATCTCGATGAGCAAAACAAGAAAGTGGAAGCCAAGGCCCTGTACCAGCAAGCCTGGGACTTGCTACCGGAACCAAAACTTGAGTGGTCGCCTTTATCTTCTTGGGTTACAGGGTCTTTCTTCAATCTTCACTTTGATAACGGCGACTTCAAGGCCGCTGAGCCTTGGGCACAAAAGACATTGGATGGTCGAGAATCTGATATTGATACCGGCCCGCTGATTAACCTCGGGATGGTATTTTTCGAATTGGGAAAACCTACCGAAGCCTATAAGTACTTTGATGAGGCTCATGGATTCGGCAAAGCGCGTGCCTTTCAAGAAAGACCAAAGAAATATCTGAATTTCTATCTGGACGAAAAAAAGAAAAGTCACTGATATATTCGTCCTAACAAAAAATGGGCACCCAACCCAGTCGGCGTGCCCATTTTTCCTACCGCCCCGCCCCCTTTCGAGACGGTACAACCGGTTACTCGTTAACCGTATCTTTCAACGATTTACCCGGCTTGAACGCAACGGTGTTGCTCGCTTTGATTTTCACCGGCTCGCCGGTCTGTGGGTTTTTGCCGGTGCGGGCGCCGCGGTGGCGTTGCAGGAAGGTGCCGAAGCCAACCAGGGTGACGCTGTCCTTGCGGTGCAGGGCGCCGGTGATTTCTTCGAGAACGGCGTTGAGGACGCGGTTGGCCTGTTCTTTGGTGAGATCCGCTTTTTCAGCGATGGCGGCTGCGAGTTCTGGTTTACGCATGTGTGAAGCCTCTTTGACGGTTTTTTGTTGTTATGTCCGTGTTGCTCTCTTCTGGAGCAACGCCCAAAGCGCCGCAGGCTCTACTCTGCGGCAGACGGAAGTGAGAATGGCATGCTCACAGACGCTGCGCCAGTCTCGCAGCGACCTTTCTGGGGGTAAGAACGTGCTGATTCCGACAGAACGACCAGTATTTACGCCAGCAACGGCGGAAGTTCTTTGTTGAGGGCCAGTTTTTCCATCACGGCGCTGCCGGTGAGCGCGTAGCCCAGTAAGCGACCGCTGGCGTCACGGCACAGGGCCTTGATGTCGGCGCCTTGGCCTTCGACGCTCCACACGCCTTCGGTGCCCCGTGGCGGTGGCGAAACCACCAGCGGGCAGACCGGTGTCTTGACGGTGACGGGCATCGGGCCGTAGCTGACCGCCGTGGCGTTGCCGGCCAAAGTCTGGGCCAGGGCGCGGGCACAGCTCATCAGGGGCATCACGTACAGCAGGTTCAGGCCGTCGACCTCGGCGCAGTCGCCCAGGGCGTAGATGTTGGCGTGGGAGGTCTTGAGGTGGCGATCCACGGTGACCCCACGGTTGGTCTGCAAGCCGGCGGCGGCGGCCAGGTCGACACGCGGGCGCAGGCCGATGGCCGAGACCACCAGGTCGCAGTGGATCACTTCACCGTCCGACAGGTGGGCTTCCAGGCCGTCGGCGGTGCGTTGCAGGCGGTTGAGCACCGGGCCCAAGTGGAAGCGTGCGCCGAGGCTTTCCAACCCGGCCTGGACAGCAGCGGCCGCCGCCGGGTGCAACAGAGTCGGCATGACTTGTTCGCAAGGCGCCACCAGGTCGATCTCGTAGCCACCGAGGATAAGGTCGTTGGCAAATTCACAGCCGATCAGGCCGGCGCCGAGCAGCAGCACACGGCGCTTGCCAGCAGCGGCGGCGCGAAAGCGTGCGTAGTCTTCAAGGTCGTTGATCGGGAAAATCAGCTCAGCGGCGTCGCCTTCCACGGGCACACGCACGGTCTCGGCGCCCCACGCGAGGATCAGGTCGCGGTAGGCCACCGCTTCCTCGCCGATCCACAGGCGCTTGTGGCCCGGATCGATACCGCTGACGCGGGTATGAGTACGCACCTCGGCCTTGAGTTGCTCGGCCATGGCGCCGGGTTCAGCCATGCTCAAGCCATCGGCTTCCTTGTTTTTGCCAAAGCCGGTGGAGAGCATGGGCTTGGAGTAGGAGCGCCCGTCATCTGCGGTGATCAGCAGCAATGGGGTCTCGCTGTCGAGCTTGCGAAACTCCCGGGCTACGTTGTAACCGGCCAGTCCTGTGCCGATGATCACGACAGGTGCGTTCATTCCTTTCTCCTTGTAGTACGTTTCTTAAAATCAGAATTAAGCGATTTCGATCATTTCGAAATCCATTTTGCCCACGCCGCAGTCCGGGCACAGCCAGTCTTCCGGGACGTCTTCCCAACGGGTGCCGGGCGCGATGTTGTCATCTGGCCAGCCTTCAGATTCGTCATAGATCAGGCCACAGACGATACATTGCCACTTCTTCATCACTTACTTCCTCAGGGAGTCCAGGCGTCTTGGCCGACGGTCGATGGATACAGCGTTGCCGTACGGCTCAGGGCGTTTTGTACTGATCGGGGCGTGCAGATGCAAGCATGATCGGCGCAAACGGCGGGTTTGGCGCGGCAAAAGCGCAGGACGCCATGGTAAGCTCGCCGCCTCTTTTGCTGCCAATACTGACTCACTGTGCCGCACTCAATCGCCCTTCCCGCTGCTTGCCAATGGCTGACCCAGAGCCTTCTAAGCCCCTTGCCTGCGCCCCTGACCCTCAACTGGCTGCTCGATGAAGGCTCGCTTACGCGACGGCTGACGGGGTTGTCCAACGGTGGTTTCAGCGTGACGCCGCTGTTCGAAGGCTGGCAACCGTTGCGGGACGACGAATGCGCCGCCCTGAACCTGGCGCCAGCCACGGTGGGCTGGGTGCGCGAAGTGTATTTGCGCGGGGCTGGCCAGCCGTGGGTATTCGCCCGCAGCGTGGCGGCGCGCAGTGCGTTGCAGGGCGACGGGTTGCACATGGATGAGTTGGGCAGCCGCTCCCTGGGGGAGCTGCTGTTCTGCGACCAGGCCTTCACCCGCCAGGCCATCGAGGTGTGCCATTACCCACGCCAGTGGCTGCCCACGGCGGATCAGGTCGATGGTTTGTGGGGCCGTCGCTCACGCTTTGATCGCGGTGCCCTCAGTATCCTGGTGGCGGAGATCTTCTTGCCGGCCTTCTGGCACGCGCTGCATGACCATCCGGAGAACCGCTGATGTATCAACGTCTGCTCAAGTCCCTGAACCGCCTGAACCCAAGGGCCTGGGATTTCATTCAGTTGACCCGCATGGACAAGCCCATTGGCATCTACCTTCTGCTGTGGCCGACGCTATGGGCATTGTGGATTGCTGGAAAGGGCTCGCCGTCCTTCATCAATATCGTGATTTTTGTGCTGGGCGTGGTGCTGACCCGCGCCGGCGGCTGCGTGATCAATGACTGGGCCGACCGCAAGGTCGACGGCCATGTGAAGCGTACCGAGCAACGCCCGCTGGTCAGCGGCAAGATCAGCTCTAAAGAGGCGCTGGTGTTTTTTGCCGTGCTGATGGGCATCAGCTTCCTGCTGGTGCTGCTGACCAACGCCACCACCATCCTGCTGTCCCTGGGCGGCCTGGCGCTGGCGGCGAGTTATCCGTTCATGAAGCGCTACACCTATTACCCACAGGTGGTACTGGGCGCGGCGTTTTCCTGGGGCATGCCGATGGCGTTCACCGCCGAGACCGGCAGCCTGCCTGCTGCCGCGTGGCTGCTGTATATCGCCAACCTGTTGTGGACGGTGGGGTATGACACCTATTACGCCATGACCGACCGCGATGACGACTTGAAGATCGGCGTGAAGTCCACGGCCATTCTGTTTGGCGATGCGGACCGCGTGATCATCCTGACGCTGCAAGGGCTGGCGCTGGTGTGCCTGTTGCTGGCGGGCGCGCGGTTTGAGCTAGGGGGTTGGTTCCACTTGGGGCTGCTGGCGGCGGCGGCGTGCTTTGCGTGGGAGTTCTGGTATACGCGGGACAGGGATCGGATGAAGTGCTTCAAGGCGTTTTTGCATAACCACTGGGCGGGGTTGGCGATTTTTGTGGGGATTGTGTTGGATTACGCGTTTCGCTAGGTGCCATTTTTTGTAGTGACTGGACGGACGCCTTCGCGAGCAAGCCCGCTCCCACATTTGAGTGTATTCACAAATCAAAATGTGGGAGCGAGCTTGCTCGCGAAGGTCTCAGCGGCGCCGCAGGCTCAAGGCTTGATGACGTGCCACGCCCCACCCTTGCCATCCCCAGTCTTGTCCCCGGCCTTATGGTCATCCTTGTAGGTGTAGACCGGCTTGCCGTCGTAGGCCCACTGGCTGGTATTGTCATCGCGCGTGATCACGGTCCATTTGCCCATCGACTTATCGGTAGACTCGGCCTTCAACGGCGGCCAGTTGGTCGCACACTTGTCCTTGCACACGGACTTGCCGTCGGCGTCCTTGTCGAAGGTGTAGAGCGTCATCCCCTTGTGATCCACCAAGATTCCATCCTGGGTCATGGCTGGCTCTGCCGCGAACGCCAAGCCTGGCAGCGTCAACGCCGCCGTTACCAACAGGGCTTTCCAGGAAAAAGTACTTTTAGTCATCGGAACCTTCCGTTTGTGGTTGTCAGGATTCGGACCCAAAGCGTAGTCCAGAGTGCCGCTGCTTGCCCAAGCGACTAAATTACTGTCACACGACTGCAATAATTCCGTTATCTAATGCGGCGCAAGACAGTTAAATGACAAGAGGATTTTTGAGCATGGTAGGCAGGAGCATTCTGATCGTTGACGACGAAGCGCCCATCCGCGAGATGATCGCCGTTGCGTTGGAAATGGCCGGCTATGACTGCCTGGAGGCTGAAAACTCCCAGCAGGCCCATGCCATTATCGTCGACCGCAAGCCGGACCTGATCCTGCTGGACTGGATGCTGCCAGGCACCTCCGGCATCGAGTTGGCCCGCCGTCTCAAGCGTGACGAGCTGACCGGGGATATCCCGATCATCATGCTCACCGCCAAGGGCGAAGAGGACAACAAGATCCAGGGTCTGGAAGTGGGCGCCGATGACTACATCACCAAGCCCTTTTCCCCACGGGAATTGGTCGCTCGTCTGAAGGCCGTATTGCGCCGCGCAGGTCCTACCGATGGCGAGGCACCGATTGAAGTCGGTGGCCTGATCCTCGACCCCATCAGCCACCGCGTGACCATCGACGGCACCCCGGCCGAGATGGGCCCTACCGAATACCGCCTGCTGCAATTCTTCATGACCCATCAGGAACGCGCTTACACCCGTGGCCAATTGCTGGACCAGGTGTGGGGCGGCAACGTGTATGTGGAAGAGCGCACCGTGGACGTGCATATCCGTCGCCTGCGCAAAGCCTTGGGCGATGCCTACGAGAATCTGGTACAAACCGTGCGCGGTACAGGCTACCGGTTTTCCACCAAAGGCTGAGCCCGCCCCTCTCCTCTCTTAACAGCTGACAAGGACGCATGTTTAAGTGAACCAAAACTGGCATGGCACCCTGATCCGCCACATGCTTTTGCTGATCACCGGCTGCCTGCTCGTAGGCCTGATCAGCGGCTATTACGGCTGGAGCCTGGCCATCGGCATCGGCCTGTACCTGGGCTGGACGCTCAAGCAGCTGTTGCGCCTGCATGAATGGCTGCGCCAGCACAAACCCGACGAAGCGCCGCCCGACGGCTACGGCCTGTGGGGCGAGGTGTTCGACAGCATCTACCACCTGCAACGCCGCGACCAACGGGTGCGCGGGCGTCTGCAAGCAGTGATCGACCGGGTGCAGGAGTCTACCGCCGCACTCAAAGACGCGGTGATCATGCTCGACAGCGACGGCAACCTGGAATGGTGGAACCGCGCTGCCGAGACCCTGCTGGGCCTCAAGACCCCGCAAGACAGCGGCCAGCCGGTGACCAACCTGGTGCGCCACCCGCGCTTCAAGGAGTACTTCGAGCAGGACAACTACGAAGAAGCCCTGGAAATCCCCTCGCCCACCAATGACCGCGTGCGCATCCAGTTGTACCTCACGCGCTACGGCAACAACGAACACCTGATGCTGGTACGCGATGTCACCCGCATCCACCAACTGGAACAGATGCGTAAAGACTTCGTCGCCAACGTCTCCCACGAACTGCGCACGCCGTTGACGGTGATCTGTGGCTACCTGGAGACGCTGCTGGACAACGTCGACGACATCAACCCGCGCTGGAGCCGTGCGCTGCAACAGATGCAGCAACAGGGTTCACGCATGCAGACCCTGCTCAACGACCTGCTGTTGCTGGCCAAGCTGGAGGCCACGGATTACCCGTCGGACAACCACCCGGTGACGGTGCAAAGCCTATTGCAGACCATCAAGAACGACGCCCAGGCCCTCTCCGGCCAACGCGGCCAGCAGATCAGCCTGGAAGCCGACCCGGCCGTGCTGCTCAAAGGCAGTGAGGGCGAGTTGCGCAGTGCGTTCTCCAACCTGGTGTTCAACGCGGTGAAGTACACCCAGGACAAGGGCAACATCCGCATCCGCTGGTGGGCCGATGAGCAAGGCGCACACCTGAGCGTGCAGGACTCCGGCATCGGCATCGATGCCAAGCACCTGCCGCGCCTGACCGAACGGTTCTACCGCGTCGACTCCAGCCGCAACTCCAACACTGGCGGCACCGGGCTGGGGCTGGCGATCGTCAAGCATGTGTTGTTGCGCCACCGGGCGCGCCTGGAAATCAGCAGTGTGCTGGGGCATGGCAGTACGTTTACTTGCCATTTTCCGCCGGCACAGGTGGCGCGGGCGCAGGCGCTCAGCACCGACGAATAACCCGAGCACAACACAGGACACAATGTGGGAGCGGGCTTGCTCGCGAATGCGGTGGGTCAGTCAACTCATGTGTAGCTGACCCTCCGCATTCGCGAGCAAGCCCGCTCCCACAGTGGATTTGCATCGTTTCCAAGCGTGCATTCCAAGTCCCACCCGGCAGCGGGCACTAGGCAAGCGCCCCGCCAGCCGCTACATTGGCCGACTTGCGCCTGCCTTTGCGGCCCACCTGCCACCCCTTATTGAACACACGGAACCTGCAAAACCCCATCATGGACCCTTCCCCTGGCATTACCCTCGCGACACTCTTCGCCGACTTCGGCATGATTCTTTTTGCACTGATCCTGGTCCTGCTCAACGGTTTCTTCGTTGCGGCGGAGTTTGCCATGGTCAAACTGCGCTCTACCCGGGTCGAGGCCATTGCCGACACCAACGGCTGGCGCGGGCAGATCCTGCGCACCGTACACAGCCAGCTCGACGCCTACCTGTCGGCCTGCCAGCTGGGTATCACCCTCGCCTCCCTGGGCCTGGGCTGGGTCGGTGAACCGGCCTTTGCGCATATCCTGGAGCCGTTGCTGGGCGCCGTGGGCGTCGAGTCGCCTGAGGTAATCAAGGGCGTGTCGTTCTTCGCCGCGTTCTTCGTGATCTCCTACCTGCACATCGTGGTAGGTGAACTGGCGCCCAAGTCCTGGGCCATTCGCAAACCCGAGTTGCTGTCGCTGTGGACCGCCGTGCCGCTGTACCTGTTCTACTGGGCCATGTACCCGGCGATCTACCTGCTCAACGCCAGCGCCAACGCGATCCTGCGTATCGCCGGCCAAGGCGAGCCTGGCCCGCACCATGAGCACCATTACAGCCGTGAAGAACTCAAGCTGATCCTGCACTCCAGCCGTGGCCAGGACCCGAGCGACCAAGGCATGCGCGTACTCGCCTCCGCCGTGGAAATGGGCGAGCTGGAAGTGGTGGACTGGGCCAACTCCCGGGAAGACCTGGTGACCCTGGACTTCAACGCCCCGCTCAAGGAAATCCTCGCACTGTTCCGCCGCCACAAATTCAGCCGCTACCCGGTGTATGACGCGGTGCGCAATGAATTCGTGGGCCTGTTGCACATCAAGGACCTGCTGCTGGAACTGGCAGCCCTGGACCACATCCCCGAGTCGTTCAACCTGGCCGAACTGACCCGTCCGCTGGAGCGCGTGTCACGCCATATGCCGTTGTCGCAACTGCTGGAGCAGTTCCGCAAAGGCGGCGCGCACTTTGCCCTGGTGGAAGAAGCCGACGGCAAGATCATCGGCTACCTGACCATGGAAGACGTGCTCGAAGTGCTGGTGGGCGATATCCAGGACGAACACCGCAAGGCCGAGCGCGGCATCCTGGCCTACCAGCCGGGCAAGCTGCTGGTGCGCGGTGACACGCCACTGTTCAAGGTGGAACGCCTACTGGGCGTTGACCTGGACCACATCGAAGCCGAAACCCTGGCCGGCCTGATCTACGACACCCTCAAGCGGGTGCCGGAAGAAGAGGAAGTGCTGGAAGTGGAAGGCTTACGCATTATCATCAAGAAGATGAAAGGGCCGAAGATCGTGTTGGCCAAGGTCCTGTTGCTGGACTGACCCTCAATTGCCCAACGCAAAGTTGGGCAAGGCGCCCACCGGCTGGTTGAACTCATACGGGATCGACACCAGCCCCGCCTCGGTGGCGCGCTGCACCACAAAATGCAAGTGCGGCCCGCTGCTGTTGCCGGTATTGCCCGACAACGCCAGCGGGCTGCCCACCGCCACGCGCTGCCCCACACGCACGCTGACCGACCCTTGCTTGAGGTGCAGATACACGCCCTCGCTGCCGTCGTCATGGCGCACCCGCACAAAATTTCCCGACGCATCACTGCCGCGCCCAGCCTGCGCGTTCTCGGTCTTCACCACCACGCCGCTGCGCGCCGCAATGATCGGCGTGCCTTCAGGCATGGCGATGTCCATGGCGTAGCGGCTTTTGCTGTCGGTGTGGCTGAAACTGCCGTTGGGCCCTTGGCTCAGGCGAAACGGACCACCGCGCCAGGGCAGCGGGTAGCGGTAGGCTTGTTGTGGATAAACCGGCGCTGGCCTGTCGAGCAGCGGCCGCACGGGCTTGCGCTCCCGGATCACGAACGCCTGCGCGCCGGGGGTGTGCCGGTCGCTGTAGAACACGTTGCCGTTGGCATCAACGGATTTGTAGACGGTCATGGCCTGGGCCGACATGGCAACCGTAGCCAGCCCGCAGCACAGCAAGCAGCGCATGAGCATGGTGTGAACCTGCCGGGATGAAACGGCAGGCTAGCAAGGGATCATGACAAAGCTGAGTGAACCTCAGGCAGGGAGCCCGGTGAAACAAATATCTACGTTCATCTGGGCTGCCGCCGACAGATTGACTAAGGCATCCAGAGAGAGCTTGTCGATCTTGCCGGTGAGGACGTCGTTAAGTCGGGGCTGACTGATGCCCAATCTGTGTGCCGCATCTTTTTGAGAAAGCTCCCAGCTGCGAATGGTCTTGTACAACTCCAACATCAATTTTGAGCGCAGGCGCGCAACGGGAGCAAGCTCCCTCGCCACAAGTGCTGCGCTAAAGCTAAAGGTTACGCACCCGGCACAAAATGCTTCTGCGCCGTGCCGCGTGCAATCAGGCGGGAGATGTAGTCGAGCTTCTGCGCGTCCTGGTCGATAAACCGGAAGGTCAGTTGCAGCCAGTCGCTGTCGGGCTTGGGCTCGTGGGCAACAATGGCGTGCAGGTAACCGTTGAGGCGGGCCACTTCGGCGTTGTCGCCTTGTTCCAGGTCGAGCACGGCGCTTTCCAGTACCTGAGGCAGGACTTCACCGCGACGTACCACCAACAGCGCTTCCTTGATGCTCAAGCCTTTGATCACGCATTGCTGTGTGCCGCTGGACAGGCGCAACTGGCCCTGGCCGCGGCCGCCCGCTGGTGCGGCTGCGGGGGCTTGCACCGGTGGACTGTTGAGCAGGCCTTTGCTTGGCGCAGGGGCTGCGGTGGCAACCGGGGCCGCACGCACGGTCTCGACTTTACCGCCGGTCAGGGCGCTCAGGGAGTCGTTACCAAAGGCCGAGTTCATCTTGGTGGGCGCACTGGCAACCAGCGCGTCGAGACGACCGACCTTATGCAGGGCCTGCTTGACCTTATTCAGCAGCTGTTCGTTGGTGAACGGCTTGCTGACATAACCGGAAACTCCGGCCTGGATGGCCTGGACCACGTTTTCCTTGTCACCACGGCTGGTCACCATCACGAACGGCATAGCCTTGAGGTGGGGTTGCTCGCGGCACCAGGTCAGCAGCTCAAGGCCAGACATTTCCGGCATTTCCCAGTCGCACAGCACCAGGTCGAAGGTCTCGCGCATCAGGATGGCCTGGGCCTTTTTGCCGTTCACCGCGTCTTCCAGCTTGATCCCTGGGAAGTAGTTGCGCAGGCACTTCTTCACCAGGTCGCGGATAAACGAGGCGTCATCCACCACCAATACACTGACTTTACTCATCGACCCTTCATCCTATAAAAACTTCGGCACGCAAGACGCCTGACTGGTGGCATTTTGCCAAAACTCGGTAGTCACAGTCGGACTTTATTGCTTCCGCTGCGCAAAATATTCGGAGGCCACAAACGAAAACGCCCGACCAAAGGCCGGGCGTTATTTTCTCGGGCAATCTTACTTATCGTCAGATTCGCCCGGAACATTAGGGATTAGATCAGCCGAGCCTTCAACTTCGGCCTTCATGCGCTTAAGGCCCATGTGCCGTACGTCGGTGCCGCGAACCAGGTAGATCACCAGCTCCGAGATATTGCGCGCGTGGTCGCCGATCCGCTCCAGGGAGCGCAGCACCCAGATGATGCTCAAGACCCGCGAGATAGAGCGCGGGTCTTCCATCATGTAGGTGGCCAGCTCACGCAGGGCGGTCTTGTATTCACGGTCGATGATCTTGTCGTACTGGGCCACCGACAACGCCAGGTCGGCGTCGAAGCGGGCAAAGGCGTCGAGGGCATCGCGCACCATGTTGCGCACCTGGTCGCCGATATGGCGCACCTCCACGTAACCGCGCGGCGCTTCGCCTTCTTCGCACAGCTGGATGGCGCGGCGGGCGATCTTGGTGGCTTCGTCGCCGATGCGCTCCAGGTCGATCACCGACTTGGAGATGCTGATGATCAAACGCAGGTCGGACGCCGCCGGCTGGCGACGGGCCAGAATGCGCAGGCATTCTTCGTCGATGTTGCGTTCCATCTGGTTGATCTGGTCATCGATCTCACGCACTTGCTGGGCCAGGCCCGAGTCAGCCTCGATCAGCGCAGTGACGGCGTCGTTGACTTGCTTCTCCACCAGCCCGCCCATTGCCAGGAGGTGGCTGCGCACTTCCTCAAGCTCGGCGTTGAACTGCGCGGAGATGTGATGGGTAAGGCCTTCTTTGCTAATCATGTTGGCGTCCTTGGAGCGTCCGGTAAGGTGCGGAGAACCGCAGCGTCAGTGCGAGGAGAACCCCGGCATCCTAGCCGTAGCGACCGGTGATGTAGTCTTCGGTCTGCTTCTTCGCCGGATTGGTGAACAGGGTATCGGTGTCGCCGAATTCCACCAGTTTGCCCATGTACATGAACGCGGTGTAGTCAGAAACCCGCGCCGCCTGTTGCATGTTGTGGGTCACGATGACGATGGTGAACTTGGATTTGAGTTCGTAGATCAGCTCTTCGACTTTCAGCGTGGAGATCGGGTCAAGTGCCGAGCAGGGTTCGTCGAGCAGCAGCACTTCCGGTTCCACGGCGATGGTGCGCGCGATCACCAGACGCTGTTGCTGGCCGCCGGACAGGCCGAGTGCCGAGTCATGCAGACGGTCTTTGACTTCGTCCCACAGCGCCGCGCCTTTCAAGGCCCATTCCACCGCTTCGTCGAGAATGCGCTTCTTGTTGATGCCCTGGATACGCAGGCCATAGACCACGTTTTCGTAGATGGTCTTGGGGAACGGGTTGGGCTTCTGGAACACCATGCCCACACGACGACGCAGCTCGGCCACGTCCTCGCCCTTGCGGTAGATGTTGGTGCCGTAAAGGTTGATGGCGCCATCAACGCGGCAGCCGTCCACCAGGTCGTTCATGCGGTTGAAGGTGCGCAGCAGCGTGGACTTGCCGCAGCCGGACGGGCCGATGAAGGCGGTCACGCGCTGCTTGGGGATGTTCATGCTGACGTCGAACAGCGCCTGCTTTTCACCGTAGTACAGGCTCAGGCCCGGTACTTCGATGGCCACGGTTTCCTGGGCCAGGCTCAGGCTCTGTTTGTCGCGACCCAGGGCCGACATGTTGATGCCGTGGGTGTGGGTGTCTTGTTGCATGGGATGCTCCCTGTGCTACCAATTCGTTTCGTTGAACCACCTNCCCCCCCCCCCCCCCCCCCCCCCCCCCCCCCCCCCCCCCCCCCCCCCCCCCCCCCCCCCCCCCCCCCCCCCCCCCCCCCCCCCCCCCCCCCCCCCCCCCCCCCCCCCCCCCCCCCCCCCCCCCCCCCCCCCCCCCCCCCCCCCCCCCCCCCCCCCCCCCCCCCCCCCCCCCCCCCCCCCCCCCCCCCCCCCCCCCCCCCCCCCCCCCCCCCCCCCCCCCCCCCCCCCCCCCCCCCCCCCCCCCCCCCCCCCCCCCCCCCCCCCCCCCCCCCCCCCCCCGCTCCCACATTGGGTCCGCGTTGACTCCTAAATCAGCTGTCCAACGCCTTGTACTTTTCGCGCAGGTGGTTACGAATCCACACCGCCGACAAGTTAAGCGTGGCGATCACCAGCACCAGCAGCAAGGCGGTGGCGTACACCAATGGCCGTGCGGCTTCGACGTTGGGGCTCTGGAAGCCGACGTCATAAATATGGAAGCCCAGGTGCATGATCTTCTGGTCCAGGTGCAGGTACGGGTAGTTGCCGTCCAGCGGCAGCGACGGCGCCAGTTTCACCACGCCCACCAGCATCAGCGGCGCCACTTCACCGGCGGCGCGGGCCACGGCGAGGATCATGCCGGTCATCATCGCCGGGCTGGCCATGGGCAGCACGATCTTCCACAGCGTTTCGGCCTTGGTCGCGCCCAGTGCCAGGGAGCCTTCACGTACGGTGCGCGGAATTCGCGCCAGGCCTTCTTCGGTGGCCACGATCACTACTGGCACCGCCAGCAACGCCAGGGTCAGCGAGGCCCACAGCAGGCCCGGCGTACCGAAGGTCGGCGCCGGCAGGGCTTCGGCGAAGAACAAGCGGTCCACCGAACCACCCAGTACATACACAAAGAAGCCCAGGCCAAACACGCCGTAGACGATGGCCGGTACACCGGCCAGGTTGTTCACGGCAATGCGGATGATGCGAGTCAAGGCGTTCTGCTTGGCATATTCACGCAGGTACACCGCCGCCAGCACGCCGAACGGGGTCACGATCATCGCCATGATCAGGGTCATCATCACGGTGCCGAAGATGGCCGGAAAAATCCCGCCTTCGGTGTTGGCTTCCCGTGGGTCATCGCTGAGAAATTCCCAGACCTTGCTGAAATAGAAGCCGATTTTGGTCAACGTGCCCATGCCGTTCGGTTGGTAAGCGTGCACCACTTTGCCAATGCCGATTTCTACTTCCTTGCCGTTGCCGTCACGGGCGGTCAGGGCGTCGCGGTTGAACTGGGTGTGCAGGTCGGTCAGGCGCGCTTCGATGTCTTGGTAGCGGGCGTTCAGCTCGGCGCGGTCTGCGTCCATGTCGGCCTGGGCGGCGGCGTCGAGCTTGCCTTCCAGCTCAAGCTTGCGGCTATGCAGGCGGATGCGTTCGAGGCCGGCGTTGATCGCGCCGATATCGGATTTTTCCAGGGTCTTGAGCTGGGCAGCCAGCTTGTTGACGCGCTCGACACGGGCTTGCAACTCCGGCCAGGCCGCGGCGCCTTCGGCGACAACCTTGCCATCTTGCTTGACGTTGACCAGGGTGCCGTAGAAGTTGCCCCACTCACGGCGTTCGATGGCCATCAGGTCGGCAGGCTTGGTCTGGTCCTTCAACCACTCGCCGACGATCCAGGTGAAGTCGTTGCCGTTCAGGTCACGGTTGCCGACCTTGATCAGCTCGCGGGTCATGAATTCCGGGCCTTGGTCCGGCACTGGCAGGCCAGCGCTTTTCAGACGCTCGCGAGGCACTTCTTCCTTCTGCACCACTTCGCCGATGACGACATGGTTTTCCTGGCCCGGCACGGTGTAGTTGGCCTGGATCAGGTCGGCCGGCCAGAAGTGGCCCAGGCCACGCACAGCGATCACGGCCAGCAAGCCGATGGTCATGATGACCGCGATGGACACCGCGCCACCGCTGATCCAGACACCCGGGGCGCCGCTCTTGAACCATCCATTCAGGGAGTTCTGTTTCACAGACTTCTACCTTTGCTTAAAGCGACGAGTATTTCTTGCGCAGACGCTGACGAATCAGCTCGGCGAGGGTGTTCATGATGAAGGTGAACAGCAGCAGCACCAGCGCCGAGAGGAACAGCACGCGGTAGTGACTACCGCCCACTTCCGACTCGGGCATCTCCACCGCGACGTTGGCCGCAAGCGTTCGCAGGCCTTCGAACAGGTTCATCTCCATCACCGGGGTGTTGCCGGTGGCCATCAGCACGATCATGGTCTCGCCGACGGCGCGGCCCATGCCGATCATCAGCGCCGAGAAAATGCCCGGGCTGGCGGTGAGGATGACCACGCGGGTCATGGTCTGCCACGGCGTGGCGCCCAGGGCCAACGAACCCAGGGTCAGGCCGCGCGGCACGCTGAACACGGCGTCTTCGGCGATGGAGTAGATGTTCGGGATCACCGCGAACCCCATGGCCAGGCCGACCACCAGAGCGTTGCGCTGGTCGTAGGTGATGCCTAGGTCGTGGGAGATCCACATGCGCATGTCGCCGCCGAAGAACCAGGTTTCCAGGTACGGGCTCATGTACAGCGAGAGCCAGCCCACAAACAGGATCACCGGGATCAGGATCGCACTTTCCCAGCCATCGGGAACCCGCAGGCGGATCGACTCAGGCAAACGGCTGAAGATGAAACCCGCCACCAGGATGCCAATCGGCAGCAGCATCAACAGGCTGAAAATCCCCGGTAGGTGCCCCTCGACATACGGCGCCAGGAACAGGCCGGCGAAGAAGCCCAGGATCACCGTGGGCATCGCTTCCATCAATTCGATCACCGGCTTGACCTTGCGGCGCAGGCTCGGCGCCATGAAGTAAGCGGTGTAGATCGCCGCGGCAACCGCCAGCGGCGCGGCCAGCAGCATGGCGTAGAACGCAGCCTTCAAGGTGCCGAAGGTTAGCGGGGCCAGGCTCATCTTGGGTTCGAAGTCGGTGTTGGCGGCGGTGGATTGCCAGACGTATTTAGGCTCGTCGTAGTTCTCGTACCAGACCTTGCTCCACAACGCGCTCCACGACACTTCCGGGTGCGGGTTGTCCAGCAGCAGCGGTTGCAGCTTGCCGCCGGCTTCGACGATCACGTGGTTGGCCCGTGGCGACAGGCCGAACAGGCCTTGGCCGTCGACCACTGGGTCTACCAGCAAGGTGCGGTGGGCGGTGCTGTGGAACACGCCGAACTTGCCGGATGCATCCAAGGCGGTAAAGCCTTTGCGGCGTTGTTCAGCGGTGATTTCAACAATCGGCGCGCTGCCCATCTGGAAGGTGCGGATCTGCTTGAGGTGCTGCTCGCCATCCGGGTCGCGGGCCATGAACCATTGGGCCAGGCCACCCTTGGAGTTACCGACGATCAGCGAAATACCGCCCACCAGTTGGGTACTGGCGGTGATTTCGGCGGTGCCGTCTTCAAGCAGTTTGTAGCGGCCGTTGAGGCTGTTGTCGCGCAGGCTGAACACATCGGCCAGGGCCCGGCCGTTGATCACGTACAGCCACTGTTGACGCGGATCGATGAAGATCGCCTTCACCGGCTCGGTCATTTGCGGCAGCTCGATGCGCTTCTGCTCGCTGGTCACTTCGCCGGTCATCATGTTTTCTTCGCGGCTCAAGGACAGCACGTTCAAGTGCGATCCGGCGGAACCGGCGACCACCAACGTCGAGTCGGTGGCATTCAGGGAAACGTGTTCCAACGGGCGCCCGGCTTCATCGAGCACGATCGGCGTTTCACCGTAGGGGTACTCAATGGCGGGCGAGATGGTTTTCTTGCCATCTGGGTACGACACCTTATAGGTGTGGCGGAACACCAGGGACTGGCCGTTGGACAAACCGAGGATCACCAACGGGGTGCCCGGCTGGTCTTGGCCGATGGATACCACGCTGGTGCCGGCGGGCAGCGGCAGGTCGACACGCTTGAGCTCAGCACCGGTATCGACGGCAAAGAACAGCGCCTGGCCCTTGTCGGAAACCCGCATGGCAACTTGGTTCTGTTCTTCGAGGGAGATCATCAGCGGCTTGCCGGCGTCCTGGATCCAGGCCGGGGTCAGCGCATCGGCTTTGGTCAGCGAAGCCCCCTGGAACAGGGGCGCGACTACATAAGCAAGAAAGAAGAAAATCAGGGTGATCGCACCGAGCACAGCGAGGCCGCCGACCAGTACGTACCAACGAGTAAGGCGATCCTTGAGCGCGCGAATGCGGCGCTTGCGTTGCAACTCAGGCGTATTGAAGTCAATGCGCTTGGGGGGAGAAGACGTCGTCATGGTGGAATTGGCCAGATCATTCATGCGCACACCCTAGCGATCCTGTATGACAGAAAGATGACAAAGCAGTGACGCAACAAAGCCGCCGCGTAGCAGAGCTGGCAGCGGGCGAAGAATTTGAGAAGCGGGGGCCGATTTACCGGCCCCGCGCAGGCAACTTAGTTGCCTTCTTTCAGACCCAGATCAGCCAGGGCCTTGGCGGCAACTTTGGCTGGCAGTGGGATGTAGCCGTCTTTAACTACAACTTCCTGGCCCTGTTTGGACAGAACCAGCTTCACGAACTCGGCTTCCAGCGGAGCCAAAGGCTTGTTCGGGGCTTTGTTGACGTAAACGTAGAGGAAGCGCGACAGCGGGTATTTGCCGTTCAGGGCGTTTTCTTCGCTGTCTTCGATGAAGTCAGTGCTGCCTTTCTTGGCCAGGGCCACCGTCTTCACACTAGCGGTCTTGTAGCCGATGCCCGAGTAACCGATGCCGTTCAACGAGGAGCTGATCGACTGCACGACCGAAGCCGAGCCTGGTTGTTCGTTCACGTTTGGCTTGTAGTCGCCTTTGCACAGGGCTTCTTCCTTGAAGTAGCCGTAGGTGCCGGATACCGAGTTACGACCAAACAGTTGCACTGGTTTGTTGGCCAGGTCGCCGGTCACACCCAGGTCGCCCCAGGTCTTCACGTCGGCTTTGCCGCCGCACAGGCGAGTCGAGGAGAAGATCGCGTCGACTTGTTCGATGGTCAGGTGCTGGATCGGGTTGTCCTTGTGCACGAACACGGCCAGGGCATCCACGGCAACCGGGATGGCGGTTGGCTTGTAGCCGTACTTCTGCTCGAAGGCCGCCAGTTCGGTGTCCTTCATCTTGCGGCTCATCGGGCCCAGGTTGGAGGTGCCTTCTGTCAGCGCAGGTGGCGCGGTGGCGGAGCCGGCAGCTTGAATCTGGATGTTGACGTTCGGGTATTCCTTTTTGTAACCCTCGGCCCACAGGGTCATCAGGTTAGCCAGGGTATCGGAACCGACGCTGGACAAGTTGCCCGACACACCAGTGGTCTTAACGTAAGCCGGGATTGCCGGATCAACACCAGCGGCCACCGCGTTGGCGGTCGCAACGCCAGCAGCGACAAAAGTCATTGCCGCCATCAAACGTTTCAGTTTCATGCCTTGCTCCTAGCAGATAGGGATAGTTGGATCGGGGCCAAGTATCGGGAGGCCGTGTGAACACTCTATGTCTGCAATGTGACAGTTAGATGAAAGGCCACTACGGGGAAAGGAATGAGAGAAACACCACAACCGTGGCGAGGGAGCTTGCTCCCGTTGGGCCGCGAAGCGGCCCTGAAAATGCGGGGGACTGCTGCGCAGTCCAGCGGGAGCAAGCTCCCTCGCCACAGTCGTGTCAGGCTGATTTCAGCGTGCGCGCTTCCACAGGTAGCCACCGACGACCATCCCCATCAGGCACAGCGCCGCAACATAATAAGCAGGCCCCATCGGACTTTCCTTAAGCAGCAGCGACACCGCCAGCGGCGTCAAACCGCCAAAGATGGCGTAGGCGACGTTGTAGGAGAACGACAACCCGCTAAAGCGCACCACCGGTGGGAAGGCCTTGACCATGACATACGGCACGACGCCGATGGTGCCTACAAACAAACCGGTCAGGGCGTACAGCGGGAACAACCAGTCAGGGTGGTTGATCAGGCTGTGGTACAGCGTCCAGGAGGTCGCCAGCAACAGCGCGCAACCGGCCACCAGTACGCGACCCGCACCGAAACGGTCGGCCAATGCGCCGGAGGCGATGCAACCCAGGCTCAGGGTGACGATGGCCAGGCTGTTGGCTTGCAGGGCGATGGTCGCACTGAAGTGGTAGACGGTTTGCAGCACAGTCGGGGTCATGAGGATGACTACCACGATCCCGGCCGACAGCAACCAGGTCAGCAGCATCGACAGTACGATGGCGCCACGGTGGTCGCGCAATACGGCGCGCAGTGGCAGCTCGGCGGCCAGGGTCTTGCGTTGCTGCATTTCGGCGAAGATCGGTGTTTCATGCAGCCAGCGACGCAGGTACACCGACAACAGGCCGAACACGCCGCCCAGCAGGAAAGGGATACGCCAGGCGTAGTCCGAAACCTCCACCGGGGTGTACAGGGTGTTGATGGCCGTGGCCACCAGCGAACCCAGCAGGATGCCGGCGGTAAGGCCGCTGGTGAGGGTGCCGCAGGCATAGCCAACGTGGCGTGGTGGTACGTGTTCGGAGACGAACACCCAGGCGCCCGGTACTTCGCCTCCAATCGCCGCGCCCTGGATGACGCGCATCAGCAGCAACAGGATTGGCGCCCACAGGCCGATCTGTGCGTAGGTCGGCAGCAGGCCCATGATCAGGGTCGGCACGGCCATCATGAAGATGCTCAGGGTGAACATCTTCTTGCGCCCCAGCAGGTCGCCGAAGTGCGCCATGATGATGCCGCCCAGTGGGCGTGCCAGGTAACCGGCGGCAAAAATACCGAAGGTCTGCATCATGCGCAGCCATTCAGGCATATCCACCGGGAAAAAGAGTTTTCCGACCACGGTGGCGAAAAACACGAAAATAATGAAATCATAAAATTCCAGCGCCCCGCCCAAGGCAGACAGCGACAGGGTTTTGTAGTCGTTGCGGGTCAGCGGGCGCGACGGTTGCGCACTGCTTGCGGGCACGGAGGACATGGCAAGGCTTCTCTTATTAGTCAGAACGGCAAATCAAGGTGCAGGCTGCGCCAGGACGGGTTGGGCAAGATAGCAAATCGCTTGCAAAAGCACATCACAAGCACAGTTGCGGCAAAAAGCCGCGATACAGCGGCTAATTGCCGACCAAATCAGCCACAGACGGTCGTCGCGGCGCAAGGGTGTCGATATACTCGGCCCACGCACGCGCCAGAACCCGCAGTCTTGAGAGGCATCCCCGGCATGATCGAACTCGAACAAGAAGACCCTATCCCGCAAGGCGACCTCGCCCTGCAAATCACAGCGCTCCCGCGTGAAACCAACGGCTTTGGCGATATCTTCGGCGGCTGGCTGGTCGCACAGATGGACCTGGCCGGCACCGCCATGGCCAGTAAGGTCGCTGGCGGGCGTGTTGCCACGGTGGCTATTGATCGCATGGCGTTCCTGGTCCCGGTGGCCGTTGGCGCGCAGTTGTCCTTTTATACCCAGGCCCTGGAGATCGGCCGCAGCTCGATCCAGATGATGGTCGAAGTGTGGAGCGACGATCCGCTGTCCAGCGAATGGCGCAAGGTCACTGAGGCGGTGTTCGTGTTCGTCGCCATCGACGGCAGCGGCCGCACGCGTTCGGTTCCGTCGCGCGCACGTTAAACCTCGCCGGGTTTTGACGGTCAATTGCCCTATTGCCTGCCATGAAGAGTGCTTTGTTATGCCGACGCCCCACGTTGAAACCGTGAAAATCGACGAGCTGGACTGCTGGCGCATCCGCCACAACGGCGCTGAGTTGATGGTGGCCCAACAGGGCGCGCACATCTTCCGTTACCAACGCGATGGCGAGCAGCCGCTGATCTGGCCGAACCCCGAAGCGGTGTTCAAGCTAGGCAAAGGCATTCGTACCGGTGTGCCAGTGTGCTGGCCGTGGTTTGGCGTGTTTGATCGCAACCCGCCAAGCGTCAAGGCCATGCGCCAGAGCGAGCAGCCTGCGGGGGCCCACGGTTTCGCACGTACGGCGCTATGGGAATTGGCCGGGACCGAGCTTGAAGGTGACGCCCTGCGTATCGACCTGGTGTTGCCGGTGCCGGCAGGTGGCTTCCCCGGCTGGCCCCATCAAGTCGACCTCACCCTGAGCCTGCTGCTGGACGAGCAACTGCATATCCGCCTGACCAGCCACAACCGTGGCACTCACACTGTGACCATCAGCCAAGCGCTGCACACCTACTTTGCCGTGAGCGACGTGCGTAACGTGCAGGTCGAAGGGCTGGACGGGACGGCGTATATCGACACCGCTGACAGCTGGACCGAGAAAAACCAATCCGGTTTGCTGCACTTCACCGCCGAGACGGATCGCATCTACCTCGACACACCGGCGCAGTTGAACATCGTCGATCAAGACTGGCAGCGTCGTATCCAGCTCACCAGCGAGGGCTCGAAGTCCACCGTAATCTGGAACCCGTGGACCGAACGCGCGAAAGCCTTTGATGACATGGCCAATGACGGCTGGACAGGCATGTTGTGCATCGAGACGGCGAATGTACTGGATGATGTCATTGAGTTGGCACCCGGCAAAAGCCACACCCTTGGCGTANCCCCCCCCCCCCCCCCCCCCCCCCCCCCCCCCCCCCCCCCCCCCCCCCCCCCCCCCCCCCCCCCCCCCCCCCCCCCCCCCCCCCCCCCCCCCCCCCCCCCCCCCCCCCCCCCCCCCCCCCCCCCCCCCCCCCCCCCCCCCCCCCCCCCCCCCCCCCCCCCCCCCCCCCCCCCCCCCCCCCCCCCCCCCCCCCCCCCCCCCCCCCCCCCCCCCCCCCCCCCCCCCCCCCCCCCCCCCCCCCCCCGCTCCCACATTGGTTCTGTGCCGGGTTTTAGAGATCGGACTCTTTCACCACCCTCACTTTCCCCGCATCCAGCGCATACGCAGCATCCGCCAAGTCATTGTTGACCGTCTCCACCTTGAGCGTGCCCGTCACCCACAAGGGCGTGTAGATATCATCCAGCTTCAGCCCCTTGGGATACCGCACCAGCACCAACTGATTAGGCGGCGGTGGCGGCACGTGGATGCAGGCGCCTGGGTACGGCACCAGGAAGAACAATGTGCTGCGGCCCTTGGCGTCGGTTTCCAGCGGCACCGGGTAGCCGCCGATACGGATATTCTTGCCGTTCATGGCGCCCACGGTCTTGGTGGAATACATCACTGCGGGCAAGCCTTTGCTCTGCTTCAAGCCACCTTTATCGGTGAACGTGCCTTGGGCTTCTGGGGAGTTGTGGTCGATCTCAGGCATGGTTTCGAGGGCTTTCTGGTCAGAAAGCGGCATAAGGTCGAGCCAGTCGGTTTCCGGCAGTTCACCGGCGTGCGCCAGGCTTGAGCCCAGCAGAAGAACAGTCAACAGAAGACGGCGCATGAAAAAAAGCTCGGCAAGGTAAACAGTGCCGGCATTCTAGCCCTCTGCGCCTGCGCAGCGCAGAGGGCTTTGTCGCTTAGGTCATTTCTTTTTGATCAGGCCGTAGATCACCAGCAGCACGATGGCGCCGATCAGTGCGCCAAGGAAGCCTGCGCCCTGGCCTGCCTGGTAGATGCCCAGCGCCTGGCCACCATACGTGGCGACCAAGGAACCGGCGATACCCAGCAGGATGGTCATGATCCAGCCCATGCTGTCGTCGCCAGGCTTGAGGAAACGCGCCAGCAGGCCGACGATCAGGCCGATAAAGATGGTTCCGATGATACCCATGGCATTTCCCTCTGAATGAAGTGAGCTATGCCAAAGCCTAGTCAGGCTTTGGCATCCTGCAATCAGAGGACGGCGGTTACCGAATGGTTCCCGCCGATCCCAGGCTTATTGCCCGGCGATCAACGCTTCAACCTTGAGGATCTGCGCTTCAAGCGTTGCGCGGTCCTTGCAGCGCAGGTTGGCGTGACCCACCTTGCGCCCGGCCTTGAAAGCCTTGCCGTAGTGGTGCAGGTGGCAGTCGTCGATGGCGATGACTTTTTCCACCGCTGGCACCACGCCGATGAAGTTGAGCATGGCGCTCTCGCCGACCTTGGCGGTGGAACCCAGTGGCAAGCCCGCGACCGCCCGCAGGTGGTTTTCGAACTGGCTGCACTCGGCGCCTTCGGTGGTCCAATGCCCGGAGTTGTGCACGCGCGGGGCGATTTCGTTGGCCTTGAGGCCACCGTCGACTTCAAAGAACTCGAACGCCATCACGCCAACATAATCCAGCTGCTTGAGCACGCGGCTGGAATAGTCTTCGGCCAACGCCTGCAACGGGTGGTCGGTGCTGGCCACCGACAGCTTGAGAATGCCGCTGTCGTGGGTGTTGTGCACCAACGGGTAGAAGCGGGTTTCGCCATCACGGGCACGCACGGCGATCAACGACACTTCACCCGTGAACGGTACGAAACCTTCCAACAGGCAAGCGACGCTACCCAGCTCGGCGAAGGTGCCCACCACATCGGCTGGAGTACGCAGGACTTTCTGGCCCTTGCCGTCGTAACCCAGGGTGCGGGTTTTCAGCACGGCTGGCAGGCCGATGCTGGCGACGGCGGCGTCCAGGTCTGCCTGGGACTGGATGTCGGCGAAGGCCGGGGTCGGGATGCCCAGGTCCTTGAACATGCTTTTCTCGAACCAGCGGTCGCGGGCGATGCGCAGCGCTTCAGCGCTCGGGTATACCGGCACGAACTGCGAGAGGAAGGCCACGGTTTCGGCCGGTACGCTTTCGAACTCGAAGGTCACCAGATCGACTTCATCGGCCAGCTGGCGCAGGTGGTCCGGGTCGCTGTAGTCAGCCCGCAGGTGTTCACCCAACGCGGCCGCACAAGCGTCCGGCGCCGGGTCCAGGAAAGCGAAGTTCATCCCCAGCGGGGTTCCCGCCAGAGCCAGCATGCGGCCCAGTTGGCCGCCACCGATTACACCGATTTTCATCAATCAACAACCTCAGGCGATGCGTGGGTCTGGATTGTCCAGCACGCTGTCTGTCTGCTCAGCACGGAATTTTTTCAGCACCGCGTGGAACTGCGGGTGCTTGGCGCCCAGGATGCTGGCGGACAGCAGCGCGGCGTTGATGGCGCCAGCCTTGCCGATCGCCAGGGTCGCCACCGGGATGCCGGCCGGCATCTGTACGATGGACAACAGCGAATCCACGCCCGAGAGCATTGCCGACTGCACCGGCACGCCAAGTACCGGCAGGTGAGTCTTAGCCGCACACATGCCTGGCAGGTGCGCCGCACCGCCGGCACCGGCGATGATCACCTCGATGCCACGGGATTCTGCTTCATCGGCATACTGGAACAGCAAATCCGGGGTGCGGTGGGCAGAGACCACTTTCACTTCATACGGAATGCCGAGTTTTTCCAGCATATCGGCGGTGTGGCTAAGGGTGGACCAATCGGACTTGGAGCCCATGATCACGCCAACCAATGCACTCATCGTCGTGCCTCTTCTCTCTGGGCGCCCGCAGGCGCGTCAAAAAACAACAAGCCACGCGGGAAATCCGGCGTGGCTTGTTGTACGAATTAAGGCCAGTTGGACCGGCCGAAGGCCGCGCAGTATACCGTAATAATCCAGATAAACAGCCCCTTGGATGACCATCTGTCTAGCGGGGCAAAGTGGCGGTTTTATTGACTCAAGAGTCAGTAGCCAGGTCAAGGCGATGGGTCTTGGCGATGGCATCAATCATGGCCTGCGAGACACCTGCCTTGTCAGCAATAACAGGCCATTGAACGACCGCCTCATGCACTTCGCGGATAATCTGGCGCGCCTTGAGCCCGTTGATCTGACTTGCAACACTGAGCAGGTCCTCCAGCACAAAATGATCGCGCTTGCCGTTAATGCTCATTTGATGGCTATCGACCCAGAAATTACCGGGCATATAGGACCACGTCACGTCATAGGCAGGTGACAGGTACCAAGTGCCGTCCGTATCCAACAGAAAGCTGATGTTCTTGGTGTGATCGTCCTGGTTTCGGGCGATAACGTTGAACACCATCCGCCGAAAAAACTGCTCTGCCTCTCGACGGCTCAACTTCAATGCCCTGAACACGCTCAACGCCTCAACGTACGAGTACTCACCGGGCTTTTTATAGTCGGCATGATCCAGCGCGCACAGCGTTGCGGTATGAATTTTCTCGCCATCATCCGTGCGATCGAATCGTTTGGTCATGAAATGGGCGCGGCCGCCCTCTTCGAGCAGGCGGCATTCGGTCATCACTACACCGGCCTGCCTGGCCATCAGGTGATATGCATATTCGATCCGGCCAAATCCTTGGCTATCAGCAAGTACGTCGGTGTTTTTTGCAACGTCAAACTTGAGAAGCCAGTAGCTATACCCCTGTGGCGCCGTCACTTGGCCCGACCTGACATGCCCCTCGTCGTTGATCGCAATGATCGCCTTGGCACGCGCACCGCCTGCGCTGGTGCCGACCTGGATCAAGCGCTGTAACGCGGCATCATCCACCGTGGGATCGTTGGACGTCAGGCGATCCTCAAGACTCTCGCGCCCCGCAAGGACTTCGCCAGCCAGCTGGACCAGAGCCTCGATCTCGATACTTTCGGCCTCGTTGGCCTCTGTCTTCATGGCCGGCCGGTATTCCAGGGCGCCCATGCCGCGATTGCCTTGATACAACAGCCTATCCACCGGCGTGAAGGAACGCTTGTCGCGACCTTGCTGGGCCAACCAGGCGTCAATCAAAGCATTACCGAAATCATCCGGAAGCGAGTCGGCAAAGATCGCCGGAAGCGCCTTATAGGTTTCCCGGTTCAGGCTTGTGAACGCATAGGTGTAACCAACGCGGGCGGGCATATGGATGGGCGAGATTTCCAGCCCGGTGGCGACAAACTCGGGAGAAAACTCGAACTCGCCAACCTGGCTTGCCTCATCCCAATTGAGCGCGCCAACGTACAGGCCCCATAAGTAGATTTGTGCGATCACCAACTCGTGTCCTTCTCAGATGCGTCGGGAACGATGAGCTTCTTCTGGCCCGTCACCAACGCGCCTGCGGAGGGTGGCTTGCGGGTGGTGTAGGCGCGTTGGCGTTTCTTCCCGGCCATCTTTGCCATCTGGATGGGGCTTGAACGCACCTCCTCGACAAGAGAACTCAACCGATCCAATTCTCCGATCACGCGCAACACCGCAATCAGGTTAAGCAAGGTGCCCTTGCCCGCCATCAACTGGCGTAACGTGGTGCGGGATATGCCCGCCTCATCGGCCACGGTTTGCTGATTGATGTTCTTTTTCACCCTCAAGGCTTCAAGGCGCGAGCCAATCACTTCTGCGATGGCTTGCTCACTCATCGTAGTCATCCGCATTTTGTCTGGCTTCCTGATCGATAGGTGAACATTTACCACTTATTGATCAGTATCCTAGCCAATAATCAGGCGACATGTAAGTCGATGTATGGAACCTAATCTTCTGGATAGAAACATGATCAAAATATGATTTAAAGCCAAGTATTGATCAAAAATCTATCCAATTTACAAAACATCATCTTACCCCCCGGTCACAGGACTCTGCGCCGCTCCACCTTCCAACTTGCGCCACAACAACCGCACGTTGGCTTTGCGTACCAACGCACAGCGATACAGGCGGATCTCCAGCGGCACATGCCATTGCGGCCCGCCACACACCACCAACTCGCCACGCGCCAGTTCTGCGCGCACGCTCAGTTGCGGCACCCAGGCAATGCCCAGGCCTTCCAGCGCCATGCTTTTCAGGCTGTCAGCCATGGCGGTTTCATACACGGTGGTAAAGCGCAGGGCGCGTTGGCGCAGCAGCAAGTGCACCGAGCGGCCGAGGAACGCGCCGGCGCTGTAGGCCAACAACGGCACGCTGCCCTCGCCTTCCAGGTCGAACAACGGCTTGCCATCGGCATCAGCGGCGCACACCGGGAGCATTTCGGTGTTGCCCAGGTGCAGGGAGGGGAAGATTTCCGCGTCCATCTGCATGGCAGCGTCCGGGTCGTAGAACGCCAGCATCAGGTCGCAACCGCCTTCGCGCAGGGCATGCACGGCGTCGCCGACGTTGGTGGCCACCAACCGCGTGGCGATGTTCAAGCCTTCGTTGCGCAGTTGTGCGATCCAACGTGGGAAAAAGCCCAGCGCCAGGGAGTGCGCCGCCGCCACTTGCATGACTTCGCCCTGCCCGCCTTCCAAGTGATGCAAATGGCGCAGCACTTCACCGAGCTGTTCGACCACGGTGCGCGCGGTCACCAGGAACAGCTGCCCCGCCGCCGTCAATTCCACCGGGGTGCGCGAGCGGTTGACCAGGGTCAGTCCCAGCGCTGCCTCAAGGCTACGGATGCGTCGGCTGAACGCCGGCTGGGTGACAAAGCGCCGTTCCGCCGCCTGGGAAAAGCTGCGGGTGGCCGCCAGGGCGCTGAAGTCTTCCAGCCATTTGCTCTCTAGGTTCATTACTTCCTCCCACGGGTATGCACCATTTTGGTACACACGCCCGCCATGATAGCCGGGTCACATCCGCATTATGCCGTTTATGCATAGCCCAGTGTTTAACAGCATTGGCCCAAAAACACACACAAGCCTAGCATTCACAGCGTTCCGGCCAGTTCCGGGTCCATATCGAGATGATTTCCGTCATGTCCTCCGCTGCATCTTTCCGTACCGAAAAAGACCTGCTTGGCGTACTCGAAGTACCGGCTCAAGCGTATTACGGCATCCAGACCCTGCGAGCGGTGAATAACTTCCGCCTCTCGGGCGTTCCGATTTCGCATTACCCGAAATTGGTGGTCGGTCTGGCAATGGTCAAGCAAGCGGCGGCTGACGCCAACCGCGAGCTGGGTCAGCTCAGTGAAGCCAAGCACGCTGCCATCAGCGAAGCCTGTGCCCGTCTGATCCGCGGCGATTTCCACGAAGAGTTCGTGGTGGACATGATTCAAGGCGGCGCTGGCACTTCAACCAACATGAATGCCAACGAAGTGATCGCCAACATCGCGCTGGAGGCCATGGGTCACCAGAAGGGCGAATACCAGTACCTGCACCCCAACAACGACGTGAACATGGCGCAGTCGACCAACGACGCCTACCCAACCGCGATCCGCCTGGGTCTGCTGCTGGGCCATGACGCGCTGCTGGCTAGCCTCGACAGCCTGATCCAGGCCTTCGCCGCCAAGGGCGTCGAGTTCGGCCATGTGCTGAAAATGGGCCGCACCCAATTGCAAGACGCTGTGCCAATGACCCTCGGCCAGGAGTTCCGCGCCTTCGCCACCACATTGAGCGAAGACCTGGCCCGCCTGAAAACCCTGGCACCGGAGCTGTTGACCGAAGTGAACCTGGGCGGCACCGCCATCGGCACCGGCATCAACGCCGACCCGCGTTACCAGGCCTTGGCCGTACAACGCCTGGCCACCATCAGCGGCCAACCGCTGGTACCGGCAGCCGACCTGATCGAAGCCACCTCCGACATGGGCGCCTTCGTGCTGTTCTCCGGCATGCTCAAGCGTACCGCCGTAAAACTGTCGAAGATCTGCAACGACCTGCGCCTGCTGTCCAGCGGCCCGCGTACCGGGATCAACGAGATCAACCTGCCAGCGCGTCAGCCAGGCAGCTCGATCATGCCCGGCAAGGTCAACCCGGTAATCCCGGAAGCGGTGAACCAGGTGGCGTTCCAAGTGATCGGCAACGACCTGGCACTGACCATGGCAGCCGAAGGCGGCCAATTGCAGCTGAACGTGATGGAGCCACTGATCGCCTTCAAGATCTTCGACTCGATCCGCCTGTTGCAACGCGCCATGGACATGCTGCGCGAACACTGCATCGTCGGCATCACCGCCAACGAAGCGCGCTGCCGCGAACTGGTGGAGCACTCCATCGGCCTGGTCACCGCACTGAACCCGTACATCGGCTACGAAAACGCCACCCGCATCGCCCGTATCGCCCTTGAAAGCGGCCGTGGCGTGCTGGAACTGGTGCGCGAAGAAGGCTTGCTCGACGACGCCATGCTCGACGACATCCTGCGCCCCGAAAACATGATCGCTCCACGTTTGGTCCCGCTGAAGGCCTAAGCGCTTGTTGCACAGCTCACCAGGTTGAGGGACTAGACACCTCTCACCTTTTGAGGGCCTGAAGGCTCGTTCTTCAGGCCCTTTTTTTTGCCTCAAGGTTGTGAAATGAAGCCCATAAGAAATCCAATATCGCCCTGCAAGCCCACCACCCTGCTGAAACCTTTAATCACCCCGGGCAGACGGATCACGTTCGCCTAGGTATAGTGCCGCCCCTCTCGCGTGTGAGGCCGTCGGTCACGAGGCCCGCGAACAGCGCGAAACCGCATGAATAACAACCCGCAAAAGGATTGGGGTCGAACTGTCGCGCACTGCCTGGTGCTAAGCGACGGCGTCGAACCGTCCTGCGTTTGCCATTAGAAAAATCAGCGAGGAACACTCCATGCTCGAAGTCATCAACGACTTCCTCTCAGGGAAAGTACTGATCGTGCTCATTGTCGGGCTCGGCGGTTATTTCACGATTCGCTCGCGTTTCGTACAGCTGCGTCACTTTTTCCACATGTTCTCGGTGTTTAAAGACAGCCTCAAGAGCAGTTCTGGCCAACTCAGTTCGTTCCAGGCGCTGATGCTCAGCCTGGCCGGCCGTGTAGGCGCCGGTAACATTGCCGGGGTCGGCATCGCCGTAACCCTGGGTGGCCCGGGTGCCGTGTTCTGGATGTGGGTCACTGCATTGGTGGGCATGTCGTCGAGCTTTATCGAATGCTCCCTCGGCCAGTTGTACAAACGTACCGACGCCGAAGGCACCTACCGTGGTGGCCCGGCGTATTACATCCAGCACGGCCTGCACAAGCGCTGGTTGGGCATGGTCATGGCGTTCCTGTTGCTGGTGACCTTCGGTTTCGCCTTCAACGGCCTGCAAGCCCACGCCGTGACCCACTCGCTGAACAACGCCTTTGGCCTGGACACCACCTACACCGGCCTTGCGCTGGCGGTATTGCTGGGCCTGGTGTTCATCGGCGGGATCAAGCGCATCGCCTCGATTGCCGACCTGCTGGTGCCGGTCAAGACCCTGGTGTACATCGCCGTGACCCTGTACGTGATCGTGCTGCAATTCGACCACGTACCGGCCATGCTCGCGACCATCGTCAAGAGCGCCTTTGGCCTGGACCAAGCCTTCGGTGGCCTGGTGGGCAGCGCGATCATCATGGGCGTGAAGCGCGGCGTGTTCGCCAACGAAGCCGGCTTGGGCAGTGCGCCTAACGTGGCGGCGGTGGCCTCTGTAGAGCACCCGATTGCCCAGGGCGTGGTCCAGGCATTCAGCGTGTTCCTCGACACCTTCGTGATCTGCACCTGCACCGCGCTGCTGATCCTGCTCTCCGGCTTCTACACCCCAGGCTTTGAAGGCGACGGCATTGCCCTGACCCAGAACTCCCTGGCGGCCGTGGTCGGCGACTGGGGCCGCATGTTCATCTCCGTGGCCCTGGCGTTGTTCGTGTTCACCTCGATCATGTACAACTACTACCTGGGCGAGAGCAACCTGCGCTTTTTGGTAGGCAACAATCGCAAGGTGTTGATGGGCTATCGCGCCCTGGTACTGGCGTTGATCTTCTGGGGTTCGATCGAGAACCTGAGCACCGTGTTCGCCTTCGCCGACATCACCATGACCCTGCTGGCGTTCGTCAACCTGTTCGCCCTGGCGTTCCTGTTCAAAATCGCCATGCGCGTGCTGAACGACTACGACAACCAGCGCGCGGCAGGCATCAAGACCCCGGTGTTCGATTCCAGCCAGTTCCCTGACCTGGACCTGGACCGCAAGGCCTGGCCGGCCAATCCGGCAAAACCGGATACCGCTACTTCGGCTGAGCTGAACGCCCAAGTACAACGCTAAACATCGATAGATGACACGCCGCCCGGCCTTGGGCATGCTCTGGGCCCGGCGGCGTTTTTCGTTCAGGAGATTTCTCGATGCAACCAGCTCACAACGTGATGGTGCTCTACACCGGCGGCACCATCGGCATGCAGGCCAGTGCCAATGGCCTGGCCCCCGCGTCCGGCTTTGAAGCCCGCATGCGCGAACAGCTCGCCGGTCAGCCGCTGCCCGCCTGGCAATTCCAGGAAATGGCCCCGCTGATCGACAGCGCCAACATGACCCCCGCCTACTGGCAGCGCCTGCGCACAGCAGTGATCGATGCCGTGGACCAGGGCTGCGACGGCGTGCTGATCCTGCACGGCACCGACACCCTGGCCTACAGCGCGGCGGCCATGTGCTTCCAACTGCTGGGCCTGCCTACGCCGGTGGTGTTCACCGGTTCCATGTTGCCGGCCGGCGTGCCGGACAGCGATGCCTGGGAAAACGTCAGCGGTGCCTTGCAGGCGCTGGGCACAGGCTTGTCCGCAGGGGTACACCTGCACTTTCACGGTGCAATGATGGCGCCGACGGCCTGCGCGAAAATCCGCAGCTTCGGCCGCAACCCGTTTGCAGCGCTCAATCGTCAGGGCGGCGTGGCCCGCGCCGAGTCCATCCCCGGTGCGCTGAGCTATCGCCAGCCAAAAGCCCTGGCCAGCGTCGGCGTGCTGCCTCTGGTACCCGGTATTGGCGCGGCGCAGCTGGACGCGGTCATCGCCAGCGGTATCCAGGCCCTGATCCTCGAATGCTTCGGCAGCGGTACCGGCCCCAGCGATAACCCCGCGTTTCTCGCCAGCCTCCAGCGCGCGCAAGAGCAGGGCATTGTCGTGGTCGCCATCACCCAATGCCATGAGGGCGGTGTGGAGTTGGACGTCTACGAGGCCGGCAGTCGCCTGCGTGGCGTGGGCGTGCTGTCCGGTGGCGGCATGACCCGTGAAGCGGCGTTCGGCAAGCTCAACGCGTTGCTCGGCGCGGGCCTGGACAACGCCCAGGTCCGAAACCTGGTTGAAACCAACCTGTGCGGTGAACTGGGCTGAGCCCATGGCCTAGATATACACCGCCTGCCTGATCGAGCGCTTTCTAGCATGGCAACCACCCACTTCGGGTGATTGCCATTGCTAACGCACATCAGGACTTCCCATGCCTTCGACCCCCGCAACCGAACACCATCGACGCCCTCCCCGCGCCCGCCTCACCTCTTCACTGATCAACCAGCTCTCCATCGGCCCGGCGTTTCGCGAGGTGGCTGCGGCGCTGCTGCGCAAACAACTGCAGCGACGTTACCCCAGCCTGAATATCGACCCGGACATCGTGATGGTCGGCACCCCCAGCTGGAAGATCATCAACGGTGAAGTTGTCGCCCAGCCCACGCACTACCAAGCCCTTACTGACATCCTGGCGCGACAGGCCGTGCTGGCGGTTCCGGCGCTGTTTGTCGAAGGTATTCACTTTCTCACCCAGTTGCCCATCACCGAACCCGCCGTCCACCTGGCCGCGCGCATAGAGGACATCGGCCTGATCATAAACGTGTTGGCACCCGTGATGATCCGGGGTTATCAGGAGCAGCAACTGGCATTCTGGAGTCAAACGGTGGGCGAAAGCGGCCCCCACTGGCACGAATTGGCCGGTGTGCTGCGCAAGCTGTGGAGTGCCGACAAGGTGCCCGGCTGGACAGACGAGGACTGCCTGATGGCGCGCCAAGTGTTCCAGTCTCCCGATCTGGAGGATCGAAAGGCCAATGACCCTTACAGCACCCATGCCTACGTGCTCGATGTCGACCAGGTGGATGACCAGGGCACGGCCACCCACCTCAGCGAACACCTGGTCAGTGTGGTGATCGGCCAGCAAGACAAGCACGACGTCATCCTGGCGCACTCGATGCTGCTGGGCTTTCGCAAGTACGCCAGCCTGGAGGCCCTGGGCGAGGATTTGCCCCTGCTGCTGGACACCGCCATCACCCACAAGACCATCCAGTGGCGACTGGTGGAGCCGGATGGCGATTTTTTCGATTACCTGGCCTGCACCCTGGTCACGATCCAGATTGAGGCGATTGGCGCCATCGACTTTTCTGACCTGCGCGGCGAAGACGCCAGCCCGTTGTCCATGGCCGGCCCGCCCGGCGCCACCCCCTATGGCAAACGCCCGGACGAGGACATGGACTGGCTGCAACAGGCCCTGCCCGACTGGCTGGCCAACGCCTCGATTTCCGACATGAACAGCTACTCGCGCTACCTGAAAAACCTGTCGGCCCTGCACACGTTCTATCAGGGCAAGACGTACAACGAGGGCATCGCACCCATCGAGCAGTACGCGCTGGACAGGTTCCGGGCCGAGATGCTCAAGGATCACCCCGAGGCGACCGATCTGTCGCTGGGCACCCTTCAACTGAAAGTCCAGAGCCCTGTGGTGTGGGGCCTGTTCCCCGTGCCGGGGCAGTTCGATACAACGCTCTACAGCCTCACGCAACTGGCCCTGCAAAACCTGATCAACGTGCCGCTCGGCATCAAGACCCTGCGCCAGAAGGCCCCGTACACCCTGCCAGACTGGCTAACCGTCGACTACGTGGAGAAACTGATCGACCGCATCGACATCGGCAATACCTACCCTCAGTTGATCAAGCGCACGTTGCTCGGTGACACCGCCGAAACCGACCGCCGCCGCGTGTTGTACGGCCATTATCTGGCGGTGCAACTGCCGCTGCTGGCACTGCAAGGCAAGATCCGCCAGGAGTCCGGGCTGGATGAGCGGGGCTACCGTTTTGTCGCCGCCGTGATGCAACCCGAAGAGACGGATCGCCAGGTGGATGGGCAGGCCATCGTCATGCGCCCGCTGGCGTTCGTGCCCAGCTATCGTGTGTTGGACAGCACCCCGGACGTCGTCGCCACGATGTTTGTGATCGGCCCGCAGGACATCACGGCCGGGCCGTGCGTGCTGTATCGGCCCCTGCTCGACATGCCCTTGAGCCAGTACCCCTCGCCTGCAAACCTGGTGTATGCCATCCAGCAGACCCCCAGCCTGCGGGAATCGGTGCTGGCGTGGCTGCCCGACGCCGCGCGCAGTGACTACAGCAACTATGTGTTCCCGGCGAAGATCCCCTCCCCTTGGGCGATTGCTGAAGTGGTGACCAACCCGATCAAGCTGGTGACCCTGAGCGGGCCACTCAATCTAGGCGGGGACGCCATCAGCGGCGACCTGTTCGCCAGCCTTTACGATGCCAACGCCCGCGCACTGATCGAACTGGCAGACCGCCAATCGGTATCGAATGCCGAGGCACGCTGGGCCACCCTCAAGCGCGCCGGTTGGGCGATATTCAATGGCGTGCTGCCCTTTTTGGGGCGTGCAGTGGGCACTGCGGCTTGGGTCTGGCAGATCATGGATCAGGTGCAGGCGCTGGTTGACGCCACCGAGCACCACGACGCTTCAGCCAGACGTGTTGCGCTGAGTGACCTGCTACTCAACC
Source organism: Pseudomonas sp. 18175 (assembly GCF_050432925.1). Lineage (NCBI taxonomy): Bacteria > Pseudomonadati > Pseudomonadota > Gammaproteobacteria > Pseudomonadales > Pseudomonadaceae > Pseudomonas > Pseudomonas sp. 18175. The sequence goes on along the minus strand of NZ_JBKFTO010000001.1, from coordinate 120,204 downwards.
TGGGCATGGCGATTGCCATGCATGCCGCGGCCCGCACGGCCCCGCGTCGCGCCCTTGAAACTGCGCCGAGCCGCGAGCAGCCCGCGCCACCGCCCACCGTCCCCAAACCTGCGCCGCCCCTTGTCAAACAACTGCCTACCCTCAGCACCGCCAACCTGCCCAACGATCACCTCAGCCCACTGCACACCAGTGGTGCCCTCACGCTCGCGCCCAAGCGCCTGGGCGCCGTGCTCGACAGCTTCCAGGTGGACAAGCCCGACGCACTGAATAAGCCCATCAGCGACGCCGGGCCTTACCGGCACCTGTATCAGAGCGGGCAAAAGTATTACGCCCCGGTGGGCAAACGCTGGTTCGAAGTGCAGGTGAATGACAACGACAGAGCTATCATTGTCGACCCCAAAAACCCGGAGCGTACGGGCCCGCCGCTTATGCACAACAAGCAAGGCCAGTGGTTCGTCGACCCCCGCCTGCGCCTGCGCGGAGGTGGCCCGACATTCCTCGTGCAAAAAGCCAAGACCCTGGCGCAACAGCGCGCCGAACAACTCAAAAAACAGTTGAGCGAGTTCGAAAAAGACAAGCAAACCCTCCAGACCGAACTGCGCCAAGCCCGCGAGGATATGGACGCTGGACCCGAAACAGGCTCACCGAGCGTGGCCGAAACCAGCCGCGAGGCCTACTTCAGCACCTTGAAAAGCCAATGCACGCGGTACGAATCGGCGCTGCAAAAGCTCAAGCAATTGGCCGTGCATGCCTACACACCGGACTATTTGCCCAAGGCCCTCGGCTACCTCAAGGCCCAGACCGAACTCACCCTGGCCGGGATCAAAGAGTCCCAGACACGCTTTCAGCCCAAAATGAACGACGTACTGGTCAGGATCGTGCGCCAAGCCGAAACACCGAGCGAGCGTTACATCAACGAAGCCCGGCAAATGCGCGAGTTGATCCCGCAAATGCTTGAGCACCTGGCGTACATGCAGACTCGCCTCGAAGAAATGTACCAATTGGGCACCGATGGCGCTGAGTTGAGCCGCGACACCCGGCACGCACTGCCGAGTTATACCGAGATGGACCTCAAATCACTTCAGGTCACCATTGCACGCAACCTGTGCCTGCCTGCCAGCACCACGACCGCAAAACCCGAAGCCTGGGGCGCCATCGACAAGATCGTCGACAGTGCCGACCTGGCCATCATGGGCCTGCGCGATACCTTGTTTGAACGAAGCGAATCACGCCTGGACGAACGCATCGACTTGCTGAGCAGCCTGACCGAACAGTTCCAGATGCTGGACGAACGCCTGGAAGACTTCGCGGTGACGTTTTCCGAGCATGCGCTTGAACCCAATGTTCAGGCGCTGCGCGACCAACTCACCGAGTTCCAACGCAAAACCACGCACAACCTGGCCCTCTTGAGTGGCGAACGAGACAGCCTGCGCAGCCGCACAAAACCGCTGCCCGCGCCGCCTCTGGCGCAGAAGAAATTTATCCGCACCCGCTACGATGGCCTGCTCATCGGTGAACCGCGTCTGGACAGAGCCAGGCAAGAAACCAAATTCGTCGATATCCGCTCGCCGCTCACAGAGAAAATCTACGCCACCTACCACGAGAAAGACGGCGTGTGGGTGCGACACTGGGAGACTGCGCCCATAACCCCTGTGGTTGACCTGCTCAGGGCGACCCGTGAAGGCCAGGCGTTGCTCGACCAACTGCCGGGGTTCCTGGAACAGGCCGAACGCCACGCCACCAAGGCCCAACGCACCCCCAGCGGTATCGAGTACCTGTATCACCAACACGCCCACCAACTGGAAAACAGCCGCAGTGCCATCAGCCGCGGGCTCACCCAAAAGAACCTCGCCGAGATCGACATCCGTGCAGCAAAAACCGTGCGCCAGGCCCTGCAAGTGGCGGTAAAAAACCTCTATGAGCAGAGCGAGGGGCATATGTCGACGGTTATCCGGGACGCCTCACCCACTGTCACCGGCGTCGAGTGGCTCGTGCGGCATACGGCAATCACCATCAAGCAAACCCGTTTCCGGGAGCCGATAGGTCCCAAGCCGATCTATCTCGACGAGTACGCCATCCGTGACCGCAAGACCCTGCAAGTGCTTTGGTACGCGCACTTTGAGTACAGCCAGTCCTGGTCAAGCGCCGAGCGCTATTTGTCGGGCCGGCTCAAGACCGTCAGGGAACAGCTTTCAGGTCGCGACGCCGGCTCGCGGGAAAGCGGGAACGATGCAGACCGAATCGCCTACCTGCGCAGTGAGATCAGCCTAAGGCCGGCCACGCAGTTGTTCTTTCAAGCCTCGACCAAACAGGGTGAATGACGGCATGTAACTTGCTGCGCAGCAGACACACCCCTGGCGACGGTTACCCATGCTGCATTCCCATTTGACCACCCTCAACGCCGTGTCCCTGGTGCTGGCCACCTTCAAGGACCAAGGCCTGGCCAGCGATGTATTGCTGGCCGGCAGCGGCATTGGCCCGGCAGAACTGCGCCATGCCGACACCCGCATCACCACCTGCCAGGAGATGCGTGTATGCGCCAATGCCGTGGCCCTGCGCCAGGACATCGGTCTGGAATTGGGCCGGCGCATGCATGTGTCGAGCTACGGCTTGCTCGGCTACGCGCTGCTCACCAGTGCCACCTTAGGTGACGCGTTACGCCTGGCGTTGCGCTACCCGGCGCTGCTGGGAACACTTTTTGAACTAAAACTGGTGGAGGATGGCGATCAGGTCTGGCTGAACGCCAGTGACTATCGGGAAAACCCGGCACTGGCGGCGTTCAACGTGGAGTTTTGCCTGGTGTCGCTGAAGGTGATCTGCGATGACTTGCTCGGCCGCCCCCTGGCACTGCGTGAGGCGCGCTTCGACTACCCGGCGCCGGGCTATCACACCCGTTATGCCGAGCGCTTTGACTGTCCGCTGCGATTCGCGTGCAGCACCAATGGTTTTGCCTTCGACCGCGAATGGCTGCAACACCCCTTGCCACTGGCGGACGCCATTACCCACCGCGCCATGGCCGAACGCTGCCGCAAACAGAACTCCGAGTTCACCGGGCGCCAGGCCTGGCTCAACCGCGTGCGCCAATTGCTGGCCGAGCAACTGCACGCCGCTCCCGGCCTGGAGGGGTTGGCCGCGCAGATGAACTGTTCGGCACGTACGTTGCGCCGGCACTTGCAGGCCGTGGGCTGCAGCTATCAACAATTGCTCGATGAGTTGCGCTTTGAGCAGGCCAAGCAATGGTTGGCGCAAGACCAGATGCCGATTCACAAGATCGCCGAGCAACTGGGCTTTAGTGAAACCGCGAGTTTCCGCCATGCGTTTGTGCGCTGGAGTGGGGTGGCGCCCAGCTTGATGCGCCACTGATAGGCGATTTATGGTCAAAGTCTTTGGCCATATTTATCCCCTTATGGCCGCTCCTGCCGTTTTCACGATTGCCGCTGGCCCCAACACTGCAAGCACAACAACGAGCCTGCGGGGAACACCCATGCTGACGATCTACTCCGACGACCACCACCTGCACCACGGACGCTGCGAATTGATGGACGGGCAACTGATGCCCTGCTTCGAGATGCCGTCCCGCGCCGACCATGTACTGCAACGGGTCAAGGACCGCGAACTGGGCCCGGTGCAGGCGCCGCAGGACTTTGGCCTGGCGCCACTGCAGCGCATCCACAGCCGCGACTACCTCGATTTCTTCAAGGGTGCCTGGGCGCGCTGGACCGAATTCGCCCAGGACGGCGACCTGCTGCCCTACACCTGGCCCGCCCGCACCCTGCGCCGGGTATTGCCCACCAGCCTGCATGGTCAGTTGGGTTACTACAGCTTCGACGGCGGCGCGCCGATCACCGCTGGCACCTGGCAAGCGGCATACAGCGCGGCGCAAGTGGCACTCACCGCGCAACAGGCAATCCAGCAAGGCGCCCGCAGTGCCTTTGCCCTGTGCCGCCCGCCTGGGCATCACGCCGCCAGCGACTTGATGGGCGGTTATTGCTACCTCAACAACGCCGCCATCGCGGCCCAGGCGTTCCTCGACCAGGGTCACAAAAAGGTCGCCATCATCGACGTGGACTACCACCACGGCAACGGTACCCAGTCGATCTTCTATGAGCGCAGCGACGTGCTGTTCACGTCGATCCACGGCCACCCGGAGGCGGAGTTTCCGTTCTTCCTCGGTTACGCCGATGAGCTGGGCGAGGGTGCTGGAGAAGGGTTCAACTTCAACTACCCGCTGCCGGCAGGCTCCGGCTGGGATCAGTGGAGTGCGGCACTGGAACAGGCATGCAAGGCAACCGAACGCTACGCCCCCGACGTGATCGTGGTGTCGCTGGGCGTCGACACGTTCAAGGACGACCCCATCTCGCAATTCAAGCTCGACAGCCCGGACTACCTGGCCATGGGCCGGCGCCTCGCACGCCTGGGCAAGCCCACGCTGTTCGTGATGGAAGGCGGCTACGCTGTCGAAGAAATCGGCATCAACGCCGTCAATGTTCTTGAAGGTTTCGAACAAGAAGGATCTACCCGATGAAGCTGCTCGCCTCCCTGGCCCTGTGCGCCGCCGTAGTCAGCGCCGCCGCCCAGGCCGAAGAAAAAACCCTCAAGGTCTACAACTGGTTCGACTACATCACCCCCAAGGCGCTGGAGGATTTCAAGGCGCAGAACCCGAAGATCAAGCTGGTCTACGACATCTTCGACACCAACGAAGCCCTGGAAGCCAAGCTGCTCACCGGCAACTCCGGCTATGACGTGGTGGTGCCGTCCAATGTGTTTTTGGCCAAGCAGATCGAGGCTAACGTATTCCAGCCCCTGGACCGCAGCCAGTTGCCCAACTGGAACCACCTCGATCCCAAGCTGATGAAGCTGATCGAAGCCAACGACCCCGGCAACAAATTCGCCGTGCCCTACATGTACGGCACCATCCTGATCGGCTTCAATCCCGACAAGGTCAAGGCTGCCTTGGGGCCAAATGCACCGGTGGACAGTTGGGACCTGATCTTCAAGGAAGAAAACATCAGCAAACTCAAGCAATGCGGTGTGGCCTTGCTCGACTCGCCCTCGGAAATCCTGCCGCTGGCCTTGCAGCACCTGGGCCTGGACCCCAACAGCAGCAACCCCAAGGATTACATCAAGGCTGAAGCGCTGCTGATGAAGATCCGCCCGTACATCACTTACTTTCATTCCTCCAAGTACATGGCCGATATCGCCAATGGCGACATCTGTGTAGCGGTGGGTTATTCCGGCAGTTTTTCCCAGGCCGCCAACCGCGCCAAGGAAGCCAAGAACGGCGTGACCGTGGACATGCGCCTACCCAAGGAAGGCGCGCCGATCTGGTTCGACATGCTCGCCATCCCCAAAGGCGCGCAGAACCCCCAGGACGCCTACACCTTTATCAACTACCTGCTGCAACCCCAGGTGATCGCGCCGATCAGCGATTTTGTCGGCTACCCCAACCCGAACAAGGATGCGACCGAGCAAGTGGACCCGGCGATTCGCAACAACCCCAACCTGTACCCGACCGAGGCGGCGATGGGCACGCTGTATACGCTCAAGCCGTTGGGACGTGATGCGGAGCGGGCACGCACGCGGGCCTGGACCAAGATCAAGTCCGGCACCTGATCAGGTCAGTAAGGGCGAACACTGTACCTGTGGCGAGGGAGCTTGCTCCCGCTGGGCCGCGCAGCGGCCCCAGCTCTTTGATTAAAAAGCCTGGGAGCGCTTCGCACTCCAGCGGGAGCAAGCTCCCTCGCCACAGGTTAATTTTTGCTCTTAACTAACTGGCATCACGCCAGGCCTGGCGCAAGCGCCCCAGTGCCGCGGCGATATCCGCTTCGGGCACAGCGGCGAAACCCAATACCAGGCCGGCGCGCTGGTCCACCGGCGTGGTCGATTCTGCCAGCCAGTAGCCGCTCAAGCCGTTGACTTCGACCTCCACCGCATGGGCCTGCGCCAGCAATTGCTGTTCGCGGGCCAGGCTGTCGACGCGTACCGTCATATGCAGCCCTGCCGCAACACTGGGCAGTTCGCCAACACCGGGCAACCCAATGGGCCAGCCGGCCAACAGCGCATTGCGCCGACTCAAGGCAGCGCGCCGCATGCGACGGATATGCCGCTGAAAGTGCCCCGCCGCCATGAACTCGGCCATGACCGCCTGGGTGCTGACTTCGGAGTGGCGCATGTCCACGGCGCGGCGCCGGGCGAAGGCGTCTACCAACCCCGGCGGCAACACCAGGTAGCCCAGGCGCAAGGCCGGGAATGCGACCTTGCCGAAGGTGCCGACGTACAGCACTCGGCCGCTGCGGTCCAACGCCGCCAACGGTGACAGCGGCGCGCCGCTGTAGCGGTACTCGCCGTCGTAGTCGTCTTCGATGATCCAGCCGCCCATGCGCTCGGCCCAGGCCAGCAGCTCCAGGCGGCGCGCCAGGCTCATCACCACGCCGAGCGGGTATTGGTGAGACGGCGTAACGTAGGCCACACGGCAATCCTCCAGGGTGTTGAGCACTTGGCAATTGATCCCCTCGCCATCCACCGGCACCCCATGCAATTGCGCGCCAGCGAGTGCGAACGCATGACCTGCCGCGCGGTAGCCAGGGTTTTCCACCGCCACTCCGTCACCGGACTCCACCAGCAACTGTGCACAAAGGCTTATCGCTTGCTGTGCGCCACTGGTGATCACAATTTGTTCAGCGCTGCACTGCATGCCTCGGGAGCTGCGTAAATAAGCCGCGATCAAACTGCGCAGCCGAGCGTCCCCCGCCGGGTCGCCGTAACACAGTTGCTCGAGGTCGGGTTTGCGCCAGAAAGCCCCATTCAGCTTGGCCCATACTTCAAACGGGAACAGGTCGAACGCCGGCACCCCCACCCGGAAAGCCCGTGGTTGCCCCGCTGGAGGCTGTGGCAGGTGGTTGGTTTTTATCCGCGCCAAACCGCCGCTGTGGATAACTTCACTGTCCAAGTCTTCCGGCAAATTTGCCCATTTTGTGGATAAACCTGGGGATAAGCCTGTGCGTAACCCTGTGGATACTTTTGTGGATAATTTTTTTGCCATGGGCAGTTGCGCTACGTAAGTGCCATCACCCACCCGGCTTTCGATAAACCCCTCGGCATACAGCTGATCGTACGCACGCACCACGCTGTTGCGCGAGATCGACAACGCCGCCGCCAAGTCACGGCTGGCGGGCAGACGCGTGCCGCTGACCAGTCGCCCGTCCAGCACCCGCTGGCGCAGGGCTTCGTAGAGTTGCCGGGTCAGCCCCTGGCGGCGGTCCAGCTCGATACCCGCGGGATTGAAAGACATAGACGGCATATTGGACCTATGAAATTGGTCTTAGATGGCTCTTACATCGAGCCATTAGCCTGCCTAGGATGCAGGCATTCGCCAAGGAATATTTCCATGTACACACCTCGCGCCTTTGCCCTCGACGACTTGCCCGAACTGCATCAAATGATCCAGCACACCCGCCTGGCGCAACTGGTGACCTTTGGCGAGCAAGGCCTGTTGGCCAGCCACCTGCCACTGCTGCTCAACCCCGACGAAGGCCCGAATGGCACGCTCTACGGGCACTTGGCCAAGGCCAACCCACAATGGCGCGACCTGCAAAATGGCAGCGAAGCCCTGGTGATTTTCGCAGGTGCCGAGGCTTACATCAGTCCATCGTTTTACCCAGCCAAGGCCGAACACGGCAAAGTCGTACCCACCTGGAATTACATCGCCGTGCATGCCTACGGCAAAGCCGAAGTGTTCAACGACGCCGAGCGCTTGCTTGAGTTGGTCACTGCGCTGACCGATCGCCATGAAGGCAACCGCGCCCAGCCCTGGAAAGTCAGCGACGCCCCGGCCGACTACATTGACGGCATGCTCAAGGCCATTGTCGGCTTCGCCTTGCCGATGGAGCGCCTGATCGGCAAGCGCAAACTCAGCCAGAACCGCAGCCCGGCCGACATCGCCGGCGTACGTGAAGGCCTCGCCGCCAGCACCGACGCGCACGACCAGACCCTCGCCCGCTTTATTCCCCAAGGAGTTGCAGAATGAGCCAGATCGACATCCGCCAGGTCACCGCCGCCGACCACGACGCCTGGTTGCCGCTGTGGCAGGCGTACTTGAAGTTCTACCAAACCGAACTGCCGGACGCCGTCAGCCAAAGCACCTGGCAGCGCCTGATTGATGCCAGCGAGCCGACTCATTCGGCGCTGGCCTGGCAGGACGGCAAGGCGGTGGGCATGGTCAACTTCATCTACCACCGTTCCAATTGGAGCATCGAGAACGCCTGCTACCTGCAGGATCTGCTGGTAAACCCGAGCCAACGCGGCACCGGCGTGGGCCGCAAGCTGATCGAATTCGTCTACGCCACCGCCAAGGCCGATGGCTGCTGCAAGGTGCACTGGCTCACCCACGAAACCAATGCCACGGCGATCCAGTTGTACGAACGCATCGCCGAACGCCCGGGTTTCATTCAATTTCGCAAAGGCCTTTAAGGAGCATCGCATGCCCATTTCCCCCGCTGACTGGACAGGCGTCCCGGCGCCCACCGTGCAACTGCTTGAAGGGCGCTTTATCCGCCTGGAGAAACTCGACCCGGCGCGCCATGGCGACGATCTGTTCCAGGCACTCCAAGGCCCGGGCGCCGACCCCAAACTGTGGGACTACCTGCCTTACGGACCCTTCCCCGAGCGCAGCGTATTCAACGACTGGCTCAACAACCACGCAGCCCACAGCGACCCGTACTTTTTCAGCGTAATCGACCGCGCCACCGGCCAGGTGCAAGGCATCCTCAGCCTGATGTCCATCGTGCCGGCCCAGGGTCGTATCGAGATCGGCCACGTCACCTTTGGCGCGCCGATGCAGCGCTCGCCCAAAAGCACCGAGGCGGTGTACTTGCTGGCCAAGCATGCGTTCGAGCAGGGTTACCGCCGATTGGAGTGGAAGTGCAACAACGCCAACGCCCGCTCCAAGTATGCGGCCGAGCGGTTGGGCTTCAGCTTTGAAGGGGTGTTCCGCCAGCACATGGTGGTCAAGGGGCAGAACCGCGATACGGCGTGGTACTCGATCATCGACGCCGAATGGCCGGCGGTTGGGACTGGGTTTGAAGCCTGGTTGTCGTCAGGCAACCTGAACGGTGATCGCCAGTTGAAGACGCTGCTGGAGTGTCGCACCGCGCCTATCTAACTACCACCGACCCTACACCGGCTTTCCCTTAGGTTCTCCATGCAACGGCGCCTCGCACCGTCCTGACCATGGAGAAACTCATGAATGCCAAAACCTCCGTAGCGCCCTCGCTGCCAAGCCCAAAACCGCTGTTGGAAAAAGCCCTGCTCACTCGTCTGACCGAGGATGGGCCGACCAGCAATGAAGTGGCTTCGATCCTGCTGCGCAGCGAACTGAACATCCTCTACCCCGACCTGAACCCGGACCTCGACCGAACAGTGGTGGGCACCCCCATCTGGAGGTTCGTCGACAACGAACTGACCTGTGTCGATACCCATTACACGCCCCTGACCCACGTTCTTGTGCGGTTGGCCCTGGAGAACACCAAGGCCAACTATCTGCAAGGTGAGCACTTCCTCACTCAACAGCCCTCAACGCCTGAGCCCGTTCAATTGCCGGTGGACATTGAGCAGATAGCCACACTGCTCAATGATTTGGCGCCGGTGTTTTTCGTCGCCTTCAAAGAGCAGCAATTGGCGTTCTGGAACGCCACAGGGGTTCGCCTGCCACGCTGGCAAGAGCTGGCCGACGGGCTCGCCGCCGCGCTGAACATCCAGGAAGTCGAGGGCTGGAATGCCGATCACTGCGACATTGCGCGGGGGATCTCGATGTACCCCGACAAACACCAACGGCTTATCCACCGCCCCGACCTGGCGCACATCCAGGTGTGCCTGCTCGACATTGACAGTCCCAACGCGAAAAACCTCAAACATCTCATGTTGGCCGGCACCGCCATCGTGCAAGGCACATTCAAACAAACCGACATCCTGATGATGTATACCCTCGAATATGGGTACGAAACCTTCCCGTCTTTACAGGACTTGGCGACCGCCGCGCAGTCCAGGCTCAGCACTTCAATGAGTTCGTTGCCCTTGGCCATGCGCCTGGTCGAACCTGAGGGGAATTTTTTCGATCACATGGCCTGGGCCCTCATCGCCACCCAGCTCACCGCGATAGAAACCGAGGGGTTCAGCAACCTGGTGACCTCTGCGCCTCAACCGCAACCACTCTCCACCGCCACAGAGCCGTTGGACCTCGACCCGGATACAACACGCCTGAACATGCTCGACGGGGCGATCCCCCACTGGCTGCTCAATGCCTCGCCGCATGATTTGAACGACTACAGCCAGCACATGCTGGACCTGAGCACGCTGTACAACGATGTGCCCGCCGACCTGTTCCAACTGCAACCGATCAAAGCCTTCGCCCAGGACAAAATGCGCAACGCCATCCTTGCCGACCACCGCCCTGGCACCGACACACTGCCACTCGATGAGATACAGATCATCCGCACGGAAAGCCTCGCGGTGGGGCCTTTCAACCTGGCCAATCCACTGGAAAGCTACCCGCAGACCCTGGGCGAATATGCGCTCAGTAACACGCCGCCCTACCAGGCAACCGTGAGTTTCAAGGGCGGGCAAACCGTGCCTGACTGGCTCACGGACAGCTACCTGACGCGCCTTTCAGAGCAAGTCGACATCGGCCAGATGTACCCAAAACTGATTCAAGACAAGCTGATTGACGACCCACTCGAAGCCCCCCGGCAACAACGGTTTTACATCCAGCAATTGCGGTCGCTGCTGCCACTGCTGGCGCTGGAATGCAAACTCACCCACACCGGCAACGTTGACGAACAGGGCTGTCGCGCCATCAATGAGCTGGTCAACCCGACGCCCGACACGCCAGACCCTATCGTCATCCGCCCCTTGTCGATACGCCCCAGCCTTCGTATCAGCCAGACCTTCGATGAGGTGCTCAACATCTTCATCATTGGCCCCCGCTCGCAACAACACGGCCCCTGCCTGCTGTATCGCCCGCTGCTCGAAAACCCGCTGATACAGTTCCCTTCACTGCAAAACCTCAAGTATGAGCTGCACCAGCCCGGCGAGATCAGAGACTCCATCCTGGCGTGGCTGCCGAACCAGAGCTTGAGCTTCAACTACGCCCAGTACGTTTTCCCAACCGGTCTGACCTCGGCCTGGCTGATTTCAGAACTGGTGCAGACACCGTTGAAACTGTTCGAATGGGGCGGCAGCCTTGTGTTTTCCAAAACCGAGCTGACCGGGGATATTTTTGCCGCGTTGTTTGAGGCTAACGCAAAGGCCATGGCACAGCTGGCGGATCGTGAGTCGCTGTCCAACGCAGAGCGGCGCTGGGCATTGCTGGAAGACAGCGCGTGGGCCATCTTCAATGCCGCTTCAAGCTTCCTGAACGGCTACGTCGCCACGGCAGTGTGGGTCTGGCAAATCTTCAATCAACTCCAGCAAGTGCTGGATACGCCGGCGCAAAGCAATGGTTTGATCAAGTGGCAGCGCCTGGGCGACGTGCTGATGGCGTTGGCCATTGTCATCACCCATAAGGCCGGGCCACTGCGCAGGGGCAAAGCCAAATCTGCCGACGCTCGAGGTTCAAGGCCACCCCTGCCTGCGCCGCCGCAGCTACGTGCCCTTGCCTCAGACAGCCGCGCGCTGCCCCATCGCCAGTTCTCGATATTGGCTGTCGAAGGCGCCGTGCCGCGCCGCACGCCAACGCAGTGGGGCTCCTATCTGGACGCGTTCAAGGTCGAAGCACCGGACCTGCGCGACCATGCCCTGCCCCAGCAACGCCCGCCGCTCTACGACGTGGCGCAAAACACCTATGCCCAAGTGGATCAGCGCTGGTTCCAGGTGGTGGGCGATGAAGATGCCAACATTCACATTCTCGACCCGCGCAACCCTTCGCTTACCGGCCCCTGCCTGGCCAAGACGTCGATGGGAACCTGGCGCATCAACACCGACCTGCGCCTGCTGCGCAGCAACGAGAGCCTGAAGAGCAAGTTGAAGGCGTCGCGGATGCTCAGGGCGCAAAAACTCCAGCCCCTGGAGCAACAACGCGAAGCGCTGGAGCAACGTGAAAAAGTCCTGAAAGGCGAGATGCACACGCTGCTCAAGTCCCCCTCCACGCAGACCCTGCTGGACCAGAGTTTGTCCAAGGCCCAGGAGCTGATCGCCAATCGCGAAGCGTCATTGAAGCTGCTCGATCAGTGGCGCAATGAAGGCGGCACCCTCGGGTATGAGGACACACTGCTCAGGCTGTACAAGGGCTTTAACACCTACTTGATGACCTGGACCGCGTTCAAACATGTCGCGTACAACGCCGCCGTTGAACGCATCCTGAAAAACCGCGAATCCGAAGACGTGACCGCTCGCCAGCAACTCCCGGCAGACATCCACCTGGCGGTGGAAATGGGCCGGGAAATAGACGCCAAACTCATTGCTCTGGCGGGCGCCAAACACGCACTGTCCGGCATGGGCTCGGCCGGTGCCATGGATGCCCGTCAAATCCAAGTATCGGAGCGATTTCACACCCGCTGGGAGCTGAAAACCAACGAAATCGCCAGCGCCGCCGAACTGTGCATACGCGAGCAAGCCGCTCATGACATGGCCCAGGCGCGCAGTGCCGTCTATGAGATGGTGGAGCGCGCTACAGCGGCCAGTAGAAACATGACACAACTGTTGAAGGACGACCCGCAAGAGGCACAACTGGAAACCCTGAGTGCAATGGTCGAGACGTTCCAGAGTGTGCGCAATCGGATAGAGGAACTGCCTGGCGAGTTTCCAGAGCGCGTAGACCTCAATGCCCTTGCGAACCTCAAAGGTGTCGTCAACGAATTTCTACTATTGGCCCAGAGCAATATCGGCAGCCGGCTCCAACAGGCCGCTCCGTCGTTGCGCGCACCTGCCAAGCCCTCAACGTCCAAGCCGTATGCAAAAGCCAGGGTCATTAAAAAGCGCCTGCGGGATCAACCCAAAGAGCCGCAAGACGTGCCCGAACAGGCACCATTGACACTTATCCCGCCGCTGAAAAAACAGACAGCGAAACTCACGGGCGACTATATCGACATCACCCAACAAGGGCTGGAGTTGACCGAGGGCCTGGACAGTTTTATCAGCGACACCCGAAAAAGCGCGCTGAAGCCGTTTCGAATACCGGCAGACATGCAAGACATCTTCGATCAGCAGGCACTGAAGATGGAACAGACGCTCAAGGTATTCGAACCGCTGCACACGCTGGCCAAGCTGGCAGGCAACGCCCTACCGGTCGCCAGCCTGAGTGCGGAGCTGCGCGACGGCGCAGCCCGATTGCGCCGAGAGGGCATCACTATCAGAGCAACGCTGCTCAAGCTGCGCAAACCCCAGCAAGGCTACTTTCAGTGGCTGCTGGAGAACGACCAGGTCCGGGTCACGCGCAATCAAGCGGGCAGAATCAAGACCACGCAGTTCAATGACTACTTCCAGGAGTACTTCATTCTTGATTCAGCCAACGGCGACCAGCCGCTATGGCTGGCGCACTTTCATTACCCCACCCTCAAGACACCAGCCAATCAGTTCACGGCGGCCCATCTTAAAATCGACGACGCCTACCTGAAGCAACTGCCCGCCGACACTCAACCAGCGCTCACGACCCGGACAGCGCTGGATAATCTTTTGCGCAAACTCAACGATCCGGTCGCGTTGGCCGCGTTTTTACGGCTTGAGGAGCGCCGCCGCTGACGCATTCGGATCAATGTTCGCTTACCTACCGAAGCTTTTGGGCCAACACTGCAATGTGCTCCGGCCCAATCCCGCAGCACCCGCCCAAATGGCTGGCACCACGCGCCTGCCAGTCGGCGGCCCAGTGCAGGTAGCCTGGCGGGTCGAGGTCGTCACGCAACGGGTCCAGGCCATCGTTGGCAGTGGCTTCCTTGGGTTGCGGCGGGAAAGCGTTGGCGTAGGCGCCGACGTCAATCTGCACGCCCAGGCGTTCGAAGGTCTGGCGCGCGGCGTCGATGGCATCGCCGATCACTTCCGGCTGGCTGCAGTTGAACAGCAGCACTTGCACACCCAACTGCGCTGCCGCTTCGGCGGCGTCTGCCACCGGTTCACCGGAGCGCAGGCGCGGCACGTCATCGGTGTCTTCATCCTTGAGGGTAAACGACAGCCAGAACGGCTTGCCGTCCTTTGGCAGCCCGGCCTGGATGGCGCGTGCTTCGGCGATTGAGCTCTGGGTTTCCGCCAGCCACAGGTCAACAAACGGCGCCAGGCCTTGCACCAGCGGTGTCAGCAACTCGGCTGCGCGCTGCGGCTCGAACAGATCGGGACGGTACGAACCAAACAGCGGCGGCAGCGAGCCCGCCACACGCACCGACTTGCCCGACGCCTCAACCGCACGGCGTGCCAGTTCACCGGCCAACGCTGCCAAGGCCTGGCCTTCTTTGGCGAAACGCTCCTCGCCGATATGAAACGGCACCACCGCGTAGCTGTTGCTGGTGATAACGTTGGCACCGCTCTGGATATACGCCGCGTGCACCGCTTCAACCGCCTGCGGGGCCTCGCTCAAGGCCAGGGCAGACCACTCCGGTTGACGGAACGGTGCGCCGCGACGCTGTAGTTCACGGCCCATGCCGCCATCGAGAATTACTGTTGCTGTGGCCATATGCTTTTTACTCATAAGCTTATGAAAATAACTCACTATGAGAGTCGTTCTTATAACTATTTAATACGTTCAATTCCGTTCATAACAACTCTTTTTTACTCAGGTGTCCTTCGTGAAACTAAAACCGCTGCTGGCCTTGGGCCTGACGATTTTGGCTGCTTCCACTCAAGCCTTCGGCGGCGCTACGCTGGACCGGATCGAGAAGAAAAAAGAGCTGGTCGGCGTGCTGATGGAAAGCTACCCGCCGTTCTCGTTTCTAAACGAGCAAAACCAACTCGATGGCTTTGACGTCGACGTCGCCAAGGCCGTGGCACACAAGCTCGGCGTAAAGCTGCGCCTGGAAACCCCGTCCTGGGACGTGATCGCCGCCGGCCGCTGGAGCGGGCGCTATGACATCTGCATCTGCTCCATGACCCCGAGCAAAGCCCGCGCCGAAGTATTCGACTTCCCAGTGGAGTACTACGCCTCGCCTGCGGTGATCGTGGTCAACGCCACGGATGATCGCATCCACAGCGCCAAGGACTTGAGCGGCAAGAAAGTCGGCCTCACCAGCGCGTCCAGCTACGAGAGCTACCTGAACAAAAACCTGGTGATCGAAGGCGCCGAAGACACCCAATTGCAGTACCCGTTCGAGGACGTGCAGATCGCCCCGTATGACACCGACAACGTGGCCTTCCAAGACCTCGGCCTGGGCGCCGGCAAGCGTCTGGATGCGATCCTCACCAACCTGGTCACTGCCCAACCGCGCCTGAACGAAGACAAGCGCTTCAAACTGGCGGGCGAGGCGCTGTATTCGGAACCCAACTCGGTGGCCATCGAAAAAGGCGATCCGCAGTGGGACGCCAAGGTGCGTGAAGTCTTCGCCCAGCTCAAACAGGACGGCACCCTGAGCCAGCTGTCGCAAAAATGGATCGGCGCCGATATCAGCCAATGACTGCGTTTCCCTCTCCTCCAAAGCCGCCGGTGATCAAGCCACGGCTCTTTGGCTTTCGCACGCGGCTGTACCTGACCTGGGCCGCGCTGTTCTGCCTGTTCGCCAGCTTCTTCCTGAGCTTTGACCTGAAGTTCTCGATCATCCTCGACAAGCTGCCTAACCTTGTGGGCGTGCACCTGGCGCCCAACGGCTTCCTGCAAGGCGCGGCGCTGACGTTGTTTCTGTGCCTGTGTTCGATTGTGGTGTCGTCGGTGCTGGGCTTTGTCACCGCGTTGGGGCGCTTGTCGAAAAGCGCCGTGGCGTTCGGCATCGCGAGTTTCTACGCGTCGTTCTTTCGTGGCACGCCGTTGCTGATCCAGATTCTGCTGATTTACCTCGGCCTGCCGCAGTTGGGCCTGGTGCCGGGCGCGATCGTCGCCGGGATCATTGCGTTGTCGTTGAACTACGGCGCGTACTTGAGCGAAATTTTCCGCGCCGGCATCCTTGGCGTCGCCCACGGTCAACGGGAAGCGGCGCTTGCGCTGGGCATGCGCGACAGTGCGATCTTCTGGCACGTCACCTTGCCCCAGGCCATGCGCACCATCATTCCGCCAGCCACCAACCAGTTCATCTCAATGCTCAAGGACTCGTCGCTGATTTCGGTGATGGGCGTGTGGGAAGTGATGTTCCTGGCGCAATCGTATGGGCGTTCGAGCTATCGCTATATCGAGATGCTGACCACGGCGGCGATTATCTACTGGGTGATGTCCTTGGGGCTGGAGCTGATTCAGGCGCGTATGGAACGGCATTACGGCAAGGGGTATGTGCGTCGCAGTTGAGGCTCAGCCCCATTGGCGGCGCAGCTTGACCACACCCATTTGCATGCCGAATGGGCGAAACACCGCGTTCAAGGACTTGAGCGTCTGGTTCCCCTCACCATGTTCGATATGCACCAACGTTCGCACCGAAATCTTGCACATTTTGGCGAACTGGCTTTGGTGAAGGCCGGTGACTTCGGTACGCAGGCGGCGCACGGCTTCACTGATTGGCAGCGTGCCGTCGGCGAGCGCGGCCTGGATGCTTTCGATCAGTTGGGTGCGTTCCTCAATGGTCAGGCTCATTTCAATCCCCATTCTTTCAGGCGTTGCGGCAAGTTTTTCAAGGCAATGCCGGGGTGGTTCATCGTCACGACAGGCAGGCCGCTGGCACTGAGAATGTCAGGCAGTGCCAAAAGCTGGCGTGCGTCCTCCCTCAAACCTTCAAACAGCGCGTGGCTATCGACCAAGTCGCCCAGCAAACGGCACACACCCAGCCAGTCCACCTCGCCAGCCCGCTCCAACTCCCGGGGCCATTTGGTGGTGCGCGTGATCCCTTCGTCGTCCATCACCATGGGGGCCAGGTCGTAGACCGGGGCCAGGCGTAAAGCATCGGTTTGACGAATGATCGAGGTGTTGCGTCCGTGGTTATCCGAGTTACCCAAGACCTTGTTCAGCAGATCCCGCTTGAGATACTCCGCCACCAATGCCGGCACGTCCTGGGATTGCCCCGCTTGGCGCCATAACCCGACCAATTGCTCAACCACTGCACGGTGCCCCATGGCACTTCCGGGAACCGTCACGCCAGCCATTGAGTAGATCGATTCCACCGCATAACGCTCGACGCCTTGGTCGCCGACATGCCGGTCGAAACGCTGCATCCACAGGCTAGGCTTGCTCGCCTCTTCCAGCGCCAACCCTTGTGCTGCAACCGTATCGATGCCCAGGGTCTGCAAACCTCTGTAGTAGTGGTATTCGCTACGCAGAATGTCTTGGTCAAGCTGCGTACCTTTATTGCGCGCAAATTTCACGAACCAATGCTGCCGGACCTGCTCGTCATCCAGCACCGCATCCGGAAACAACAGGCCATCGTGGTTTTCTGTCAGCAGCAACTTTGGAGCCTCGCCTCCCGCCCCCGTGGCACCACCGATGGCCGCGCCCTGCTCATAGGCATACTCAAGAAAACGATAATCTCGCTGGATCACTTCTAGGCGGGAAAACCCCATGGCCGGGCGGCTGCTCAACGCGGCAACCGACTCTTTAATCCGCATATGACCGATAGGAGCAGGTGTGCTGCGCATCAGTAAGAACAGGTCTGCGCTGATGTCATCGGGCTTGCCGTGGCCAAGATGCGCCATGAGGAAACGCTTGGCTGCGCCTGCCGGTGCAATGTCGTGAACAAAGGCTGGTACACCCTGGGTTCGACAGCCTTCCCATTGCAAAGGCAGCCTGGCACTCACGGCGGCGGCGAAAGGCATGGCAATTTCGTCGAGATGGTTCACCAGATAGCGCTGCTCATAGCCAGCGCTGCAACGGCTGTCGAGACCTTGTTCCGGAGCGTCAAACGTCAGTTGCATGGCGTCTAGCCAGGTGCCTTCGAAGTAAATTTGCACTGTCAGATTGAGCATGGATAGACCTGCAATTTAATGCGGTATCAAGCCGAAAATACGGTGACCTAATGCAATATAGTGCAGACATCGCCCTAAAGCACCTTAATAAAACGCATTAAAATGCATATGATAAGCTCAAGTTGGCGTATAAGCGCAATAAAATGCATGTTCTACAAATCGTCTCGCAACAGAGACAACTCCCGCAAATCGTGCCCGTATCACCTGACAGTTAACCCCGCGCCCTCTCGCTAAATTCCCGGCCTCATTCACAAGAGGTCGGGATTTCATGCCCTTTTCATTCAAGCAATTGGCCCGTGTCACTGCGTTCGCGGTGGGCGTGACCAGCGCTCAGCTCGCTCAGGCGCAGGCGGGTTCACCCTTTCAGTTTTCGATGCAATTACCCTCTTACAACTATGGGACTTATGAGCCTGTTGTTAAGAGTGGCCCTATCGACGGCTATTTCTACAACCAAGCCACTACCCGTAACGGTCAGCAGGTTGCCAAGGTGCTGGATCCCGCACTGAACCGCTTGCTGACGTCCGGTCAGTTGACCTCCGAACAGATCAAAAACCTGGAAAAGCTCGGTGACAACATCGCCCGGGCACCCGGCGGGATGGGTGCGGTGCTCGAACAATTGGCCGGTAGTCAGAATGCCAACCTGGCCAGCGCTGCCCACGCCACCACCGGTCACATCAGCGACCGGTTGCTTTCAACCCTGCGCACCTTGCCCACCGACGACGACGGCCACTTCTGGGTGCAAGGCCTGGGCAACGACGGCAGCCTCGACAAACAAGGCGGCAGCGATGGCTTGAAATACGGTATTCAAGGCGTGTTGCTCGGCGCCGACTGGGCGCTGGACGACGCTTGGCGTATCGGCGTGGTGGGCGCCAAATCCAACAGCCGCCTGGATGCCAAACGTTTTGCCGGCGACTTGGACAGTTGGCACTTGGGCGGTTATGCGGTGCATCAGGACGGTCCGCTGGCCCTGCGCCTGGGCGCGATCCATAGCGAGCACGCCGGGCAGAACAAGCGCAGCGTCGAGGTGGTTGATCGCAAGGACTCACTCAAGGCCAGCTACGATGCCACCAGCCAAACCTTGTTTTCGGAAATGGGGTACCAACTGGGCAACGCCGACTACAGTGTCGAACCCTTCGCCGGGTTGGGTTACCAGCGCTACCACCGCGACGGTTTCAAGGAAAGCGGTGGGATAAGCGCACTGAACGTTGAAGCGCAAACCCGGCAAAACCTGAGCAGCACCCTTGGCCTGCGCCTGGCCACGGTCTACCGCTTCGATAACCAGATCAGCCTCACCCCACACGTCGATACCCGCTGGAAGCGTCTTTACGGCGATGTCGAAAGTCAGGTCCGCCAGTCCTATCGCTATGTCCCTGGGTTGGTTGACGGCTTCAACATCAATGGCACGGCCCTGAACCGAAATAGCGTCAGCATCAGCGCCGGTCTGGACCTCGCCTTGTCGCCCCAACATACGGTCGGCCTGACCTACAGCGCTGAAAACGGCACTAACAGCCGCAGCCAGGGCCTGATGGGTCAGTGGCAGATGCGGTTTTAACGCCATTGAATCAATGACATTTCGCGCATACACAGGGCCTGTCTCCTGACAGTCAGCCCTCACGCTCACCGGCTAAATTCCGGTCTCCTACACACGTGAGGCCGGAAACTATGTCATCTGTATTCCCGTACATGCCTTCCATCGGCGCCCTGATGGGCTATGGCATGCGCACCTTGGCGCAGCCCGCCAGCACGGCGCACACCCCAAGCCCCAGCGAGGCCCCTGCGACTCAAGCTGACATCGCCAAAGCCCTTGAAAGCGCGCTCGGCGATCAACCTGCAGCCAAGTCCAGCGCGCGTTTCAGCTCGGTCAGCATCACCCTCAACAACGGCATAGGCCTGGACATCGACAACGCTGCCCGGCTGCTGTCTCCCCCACCTGCCACCGGCCCCGCGACTTCCCTGCGCGGGGTTGAAATCATTAACAGCGCAACCGCCAAAACAACGGGTGAACATCATGGTCTCGTCAGCTCCGGGCTTGCGCCGGTGTGGCTGGAAAACTACGGCAGCATCGTCGGCAAAAAAGACACGGGGCTAAAGCTGGGTGGAGACCGCAATGACGAAGTGGTCAATGCCGGGCTGATTGCCGGTGGCAACGGGATGGCGCTGGATATGGGGGGCGGCGACGATGTGCTGATCGTCAGGCACGGCGGCCGCTTCGAAGGCGCAGTGGACGGCGGCAGCGGCACCAACCAAGTCATCTTGGACGACCCCCGTGGCGGCACCTTCGACGGCGCCACGCGGATGCAGCACCTATGGGTCGTAAGCGGCACTTGGACCCTCACCGGCGAGATGGCGGCCAACCAGCAGGGCAAGGTCTATAGCGGCGCAACGTTGATCAATAAAAGCAAAATCGGCGGTTCAATGGAGGTCGAGCCAGGCGCGACCTACTCGACGGTGGAGTGACCCACCTTAATGCCGCCAAATTCCAGGCAAAAAAAAGGGGAGCACCTGCCCCCCCGAGGATTAAGCGGTAGTGTCGAAGGCTAGGGATCAGCCTTCGATTTCAATCAGGATTTCGCCAGGGTTGACCCGGTCGCCCTTGGCCACATGAACGGCGGTTACCTTGCCGGCTATCGCAGCCTGCACTTCGGTTTCCATTTTCATGGCTTCGGTGATCAGCACGGCCTGGCCGGCCTTGACCACGTCGCCTTCCTTGACCAGCACGTCGACGATATTGCCCGGCATCGCGGTGCTGACATGGCCGGGCTCGGTGGCTTGCTTGCGCTTGCTGCTGCCGCCGCCGACAAATTCGTTGAGCGGTTCGAACACCACTTCTTCCGGCATGCCGTCGATGGACAGGTAGAAGTGACGCTTGCCTTCGGCCTTCACGCCCACACCGGTGATGTCTACGCGGTAGCTTTCGCCGTGCACGTCGATGACGAATTCGGTCGGCACGCCTTCGCCGCCAGCACGGGCCACGCCGCCGGCTTCAGGAATCGGCAACAGCACTTCCGGCGCCAGGGTGCCAGCGTCGCGTTCTTCGAGGAACTTGCGGCCAATGTCCGGGAACATGGCGTAGGTCAGCACGTCTTCTTCAGACTTGGCCAACGCGCCGATCTCGCCGCGCAGCTTGGTCATTTCCGGCTTGAGCAGGTCGGCCGGGCGTACGTCGATCACCTCTTCACTGCCGATGGCCTGGCGACGCAGTTTCTCGTTCACAGTGCCCGGCGCCTTGCCGTAGCCGCCTTGCAGGTAGAGCTTCACTTCGTTGGTGATGGTCTTGTAGCGCTCGCCGGCCAGCACGTTGAAGAACGCCTGGGTGCCGACGATCTGCGAAGTCGGCGTGACCAGCGGCGGGAAGCCCAGGTCTTCTCGCACACGCGGGATTTCAGCCAGCACTTCGCTCATGCGGTTCAGAGCGCCCTGCTCTTTCAACTGGTTGGCCAGGTTGGAAATCATCCCGCCCGGCACCTGGTTGACTTGCACACGGGTGTCGACGGCGGTGAATTCGCTTTCAAACTGGTGGTACTTCTTGCGCACAGCGTAGAAGTACAAGCCGATCTCTTGCAGCAGTTCCAGGCTCAGGCCGGTGTCGAATTCGCTGCCTTTAAGGGCGGCGACCATCGACTCGGTGCCGGGGTGGCTGGTGCCCCAAGCGAAGCTGGAGATGGCGGTGTCGATGTGGTCGGCACCGTTTTCGATGGCCTTGAGTTGGCACATCGCGGCCAGGCCTGCGGTGTCGTGGGAGTGGATGAAAATCGGCAGGTTCTGCTCGGCTTTCAGCGCCTTGACCAGTTCACCGGTGGCAAACGGGGTCAACAGGCCAGCCATGTCCTTGATCGCAATGGAGTCGCAGCCCATGGATTCGAGCTGCTTGGCCTGGGCCACGAACGCCTCAACGGTGTGCACCGGGCTGGTGGTGTAGGCGATGGTGCCTTGGGCGTGTTTGCCGGCGGCCTTTACCGCTTCGATGGCCACGCGCAGGTTACGCACGTCGTTCATGGCGTCGAAGATACGGAACACGTCGATGCCATTCACGGCGGCTTTGGCGACGAAGGCTTTGACCACGTCGTCGCTGTAGTGGCGGTAGCCCAGCAGGTTCTGGCCGCGCAGCAGCATTTGCAAACGCGTGTTAGGCAATGCGGCGCGCAGTTTGCGCAGGCGCTCCCACGGGTCTTCTTTCAAGAAGCGCACACAGGCGTCGAAGGTCGCGCCGCCCCAGACTTCCAGGGACCAGTAGCCGACTTTGTCGAGCTTGTCGCAGATCGGCAGCATGTCGTCGGTGCGCATGCGGGTCGCGAGCAACGATTGGTGGGCGTCGCGCAGGATGGTGTCGGTTACGAATATTTTCTTAGTCATTGTTCTATTCCTCACAGGCCTGCGTGGGCGGCGATGGCGGCGGCGATGGCCAGGGCCAGCTCTTCGGGTTTGCGCTTGATCGAGTAGTTGGTCAGCTCAGGGTGGCTTTCCACAAAACTGGTGTTGAACTGGCCGCTGCGGAATTCCGGGTTACGCAGGATTTCCTGGTAGTAGGCGGCGGTGGTCTTCACGCCTTGCAGGCGCATGTCGTCCAGGGCACGCAGGCCGCGGTCCATGGCTTCTTCCCAGGTCAACGCCCACACCACCAGTTTCAGGCACATGGAGTCGTAGAACGGCGGGATGGTGTAGCCGGTGTAGATCGCCGTGTCGGTACGCACGCCGGGACCACCGGGGGCGTAGTAACGGGTGATCTTGCCAAAGCTTGGCAGGAAGTTGTTCTTCGGGTCTTCGGCGTTGATACGGAACTGCAACGCGAAACCACGGTGGTGGATGTCTTCCTGCTTCACCGACAGCGGCAGGCCCGAGGCGATGCGGATCTGCTCACGAACGATGTCGATCCCGGTGATTTCTTCGGTGATGGTGTGTTCCACCTGCACCCGGGTGTTCATCTCCATGAAGTACACCTCGCCCTCGGCGAGCAGGAACTCCACGGTGCCGGCGTTTTCGTAGCCCACGGCCTTGGCGGCACGCACCGACAGGTCGCCGATGTAGGCGCGCTGTTCTGGCGTCAGTTGCGGGCTGGGGGCGATTTCGATGAGCTTCTGGTTGCGGCGCTGGATCGAGCAATCGCGCTCGAACAGATGCACCACGTTGCCAAAGCTGTCACCGAGGATCTGTGCCTCGATGTGCTTGGGATTGACGATGCATTTTTCCAGGAACACTTCCGCCGAACCAAAGGCCTTGGTGGCCTCGGAAATCACGCGGGGGAAGGCTTGTTCGAGTTCTTCACGGCTGTTGCAACGGCGAATGCCGCGACCGCCACCACCGGAGGTGGCCTTGAGCATCACCGGGTAACCAATACGGTCACCTTCGGTGAGGGCTTCGGCGATGTCGGCGACGTTGCCTTCGGTGCCGGGGGTAACCGGTACACCGGCCTTGATCATGCTGCGGCGCGCTTCGGTCTTGTCGCCCATGCGGCGGATCACTTCAGCGGACGGGCCGATGAATTTGATGCCACGTTCGGCGCAGATGTCGGCCAGTTCGGCGTTTTCCGACAGGAAGCCGTAGCCGGGGTGCAGTGCATCACAGCCGGTTTCCACCGCCAGGTTCACCAGCTTGCGCGGGTTCAGGTAACCGGCCAGGGGCTCGGCACCAATGCTGTGGGCTTCGTCGGCACGTTTGACGTGCAACGCGTGGCGGTCGGCGTCGGAGTAGACCGCGACCGAGCGAATGCCCATCTCGGCGCAGGCACGCACGATTCGTACGGCAATTTCACCACGGTTGGCGATCAGGATCTTTTTTATCACTTGGAAATTCCCTTGAGCCGATTGCTGCGTTCTTCGACCCGCTAGACCCGGGTCGGCGCGTGACCAAATGTTTCATGACAGTCGCGAGACACACACTAAGCCCGCGGAGGGATTAACAAAAATCAATAATTATTGGGTCGTGCATAAGTA
Source organism: Pseudomonas sp. 18175 (assembly GCF_050432925.1). Classification (NCBI taxonomy): domain Bacteria; kingdom Pseudomonadati; phylum Pseudomonadota; class Gammaproteobacteria; order Pseudomonadales; family Pseudomonadaceae; genus Pseudomonas; species Pseudomonas sp. 18175. Next base: position 96,265 of record NZ_JBKFTO010000001.1, on the reverse strand, counting down.
AAGACTTATAGTTGGCCTGACAGCTTCGGGCGAAAGGACGATAAAAATGCGTAAGTCATTGATGCGTATGACATTGCGTCAATTGCAGATCTTCAATGAAGTGTGCGATTTGCGCTCCTATAGCCGCGCTGCCGAGGAAATGTCCCTCACACAACCGGCCGTAAGCCTGCAAATTCGTCAGCTCGAAGAGCTGATCGGCCAGCCATTGTTCGATTACGTCGGCAAAAAACTCTATATGACCGAGGCCGCCGAAGCCTTGCAACGGGCGAGCCGGGACATTTTCGGGCGCCTGGAAAACCTCGATATGCAGCTGTCGGACATGCAGGGCTCGCTGCAAGGTCAGCTGAAACTGGCGATTGAATCCAGCGCCAAGTACTTCGTGCCGCATCTGTTTGCCGCGTTCAAGCGCCAGCACCCCGAAGTGCAATTGCACCTGACAGTGGTCAACCGCGCCCAGGTGATCCGACGACTTTCGGACAACCGCGACGACCTGGTGATCATGTCCATGGTGCCCCAGGACATGGGCCTGGAGTTCCTACCCTTCCTCAACAACCCGATTGTCGCCGTGGCGCCCCTCGACCACCCCTTGAGCCTGCAAGGCCCGCTGCGCCTGCAAGACCTGGAGCCTTACACGCTGCTACTGCGCGAGCCGGGTTCGGGCACACGGCTGGCTTGCGAGGAGTATTTCAAGGAAAAACGCGTGCACTTCACCCAAACGGTAGAAGTGGCCTCGGCCGAGGCGCAGCGTGAGTGTGTATGCGCGGGGTTAGGCGTGGCCCTGCTGACGCGTCACGCGGTCAACATGGAGCTGGCCACCGGCGGGCTCAAAGAGCTGCCGGTGGAGGAACTGCCGCTGTACCGCAGTTGGTGCCTGGTGCAGGCCAAGGCCAAGCGCCTGTCACCGGTAGCCCATGCGTTCCTGGGCTTTATCCGCAGCGAACGGGCACAGATCAGCGTGTTGGCTGAACGTTTCGCTGGGCAGCCGCGGGTGCCTGCCAATGGAGCTCCGGGTAGTCACTGATGCTCTGGAGCAATTGGCGCTCCTCGCAACGGTCTTCGATTGCGCGACGGAACGCCATGCGGCGCTGGTCTTCCTGCTGACGACGGGTTTTTACGGCGCTGTTGCTGTCTTCGTAGGGACGGGCCATTTCGAGTCTCCCAATGCGAGTACGGGAGTTCAGGATGGCCTTGAGGGGTTACGGTTTGGCGGCGCGAGGGTTACAGGACGATGAATATTCCTAAATATGCAGGAGCTCCCACAGGGGTCCGCGTGCATTTCAATCAGTCGTCCAGGGCTTTGACCGACTTGGGTGACAACCGCAGGCTGCGCAAGCTGCGCTTCACGCTCTTGAGGTGGTTGACCAGGCTCGGCCCGCGCGCCATGGCCACGCCCATCGCCAGCACGTCGATCACCACCAGGTGGGCGATACGCGACGTCAGTGGCGTGTAGATCTCGGTATCTTCATGCACATCGATCGCCAGGTTGACCGTGGACAGTTCCGCCAACGGCGTCTGGCTCGGGCACAGGGTAATCAGGGTGGCACCGCTTTCACGCACCAGGTTGGCGGTGATCAGCAGGTCTTTGGAGCGCCCCGACTGGGAAATACAGATAGCCACGTCGGTGGGCTTCAAGGTCACCGCCGACATCGCCTGCATGTGCGGGTCGCTGTAGGCCGCTGCGGTAAGCAGCAAGCGGAAGAATTTGTGCTGGGCATCGGCCGCTACGGCACCCGAGGCACCGAAGCCATAAAACTCCACACGCTGGGCCTGGGACATGGCCGTCACGGCCTTTTGCAGCTCGATCGGGTCGAGCTTCTCGCGCACTTCCATCAGGGTGTGCAGCGTGGTGTCGAAGATTTTCAGGCTGTAGTCGGCGACGGAATCGTCTTCGTGGATTGCGAACTGCCCGAAACTCGCACCGGCAGCGAGGCTCTGGGCCAGTTTGAGTTTCAAATCCTGGAACCCGGAGCAACCGATGGCACGGCAGAAGCGCACGATGGTCGGCTCGCTGATGCCCACGCTGTGGGCCAGGTCGGCCATGGAACTGTGCATTACGGCCGCAGGGTCAAGCAGCACGTGATCGGCAACCTTGAGTTCCGATTTGCGTAACAGGTGGCGCGACTGGGCGATATGTTGCAACAGGTTCAAAGGGCAGGACTCTTCTTATGGGCAGGGCCAGGGATGTAGCAAGCTTGTAGTTATACTACAAGAATTGTCGTTTTGCCCGTCCGACGCATCACTAAATCGCCCTGCTGCCCTCTGAATCAAAGGGCGCAGGCTTTGTAGCCACAGGGGCGCCCTGGCCTACCCTAAGGAAAATCTGCATTTTTCCGTAACAAATCTGCCAAGCCTTCGGCCTGCATCGGTCGGCTGATCAGGTAGCCCTGTACTTCATCGCAACGCTCCCCCCGCAGGAAGTCCAGTTGCTGCTGATCTTCAACACCTTCGGCCACCACTTTCAGCGCCAAGCCGTGGGCCATGGCGATGATTGCCCGGGTGATGGCCGCGTCCTCACGGCCTTGGCCGAGGCCACGGATGAAGGTCTGGTCGATCTTCACGTAGTCCACCGGGATGCGCTTGAGGTAGCTGAGGGAGGAATAGCCGGTGCCAAAGTCGTCGATGGCCAGCTTCACGCCCAGGTCCCGCAGTTGCTGGAAGGTGGCGATGATGTGTTCAACGCTGTCGAGCAGTTGGCTTTCGGTGAGTTCCAGCTCCAGGTACTGCGGGTCCAGGCCGGTTTCTTCCAACACCTGGCGCACCAGGCTGACCAACTTGCCCTGGCGCAACTGATGCACCGAGAGGTTTACCGACACCCGGATCGGCGCCAGCCCCTGGCGCTGCCACTCACACGCCTGCCAGCAGGCCTGGCGCAACACGAATTCGCCCAAGGGCACGATCAGGCCAGTCTCTTCGGCCAAACCGATAAAGTCCCCCGGCGGCACCATGCCCCACTGCGGATGCTCCCAGCGGATCAGCGCTTCGGCGGCATTGAGCTTGCCCGTGGCCAGGCACAACTTGGGTTGGTAGAACACCGTGAGCTGGCGCTCTTCGATGGCCTTGCGCAGGTGGTTTTCCAGCTGCAAACGCTCCAGGGTGCTGGCTTGCAGGCTGTCGGTGTAGAACTGGAAGTTATTGCCGCCCAGGTGCTTGGCATGCTGCATGGCCATGTTCGACTGGCTGACCAGCGCAGAAATTTCCCGCGCGTTATCCGGCAACAGGCTGACGCCCATCGAGGCGCTTACCACCAGCTCATGCCCGTCCACCGTCACCGGCACCCGCAGTTTTGCCAACAGCCGTGTGGCCACCCGCGCCAGGCTCGACAGGTTGCCGTAGGCATCGAACAGCACGGCAAACTCATCCCCGGACAGGCGCGCAATGGTGTCAGCTTCAGGCAGGGCATTGATCAGGCGGCGCGCCATTTTTTGCAGCAGTTGGTCGGCGACTTCATGGCCCAGGCTGTCATTGAGCAACTTGAAGCGGTCCAGGTTGATATGCAGCAACGCCAGGCTGCGCCCGCCCTGACGCACCCGCGCATGGGCCTCGCGCAATCGCTCGCGAAACAGCGAACGGTTGGCCAAGCCGGTCAGTTCGTCGTAATGGGTGAGGTAGCGCATGCGTTCTTCGGATTCGCGGCGAGCGGATAGATCGGCGAAGAAACCCACGATATGGCTGACGTTCCCCCGGATATCGCGCACCACATTCAATTGCAGCCATTGCGGGTACAGCTCGCCGTTCTTGCGGGTTTCCACCAACTCGCCTTGCCAGGTGCCATGGCTGAGCAACGCCTGGCGGATCACCGGGAAATGCCGGCGAGCGTCGCGGCTGCTGGGCAACTCCACCACATTGCGGCCGATCATGTCGTCGATATCAAACCCGGTAACGCGACTAAAGGCCTGGTTCACCGCAATCAGTACGTAGTTGGGGTCAAGGATCACAATGCCTTCGCTGGCCGCCTCGAACACCGTCGATGCCAGGCGTTGCTCCTCCTCCAACGCCTTGCCGGCACTGATATTGCGGCGCGTGCCGAGCATTCGGGTCACCCGCCCGCTGGGCGCACGCTCCACGGCGCGGCCACGGTCTTCGATCCACACCCAGTGCCCATCGCCATGGCGCACGCGGTATTCCACCAGGTAGTCCTCGCTGCGACCCTTGAGGTGCTCCACCAGGGCGCGCTTGAGCAGCGGTAGGTCTTCGGGGTGCAGGCGGGGCTTGAGGTGGCTGAGCATCGCAGTGACGTACTCGGGCTCCAGGCCGAACAGCTCTTTGAGCTGAGTGTGGTGCACTTCATCGGTTTGCAGGTTCCAGTCCCAGAGACCCAGTTCGCTGGCTTGCAGGGCCATGGCCAGGCGCGCTTCGCTTTTATTCAGGGCAAGGCTGGCGGCGTCCAGTTCCTGGCTGCGTTGGGCCACACGGTCCTGCAGGCCGGTTTGTGCTTGGCGCAGTTCCAGCTCGACCTGGCGGCGCTGCTCGACTTCGCGAACCAGCTCCAGATTCAACTGCTCGCTGCGCTGCTGGGCCTTCTGCAAATGCTCGATCAGCGCCTGGTTCTGAAAGCGTCGTAGCAGCCCGCGCTGGATCAGGCGGTTGACCTGCCATGCCACCAAACTCAAGGAAGCCAGCAGGATCAGGCCGAGCACACCCCAGCCCTGTTGCTGCGGGGCACCGTTCCAGAACAGATAAACGATAGCCGGCACCAGGCACGGCAGGGCAAACGACAGGAACGCCGGCAGGCTCACGGCATAGGCCACGCTGGCCGACAGCGTTGCGGCGCCGATCAGGCCGAACACCCAGGCCTGTTGCATAAAGCTGTCGGCCGGAACGAGGGCGATGGCGGCAGTGGCCAGGGTCAAACCGCTGACTGCCGAACCCAGCATGAACATACGTCGCCACACCGGTTGCGCCTGGCGGCTGGGCATAGCCGAGTCAAAGGCCGCAACCTGGATCACGCGCATGGCCACCAACGCGAGCAGCCAGACCAGCCAGACACTGTCCAGCAAGTACTGCTTGGGGTTCCACAGCAGCCAGGCACAGACCAAGCCATTGACCAACATTAACAAGGTAGGCAACAACGACCCCTGGTACAGCAGGCGTGTGCGCTCAACCGCCATCTCGGTGGCGTAATGTTTGCGGATAACCTGCGCGGGGGCCGCCGAGGGGCCGAACAGGTCAGTGCTGAGGGTCATAGGCAGTGTTCTTATAATGGTGAGCCCGAAACGTCGACGGAGCATACACAAGCAAGCGCTTGGGCCAAACTGCTCCACGTCATAAAAACTGTACGACCTTGGACCCAGACCTCCGGGCCAGACGGCTTGAGTGAGGCGCTGCGGGGGCTAGAGCCATTGACCGACCGGTCATCACCCTGACTGTTTTCCGTCGACCAACCGGTATTGGTGTTTGCCCCACTCCCCCGAGGGCCATAGAATGCGCCGATGCGCGATGATCTCTCTCTTTTGCTGAACTCCCTCAACGATGCCCAACGCCAGGCCGTAGCGGCCCCCGTTGGCCGTCAGTTGGTCCTGGCCGGTGCTGGCTCCGGTAAAACCCGAGTGCTGGTGCACCGTATCGCCTGGTTGATCCAGGTCGAAAACGCGTCCCCCCATTCCATCCTGTCGGTGACCTTCACCAACAAGGCCGCTGCCGAGATGCGCCACCGCATCGAGCAGTTGATGGGCATCAGCCCGGCCGGCATGTGGGTGGGCACCTTCCACGGCCTGGCACACCGCCTGTTGCGAGCGCACTGGCAGGAGGCGGGCCTGGCCCAAACCTTTCAGATTCTGGACAGCGACGACCAGCAACGCCTGGTCAAGCGGGTGATCCGCGAGCTGGGCCTGGACGAACAACGTTGGCCGGCGCGCCAGGCGCAATGGTTTATCAACGGCCAGAAAGACGAAGGCTTGCGCCCGCAGCATATCCAGGCCAGCGGTGATCTGTTCCTGGCCACCATGCGCAGCATTTATGAAGCCTACGAGGCTGCCTGCGCGCGCGCCGGCGTCATTGATTTCTCCGAACTGCTGCTGCGTGCCCTCGACCTGTGGCGCGACAACCCCGGCTTGCTGGCCCATTACCAGAAGCGCTTCCGGCACATCCTGGTGGACGAGTTCCAAGACACCAACGCCGTGCAATACGCCTGGTTGCGCCTGCTGGCCAAGGGCGGCGACAGCCTGATGGTGGTGGGCGACGACGACCAGTCGATCTACGGCTGGCGTGGCGCGAAAATCGAGAACATCTACCAGTATTCCGAAGACTTTCCGGATGCGGTCACCATCCGCCTGGAGCAGAACTACCGCTCCACCGCCGGTATCCTCAAGGCTGCCAACGCCTTGATCGCCAACAACACCGGGCGCCTGGGCAAAGAGCTGTGGACCGACGGCGGCGAAGGCGAAGCCATCAACCTGTACGCCGCGTTCAACGAACACGATGAAGCGCGCTACGTGGTGGAAACCATCGAAAGCGCCCTGAAAACCGGCCTGGCGCGCAGTGATATCGCAATCTTGTACCGCTCCAACGCCCAATCGCGGGTGTTGGAAGAAGCCTTGCTGCGCGAACGCATCCCGTACCGCATCTATGGCGGCCAGCGCTTCTTCGAACGCGCCGAAATCAAGAACGCCATGGCCTACCTGCGTTTGCTGGAAGGCCGTGGCAATGATGCAGCGCTGGAGCGGGTGATCAACATCCCGGCCCGTGGCATCGGCGAAAAAACCGTCGAAGCCATCCGCGATCACGCACGCCATGCCGATGTGTCGATGTGGGAAGCCATGCGCTTGCTCATCGCCAATAAAGGCCTGACCGGGCGTGCAGCTGGTGCCTTGGGTGTGTTTGTCGAGCTGATCGAGAACCTGGCGGCCAAGTGCGCGGAAATGCCCCTGCACTTGATGACCCAGACGGTGATCGAACAGTCCGGGCTGATCGCCTATCACGAAGCGGAAAAAGGCGAGAAAGGCCAGGCCCGGGTAGAAAACCTTGAGGAATTGGTGAGCGCCGCCCGTGCGTTCGAAAACACCGAGGAAGACGAGGAGCTGACTCCGCTCGCCGCGTTCCTCGGCCATGCATCGCTGGAAGCCGGCGATACCCAGGCCGACGAGCACGAAGACAGCATCCAGCTGATGACCTTGCACAGCGCCAAGGGCCTGGAGTTTCCGTACGTGTTCCTGGTGGGCATGGAAGAAGGCCTGTTCCCCCACAAGATGAGCCTGGAAGAGCCCGGCCGCCTTGAGGAAGAACGCCGCCTGGCCTACGTGGGCATCACCCGCGCCATGCAGAACCTGGTGATGACCTACGCCGAGACCCGTCGCCTGTACGGCAGCGAGACCTACAACAAGGTGTCGCGTTTCGTACGGGAAGTGCCGAAGGGCCTGATCCAGGAAGTGCGCTTGTCCAACAGCGTCAGCCGCCCGTTCGGCGGTGGCCAGCAGCAGAGCGCGAGCAGTCTGTTCGCCGGTTCCGAGATCCCGGAAACCCAGTTCAGCCTGGGTCAGCAGGTCAAGCATGCCGTGTTCGGCGAAGGGGTGATCCTCAACTTCGAAGGCGCTGGTGCACAGGCCCGGGTGCAGGTGAACTTCGCCGAAGGCAGCAAGTGGCTGATGATGGGCTACGCCAAGCTCGAAGCCGTCTGAAACATTCCTGTGGCGAGGGAGCTTGCTCCCGCTGGCGTGCGTAGCGCGCCTGTTTTTGGGGCTACTGCGCAGCCCAACGGGAGCAAGCTCCCTCGCCACAAAAAACCGGTCAATGAAACCTGGCGTTACATGAAGCTTATTGGCCCGCCCTTGTTTTTAACGAGGCCGGGCCAATATCAGTAATAAGTCCTACAGACCATTCTGAATCGGTCTTACGTAAAAGCCCGAAACATTATGTCGCTAGCCACTGTCACTTCACCTGTGCAACATGGCGCGCGTGCAATCCACAAATGGGAATTCCCTTTATGAAACGATTTCTTAGCATCGCCATGGCGTTGTGCATCGGCCTGACGATGAGCCTCGACGCCAACGCCAAGCGCTTCGGTGGCGGCAAAAGTTCGGGCGCAGCCCCGACTCACCAAACCAGCCAAATGGCTCCCTCCGCAGGCGGCATGGGCGGTGCAGCCGCTACCGCAGGCGCAGCCGGTGCTGCTGGCGCCGCGGCCAAGGCCGGCGGTGCTTCGCGCTGGTTGGGCCCTCTGGCCGGCATCGCCGCCGGTGGCCTGCTCGCTTCCATGTTCATGGGTGGCGGCTTCCAGGGCATGCAGATCTTCGACATGTTGATCCTGGCGGTCATCGCCTTTGTGATCTTCCGCTTTATCGCCGCCCGTCGCCGCAAGCAGCAGGAGCACCTGGCTCCAGCCGGCGCGCCGATGCAGCGTGAAGTGTTCGAGCAAAAACCTGCCATGGGTTCGATCTTCGGTGGTTCGGCAGCCCCTGCTGCAGCCCGCCCGGTGATCAACGCACCGGCCTGGTTCAACGAAGAACGCTTTATTGAAGCGGCCCGCAGCCACTTCCAGTCCCTGCAACAGCACTGGGACGCCAACGAAATGGACAAGATCGCCGAGTTCGTGACCCCGCAACTGCTGGAGTTCCTCAAGCGCGAACGTGCCGACCTGGGCGACGGCTTCCAGTCGACCTACATCGACGACCTGCGCGTACAGCTCGAAGGTGTGGATGATCGCGCCGACAAGACCATCGCCACCCTGACCTTCAGCGGCGTGTCGAAGACTTCGCGCTTCGACCAGGGCGAAGTGTTCAGCGAAAGCTGGAACATGGAACGCCCGCAAGGCGAAAACCAGCCTTGGCTGGTGGCCGGTATCCGCCAGAACGGCTGAAACCCGCACGTGTGACCAAGCAATAGCCGAAACCCCGGACATGTTCCGGGGTTTTCTATTTCACGGTTGCACTTATAGCGAGCTACTGTATAAAACGCCCCTATAAACCGCGCCATCTAGCAAGAGGATCCCGGCCGTGGAAGAAATCATCGAACAATTGCGTGAAGCCAACGAACCGGTCCCGGTTCCCCTGGAGCTGCCTGACGAAGACCAACTGGTGGAAGTTGAAGAACAGCTGTTCATCAACATCCCGTTTGTCTTCAAGGAATTCCTGCTGACCGTCAGTGATGTGGTGTACGGCAGCCTGGAACCGGTGACCATCACTGATCCTGGCTCCCATACCTTCCTGCCGGAGGTGGCCGCGACAGCCTGGGACAACGGCGTGCCTCGCGAGCTGATTCCAATCTGCCAGGATGGCGACGATTACTATTGCGTCGAAGAAGACGGCACCGTGGTGCTGTGGTCCGGCGAAGAAGAACTCGTTACCGAAGAGTCCTGGGAATCGGTGTGGCACTGGGCGCGGGACGTCTGGCTGGAAAGCTGAGCCCAGTATGCTGTTGTGGCGAGGGAGCTTGCTCCCGCTGGGCTGCGAAGCAGCCCCAACACAAGCGACCGAGGTCATACTGAAAAAACCCAATGCCTGGATGGGAGTGCTGCGCACTCCAGCGGGAGCAAGCTCCCTCGCCACAGGCTAGTGTTCAGGCGAGTCTTTGTGGTTATCCAGCGTCTCCAACAAGGCGACCTGCATCCGCGTATGTACGCGGATGAACCACCGCCACAGCACGGCCGCTACTGCTGCCGTGACCACGGCGATCAGCACCAGCAACTTGTTGGTCGGCAAAATACTGGCCGACAAGGCTGCCAATAGCAGGAAGATCACCAGCAGCGACAGGATCGGGATCAACTCCGCGATCACTCGCCGCACACGCTGGGTATGCCGCCCGGCCATTTCCGGCTTTACGCTCATTTCGGCCAGCAGCATCGACAGCGCCTTGAGCTTGCGATACGCCGCAATCAAAAACGGTAGCGACAGCAGTAACGCCCCGCCCCAAATCAATGCCTTCTGCCAGCTTGGGTCGCTGACCAAACCCTCCAGATAGCCGCCAATACGCTTCGCAAAAAAGCTGCCGGTAAAGAAGATCGCCACCACCAGTGCCAGGTTTACCCCCACTTGCAGGATGATCTTGCGGATCATCGACGCCAGCATCGCGCCCTCGCCTTGTGGCTGAATACTGCGCAGCCATTCCCCGTACATGCCGAACACCCGGCTCATGCGCTTGGGCATCACCGCTGCGATCTTCAACGACAACGGGTCGGCGCCGCGAATCAGGTACGGCGTCAGCAACGTGGTAATCGCCGATACAGCCACCGCCACCGGGTAAAGAAAGTCGCTGGTCACCTGCAAGGTCATCCCCAGCGCCGCGATGATGAAGGAAAACTCACCAATCTGTGACAGCCCCATGCCCACCCGCAGTGAGGTGCGGCCATCGTTGCCGGCGATAAACGCTCCCAGGCCGCAGGACAGCATCTTGCCCAGCACCACAGCCACGGTGATCACCGCAATCGGCCAGGCGTATTGCAGCAATATCTGCGGGTCGATCATCAAGCCAATGGCCACGAAGAAGATTGCGCTGAACATGTCGCGAACCGGCTCGATCAGGCGCTCAATCTTAATCAACTGCTTGGATTCGGCCATGATTGCGCCGATCAGGAAGGCGCCCAGCACCATGCTGTATTCCAGCTTGACCACCAGCAGGCAGAAGCCGAAGCACAGGCCCAATACGGTGATCAGCAGCATCTCGTTACTTTCGAACTTGGCCACGTAGGCCAGCAGGCGTGGCACCAGCAAAATGCCGATCACCAGCGCAACGATCATAAACAGCGAAAGCTTGCCGACCGTGGAGAACACTTCGCCGGAGCTGACCGTGCCGCTGACGGCGATGCTCGACAGTAAGGCGATGATGCCGATGCCCAGGATGTCCTCAACGATCAACACGCCAAAAATCAGTTGGGCAAAGCGCTGGTTCTTCATCTTCAAGTCGTTGAGGGCCTTGACGATGATGGTGGTGGAGGAGATCGCCAGGATCGCGCCGAGGAACAGTGAATCCATGGTGTTCCAGTCGAACCACTGGCCGATCTCGTAGCCGATCCAGATCATCAGGATGATCTCCAGGAAGGCCGCGATAAACGCCGTGGCGCCGACCTTGAACAGCTTGCGCAGGCTGAACTCCAGGCCCAGGCAGAACATCAGGAAGATCACCCCCAGCTCAGCGAGGGTCTTGATGGTGTCTTCGTCGTGGATCAGGCCGAACGGCGGGGTGTGGGGGCCGATGATAAAGCCGGCGACAATGTAGCCCAGCACCACTGGCTGCTTAAGGCGGTGGAACAGGATGGTGACAACCCCCGCCACCAGCATGATCACGGCCAAGTCCTGGATAAAGCTGATGGCGTGCATGGCGAGGGGCTCCTTGAGGGTACTGGCGCTTTTCCCACTTCCGCACGCACCTTTAAACGGTCGCAAAATGCGGAAGGAAAAGTCTGCCTAAATCGTAAGAAATGCCCTGAGATGGGCTTTTGCAGGTTAACACCGCGACTTCCAGCAGAAAGCCGGTGCAATATATGGAAACAGATCGGTGCACGCGTGACGGCAAGCCGCCCGCTGGCGTCCCGTTAAGGAAGGCGCAGCAAAGAGTCCAGCACCCGCAGAGGTGCCCCCCAACCAATGCCTACAACCCGTGAGTGTGCTATGGAACCCGGAAACGCCCAGCTGTCGATGACGGTGCTGATGACCCCTGATATGGCCAACTTCTCTGGCAATGTCCACGGCGGCACCCTGCTCAAGTACCTCGACGAAGTGGCCTACGCCTGTGCGAGCCGTTATGCCGGTCGTTATGTGGTGACCTTGTCCGTAGACCAAGTGATTTTCCGCGAGCCGATCCACGTAGGCGAGCTGGTCACCTTCCTCGCCTCGGTCAACTACACCGGCAACACCTCGATGGAGGTGGGCATCAAGGTGGTGACCGAGAACATCCGCGAGCGCTCGGTGCGCCACACCAACAGCTGCTTCTTCACCATGGTAGCGGTGGACGACCAGCGCAAACCGGCCGCCGTACCGCCGTTGCAGCCGCATAACAGCGAAGACAAACGCCGCTTTGTGCAGGCGCAACAACGCCGGCAGATTCGCCAGGAGCTGGAGAAGCGGTATCAGGAAATCAAGGGCTGAAGCGCCGTAAATCTCAAACTGTAAACCCAATCAAAATGTGGAGTTAGAGACCGATCGGGGTGGCTTCAAACCGCACCCGCGGATGGGCGATACGGTCCTGGGCCCGCACCAACTCCAGCTCATAACTGCCACACGCCTGGGTTTCCAACAGCACTTCATGCACCGCCGCTGCGGTGAACTCGAAGGCCGCCACCAGGCTGTCACCCAGCAGTACCCGCGCCAGAAACAGCCCCGAGGTCAAGTCACCCACGCCCACCGGCTGGCGCGGAAACGCCAGCAATGGCCGCCGCAGGTGCCAACTGCCTTCAGCGGTCACCAGCAACATCTCGAAGCCTTCTGGCACCTTCCCTGGATAATCCAGGTGCTTGACCAATACCGCCTTCGGCCCACGGGCCAGCAGCGACTTGGCCATGGCCAAACAATCGAACAGGGACTGCGGCTTGCGCCCGGCAAAGCTGTCCAGCTCTAGCTGGTTGGGGCACAGGAAGTCGGCCATGGCCACCGCTTCGTCCAGCAGGAAATCACTGACTTCCTGGGGCACGATGCAGCCTTTTTCCGGATGGCCCATCACCGGGTCGCACAGGTACAGGGCCTTGGGGTTAGTGGCCTTGATGCGCGCCACCCCCGTGAGAATCGCACGCCCCTGATCGGCACTGCCCAAGTAGCCGGACAGCACCGCATCGCAGTTGCCTAGCTCACCGATAACAGCAATCCCTTCTACTAACGCGGGAATTTGCTGCGGCGCCAACACTTCGCCCGCCCACTGTCCATACTGGGTGTGGTTGGAAAACTGCACAGTGTTGAGCGGCCACACATTCACCCCGACGCGTTGCATGGGGAAAACGGCGGCGCTGTTTCCGGCGTGGCCGAAGACCACATGAGACTGGATCGCAAGCAGATGAGGTGTGCGTTTCATGCAGGAGATTTCCGTAAAACCATTGAAATTCTGGCCGCGCAGTATGCGACTAAACGCAGCCTGTACGACAGACCGGCGACACAGTTAAGCTGCTCTCACTTTGTTGGAGTTTTTCGCATGCTGACCCTGGGAAATATCTTCGTGTTGATGCTGCTGGCCACCGGCGCTGCCTGGGTGTGGCACAACCACGGCCTGCGCGAACGTGCGCTGGAGCGGGTCAAGCAGCATTGCGCCAAGCTCGACATTGAACTGCTCGATGGCGCCGTGGCGCTCAAACGCATCGGTTTTGTGAAGGATGCCAACGGTCGGCGGCGCCTGGCACGCATCTATAACTTCGAATTCACCGTGACCGGCGAAGCCCGCCACCCTGGGACCATTACCCAATTCGGCGCCCACAGCGCGCAAATCGAATTGGCGCCCTATCCGTTCGAGATCAAGACGCCCCTGCCCAGTGCCGACGTGATCGAGCTAAGCCAGTGGCGCCAGGACCACGCCAGCAAGAATCGTCACTGACGACAGGCTGCCAGCGCAGCCTGCAACGCCGCCACGTCCTGGGGTGCGCTGAAGATCAATTCGATACGTGAGTCGCGACGCCATTCACTGGGTTGCCAGGCAAGTGGGCTGTTATCCACAGCGTTGGCGGATACCCAGCCTTCGGTACTGTGGATAACCAGCTTGGCGCGGCGCCACTCAAGGCTTGTGAGCCACTGGTGCAAACGCGCAACGTCGAATTGCTGGCCCGGATGCCAGCGCCAGCCAACACTCCAGCCGCCTTCCTGGGCCTGGCTGAGACAGATGGGTAGCGTGGGATCACTCCAGATCGCCGGTATTTGCGCCAGCCCCTTGGGCACTTCGAAGTTATCCACAGCGGCGCGAGCCTGCGCATTCAAGCCGGGTAACTGTTCCAGAGGCAGTTGCGCCTGGCGAGTCCAGTAACGCGGGCAATCGGGTAACTTCTCTTCGATTACCTGGCGTTGCACGGCATTCAGCGTTTCATCCTTGTTCAACACCAACAGTCCGGCGCTGGCCAACGCCTCTTGTTGCGCGTGGGGCAAAGGTTTGCCCGCTGCCAAGGCCTGGGCATCCAGCACCATCACGCAAGGCTGAACCGCCAACACCGCTTGCCACGGTGCCTCGCGCAACTGTTTAAGCAACTGCGCCGGATGCCCCAACCCCGAGGGCTCAATAAACAGCCGATCCGGCTTGGCCTTACGCAGCAAACGGCCCAGGCCTACCTGGAACGGTGCGCCATTCACGCAGCACAGGCAGCCGCCCGCTACCTCGCCCAAGGCGATGCCATCGTCGTCCAGGGTCAGCAGTGCCGCGTCCAGGCCTATCTGCCCGAACTCGTTGATCAATACCGCCCAGCGCTCGTTGGCCGGGCGCTGAGAGAGCAGGTGCTTGATCAGGCTGGTCTTGCCGGCGCCCAAGGGCCCGGCAATCACGTGGGTGGGAATGTTCTGCAGCATCAGGGGCATCATTCAGGCCGTGTAGAGCGCTTGATCCTACGCGGTTATGCGAGCCAATCCAGTGTCAGGATCAAGCGGCGCTCGTCGACCTTGAGTGCGGGTGAGCGGTGGATCAGGCCGTAGCCTTCGTTGCCATGCCATTTGGTGCCTTTGAGCAACGCCACTTCGCCGCAGTGGACCTGCTGGATGCGCTCGCTGGGCTCGGCGTCCGGCTGGCTCAATTTGCGGCGATCCATCACGCCTTCACGCAGCCACTGGCTGCCGATGCCCGCATAGGTGGTGATCAGCCGCACCGGCACGTGGTCAACGTGAAAACGCGGGCACATGGCCTTGTCCAACAACCGCAGGCGCACGCCAATGCGCTTGGCGCCCAGCAGGCAGGCGAACGCACTGACCAGCCAGGACACATCGGCGATAAAGCCCTCGTAACCTTCAAGATCACGGCAACTGGCCGCCAAACCCAGCAAGTTTGGCTCAGCCTCTTCGCTGTTGAGTTCTATCACCATCGAGTCGGCCAACGGCTCGTTGAGCGCCACCAACAAGGCACCGAACTCGGCGATATGCAGGGGCAACTGGCGCTGCCATAGCGCCAGGTTCACGCCGTCTTCAAGAATGTCGGACAAGGCCAGGGGTGTGTCACCAAACGACTGGCGGATCACGGGGCGCAGGGGAATTACCGGGGCGAGCATCAGGCGGCTGCCTCCTCATACCAGGGGCCAAAGGGATCGGCCAGCAGGCGCCAACCGTCGACGCCCAAGGCCATTTCTTCATCGTTGAGCAAACACGCATCCAGCTCGGCGCGCATCTGGGCGAAGTCGATGTTCTGGCCGATAAACACCAGTTCTTGTCGGCAATCGCCGGTGCTCAGTTGCCAGTTGCCCATGATCGCCGCAACGCTTTCTTCGTCCTGCGGCCACTGGCTTTTGGGCACGAAGCGCCACCATCGTCCGGCAAAACCATGGCGCATCAGGCCCCCGGCCTGGGACCAACTGCCGGCGTCCTGGTGTTTGCTGGCCAGCCAGAAAAACCCCTTGGAGCGCAGCAATTTGCCGTTCACCCAAGGCCGGTCGATAAAGTCGAAGAAGCGCTGGGGATGGAATGGGCGGCGTGCGCGATAAGCGGTGGACGCAATGCCGTACTCTTCGGTTTCCGGCACATGTTCACCGCGCAGTTCTTGTAGCCATCCCGGGGCCTGGGCGGCGCGTTCGAAGTCGAAGCGGCCGGTGTTGAGGATCTTGTGCAACGGCACTTCGCCCATGACCATCGGGATGATTTCAGCCTGGGCGTTAAGGCGTTCGAGGATCGCCATCAGCTCTTCACGCTCGCGGCTGCTGATCAGGTCGATCTTGCTGATCAGGATCACATCGGCGAATTCGATCTGCTCGATCAGCAGGTCGGTGATGGAGCGTTCGTCTTCTTCGCCGAGGGTTTCGCCCCGTGAGGCCAGGCTTTCGGCGGCCTGGTAGTCGAGCAGGAAATTCATGCCATCGACCACGGTGACCATGGTGTCCAGGCGGGCGATGTCGGCCAGGCTTTGCTCGTTTTCATCGCGAAAGGTAAAGGTTTCGGCCACGGGCAAGGGTTCGGAGATGCCGGTGGATTCGATCAGCAGGTAATCGAAGCGACCTTCCTTGGCGAGTTTTCCCACTTCCAGCAGCAGGTCTTCGCGTAAGGTGCAGCAGATGCAGCCGTTGCTCATCTCCACCAGTTTTTCTTCGGAACGGTTGAGGGTGACGTCGCGCTGGACCTCGCTGCCGTCGATGTTGATTTCGCTCATGTCGTTGACGATCACCGCTACCCGCAGGTTGTCGCGGTTGCGCAGGACGTAGTTGAGCAGCGTGCTTTTACCGGCGCCGAGAAAGCCGGACAGCACAGTAACGGGGAGACGGTTGGGCATCAGATATTCCTCATCAGGGTTGGCCGGTCAAATCGCCCGTTTATGACGTTCGCGCAGCTCTTCACGTTCTTTGGCTTCGATACACAGGGTGGCGGTGGGGCGCAGCAACAAGCGTTGCAGGCCGATGGGCTCGCCGGTTTCGCGGCACCAGCCGTATTCACCGCGGGCCAGCAGTTCGAGGGCATCGTCGATCTTGTCCAGCAGCTTCTTTTCCCGCTCCAACAGGCGCAGTTGCCATTGGCGCTGTTCTTCGGCGCTGCCGACATCCGCGGGGTCGCTGTTGGGCTCCTGCTCGCGCAGCACCAGGAACTCGGCTTCGATACGGGCTTGCAGCTCATTGCGTTGGGTGAGTAGCAGCTCACGGAAGAAGCCTTGCTGGGCTTCATTCATGTAGTCGGCGGGCGGTTGGGCCAGCAGGTCTTGTCGGGTCATGGGGAGCGGTTCACGGGTCAGGCTGTGTTTTTATGTTATAGTATAACAATACAAATAAGCCAATCCCTCTTGAACGCCACGACGAAGGGCGCAATGCTTGAGCACCTTCCTGCCCAGAGAAACCTTATGAAATACCTGGCGTGCGCCCTGTTAGTGGCCGTGGCAGCACCGGCGTGCGCCCAAGTGCCGAGCCTGTTGGCCAACTGCACGCGCAGCGCCAACCTGCTGGCGTGCGTGGACCCACAGGGCAATGCCTACAGCGTGGCGACCCAAGGCAGCACCACGTATTTGCGCGGCTTTGAGGTAGTCGGCAAACGCTATTGGGCGCAGACCAACAGCCGCTATGGGCAGCTGACGTTCTTTACCGGTTTGGCATCGGATGGGGAGGCGTGGGTCGGCTACACGCGGCGTGTGGGCTGGACCACGATCAACCGGTTTTCCAGTTCCGGAGGCGCCAGCGCCAAGTTCACCTGCAGCCGAATTACGGGCTGTTAGACCTGGCCGCTCTTCTGTTCTTGGGCCCAGGCCATGTAGCTGTTCATCGGTGGGTTTTTCTCGAAATACCGTTTAAGGCCATCGAACAGCCCCTCCGCAACCGCCTGCTGATGACGTGCCGTGACCAGGCGCGCAGCGTCCCGGGTGTTGGAGATAAACCCGGTCTCCACCAAAATCGACGGTACGTCGGGTGACTTGAGCACCGCGAATCCAGCCTGCTCCACGCGTTTCTGATGCAGGGTGGTGATGCCTTCCAGGCTGCCCAGGATCGAGCTGCCCAGTTGCAGGCTGGAGGCGATGGTGGCGTTCATCGACATATCCAGAATCACCCCGGCCAACATCGGGTCCTTGTCCTTGAGATTGAGCAGCGTCGTGGCGCCCAACAGGTCGGCGCCGTTTTCACGTTGCGCCATAAAGCGTGCCGTGGCAGATGTCGCCCCCCCTTCAGACAACGCATACACCGACGCGCCCGAGGCCGTCAGCCGTGGCGCGGCATCGGCGTGCACCGAGATAAACATGTCGGCCTTGTGCTGACGGGCGATGTCCACACGCTTGCGCAATGGCACAAAAAAATCGTCGTTGCGCACCAGCTTCACATCAAAGCCCTTCTCACGCTTCAAGCGCTTGGCCAGCAACTGGGCGATGGACAGCACCACATCTTTTTCGCGCTGGCCCTTGGAACCGACGGCGCCGGGGTCTTTGCCGCCGTGGCCGGGGTCGACTACGACGATGATGTCGCGCTTGGGATGAGCCTTATCCACCAGTGGCTTGGGTTCAGCCGCAATCTGGCGTGGCGCCTGGGTAGCGTTGGTCAAATCAAGCACCAGGCGGTGGCCTTGGCCATCCTGTGGCGGCAGCAGGAAGCTGTTGAGCTGCATCGGCGCCGCCAAGTCCAGCACGATGCGCGTGTCGCTCTTACCGAAATGCCCCGAGCGGATCGCGGTGATCCCGCTGTTCTTCAACGCCAGCTGAGAGAAATCACCGCTGAGCCCGGCGCCGCTCAGGTCGATGATCAGGCGCTCCGGCGCGGTCAGGGAAAAGGTCTTGTACTGCACCGGGCCACTGAGGTCGAACACCAGCCGCAGCTTGTCGTCCGAGCGCCACAGCCGCGCATTGCTGATCTGCGTGGCATTCGCCGCAAACGGTAGCGTGAAAAGAGGACTGGCTAGAAGCAGGTTAAGGAGCTGACGTCTGTGCATGACAACTACCGCGAATGGAGGAGCATCCCTACTCGACATGACTGAAAAAGGGCTGGTGCAGAATATTCATCGTCGATCTTATTGTTATACTATAACATGTCTAATTATTTCCAACGATGGACCTGCCCATGAATGCGCTGACTCTGCCGGATATCGCCGCGCAGGCTTCACGCCAAGCCTTGCCACTCGACTGGGTAGGCATGTGCGGCATTGCCCTGCCAATCCTGATCGACGGCCAACGCCTCAGCGCCCGCGCCGATGCCGGCGTAAGCCTGGACGACGGCGAGGCTCGTGGCATTCATATGTCACGCCTGTACCTGGCGCTAGAGATGCTGGAGCAGCAGCTTCTTACACCTGCACTTCTGCGTAATGTACTGCAGCGCTTCCTCGACACACATGAAGGTTTATCTAAGAACGCTTACCTGCGTATCCACACCGATTTGCTGCTCAAACGCCCGGCATTGGTCAGCCCGTTAGCCGGCTGGAAAAGCTACCCGGTGAGCATCCAAGCGCGTTTGGAAAACCAGATGTTCCACGTGGAACTAAAAATTGACGTTACTTATTCCTCAACCTGCCCTTGCTCGGCTGCCCTCGCCAGGCAGTTGATTCAGCAGCAATTTCTAGAAGATTTCGCCAACACGCCGTTGCAGCATGAAGACGTGCTTAGCTGGCTCGGCAGTGCCAACGGTATTGTCGCCACGCCCCACAGCCAGCGCAGCAGCGCGCAGCTAAACGTCCAGTTGCAGGGCGAACACCTGCCGCTCAAAGAGCTGATTGATAACGCCGAAGCCGCCCTCGGCACTGCCGTACAAACCGCTGTAAAGCGTGCGGACGAACAAGCCTTCGCCCTGGCCAACGGGCAGAACCTGATGTTCTGCGAAGACGCCGCCCGCCGTCTGAACCTCGCCTTGAAGCGCTCGGATGCCGTCAAAGCCTTCCACCTGAAAGTGATCCACGCCGAAAGCCTGCACGCGCACGATGCCGTGGCTGAAAGCCGCTGGACGAGAAACCCTGCATGATCACCTGCACCGCTCTGCGCTGGGGCGCCCCCGGCCAACCGCTCACGCCCGCCTTCGATCTCACCCTGGAAAAAGGCAGCCTCACCGGCATCATCGGCGCCAACGGCACTGGCAAAAGCAGCCTGCTTAAAGTCATCGCCGGCCTGCAAAAGCCGCTGGCGGGGAAAGTGATGGTGGATGTTCCACGCCGTGGCGGCCTGTCGTTCCTGCCCCAGCAACAGCACCTGGATCGCCAGTTCCCCATCAGCTTGCAAGAGCTGGTCGCCGCCGGTTTCTGGGGCACTCAACTCACACCACAACAACGCAGCCAACGCCTGGAAGCGGTCCTGGAAGACTGGTGCCTTAGCGGCCTGGAGCATCGCCCACTCATGGCCTTGTCCGGCGGTGAACTGCAACGCGCCCTGCTTGCCCGCATGAGCCTGGCGCAAGCGCCGGTGCTGCTGCTCGACGAACCCCACGCGGCCCTCGACGAAGAAGGCCAGGCGCTATGCTGGAAGCACGTGCACGCCTGGCACGATGAAGGCCGCACGGTGGTCATCGTTTGCCATGACCTGGCCTCCGTGCGCCACCACACCCAGCAAGTTGTGCAGATCAAACGCACCGGCTGCGTGTTCGGCGAAAGCAAGGCACTGATCCGCCCCCAACCGCACATGCAGGTGGCCTGATGCACTTCGCCGCCCACCTGTGGATGCCCTTCGTCGATTTCGTCTTTATGCGCCGCGCCCTCATCGGCGGGCTGGTGCTCGCTTGCAGTACTGCGCCGCTGGGGGTGTTCCTGATCCTGCGGCGTATGAGCCTGATCGGTGACGCCGTCGCCCACGGCATCCTGCCCGGCGCGGCCCTCGGTTTCTGGTTCGCCGGCCTCAGCCTGCCCGCCCTGACTCTTGGTGGCCTCGGTGCAGGCCTGGGCATGGCAGGCCTCTCCGCCTGGATCACCCGCCGCACCGGGCTGCGTGAAGACGCCAGCCTCGCCGCCATCTATCCCATCTCCCTGGCCGCGGGTGTGCTGATCCTCGGCATCGCCGGCAAACGCCTGGATTTGCTGCACCTGCTGTTCGGTTCTGCCCTGGCCGTGGATCAAACCACCCTCACCGGCATGCTCTGGGTCAGCGGGTTCAGCCTGATCGCCATGGCGGCTATCTACAAACCGCTGCTGCTGGACACCCTCGACCCGCTGTTCCTGCAAACCGTCAGCCGCCTCGGCCCGCTCGCCCACGGGTTGTTCCTGACGCTGGTGGTGCTGAACCTGGTGATTGGCTTTCAGGCCATCGGCGCCTTGATGGTGGTGGGGCTGATGATGTTGCCGGCCATTGCGTCACGTTTCTGGAGCCGGCGCCTGCCGGTGTTGATCGCGGTATCGGCGGTGCTGGGATGCCTGTCGGTGTGGTTGGGTTTGTTGCTGTCGTTCTACTACTCGTTGCCCAGCGGCCCGGCCATCGTGCTGGTGGCGGGCGCCGGGTACTTGCTGTCCGTGGTCTTCGGTCCGGTGCACGGTTTGCTGCGCCGCCCGCCCTCTCTCACATCCCAATGAGGTGTTTCCCGATGCGCGCTTTACTCGTGCTGTTCAGCCTTCTGCTGCCGCTATCGATGGCCCAGGCCGCCGACAAACTCCAAGTGGCCACCAGCTTCAGTATCCTGGATGACATCACCCATCAGATCGGTGGTGATCACATCCAGATCAGCAACATGGTCGGCCCCGACGCCGACGCCCACACTTACGAGCCAACCCCAGACGACGCCAAGGCGCTGCTCAAGGCCAAGCTCATCATCAAGAACGGGCTGGGCTTCGAACCCTGGCTCGACCGCCTGGTAACCAGCACCGAAACCAAAGCCACGGTGGTGACCGCCAGCAAAGGCGTGATCTCCCACACCATGGACGAAGACGGCGAAACCATCCCCGACCCCCACGCCTGGCACAACCTGGCCAACGCCGAAATCTACGTGAACAACATCACCAAGGCGCTGGTCGCCGCCGACCCGACCAACAAGGCCGACTACCAGCGCAACAGCCAAACCTACTTGAAAGAAATCTACCGCCTGCTGGCCGAAGCCAAGGCCAAGTTCGGCGCGCTGCCACCGGGCAACCGCCGCATCGTCACCTCCCATGACGCCTTTGGTTACCTGGGCCAGGCGTATGGCATCGAGTTCCTCGCGCCACAGGGCCTGTCCACCGAACGTGAGCCGTCTGCTGCCGAAGTGGCTGCGCTGATCACCCAGATCCGCAAAGACAAGGTCAAGGCCGTGTTCATGGAGAACATCAAGGATTCGCGCCTGCTCAAGCAAATCGCTGACGAAAGCGGCGCGCAAATCGGCGGCACGCTGTACTCCGATGCCCTTGCCGCAGAAGGCCCGGCCAGCACCTTTACCGGGCTGTTCGAATACAACCTCAACACTCTGTGCGCCGCCTTGAGCAAGCCATGACCCTGAGCATGCTCGACCTGGAAGGCGCTGCCCTTGGCAGTCGCTTTCCACTCGAACAGGTACTCAACGCCCTGGCGTGGAACAGCGATGGCCTGATCGCCGCCATCGCCCAGCAACACGGCAGCGGCGAGGTATTGATGCTGGCCTGGATGAACCGTCAGGCCCTCAACGAAACCCTGGCCACCGGGCACGTTTGCTACTGGTCGCGATCGCGCCAGCGGTTGTGGCGCAAGGGCGAAAGCTCCGGCCATTGGCAGCAGTTGGTGGAAGCACGCCTGGATTGCGACGGCGATGCGGTACTGCTGATCGTCGATCAACAAGGCCCGGCCTGCCATACCGGCCGGCCCACCTGCTTCTACAACGCCATCGACGGCGACCACATACAAATCATTACGGAACCCACAGAATGATCCGCAAGAACCCTTCCGGCGATCTGCCGGTGATTGCCGAATCGGCCTACGTCGACAAGACCGCGATCATCTGCGGCAAAGTCATCATCGGCGAGAACGTCTTCGTCGGCCCCTACGCCGTGATCCGCGCCGACGAGGTTGACGCCAGCGGCGCCATGGACCCGATCACCATCGGCGCCAATTCCAATATCCAGGACGGCGTGGTCATCCACTCCAAGTCCGGCGCGGCGGTGACGATTGGTGAATTCACGTCTATCGCCCACCGCTCTATCGTCCACGGCCCCTGCACGGTCGGCGACCGCGTGTTCATCGGCTTCAACAGCGTGCTGTTCAACTGCGCCGTGGGCGACGGCTGCGTGGTGCGCCACAACTCGGTGGTGGACGGTCGCGACTTGCCGGACACCTTCTACGTGCCCTCCACCACCCGCATCGGACCCACTACCGACCTGTCCCAATTCCCGCCGGTAAGCGTCAGCGCTTCGGAGTTTTCCGAAGACGTGGCGCGCACCAACGTCGACCTGGTACGCGGCTACAAAGCCCTGCAAAACGAGTTCTGAACCATGAGCCGCCTGCTGATCCGCAATGCCCGCCTGGTCAACGAAGGTCAGGAATTCGACGCCGATGTGCTGGTATCCAACGGCCGCATCGAGAAGATCGCCAGCAGCATCGAAGGCTGCAACGCCCCTGTGGCCATCGACGCCCAAGGCCAATGGCTGCTGCCGGGCATGATCGATGACCAGGTGCACTTTCGTGAACCTGGTGCGCCGGACAAAGGCAGTTTCTACAGCGAGTCTCGCGCGGCAGTGGCCGGTGGCATCACCAGCTTCATGGACATGCCCAACACCAACCCGGCCACGTTGAACCTGGAAGCCCTGGCCGACAAAAAGCGCCGTGCGGCCCTGCATTCAGTCGCCAACTACGGCTTTCACTTTGGCGTGAGCAACGACAACCTCGACATCGTCGCCGCCCTCGACCCGTGCCAAGTGGCCGGGGTCAAAGTGTTCATGGGCGCCTCCACCGGCAATATGCTGGTGGACGACCCGCGCATCCTGGAACGCCTGTTTGCCGAAGTGCCCACCATCCTGCTGGCCCATTGCGAACACACGCCGAGCATCCTGGCCAACGAGCAGCGCTTGCGCGAGCGGTTTGGCGAGCACATCCCCGCCGTCGCTCACCCGCTGATCCGCGATGCCGAGGCCTGCTATCGCTCATCGTCCTTCGCGGTGGAATTGGCCAAGCGCCACGGCACGCGCCTGCATGTGCTGCACCTGACCAGCGCCCGCGAACTGGCGCTGTTCGACGACAAGCCGCTGGCCGAAAAACGCATCACCGCCGAGGTGTGCCTGCACCACCTGCTGTTCGATGACCGCGACTATCACCGCCTCGGCCACCAGATCAAATGCAACCCAGCGATCAAGACCCGCGCCGACCGCGACGCGCTGCGCCAAGCCTTGCTCAGTGATCGTCTGGATGTGATTGGCAGTGACCATGCGCCGCATACCTGGGCGCAAAAACAACTGGGGTATCGAGAGGCGCCGTCGGGTTTGCCCCTGGTGCAGCATGCGCTGCCGGCGTTATTGGAATTGGTGGCGGATGGGCACTTGCCCCTGACGATGCTGGTGGCCAAGACCAGCCATCGCGTGGCCGACCTGTTTGCCATTCCGGATCGCGGCTACCTGCGCGAAGGCTATTGGGCAGATCTTGTTTTGATCCAACCCGAGCCCGAAGGCAAACCGGTCAGCAGCCAACCGATCCTTGGCCGCTGTGGTTGGACGCCCTTTGCCGAGCGCAGCTTCCGGCACAGCGTCAGTACCACGCTGGTGTCTGGCCACCTGGCGTGGCACAACGGCCAGGTGGTCGACAGCTGCCAGGGATTGCCCCTGCATTTTTTGCGTTAAGCGCGGGGTTTGACCGTACCGCAGTCGTTGCCCAGCCACTGGGCGTGGCTGTCCAGGCTGCCCTTCTGCTGGATGCCGGTAGCATTGAAGGTGCCGTTGACGGTGGTGGTGAATTCCTTCTGGCTCTGGAAGGTCGCCACGCCAGTGCCTTGGGCTTTCGGGCAGCTGAAACGGAATTTCCACTGGTTGCCGGTCTTGTCGGTCACTTCCTGCTTGCAGCCCGACTGCGGGTCGGTCAGGGGGATCGAGTCGGAGGCTACCTGGGCCGGGGTCAGGCACACCTGCACGCCTTTGCCGGCCATGGTGATGCCTTGTTTTTCCAGCATGGCGCGTTGTTCAGGGGTCATCTGTTGCTTGAGCTGACCCAGGATCAGCGACAAATCCGGCAGGTCCTGGTTATCCACTTTCATGTTGCTGGTGGTCAATTCCCACAAGCCCGGCGCCAGCATCTGCGCCTGGGCTGCCATCGGCAGCGCCACACCCGTGACCAAGGCTAAACAGAGCAAACGAGCATTCATCGGGTAACTCCTGGGTAATGTTGGGCGTTAGACGCCGCAAAGTTGCCAGTGTTGCACGGCAAATAAAATAGCGACATTCACAGCCGTTCATGGTCTGTTAGGCATTGGATTGTCTGGAGTACCGCCGTCCATGGATTTCTTTGGCCCGCACCTGCTCGCCTACTTCATCGCCACGCTGCACTTTTTCGGCATCCTCGCCGCGATCCACGCGGTGCTGACCGTCAGGACCGCCCAAGGCTCCATCGCCTGGGCCTTGTCGCTGATGTTCATTCCCTACCTCACGCTGATCCCCTACCTGATCTTCGGCCGCAGCACCTTCGACGCCTATATCCAGGCGCGCCGCCAGGCCAACCAGGAAATGCACACCGCCATCACCGCGCTGAACTGGCGCCCGTGGGTCGAGGAGGCCCTGGCCGCGCGCAACTCCAGCGCCTACGCCGCCCTGCGCGCCATGCCCAAGCTCGGCCGCATGCCGTGCCTGGCCAACAACGAAGTACGTTTATTGATCAACGGCGATGCCACCTTCAGTGCAATCTTCGACGCCATCCGCAGCGCCAAGACCGCGATCCTGTTTCAGTTCTTCATCATTCACGACGACGACCTCGGTCGCCAACTGCACAGCCTGTTGAAGGAAAAAGCCGCCGAGGGCGTCGACATTTACGTGCTCTACGACCGCATCGGCAGCCACGCCCTGCCCCATCGCTACGTGCAATCACTGCGCGAGGCCGGGGTGCAGGTCAAGGCGTTCGCCACCCGCAGCGGTTGGCTCAATCGCTTCCAGGTCAACTTTCGCAACCACCGCAAGATCGTGGTGGTGGACGGCATCACCGGGTTTGTCGGCGGGCATAACGTGGGCGATGAATACCTGGGCAAAAAGCCGCCACTGGCACCGTGGCGCGATACCCATATGCAAGTCACCGGTCCCGTGGTGGCGTGCTTGCAGGAGTCATTTGCCGAGGATTGGTTCTGGGCTGCCCGTGAGTTGCCGCCGTTGATCCTGCCGGACGCCTACCCTGAAGATGGCGTGCTGTGCCAACTGCTCGCCAGCGGCCCGGCCGATCCGTACGAAACCTGTTCGCTGTTCTTCGTCGAAGCGATCCATGCGGCGACCGAACGGGTATGGATCACCAGCCCGTATTTCATCCCCGACGAGGCGGTGTTCGCCGCCCTGCGCCTGGCGGTATTGCGCGGCGTTGACGTGCGCTTGCTGCTGCCATCGCGCCCTGACCACCGCATCGTCTATGCCGCGTCCAGCCTGTATGCGATTGAAGCCGTACGCGCCGGGGTGCGGGTGTTCCGCTACACGCCGGGCTTTCTGCATCAGAAGGTGGTGTTGGTGGACAACGAAATCAGCGCTATCGGCAGTGCGAACATGGATAACCGCTCGTTCCGGCTGAATTTCGAAGTGATGTTGCTGACGGTGGATGAAGCCTTTGCCCGCGAAGTGGAGCAGATGTTGCTGGAGGATTTTGCCCAGGCCCATGAAGTCAGCCAGGAAGAAAGCCGCGAGACGCGGCGTTTGCAGCAGTTGGGGATGCGGGTGGCACGGCTTATTTCACCGATTCTCTAACAGGCAACTTAAAACCCATGTGGGAGCGGGCTTGCTCGCGAATGCGGTGGATCAGTTACATCACAAGTGACTGACACACCGCATTCGCGAGCAAGCCCGCTCCCACATTTGGATCCTCAGTGTTCCCAGAGGCTCAGCGATAGATATCTTCCCGCGTCCACGGCAGCTCATGGCTGCCATCGGCGTGAGGCTTCACCGCCAATATCTGGTGCAAGTTGATCCAGCCCCGCGCAAACGCATAGGCACACCCGGCCAGATACAACCGCCAAATCCGCAACGCCTGCTCCGGCACCATCTTCGCCGCCGCTTCCAGGTTGTCTTCCAGGCGCTCGCTCCAGTGGTCCAGGGTGCGCGCGTAGTGCAGGCGCAGGCTTTCGACGTCGACCACTTCCAGCCCGACTTCACTGAGTTCAGCCGTCATCATCGCCAGGTGCGGCAATTCGCCGTTGGGGAACACGTAGCGCTCGATAAACTCCCCAGCGCCACGGCCAACGGGGCGGCCGTCGGTGTGCTTGGCGGTGATGCCGTGGTTCATTACCAGGCCACCTTCACGCACCGCGCCAAACAGGGTCTGGCAGTATTGCGCCAGGTTGGCGTGGCCAACGTGCTCAAACATGCCCACGCTCACCACTTTGTCGAAACGCCCGTCTTGGGGCAGGTCGCGGTAGTCGAGCAACTGCAGGTCCACCTGGTCTTCCAGGCCCTCGGCTTTCACCCGCTCCCGGGCCAATGCCAACTGTTCTTTGCTCAGGGTGATGCCAAACACCTTCACCCCGAACTCCCGCGCGGCAAACCGTGCGAGCCCACCCCAGCCACAGCCGACGTCGAGCAAATACTCCCCTGGCTGCAGCCGCAGCTTGCGGCACAGGTGGCGAAATTTATCTTGTTGGGCCTGGTCGATGGATTCGCTGCCGGTTTCGAAATAACCGCAGGAGTACGCCATGTCCTGGTCCAGCCACAGCTGATAGAACTCGTTGGACAGGTCGTAATGGTAGGAAATGGCTGCTGCGTCGGTGGCCTTGTCGTGTATCGAACGCACCGGACGACTTTCTTCGTCATCTTCGATCAGGGCGTGACTCAACTCATCACACACCCGGATCACTTCGGTGATGGAGCCTTCCAGCTCCAGTTTGCCCTCGATGAAGGCTTCGCCCAGTGAGTTGAGCGTGGGATGGGTCAGCTTGCTCACCATCGTAGGGTCCTTCACCACGATGGTCACACTGGGCTCGGGGCCCAAATTGAATTCGTGGCCGTCCCAGAGTCGAAGACGCAGCGGTAGCTGAAGATTCTGTAAGGCCGGTGGAAGTTGCGCGAGCATGAGTAGTCCCCCCTTGTTTCAGACGTCTGGAATGAGGGTAGACCATCCCTATAAAAGTAGGAAGCTATCTATTAGTCGCACGCATCTACGGGGTTCGACGCTCGACCAACCCCTCCTGGACCCACTGTTTCAGCCATGTAACGGCTTGCAGCGGGGCACCCTCTGCACAGGTGATTGCCAACTCGGCGCACAGTTCTGCAAAGCACCAGCCGCTGGTCACCATGCCCGCCAGGGCGCAGGCTTCGGCGGGATCCAGGCTGCGGTAATGGCATACATTCTGATGGCGCCACACTAGGCAAACCTGCGCAAGCTCAAGGGCCTGGCTGCCGGGGAAGTCCGCGTCCTCCTTGCAGGCCCGCCAGATGGCAACGCTATTAAAATGGCACAGCAACTGCTGCACCGAGGGCGCCAGACTGACCTGCAAACCCGGCCAGGCTTCAGGCGCCAGCGACGCCATGTCATTGAAGGTCAGTGGCTCACCCCCTGGCGCGTCGAACGCCAGCGTAAACGCCCACTCCAACTGGGCCAGTTCGGCCAGTGGTGCGCTTTGCTCTGCTACCAAGTGCTCGGGGATAAACGCCGAGAACCGCTCGCCCAGCCAACGCAGGCTGTAATGGGCAGACGGATAGCGGCGCACATAGGCTTGGGCCAACACCGCGAACTCATCATCCCCCAGCCAATAGCGGATGGCGCCGAAGTCATGCAGCAGCACCTCCTTCAAGCGTGCGAGATAGGCGTTGTGATAAATCGCCAAGCCCGTTTCCACATCCAGCGTCGGGCCGCCCAGCAAGGTAGAGGCGAAGCCACTATTGGCGACGGATGACTCGGTCAATAAATGTTGTTCGAAGGCCAACTGCCAGTCGGTCAGGCGCATAACGGCCTCCGGGCCAATGCCGTGGTGCCCAGCTCACGCGCTTTGCTCAACTCTGTGAGCAATTCTTCGAACGGTGGGAAGTGGTCATCGCGCTCCAACAACGTCGACACCGGCCCCAAATGTTCCAACGTCTGCTGATACAACGCCCACACCGGATCGCATACGGGATGATCATGGGTATCGACCACATAGTCGCCATAGTCCATATGCCCGGCCAGGTGTAGTTGGCGGATGCTGTGCGGTGGCAGGTTACGAATAAACGTCCAGGCGTCGAAGCCATGGTTGCGCGAGCTGACGTACACATTGTTGACGTCCAGCAGCAACTGGCACCCCGACAGGTGCGCCAGCGCGTTGAGAAACTCCCACTCGGTGAATTCGTCGGCCTTGGCGCGCACGTAACTGGAGACGTTTTCCAGCACCAGAGGGCGCTGCAACACGTCCTGCACTTGGCGCACGCGGGCGGCCACGTGGTACAGGCTTTCTTCGGTATAAGGCAGGGGCAACAGGTCATGCAACTGGTGGGCGCTGCCGCGGCTCCAGCACAGGTGATCGGACACCCACGCCGGTTGGATACGCTCGGCGAGCTGCTGGATCTGTTTCAGGTAGTCGAGATCGAGGGCATGGGGGCCGCCGATGGACAGTGACACGCCGTGCATCACCAGGGGGTAACGCTCGGCGATCGCGTCGAGGTAGTACAAGGCTTTGCCGCCTTGCACCAGGTAGTTCTCGGAGATCACTTCAAACCAATCCACCGCGGGGGATTGTTCAAGGATCTGCTCATAGTATTCGTTGCGTAGACCCAGGCCGTAGCCCAGGGAGGAGAATGGTGTCGTCATCATGAACTCCTGCAAAAGTGTCCGCAGCGGCTTGAAGACCCGCTGCGGTTGCACCCGGCTCGCGCTTACTCGCCGACTTTACCGCCAGCCGCATCGCAGGCGGCCTTGGTCATGGCCTTGAAGCCGTGGCCTTTGCAGACTGCCTGGCCTTTGCAGGCGTTTTCAGCGGTTTTGCAGTCGTTCATGCCTTTGCAGGAGGTGACGCCGTAGCAATGAACAGTAGCGTCGGCAGCCTGTACCTGGGTGGCGACACCGGCAAACAGAGTGGCGGCAGCGATAGCCAGGGCAGCACCGGATACGGCGTTCTTGATGTTCATTTTTGTAGTCCTCAGAGATCAGTAGGGGTGTCGGTCCGAGCGGATTGCTCAGTCTCGACACACCACTAGAGAGAGGCCCCCCATCGGCGTTACAACGCCTTCACGATTTTTCTTCAAGTTTCGACAATGGCTCCTGAAAACGCAGCAACCGCCCGGCGTTGCCCAGTACCAGTAACGTGCTGAGGTTATGCAGCACCGCCGCAATCATCGCGCCCGCCGCCCCCAGCCAGCCGAATGCGGCAAACACCACGATGGCCAGCGTCCAACCCAGGCCGATGATCACGTTCACCTGCAACGTCTGCCGGCACTGGCGACTCAAGCGCACGCAGGTGCCCAA
This sequence comes from Pseudomonas sp. 18175, assembly GCF_050432925.1. Classification (NCBI taxonomy): domain Bacteria; kingdom Pseudomonadati; phylum Pseudomonadota; class Gammaproteobacteria; order Pseudomonadales; family Pseudomonadaceae; genus Pseudomonas; species Pseudomonas sp. 18175. The sequence continues at coordinate 66,325 of NZ_JBKFTO010000001.1, read as the reverse complement.
GCGCCGCAGGTCGCTGCCGATCAGCACCACGTCCGCCGACGCCAGCGCGATATCCGCCCCGCCCGCCCCCATGGCCACGCCGACCACACCGGCCTTGAGCGCCAGCGAATCGTTAATGCCGTCGCCCACCACCATCGGGCGGAAGCCGCTGCCGATCTCCCCCAGCACGCGGTTGAGCTTGTCTTCCGGCAACGCCTGGGCTTCAACGTCACTGATGCCCACGTCCAACGCCAAGCTGTCGGCGACGCTTTGGCGGTCGCCGGTCAGCAGCAGTTGCCGCCCCAGGCCCAGCTCGCGCAACTCTTGCAGGGCCTGGCGGGCTTCCGGCTTGACGCTGTCGGCCAGCAGCAGCCAGGCCAGGAACTGCCCGTTCAACGCCAAGCCTGCAATCGGTCCGTCATGGTTGGGGACAGGCGTGGTCACAATGCCCAATTGCTCGAACAACTCAGGCCGTCCCAGCGCCGCTTCGCCTTGATCAGTCTGCGCCACCACGCCCAGGCCCTGGCGTTCACGAATATCGGTCAGCACCAGCATCTGTTCCTGCGTGGCCAACCCCGCCAACGCCCGGCTGACCGGATGGCTGCTGGCCGAACCCAGGCTGGCGGCTAGATTGAGCAACACCTGTCGATCCGGCGCTGTGGTTTCGATGGACTGCAAACGCAGGGTGCCAAAGGTCAGGGTGCCGGTCTTGTCGACCACCAGCGAGGTCAGGTCTGCCAACTCCTCAAGGAACGCCGAGCTGCGAATCAAAATCCCATGGCGCGCCGCCACGGCAATCCCGGCAATCGCCGTGGCCGGTGCCGACAGCACCAACGCACAGGGGCACGCCGCCACCAGCACGGCGAGCATCGCCTGGGCGTCGTTGGTCACAAACCAGGTCACCGCCGCCAGCAACAGCACCAGCACCATATAGCTGCCGGCGTAACGCTCCAGCAGCCGCGTGATCGGCGGCTTGGAGCGCTCGGCGTTCTGCATCAAGGCGATGACTTTGCCCAGAGTCGACTCGCTGCCGGTGCGGGTCACTTGCAGGCGCAGCAGGCCATCGAGGTTGATCGCCCCGCCAAACACCTGCACGCCCACACTGGCTTCCAGCGGCACCGACTCCCCGGTGATCGGCGCCGTATCCAAGCTGGCCTGGCCCGACAACACCACGCCATCGGCGGGCACGCGGTCGCCGGCACGCACTTCAACGATGTCGCCGGTGTGCAGCGTGCCGTTGTCCACCTCAACGATGCTGCCGTCAGCCTGCACCAACCGCGCGTGGCTGCGGGTCAGCTTGCCCAACGCGTGAATGGCTTCCTGGGAGCCGATCACGCTGCGCTCCTCCAGCACATGGCCGAAGATCATGATGATCGGCAACAGCGCGGCGGTCAGCAGATCACCGGTGGCCCAAGCGCCGAGCATGGCCAGGGCGATCAGTTGGTCGGTGATGCCGTGCAGGCTGGGAAACCGCAGGCTGTACCAGGCCGAACGCATCACCGGCACCGCCACCAACAGCGAAGCCACGCCCAGCAGCAGTTGGCTCACGCCGGTCTGGTCCGGCGCCAGCCAGCGCCACACCAGGCCCAACACCAGCAAACCCAAAGCCAGCATGGCCAGGGTCAATTGCCGCGCAGCACTGCGCTGTTCGGCGGAGGTCAGCATGGGTGCGCTCATTGTTCGGCTCCCTGGATGATCAAGCGGGAGTCGTCCTTGGGGTCCACCGTGGTCACGGAACCGGCCTGGCCGAGAATCTTCGGCAAGCGCTCGCGGTACAGGCGCAGCAGCAGGCCGGGGTCTTTGACTTGGGCGAGGCTGGCCACCGTGGCGGTTTGCGCCTGAGCATTGGCCAGGCGTTCGCTGGCCTGGGCATGGGCCACTTGCACCAGGCGGTCAGCCTGTTGGTTGGCAGTCTGGGTGAGCTTTTCGGCTTCTGTACGCGCGTTGGCCACGGCTTTGTCGGCTTGCTGGCTGGCGGTTAACACCGCGTTGAAGGCATTCACCGCCGGGCCCGGCAGGCTCGATTGCACATCCACACGAGTAACCTGGATACCCAGGCCCAGACCGCTTGCGGTCAAGTCCACCAAGCGCTGGTTGATGCCTTGCACCAGGTCACCGCGCAGCCGTTCACGGCGTTCGGCGGCGCCGTTGTCGCTGCCGATCAGCTCGGGGCGCGCCACCAGAATGGTGTCCAGGTCTCGGGCCGCCGTGAGGGCCACGGCGCTGCGGGTCACCAGTCGATCCAATGCCGGCAATACATGCGCGCCCTGCAACACAAACGCATAGGGTTCGGTGACCTTGTAGAACACCCGCACATCCAGTTGCACCACACCGGCATCGCCGGTCAGCAGGTAGCCGGAACCAGCCAAGGCATCGCTGAGCGGCGTGGCGAAACTGGCCACCCGGTCGGCCTGCACCGCCGCGTCGGAACGCAGCAGGTTCTCCACCCGGCGCTCAATCACCCGGTCCGCCGCTGGCAACAGCACCACTTGCTCGAACGGTTGCGGCCAGGCCAGCAACAGCCCGGCATTCTGGATGCGGTCCAAGGCGCCAAAATGCAGCACCACGGCGCGGTTCTGCGGGTCGATCTGGCGCACATTGGAAAATGCCCAGGCCAGCGCGGCCAACACGGTGACCGCGTACAGCGCCAGGAACGTGAGGCGCCCGGCCTGAATCCACGGGCTGTCAGGCTCGGTCATGGCTGGACGTCCTTAGGCCCGTCCACCAAGGCGCGAAACGGCGCCGCATCGGTTCGCAGGATGATCTTGGTGCCCGGCGTGACCACGGTGCCCAAGGTGTCGAGGGAGCGCAGCAAGTTATACAACTGTGGATTACCGGCGTAAGCGCGGCCGTAAATCTGCGCCGCTTCTACCCGCGATTGGGCTTCGATATCGGCAGCTTTCACCGTGGCATCGGCTTGCACGATGCGCGCATCGCGCTCGGCAGCGGAGCGAATCTGCGCCGCTTCGCGCTTACCCACGGCGGTTCGTTCAGTGGCGATGGTTTCGCGCTCGGCGCGCATGCGGTCAACGGTGGCGGTGAGGGTGACGGAGGGCAGTGTCAGCCGCTCGATCCCCACTTGAGCCACGCGCACGCCGTAGGTGGTGAGCAATTGTTGCTCAATCTGCTGGCGCAACTGCGTTTCAAAATCGGCAATGCGTACCTGACTGGCGTCGGTGTTGATCAAACTGGACAGGTCAAAACTGGCCGCCGTGGTTTCCAGCGCCGAGCCGACAAAGGTGCGAATCTGCCGCGCCGCTTCATCCGGCTGGTTCTGCACCGCACGCATAAAGCGTTGCACATTGTCGGCATCGCCCTGCACCTGCCACGCCACATAGGCCTGCACGATGATGCGCAGGCCATCGCGGGTGCCCACATCCTGCAAGCCGCTGGAGGTGGTGCGCAGGCGCAAATCCACCGGAATCGCCGCCTCGAACGGCGCCGGCCAACGCCAGCCCAGGCCCGGCTCCAACAGCACCCGCGCCGGGTTGCCAAAACGGGTAATCACCGTGGCCTCGCCGGAACGCACCTGCACCAGGCTGGCGGCCGCTACCGCAAACAACACCAGCAACAACGCCCAGGCCATGCGCCGCCATGGGAACGGGCCGCCAGCGTGTTCGTCACCGTGATGATGGTGGTGGTGATGGCCATGATGATGACCGTGATCGTGGGAATGAGCGCTCAACAGACAGACTCCTTATTGAACGGCTTTACGCGGCACCGAAGGATCGGCCGGTAAGGTAAAGGAACGCAGATCAATCGTCGGCGCACTGTCGGCGCCCAGGCGATGATCCAGAATAAGCAGCTTGGCGTGGGCGAGGCCCTGGCTGAGTTGGCCGAGGTACTGCTCCAGCACGAAGGCCTTGCCAGCGGTGGCATAGGCCTTTTGTTCGGCGGCAAACCGCAGGTCGGCGGCTTGGGCACCGGCATTCACTTCGCGGGCGGTGGCCGTGGCTTGGTCGCGGGCGGTGCTGGCTTGCAGCAAGGCTTGGTTGGTTTGCTCGCTGGCGGCACCGCGCTCGCGGGAGATCAAGGCCTGGGCGCCGATCTGCGCAGCCTGCACACCGTGATAAGCATTGGCGGCACCGGCCGGGGGGTGGATCGCTTCGACCACGGTGGCGAGAATTTCCACGCCGCTGTCGAGTGTTTGCAGATCCGTCTGCACGGCGCGGCCGATTTCGTCGGCGAGGCTGGTGCGTTGTTCCCCGAGCAATTCGTCGAGAGTACGTGATGCAAAGTCGTGGACCAGGATGCGGCTGGCGGTGCTGCGGATCAGGGTCGGCACATCGGCGCTGTTATAAGTGGCGGCGAGCGCGGCCTGATCGGTCAGGCCGATGCGGTAGACGAACCGCACATCCATATTGACGATCTGGAAGCTCTGCTTGTCGCCGCTGCTGCTGGCGATGACCTGGGATTTGTCATTCACGTGGCTGGCGTCCCACAGGCGGTTGGCGATCAGCGGCGCCGGGCCTTCGGCAGCGGCCAATTCCGGGGTGGCGGCTTCGCTGACGCTGGTGGCCAGCTCGTGCACCACGCCGTTTTCCACACTGATCACGCGGCCCAACGGCCAGGGCAACCCGGCATGCAAACCTGGGCCGAACACTTCAACCGGTTTGCCAAAGCGTTCATAAATCCCACGCCCTTGCAGCGGCACTTCGTGCACCCCGGTCAGCGCCCAACCGACCGCCAGCACCACCAGCAACACCGGCAAAAATGCCCGGCGCATGTAGGTAAAGGCCCAGATCTGACGCAGGTCGATGCCGAAGCGGTTGTGCAGTTCGTGCTGCAAGGCCAGCAAGGGTTGCGGTGGCCAGCGCAACAACCCGGCGATAAAACTTTGCGCCATCAGGCGCGGCTCAAGGCGCGGCTGGCGCGGGCTGAACAACGACAGCACGGCCCTCAGCAGAAATTCGACGGCCACCAGTGCCGGCAACAGGCCAATCAGTACGGCCAGACGTAGCGGCCAGACCGACTCGGCGCCAGCAAACAGCAGGCAAACCGCACTGACCACCAGGCAGATAATCGCCACCCGGCTCAACTGTGCCAGTTGCGAGGCTTCCGGCCATTGGGCGGTGGTTTCCTGCGCGAGGCGGCGTTCGAACACCAGCAAGCCAAACCCCAGTGCCAAGGCCAACGCTGCACCGATGCTGGCTGATTGGCCGACCGGCGCGGCAGGCAGCGCCAGGCTCCAGAACTCGATAATGCTGACCAGCGCCAGCAGCGACCAGCCGCCGAGCCACAACACCGGCGCGCCGATCTGCTGGCCGAAGCGTCCCATCAGGCGCGCATAGCGGCCGCTTGGCTCAACGGATAGTTCCACCACCGGTTCTTCCAGCGCCTGGGCACGCCAATCGGCTACCCACCACGCCGATTGCAAACCGGCCACCAGCACCAGCAGCGCCGAGGCACAGTTGATCAACACCACCGGCCAGATCGACAGCGGCGCAAACAGGGCGACAAACAACGCCAACACCCAACCGGCCACCGCCAGCACCGTCAGGCTGATGCCGGCTTGGCGCAACCGACGGGCATGGAACAGCCCTTGCTGAAAACGCGGCAGGCCTTCCACCGAAGCGCCGTCAGCTTCTAGATCCACTTGCATCCACTCAACGCCCGCACGTACACAATTCGTTACGATATAACACAGAGCGTGAAATTTTTGTTCGATGAATACAGCTTTCGAACTCATTGCAAATCCCCTGTGGGAGCGGGCTTGCTCGCGAAAGCAGGGTGTCAGTCGCTACATGTTCTGACTGATACACCGCTTTCGCGAGCAAGCCCGCTCCCACAGGGGTACATCGCAGTACTCAAGACCGTGACCAACCCCCCATAAACACGCGCCATCACTGGTGTACGCCGCGTTTAATCGGCACACTCCCACCCAGTTTTTCGCGGGCTCACGGACAAGGAAGCGTCACCCCCATGATTTCGATCTATCAGCTCAAGCCGCGTTTTCAAAATCTGCTGCGCCCGCTGGTGCAGCGTCTCTACGACAACGGCACCACTGCCAATCAGATCACCGTCCTTGCCGGTGTGGTTTCCCTGCTGGTGGGCCTGTTGATCGCCAGCTTTGCCCAACACCTGTGGCTGTTTGCGTTGATCCCGCTGTGGATGATCCTGCGCATGGCCCTCAACGCCATAGACGGCATGCTCGCCCGTGAATTCGGCCAGCAGTCGCGCCTGGGTGCCTACCTCAATGAACTTTGCGATGTGATCGCCGACAGCGCGCTGATCCTGCCGTTTGCGCTGATCCCAGGCGTGAGCCTGGCGCCGGTGTTGCTGGTGGCGCTGCTGGCGGTGTTCAGCGAATACGCGGGTGTGTTGGGGCCGATGGTGGGCGCATCCCGCCGCTATGACGGGCCGATGGGCAAAAGCGACCGGGCCTTCGTGCTCGGCGTGCTGGCCACCGGCGTGGCGCTGGGCTGGCTCGGCGCAGGCTGGGTGGAGGGGGTGATGTGGCTGGTGGCCGCCCTGCTCGCCTATACCTTGGTCAACCGCGTGCGCCAAGGTCTTAACGAAACCACTTCCCCTTCTGCATAAGGATTTTGCGATGCGTGAACAACAAGCACACACCTTCAGCACCCACGATGGCGTCGAGCTGTTCTACCGGCATTGGCCGGCGACAGAAGGTGCCGGGCCACGCCAGGCCATCGTGTTGTTCCATCGCGGCCACGAACATTCGGGGCGCATTGCCCACTTGGTGGATGAGCTGAACCTGCCGCAATTCGACTTCTTCGCCTGGGACGCCCGTGGCCACGGCCAGTCCCCCGGTGAACGCGGCGACAGCCCAAGCTTCGCCACCAGCGCCCGCGATGTGCAGACCTTTTGCGATCACATCGGCGCCACCTATGGCATCGAGCCAGAGAACTTCGCCGTCATCGCACAAAGCGTCGGCGCGGTGATCGCAGCCACCTGGGTGCACGATTACGCGCCGAAGATCCGCGCCCTGGTGCTGGCCTCCCCGGCCTTCAAGGTCAAGCTGTACGTGCCCTTCGCCCGTCCGGGCCTGGCCCTGATGCGCAAGTTTCGTGGCAACTTTTTCGTCAACAGTTACGTCAAGGCCAAGTTCCTCAGCCATGACCCCGAGCGCGTGGCCTCCTACGACAGCGACCCGCTGATCACCAAGGCCATCTCGGTGAATGTGCTGCTGGGCCTGTACGAAGCGGCCGACCGCGTTGTCGCTGATGCCCAGGCGATCCAGGTGCCGACCCAACTGTTGGTCTCGGGTTCGGACTTTGTGGTGCACCGCAAACCCCAGCAGCAGTTTTTCGACCGCCTGGGCAGCCTGAAAAAAGAGCTGCACATCCTCCCCGGTTTCTTCCACGACACCTTGGGTGAGCGTGACCGCGCCACCGCCGTGAGCAGCGCCCGGCGCTTTATCCTGCAAAACTTCGCGCACCCGCTGGACCGCGCTTCGTTGCTGGACGCCGACAAAATAGGCGCCACTTGCGCCGAGTCCGAAGCCCTCGCCGCGCCGTTGCCGCGCAACTCCCTGCGCGACCTGTACTGGCGCCTCACCCGCGCCAGCATGGGCCTGGGCAAGAACCTGTCCGATGGCGTGAAGCTGGGCTTCGACACCGGCTTCGACTCCGGCAGCACCCTGGACTACGTGTACCGCAACAAGCCCACCGGCAAGGGCGGGCTGGGTCGGATGATCGACACCAACTACCTCAACTCCATCGGCTGGCGCGGTATTCGCCAGCGCAAGTTGAACGTCGAGGAACTGCTGCGCCTAGCCATGGCCAAGCTGCGTGACGATGACCGCCAAGTGCGCATTGTCGATATCGCCGCCGGCCACGGGCGCTACATTCTCGAAGCCTTGCAGGGCGTATCGCCGCTGCCGGAATCGATCCTGCTGCGCGACTACAGCGACATCAACGTGCGCGACGGTGGCGCGCTGATTCGCGAGAAGGGCCTGGGGGATATTGCGCAGTTCGTCAAAGGCGATGCGTTTGATCGCGCCGATCTGGCGGCGCTGGAGCCCAAGCCGACGCTGGCAGTGGTGTCCGGCCTGTATGAATTGTTTGCCGACAACGCCATGGTCGGCGGCTCGTTGGCGGGCTTGGCCGAGGCCGTGGAGCCTGGCGGTTACCTGGTCTACACCGGCCAACCATGGCACCCGCAGTTGGAACTGATCGCCCGCGCCCTCACCAGCCACCGCCAAGGCCAGGCCTGGGTGATGCGCCGCCGCAGCCAGGCCGAGATGGATCAATTGGTCGAAGCCGCGGGCTTTCGCAAGATCACCCAGCGTGTGGATGAGTGGGGCATCTTTACCGTGTCCCTGGCACAGAAGATCTGAACATGCGCGAACCCGGCCTGTTAAAGCCTGCCTTTCTGTGGCTGCTGCTGTTGGCGCCGCTGTTTTTCAGCACCTACGGCTTCGCCACCTGGGTCACCAGCCAACGCAGCGACGTCGGCACGCTGGTGTTCGACTGGGAAACCCATATGCCGTTTTGGGCCTGGACCATCGTGCCCTACTGGTCCATCGACCTGCTTTACGGGTTTTCCCTGCTGCTGCCCCACACCCGGCATGAGTTGAAGCAACATGCGCTGCGGCTGCTGAGTGCACAGGTAATCGCGGTGAGCTGCTTCCTGATCTGGCCGCTGCGCTTCACCTTCGAGCGCCCGGAACTGGACGGCGTATTCGGCTGGCTGTTCGCGGTCCTGGCCGGGTTCGACAAACCCTTCAACCAGGCGCCTTCGCTGCATATCGCGCTGCTGGTGATTTTGTGGGTCATGTACCAGCGCCACAGCCAGGGCATGTGGCGTTGGCTGGTGCATGGCTGGTTCGCGCTGATCGGTATTTCGGTGCTGACCACTTATCAACATCACTTTATCGACTTACCCACAGGCGCCCTCGCCGGTTGGATATGCGTGTGGTTGTGGCCGGTGGAGCATCCTAGCCCGCTGCTAAACGCACGGCTGACGCGGGACACCCAGCGCTGGCGGCTGGGCATGCGCTACGGTCTGGGCGCGTTGGCGCTGGCGATCCTGGCGTTTGTAATGGGCGGCGGCTGGCTGTGGATACTTTGGCCAGCGGTTTCCCTGGCCTTGATCAAGGCGAACTATTTCGTGCTGGGGGCTGCGGGTTTTCAGAAGCGTGCCGATGGTCGACTCACGCCCGCCGCGCGGTGGCTTTATGCGCCTTATCTGGCCGCCGCGTGGATCAACTCACGATTGTGGACACGCAAACATCCACAACCGGATCTGATTGTGGATAACGTCTGGCTCGGGCGTATTCCTACAACGCGCGAGCAAGAGCACTTCAAGGCCATCGTCGATCTGTGCGCCGAGCTGCCGATTAATCCACAGGGGCGCGCCTACGTATCCATCCCCGTGCTCGACTTGATCGCCCCCACACCCGCCGAATGCCTGCAAGCCGCCCAGGCCATCGAGCGCCTGCGCGCCCACGGCCCGCTGCTGGTGTGCTGCGCCCTCGGCTACTCCCGCAGCGCAACGGCCGTCGCCGCTTGGTTGCTGCATACCGGCCACGCCGCGACGGTGGAGCAGGCGCTGACTATTATTCGTACAGCGCGGGCCGATGTGGTCCTGCATCCCGCTCACCGTGAAGCGTTGGAGGGTCTGCCCCATGCCTGCTGATATGGAACTACAGGTCGTCGCCATCCTGTTGCGCCGTGGTCGTTCGCTGGACCAGTTATCCACAGGCCTGACCGTGCTCGGCGTGCTGTTCGGCCTTGCGCAAGTATTGATGGCGAGCATTTCAACGATCTGCCTGCTGCTGGCCCTGTGGATGATTATTCTGGGGCTGCTGCAAAAATACTGGGCGCTGCGGGTGGCCTTCGATGCCGACCTGTTCGCCCTGCTGGCCCGCGACATAGACCGTACCGGCGACCTCGACCAAGCCCTGCAAACCCTCGGCCTGCAATCGCCCAAGCGCGCTGGCAGGCCCTGGGCCGAACGCCGTCGCGGCGCGCTCAAACTGCTGCGCAAACAAGCCTGGCTGCTGGGCGCGCAAGCGCTGCTGACCCTGGGCGTGATCCTCGCCAGCCCTTGGCTGCCTTTCGCCGGATAAGGAATTCCCATGTTCGAACCCGTGGTCGCCACGCTCATTACCTCCATGGCCCGCACCGTCACCGGCGCTCGCAGCCTGTGGCTCGGGTGCGCGCCGGTGCCGGTGCAGCGCATCTATTTCGCCAACCACAGCAGCCACGGCGACTTCGTGCTGTTGTGGGCCTCACTGCCGCAGAACCTGCGCAAATTCACGCGCCCGGTGGCCGGCAGCGATTACTGGAACAAAAGCGCCCTGCGCCGCTACATCATCAACCGCGTATTCAACGGCGTGCTCATCGACCGCGAACGCAAAGACCCTGTGGATAACCCGTTGCAGCCCATGCTCAGTGCCCTGGAAGGCGGCGACTCGCTGATCATCTTCCCCGAAGGCACCCGCAACCTCGAAGACGGCCTGCTGCCGTTCAAAAGCGGCCTCTATCACCTGGCCAAAAGTTACCCACAGGCTGAATTGATCCCCGTGTGGATCGCCAACCTCAACCGGGTCATGCCCAAGGGCCGCGTCTTGCCGTTGCCCTTGCTGTGCACCACCAGCTTCGGCGCACCGCTGCACTTGGAAGACGACGAAGACAAAGCCGCCTTCCTCGCCCGCACCCGCGACGCCCTGCTCGCCCTTGCCCCGGAGCATTCCTGATATGCACAGCCAGACCATAATGCTGTTCGGCGGCATCGGCGCGATCCTGGTGCTCGCCTCGCTGATCGGCCTGATCCTCAAGCTGCGCACCCGTGGCACGCCCAACGCGGTGATCGACAACCTCAACGCCCGCATCAACGCCTGGTGGGTGATGGTGGTGGTGATCGGCATTGCCTTCTGGCTCGGCACCGGCGCAGTGATCCTGCTGTTCTACGCGGTGTCGTTCTACGCCCTGCGCGAATTCCTCACCCTCACCCCAACGCGGCGCAGCGACTACCCGGCGTTGGTGGCGGCGTTCTACCTGGCGCTGCCGTTGCAATACCTACTGATTTATTCGGACTGGTACGGGTTGTTCTCGATCTTTATCCCGGTGTACGTGTTTTTGCTGTTGCCGATCCTCGCGTCCCTGGGTGGCGACAGCACGCACTTCCTGGAGCGCGCTTCGAAAGTGCAGTGGGGCTTGATGATCGCGGTGTTCTGCGTGTCGTTCGTGCCCGCGCTGCTCACCCTCGACATCCCCGGCTATGAAGGTCGCAATCTGTTGCTGATTGCCTACCTGGTGATCGTGGTGCAACTGTCGGACGTGCTTCAGTACGTGTGTGGGAAGTTGTTCGGCAAACACAAGATTGCGCCCAACCTGTCACCGTCCAAAACCGTGGAAGGCTTCGTCGGCGGCATCCTGCTCTCCTCCCTGATCGGCGCCGCGCTGTTTTGGACCACCCCGTTCAACCCGTGGCAGTCGTTTTTGATTGCACTGTTGATCAACCTGCTGGGCTTTGCCGGCGGCATTGTGATGTCAGCGATCAAGCGCGACCGCGGCGTGAAGGACTGGGGGCATATGATCGAAGGGCATGGCGGCATGCTGGATCGGCTGGATTCGGTATGTTTTGCCGCGCCGATTTTCTTCCACCTTGTGCGTTTCTGGTGGACCTGAGCCCTCTGTATTGAAGCCTGGTGAAGATCAAAATGTGGGAGCGGGCTTGCTCGCGAAAGCGGTGGTTCAGCCACTTGATAGGTTGGCTGACACACCGCTTTCGCGAGCAAGCCCGCTCCCACATAGGGTTTTCGGTGAAACCTAAAACACCGCGCTGCTCCACTCTCCGTTAACCAACCGCCGCAACCCCAGCGGGTTGGCGTTGCGCAGGGCTTCGGGCAGTAGCGCGTCCGGGTAGTCCTGGTAGCAAACCGGGCGTAGGAAGCGGTCGATGGCCAAGGTGCCCACCGAAGTGCCTCGAGCATCGGAGGTGGCCGGGTAAGGCCCGCCATGCACCATGGCATCGCAGACTTCGACGCCGGTGGGGTAGCCATTGACCAGGATGCGCCCGACCTTTTCTTCCAGCAGCGGTACCAGCCACTGGTACTGCTCAAGGTCCGATGGCTCACCGATCAGGGTGGCGGTGAGTTGACCACGCAGGGCCAGCAGGGCGCGGCCCAGTTCGGCGTCGTCGGCGACTTCGACCACCACGGTGGCAGGGCCGAAGACTTCTTCTTGCAGCAGTTCGTCGCCGTCGATCAGCAAACTCACATCCGCCTTGAACAGCTGCGCCTGTGCGTGCTTTTTACCTTGGGCCTGGCCCGCCAGATGCGCCACGCCGGGGTGGGCGCCCAGGTGTTCGACGCCACCGATGTAACTTTTCAGGCCACCGGCATTGAGCATGGTCTGGGGCGGTTGGGCGCCCATTTGCACTTTGAGCTCATCGAGAAAGGCGCTGAATGCCGCCGAACGCACGCCCATTACCAGGCCAGGCTTGGTGCAGAACTGGCCCACGCCCATGGTGACCGAATTGGCCAGCTCCTTGGCCACCGTTGCGCTGCGGGCGTTGAGCGCGCCCGGCAGGATGATCACCGGGTTGATGCTCGACATCTCGGCAAATACCGGGATTGGGTCCGGGCGCTCTGCCGCCATGCGCGACAGCGCGTTGCCACCAGTCAGCGAGCCGGTGAAGCCAACGCCGCGAATGGCCGGGTGCTTGACCAGACCTTCGCCTACGCCGCTGCCGAAGATCATGTTGAACACACCTTTAGGCATGCCGGTGCGCTCAGCCGCGCGGGTGATGGCGTTGGCGACCACATCAGCCGTGGCCATATGCCCACTGTGGGCCTTGAACACCACCGGGCAACCCGCCGCCAGCGCCGAGGCGGTATCGCCACCGGCCGTTGAGAAGGCCAGGGGGAAATTGCTCGCGCCAAACACCGCCACCGGGCCGACGCCGATGCGGTATTGACGAATATCGGCACGCCGCAGAGGTTGGCGCTCCGGCAACGCCAGATCAATGCGCGCCCCCAGAAAATCACCGCGACGCAGCACTTGGGCAAACAGCCGCAACTGGCCACCGGTACGCCCGCGTTCACCCTGGATGCGGGCCGCAGGCAGACCGGTTTCGCGGCAGACGATGGCGACGAAATCGTCATTCAAGCCATCGAGTTCATCGGCAATGGCGTCAAGAAATTCGGCACGGCGCGCCGGGCTCAGTTGGCGGTACACCGAGAACGCGTCTTGGGCAGCGCAGCAGGCAGCATCCACTTCATCTTCCGTGGCCTGGTAGAACGCGTAAGGCAGCACTTCGCCAGTGGTGGCGTCCAGACTGACATGCAGCGATTGACCCAGGGCACTGCGGGCGCCGTTGATAAAGTTTTGACCCAGAATGGTCAGCATGGCGTGACTCCTAAAAGACTCGAAAGCGCCCCGATGAGTGAGTCGGGGCGCTTATTAGTAGTGAGTGGGTTTTAAGCCGACTTGGCAGGCTGAACGTTGGTAAATGTCTCGACGTCATCGACCGTTACCGGCGAGCGCACAAAGAACAGATAAACCACCGCTGCCATCAGCGACATGCCGGCGCCGGTAAACAAGGCCGGGGTGAATGAGCCGGTGTTGTGCACGATCAAGCCAGTGATCACCGGTGCCAACGCACCGCCGGTGTAACCCCCCAGGTTTTGCAGGGCGCCCATGGAGCCGGTGCAACTGGACGGGCACAGCGCACTGATCATGGCCCAGGCCGTGGTGGTTGCCGCTGTGCCGCAGAACATCGCCATCGACAGGCAAGCCAGCGCCAGGGTGTTATCCGGAATGAACGTCACCATCACGATCAAGGCAAATTGCACCAGCAAGAAGCAACTGGCCGGAATACGGCGGCTGTTGATCAGGCTGACACCGCGACGGGTCAGCCAGTCGGTCAAACGCCCGGCAAACAGTGCGCCGCACACCGCGAAGGTGTAAGGCACGGCCACCGCCCAGCCGACCTTTTCCAAGGTCATGTGGCGTTCCATCTGCAAGTAGCCTGGCAGCCAGGTATTGAACAGCCAGTTCACATAGATCACACCGAAGTAACCGATCACCAGGCCCCAAGTGGTGGTGCTGCGGAACAGGCTGCGCCATTGCGCAAAGGTGACGCGGTTGGTGGTGGGCTTAACGTTGCCATCCAGGCGATGCTCGTTCTCGGCCTGGGACAGCTGCACTTGCTCGGGTTCGCGGTAGAAACACTTCCACAGCACCGCCACCACCAAGCCCACCACACCCATGACGATGAACATCCAGCGCCAACCGAACGACAGCATCAAAAAGGTCAGCAAGGGCGCGGCCAGACCCGTGCCCAAGTACGAGGCACTGAGGAAGATCCCCGTGGCCGTACCGCGCTCCTTGATGGCGAACCAGTCGCGCACCACCCGTGCGCCGGATGGAAACTGCGGCGCTTCACCGGCCCCCAACAACGCGCGGGCGGCAAACAGTTGCACCGGGCCGGTCACCAGGCCACACAACGCCTGGGCGGTCGACCATACGGCCAAACCGATGGACAGCACCCAGCGCGGGCCGTAGCGGTCAATCAGGGTGCCGATAGGCAGTTGGGCCAATGCGTAGGCCCACAGAAACGCCGACAGCAGATAACCCATGTCAGCCACGGAGAGTCCGAACTCTTCGCGGATAAGCGGATTGGCCACCGACAGTGCGGCACGGTCAATGGTGCTGACCGTCACGCTGATCACCAGCAGGAATAAACTGACGCGTTGTATTTTCCTGAGCTTGGTCAGGTCTTTAGAACTTTCCACGAGCGCTCTCCGATATTATTTTTTTTCGCGGGAAACAAGTTGAAACCGGTGAAGATCCAGGTCGGTTAAGGCACCAACTCCCAACCCACTAGCAGGTCGTTCAAGTGCGTCTTGGCCTTGGCGGTCAGCGGCCAGGCGGACGGCGGACGGGTTGCACCACAGTCATGCCCAATCATCTGCAAAGCGGTTTTCACCACAGTCACGTTGGTGCCGTTGTTTTCTTCGGCGCGCAGTTCTTCAAACGGCAACATGTCGTTGATCAGCGTGCGCGCCGTGGCGTAGTCCGAGGCTTCCAGTGCGTTGTGAATAGCCACCGAACGCGCCGGGAAGACGTTAATCAGTCCCGAGGTGAAACCGCGTGCGCCGACGGCGTAGAACGGCGGCGCCCAGGTCTCGGCCAAGCCGCCGACCCAGGCGATATCCAAATCGGCAGTCCGGCGAATCGCCTCGGCCAGTACCATCGGCGTGGGCGAGGCCCACTTGACCCCGATCACCTGGGGCAGCCGGCACAGTTCTTCAATCGCGGCCAGGCCAATGGCTTCGTTGCGCAGGTACAGAATCAACGGCAAGCCGCCGCTGGCCGCGCCCACGCGCTTCACATAATCAATAAACCCACGGGGCGCCGAGAACGGGTCTGGCGGCTGGTGGATCATCAGCGCCGAGGCGCCGACTTCTTTTGCGTTTTTAGCAAGATCGCACGCGTCGCCAATGCTGCGTCCTACACCGGCGATCAAGGGAACCCGGCCGTCGATATGGGCCGCGGCGATCTGGGCCATGTCTTTGGCTTCCGCCAGGCTCAGCCCGTAGAACTCGCCAGTATTGCCGTTGGCCACCAGTGCATGCACACCGGCGTCGATAGCGTGGTCGACAATCGACTTGAGGCGCGGGCCATCGATTTGATCCTGGGCATCAAAGGGTGTCACGAGGATCCCGGAGATCCCGTCCAGCGCGGCACGCAAAGTAGTTGTCACTGTCATTGAGGTATTCCTGAAGAGTGGCCTGACGGTGCCGCATCCCTTGATTTAGCACACGGTACTCAGTCTAATCAGTGGCACTTATTCCTCTCCAACGCTCAATCGGCATCAACTAATGCAGGATTTGCATCATGTTCCAGCTGATTCAACTTCGCTGCTTTGTCGCGGTGGCCACCGAACTGCACTTTGGCAAGGCCGCTCAACGCTTGAACATGACCCAGTCGCCGCTGAGCCGGCAGATCCAGGCGCTGGAGCATGACCTGGGGGTGATGCTGATCGCGCGCACCCGCCGGTCGGTGCAGTTAACGCCCGCCGGCCGGGCTTTTTTGCCCGAAGCCGAGGACATCCTGCTGCGCTGCGAAACCGCCGCGCTCACTGCCAGGCGCACGGTGCGCGGTGAGGCTGGCAGCATCAGCCTGGGCTTTATATCGGCAGCGCGCTTCAAGGTGCTGCCCGAGGTTGTGTCCGGCGCTTACCGCACCTTTGAAAACGTCGACCTGGTGCTCAAGGAGATGTCCACTCCCGAACAGAAAGAAGCCCTGCTCTCCAATCGCCTGCACCTGGGGCTGATCCGCCCGGATAAAGTCCATGCCGGCATCGAAACCACCTGCGTGCTGCGCGACCCGTTCACTCTGGCTCTCCCCGTCGGCCACCCCCTGGCCCAGCGCGAACACCTCACCGTGCGCGACTTGGACCGTGAGCCCTTCATCATGTATTCGCCCTCGGAGGGCCGATACTCGTTTGAGCTGCTCTCAGGGCTGTTTCGCGCAGCGGGCGTCGAGCCCCACTACGTCCAATACCTGTACCAGACCCACACCATTCTTTCGCTGGTCAATATCGGCATGGGCATCGCGCTGGTGCCCAGCACCGCCCAGCACTTGCCCTCCGAACAGGTGGTGTTCAAACCCATCGAACTAGGCGGCGCCCACGCCGAACTGCACCTGGCTTGGCGCAAGGGCGACACTGATCCGCTGGTGGCCAACTTTCGCGAATATGTAAAAGGCTTGTTTCAAACCACCTTGTGAGGGGCCGCACACACATCCCCGCTTTACGGCCTGTCGGCGTCATCTTTTGTATCAAAGACGCGTGTAAGATACGCCGCACTTAGCCAGGGATGCTCACCATGTTCGACTCGTTCAAAGCGATCAGCCGCCGTATTGCCGGTGCGTTAGCGACTGTGGTGGGGGCCGTCTTTGGCCAGTGGCGTCCGCCGTTCTGGCTGCGGGCCATAGGCAGTGGCGTTGCGAACCTGGGCCACAAGGCCCGTGCGTATCCGCGTCAGACCGGCGCCGGTGTATTGGGCCTGGTACTTTTGGCGGCCGCTGGGTTCTATGGCTGGCAGTGGTATTCCCACCTGCCACAACCCCACACCGTGGGTTATTCCCTGCACAAGCCGAACCTGACCGATTACACCCAGCCAACGCCGGTGGTGGATAACGTGCAGGTACGCTTCGCCGAGTCCGTGGCGCCCCTGGCGGCGATTGGCAAGCCGGTGACCGAAGGCATCAGCCTCAAGCCCAACGTGGCCGGTACCTGGCGTTGGTCCGACGACCGCACCTTGCTGTTCGTGCCGGAAAAAGACTGGCCAGTCGACGCCGGTTACACCCTGGACCTGGCCAAGCAAAACCTGCTGGCCGATGGCGTACTGCTCAGCCAATACAGCAGCCAATTTTCGACCCAGACGTTCCGCGCCACCCTGGGGCAAAGCGAGCTGTATCAAGACCCGTCCAACCCGACGCTGAAACAGCTGGTGGCCACCTTCCATTTTTCCCACCCGGTGGATGAAGACAGCCTACGCAAGCGCGTGTCAGTCACCCTCGACAAAGGCCTGGCCTACCGCGACGCGCAGTTGCCCAACCGCCCGGAAATCACCTTCGACGAGAAAAAGCTCAACGCCTACGTGCGCTCCGCCGCCCTGGCCACACCGCTGGAAAGCACGCCGGTCACCGCCAAGCTCGACGAAGGCCTCAAGGCCCGCGACGGCGGCAACGCCAGCACCGCGCCGCTGGTGGCGCAAGTGACCGTGCCCGGTCGTTATCGCCTGACCTTTACCAGCGCCGAAGTGAGTTTTGTCGATAACGCACGTGGCGAGCCGGAGCCGGTGCTGATGTTCAGTAGTTCCAGCGCTGTAGCCGATGACACCATCGCCGGTAAGGTGCAGGCCTGGTTGCTGCCGGAAAAAGCCCAAGACGATACCCGCCCCTACAGCAGCAACGACATTGACGACGCTCTGCTCGCCCGTAGCACCAAGGTCAACCTGACCCATGTGCCCAGCGTCGAACCGCTGAACACCCTGCATGCCTTCAAGTTCAAGGCGCCGGCTGGCCGTGCCATTTACGTGCGCGTTCCGGCCAACCTGGAAGCCATCGGCGGCTACCTGGCGAAGAATCCTACGGCGTCGCTCATCAGCATGCCGGCGTATCCGCGCACGTTGCAGTTCCTGTCTGACGGCGCATTGCTCAGCCTCAATGGCGAAAAACGCCTGGGCTTCATGGCCCGTGGCGTGCCCGGCGCCCACGTAGAAATCGCCCGCCTGCTGCCCAACCAGCTGCAACACCTGGTGGACCAGAGCAGCGGCAGCTTTGCCCGGCCCAACTTCGGTAACGAGTATTTCGACCGCATGGTCGAGCGGCAGTCGCTGGATATTCCACTGTCGTCCAATGACCCGGCCAAAACCGTCTACGACAACGTGGACCTGGGCCACTACCTCACTGCCAACGGCGGCCGACGCGGTATTTTCGTACTCAAGCTCAGCCCCCAGGATGACCCGGCCGAGCGCACCTTCGAGTACGACCGCAGCAGCACCAGCGACCTGCGGTTTATCGTGGTGACCGACCTCGGCATCATCGCCAAGCGCTCCAGCGACGGCAGCCATGATGTGTACGTGCAGTCCATCGGTAACGGCTCGCCGGTGGCCGACGCACAGGTGGACATCATCGGCCGCAACGGTCTGCCGGTCAGCAGCGGCCGCACCGATGGCGAAGGCCACGCGCATTTCGCCAAGCTCGATGAACTGCGGCGTGAGAAAACGCCGCTGATGTATGTGGTCACCCGTGGCAATGACCAGTCGTTCTTGCCCATTGCCCGTCAGTCCCAGCAGTTGGATTTGTCGCGCTTCGACGTAGGCGGTTTGGAAGAAGACGGTGCGATTGATCGCCTCAGCGCCTACCTGTTTACCGACCGTGGCCTGTACCGCCCGGGTGAAACCGCGCACTTGGGCATGATCGTGCGCAGCGGCAACTGGAAAGGGGCCCTGCAAGGCCTGCCGGTGGAGCTGCAAATCACCGACCCGCGTGGCCTGGAAGTGATTCGCCAACCGCTGAAGCTGTCCGCCAGCGGCTTTGAAACCTTTGACTTCCAAAGCAGTGAAGTGGCCCCCGCCGGGGACTACACCGCGACGTTGCAGCTGATTGGCCAAAAGCAGACCCGCACCGACCTGGGCAGCGTGAGCTTCAAGGTGCGCGACTTCGAGCCCGACCGCATGAAGGTCAGCCTGAGCCTGCACGACACCCCTGTGCAGGGCTGGATTGCACCCGACCAAGTGGTGGCCAAAGTCACCGCGATGCATTTGTTCGGTGCTCCGGCGTCCGGGCGTCGGGTCACGGCGAAGATGTCCCTGAGCCCAACCCTCGCGGCGTTCGACCGCTACCCCGACTATCGCTTCCGCCTTAACGATGGCCTGGAAGACGCCAGCACCGAAGACCTGGCCGAAACCACCGCCGACGATAACGGCCAGGCGGTGCTCGACCTGAACCTGCAACGTTTTGCCAACAGCACCTACCGCCTGCAAGTGATGGCCCAGGTGTTTGAAGCCGAGGGCGGTCGCAATGTGGCGGCGCAAAGTGCCTTGCTGGTGTCGTCCGCGCCCTATCTGGTGGGTGTGAAAAGTCAGGATTCGCTGTCGTACGTTGCCAAGGATGCACCGCGCCAAGTGCAATGGCTGGCCGTCGCGCCGGACCTTTCGCCACTGCCCGTGGACGGTCTGACCACTGAAGTCGTCGAGCATCGCTACGTGTCGGTGTTGGTGAAGCAGTCCAACGGCACCTACAAGTACGAGTCGCGCATCAAGAACATCAGCCAACCGGCCTCACCGCTGGCGATGACCGTGGACGGCGCCAAGCAGAGCCTGAATACCGCCACACCGGGGGATTTCACCCTGCAACTCAAGGACGCCAACGGCAACCTGCTCAACCAGATCGACTACAGCGTGGCCGGGCGCGGCAACACCTCGCGCTCCCTGGAGCGCAACGCCGAGCTGCAACTGCGCCTGGATAAACGCAGCTATGCCACCGGTGATGAGATCGCCATCAGCATCCGCGCGCCTTACACCGGCGCCGGTTTGATCACCATCGAGCGTGACAAGGTCTACACCCAGCAGTGGTTCAAGGCCGACAGCACCAACAGCGTGCAACATATCCGCGTGCCGGCAGGCCTTGAGGGCAATGCCTACGTCAACGTGCAGTTTGTGCGGGATACGGGCTCGGCCGAGGTGTATATGAGCCCGCTGTCCTACGGCGTGGTGCCCTTTGGCATCAACCTGGATGCGCGGCGCATGGCGCTCAACGTCGAAGGCCCGGCGAAGATCGAGCCGGGGCAAATGCTCGACATCAAGGTCAACGCCGACCGTCCGGGCCGCGCCGTGGTGTATGCGGTGGACGAAGGCATCCTGCAAGTGGCGCGCTACCAAACGCCGGACCCGCTGGGCTTCTTCTTCCAGAAGCGCGCGCTGGAGGTCGGTACCAGTCAGATCCTTGACCTGATCCTGCCGGAATTCAGCCGCCTGCTCAGTGGGGCAGCGCCCGGTGGCGACACCGAAGGCGCCCTGGCCAATCACCTCAACCCGTTCAAGCGCAAACATCAGCCGCCGGTGGCGTGGTGGTCGGGTTTGGTGGACTTGCCGGCCGGTGAAACCGTGCTGCATTACCAGGTGCCAGACAACTTCAACGGCAAGCTGCACCTGTTCGCGGTGGCCGTGGACAGCGACAGTGTGGGCGTGAGCGAAGCCAACACCGACGTGCGTGGGCCGATTGTGATCACGCCGAACGTGCCAGCCTTTGTCGCGCCGGGGGATGTGTTCAACGTCAGCGCCGGGGTGTTCAGCAACCTCGATGCGGCGGCCGACGTGAAGTTTGAAGTGCAGACCAGCGACGGCCTCAAGGTGCAGGGCGACAAGGGCAGCACCCTGTCGTTGCAACCGCGCAAGGAAGGCACCGCCGAGTTCAAGATCAAGGTCGGCGATACCCTGGGTTCTGCGGACCTGCGTTTTGTCGCGGTACTGCCCAACGGCAAGCGCATCCAGGTGGCGGAAACCACCTCGATCCGGCCGTTGAGCGAACACCGCGTAGCCTTGAGCCTGGGCCGCTTCGACAGCGCCAGCAAAGAGCTCAAACCCACCCGCGAGCTGTTCAGCCAACTGCGCGACGTGCAATTGGGCGTGGCGGCCTCGCCGCTGGTGTGGGCCAACGGCCTCAAGCATTACCTGGATGACTACGGCTACGCCTGCACCGAGCAATTGGTGTCCAAGGCCATGCCCGCTTTGATCTGGGGCGGCAACGCACCCGAAGCCGAGCAAGCCTTCGCCAGCGCGGTGCGCATGCTGCGCCAACGCCAGAACCAGGCCGGCGGCTTTGGTTTGTGGGCGGCCAACCCGGACGTGGCGCCGTACGCCAGCCTGTATGCCACCGACTTCCTGATCGAAGCCAAGGAACGTGGCCTGCCGGTGCCGGAAGATCTGCTGGTGCGCTCGAATGCCTATCTGACAGACCTGGCCAACGGCCCGAGTGAAGGCCTGTCGGAATTGCGCAACCGCGCCTACGCCAGTTACCTCTTGAGCCGTCAGGGGATTCTGGTGAGCGGCGCCTTGAGCGATATCCGCGAGCGCTACGAGAGCTACTTCAAGGACACCTGGCAGAACGACCTGGGCGCCGCGTACCTGGCCGCCAGCTACAAGTTGCTCAAGCAGGATCGCCAGGCCGACACCTTGTTCCGCAAAATCCCGTGGCGCGCCCTTGTGGATAAGTGGGACAGCGATGGCCTGTACTACGACCCGCTGGTGCACGATGCCGAACACCTGCACCTGCTGGCGCGGCACTTCCCGGAGTTGATGGACGATGTGCCCACGGCGCTGCTGGATAAACTCGGTAAGCGCCTCAACGAGCAGCGTTACAACTCGTTGTCGGCGGCGCTGTTGCTGCGGGCCCTGGACAACTATGGCCAGCGGGCGCAAAGCGACATGACCCTCAAGGCCACGGCCTGGCTGGGTGACAAACAGCAGCAGTTGCTGGACATGGCCGGCCAACCGCCACGCGCGGCGGTGCCGGGTGCCACGCAAAAGCTGGTGATGGAAAAATCCGATGGCCCTGCCGCGTTCTACATGCTCAGCGAAGCCGGTTTCGACAAGGGCACCAAGCTCAAGCCGATCAACAATGGGCTGGAGATCATCCACGAATACCTCGACCTTAAGGGCGAGCCGGTGAGCAAAGTCGCCGTGGGCGAAGAGTTCCTGGTGCGCTTGCGTCTGCGCGCCACCGACCGCGATCAAGTGCAGCAAGTGGCCGTGGTCGACTTGCTGCCGGGTGGCGTTGAGCCTGTGTATAACTTGCCGCCGGAGCCGGAAGCCGCCAGTACTGACGAGAGTGAGGGCGAAGGCGAAGAGTCCGAATACGTAGAGGACCGCCAGGAAGAAGACACATGGCAAGCACCCATCGGCGAAATCGAGCTGAGCACCTGGCAGCCGGAGTACGTGGACGTGCGAGATGATCGCGTGGTGTTGTACGGCACTGCACTGCGGGACGTAGGCACTTTCGTCTACCGCGTGCGTGCCACTAACGCGGGCACCTTCAATACGCCACCGGCCTACGCCGAAGGCATGTACGAAACCACCCTGCAAGGGCGCGGCAAAGTAGGCCAGCTTGAAATTACAAAGCCTTAAGCGCCTGACGCCGCTGCTTGCAGCGGCGGTAGTGTTGGCGGGCTTGCGCTTGTGGCCCCACGCGCCGCTGGAGCAGGCGGTCACTTCGTCACGGGTGGTGTTGGCCGACGACGGTTCGCTGTTGCGCATGACCTTGGCGGATGACGGCCAATACCGCCTCTGGCTGCCGCTTGAGCGAATATCGCCTTCACTGGTCGAAGCCTTGTTGCTCAAGGAAGACCGCAATTTCTACTGGCACCCGGGGATCAATCCCCCGGCGTTGCTGCGCGCAGCGCTGGCCACTTACAGCGGCGGTCAGCGCCAGGGCGGCTCGACCCTGAGCATGCAACTGGCGCGACGCCTGTGGGATTTGAACACCCGCCAGGTGCCCGGCAAGTTGCAGCAAATGGCCTTGGCCCTGTGGCTGGAAGCGCGCTACAGCAAGCACGACATCCTTGAGGCCTACCTGAACCTGGCGCCCATGGGCGGCAATATCGAAGGCGCCGAAGCGGCCAGCCGCATCTACTTTGGCAAGTCGGCGGCGCAGGTGTCGTTGTCCGAAGCGCTGGCGCTGGCGGTGATTCCGCAGCAGCCGGGGCGGCGTGCGCGCTTCGGGCCGTCGCTGCAAAACGCGCGGCTGCGCTTGATGGCGGACTGGCGCGAGACTTATCCACAAGACCCGCGTAACGACAGTTTGCTGGACTTGCCTCTGGAGGCGCGCAACCGCCAGCAGATTCCGTTTCTGGCGCCGCACTTGAGCGAGCAACTGCTGGCGTCCCAACCCGGCAACGAGCTCAACAGCACCCTCAACCTGCCCTTGCAGCAATTGCTTGAGCGGCTGATCACAGGTTTTATCGCCGAGCGGCGCAGCACTGGCGTGGAAAACGCCACGGCGATCCTGATCGACAGCCGCGACCAGAGCGTCAAGGCGCTGGTGGGGTCAGCGGATTACTTATCCACAAGCATCCACGGCCAGGTCAATGGCGTGCTGTCGCGACGCTCGCCGGGGTCGACCCTCAAGCCGTTTTTGTATGGGCTGGCGCTGGACCAAGGGGTGATCCACCCCATGAGCATCCTCAAGGACTTGCCGAGTAACTTCGGCTACTTCCAGCCGGAAAATTTCGACGGCAGTTTTGTCGGCCCGCTGACAGCACGGGATGCGTTGATCCGTAGTCGCAATATTCCGGCGGTGTGGTTGGCCAGCCAGGTCAAGTCGCCGTCTTTATACGGTTTGCTGCAACGCGCCGGCATCAAAGGCCTGCGAGACGAGAGCCACTACGGCCTGGCCCTGGCCCTTGGTGGCGGCGAGATGACCCCTGAGGAACTGGCGCGGCTGTATGTGATGTTGGCCGGTGACGGCCATTTGCGGCCCTTGCGCTACTTGCAGGAGCAGCCGCAGTCCACAGGCGTGCAACTGCTCACGGCGCAATCCGCATTTATGGTGCGCGACATGCTTCGTCGCAACCCGCGACCGGATGGTTTACCCGGCCGGCATTGGCGCACGGCGTGGAAGACCGGCACTTCGTGGGGTTTTCACGACGCCTGGAGTGCAGGGCTGGTGGGCCCGTACGTGTTGGTGGTGTGGGTAGGCAATTTCGATGGGCGGCCGAACCCGGCATTTATCGGCGCCAAGACCGCCGCGCCGTTGTTCTTTCGTATCGCCGACGCCCTGCCCTTGGCCCTGCCCAATGTGGTGATCAAGCCCGACAAGCCACCCGCCGGACTGGTGCGCATTGATGTGTGCACAGCGTCCGGTGAGCTGCCCAACCGTTGGTGCCCGCAAACCCGCAAGACCTGGTACATCCCCGGCGTGTCGCCAATTCGCGTGTCCAACCTGCACCGCCCGGTGCTGATCGACACCCGCACCGGCAAAGCCGCGTGCCCGCCGTTCGAGGCGCAATACACCCGTGAAGAAGTCTTTGAGTTCTGGCCCAGCGATGTGCAGCGCCTGTACCGCGCTGCCGGCCTGCCACGCCGCACGCCGCCCACTGTGATGAAGAACTGCCAACCCAACCGCATCAGCGACCAGAGCGAGGCGCCGCAGATCCGCTCGCCGCTGACCCAGGTGAGCTACCAACTGCGCCTGTCCCAGCCGCAGGAAAGCATTCCGCTCAACGCCAACGCGGCCAGCGATGCGACCACGTTGTACTGGTTTGCCGATCAAACCCTGATCGGCCAGGGAACCCCGCAAACCACACTGAACTGGCGGCCGGGTAAATCGGGAGAGTACCGATTGCGGGTCAGTGATGATCAGGGGCGCAGTGCGGGCAGGGGGTTGCGGGTGGAGTTTGTGCCTTAGGGGAAGTGGCAATCACGCTCAGCAATCTCAACATAATTCGACTCTCCACCGCCTGTCGCGCCCGACAACCACCCCCATACAAAGCTCAGGCTGGTACAGCCGGATTTATCCACAGCCACCGTGCCGCGCGACCAACCGGACAGCAACTCACCGTCCAGTGTCAGGCACTGAAATAACAGCTCAATGGTATCGGCGCCGGTCACGCGACCGACTTGCGTGCCGATACGGATTCGGCCGCCTTGGTAAGTGCTGGAAATAGCATCACCGTCGACAAGGTAATGAAACACCGTGCCAGAACCGGATAACCCTTGTGAGTTGCTGACAACCGCAAACCGGCGATTATGCAAACGCTCGCCGAGCAGGGAAAAGGAAGATGGCATCGACGTAACGTCCTTGCGTTAAAACCTGGAGACCCGATGGGGGCTCCAAGTGCGTGAGGTATTACTCGACTGTCACCGACTTGGCCAGGTTACGCGGCTGGTCGACGTCAGTGCCCTTGAGCACAGCCACGTAGTACGACAGCAGTTGCAACGGGATGGTGTAGAGAATCGGCGACAGGGTGTCGTTGATGTGCGGCATGTTGATGACGTGGGTGCCTTCGCCGTTGGTCATGCCGGCTTTCTCGTCGGCGAATACCACCAGTTGGCCGCCACGAGCGCGTACTTCCTGCAGGTTGGATTTGAGCTTTTCCAACAGTTCGTTGTTCGGCGCCACGGTGACCACGGGCATGTCGTCATCCACCAGGGCCAGTGGGCCGTGTTTCAACTCGCCAGCAGGATAGGCTTCGGCGTGGATGTACGAGATTTCCTTGAGCTTGAGAGCACCTTCCATCGCAACCGGGTATTGCGCGCCACGGCCGAGGAACAGGGTGTGGTTTTTGTCGTTGAACAGCTCGGCGACTTTTTCCACGGTGCTGTCCATGGCCAGGGCTTCGCCCAGGCGGGTTGGCAGACGACGCAGTTCTTCTACCAGGGTGGCTTCGACGCCGTTCGCAAGAGTACCGCGCACTTGGCCAAGGGACAGGGTCAGCAGCAGCAAGCCAACCAGCTGGGTGGTGAAGGCTTTGGTGGACGCCACGCCGATTTCACGACCGGCCTGGGTCAGCAGGGTCAGGTCGGACTCGCGCACCAGGGAGCTGATGCTGACGTTGCAGATCGCCAGGCTGGCCAGGAAGCCCAACTCCTTGGCGTTACGCAGGGCGGCCAGGGTGTCGGCGGTTTCGCCGGACTGGGAGATGGTCACGAACAGGGTGTCGGGCTGTACCACTACTTTGCGGTAGCGGAACTCGCTGGCGACTTCGACCTGGCACGGGATGCCGGCCAGTTCTTCCAACCAGTAACGGGCAACCATACCGGCGTGGTAGCTGGTGCCGCAGGCGACGATCTGCACATTGCGCACCTTGGCGAACAGCTCGGCGGCTTGCGGGCCGAAGGCGTTGACCAGCACTTGTTTGTCGCCAAGGCGACCTTCGAGGGTACGCTGGACTACAGCCGGTTGCTCGTGGATTTCCTTGAGCATGAAGTGGCGGTACTCGCCTTTGTCGGCGGCTTCGGCACCGTCACGGTACTGCACGGCTTCGCGTTCGACTGAGTTGCCGTTAACGTCCCAGATCGCCACGCTTTCACGGCGGATGTCGGCAATATCGCCTTCTTCCAAGTACATGAAGCGGTCGGTGACTTGGCGCAGGGCCAGTTGGTCGGAGGCAAGGAAGTTTTCCCCCAGGCCCAGGCCGATTACCAATGGGCTACCGCTGCGGGCGGCGACGACGCGGTCCGGCTGGCTGGCGCAGACCACGGCCAGGCCGTAGGCGCCGTGCAGTTCCTTGACCGTGGCCTTGAGGGCGGTGGTCAGGTCGCTGTGGTCTTTGAGCTTGTGGTTTAGCAGGTGGGCGATGACTTCGGTGTCAGTGTCTGAGGTAAATACGTAGCCCAGGCCCTTGAGTTGTTCGCGCAACACTTCGTGGTTTTCGATGATGCCGTTGTGCACCACGGCAAGGTCGCCGGAGAAATGCGGGTGGGCGTTGCGTTCGCACGGCGCACCATGGGTGGCCCAGCGGGTGTGCGCGATGCCCAGGCGACCGACCAGCGGCTCACCGGCCAGGGCCTGTTCCAACTCGCTGACCTTGCCCGGGCGACGCACGCGCTCAAGCTTACCGGCATTGGTAAAAACGGCCACACCGGCGCTGTCATAGCCACGGTATTCCAGGCGCTTGAGGCCTTCGATCAGGATGGCGGTTACGTTGCGTTCGGCGACTGCGCCAACAATTCCACACATGGTGCTTCTCCTAGATGATTGCCGCGCATATCAGCGTAATGCCGCGGGCTTGGATCTGGTCGCGGGCCTCAAGCGGCAGGCGATCATCGGTAATAAGGGTATGGACGCTGCTCCAGGGCAGTTCCAGGTTGGGGATTTTGCGGCCGATCTTGTCGGATTCGACCATCACCACTACTTCACGGGCGACCTCGGCCATTACACGGCTCAGGCCCAGCAGTTCGTTGAAGGTGGTGGTACCGCGTTGCAAATCGATGCCGTCAGCGCCGATGAACAGTTGATCAAAGTCGTAGGAGCGCAACACCTGCTCGGCGACCTGGCCCTGGAACGAGTCCGAATGGGGGTCCCAGGTGCCGCCGGTCATCAGCAGCACCGGTTCGTGTTCCAGTTCGCTCAAGGCGCTGGCCACGTGCAGAGAGTTGGTCATGACCACCAGGCCGGGCTGGTGGCCCAGTTCAGGGATCATGGCGGCGGTGGTGCTGCCGCTGTCGATGATGATGCGGGCGTGTTCACGCAGGCGCGTCACGGCGGCACGGGCGATGGCGCGCTTGTATACCGAGATGGGCTGAGCGGCGTCGCCCACCAGTTCCTGGGGCATGGTGATGGCGCCACCGTAGCGGCGCAGCAGCAGGCCGTTGCTTTCGAGGGCGGCCAGGTCTTTACGGATCGTAACTTCCGAAGTTTCGAAATGTTTGGCCAATGCGTCCACGCTGACTTCGCCCTGTTCATTGAGCAGGGTGAGGATGTTGTGACGGCGTTGGGGAGTATTTCGTTTCGACATGGTGGTTATAAGTTTCGTTTCGAAAGATAACGAAGGCAATCAAAACCTATTGGCGAAAGATCGTNGCGTCCACGCTGACTTCGCCCTGTTCATTGAGCAGGGTGAGGATGTTGTGACGGCGTTGGGGAGTATTTCGTTTCGACATGGTGGTTATAAGTTTCGTTTCGAAAGATAACGAAGGCAATCAAAACCTATTGGCGAAAGATCGTCAAGCAGGATGAGCAAAAATTTCAGCCCAGCACAAACCAAATGTGGGAGCGGGCTTGCTCGCGAATGCGGTGTATCAGTCAACATGATCAGTGACTGACACACCGTATTCGCGAGCAAGCCCGCTCCCACATTGGATATTTGTTGCGGGTGAAATTGTGGATAAATCAGGACGTTTTGATTTTTTCCGGGCGCTTCCAGCCGTCGATGTTGCGCTGGCGAGCACGGGCCACGCCAAGCTGCAAGTTATCCACATTCTGGTTGATGGTGGAGCCCGCCGCCGTGGTGGCGCCATCGCCGACGCTTACCGGGGCAACCAACGAGTTGTTAGAACCGATGAACACGTCTTCACCCAATACGGTCACATGCTTGTTGGCCCCATCGTAGTTGCAGGTGATGGTGCCGGCACCGATGTTGGTGCGCGCACCAATGACGGCGTCGCCCAGGTAAGTCAGGTGACCGGCCTTTGCGCCCTCACCCAGGTGGGCGTTTTTCAGTTCGACAAAGTTACCCACATGGGCCTTGGCTTCCAGCACGCTGCCAGGGCGCAAACGGGCAAACGGGCCGGCATCGCTGCCCTCGCCCATCACTGCGCCTTCCAGGTGGCTGTTGGCCTTGATCACCACGCCTTTGCGCAAGGTGCTGTCCTTGATCACGCAGTTCGGGCCGATCACCACGTCGTCCTCGATGATCACGCGGCCTTCGAGGATCACGTTGATGTCGATCAGAACATCGCGGCCTACCGTGACCTCACCACGCACATCGAAACGCGCCGGGTCGCGCAGGGTCACACCCTGGGCCATCAGGCGTCGGCCTTCGCGCAGTTGGTAGTGACGTTCAAGCTCGGCGAGTTGCTTGCGGTCGTTGGCGCCCTGCACTTCCATCGGGTCGTGGGGTTGCTCGGTGGCGACCAGCAGGCCATCGCTCACGGCCATCTCGATAACGTCGGTGAGGTAGTACTCGCCCTGGGCGTTGTTGTTGGACAGGCGGCTCATCCAGTCGGCGAGCTTATTGGCAGGCACCGCCAGAATACCGGTGTTGCCTTCGGTGATGGCGCGCTGGGCTTCGCTGGCGTCCTTGTGTTCGACGATGGCGGCAACCTTGCCGTCTGCGGTGCGCACGATGCGACCGTAGCCGGTGGGGTCGTCCAGCTCAACGGTGAGCAGGCCCATTTGGCCAGGCACCACGTGCTTGAGCAGGCGTTGCAGGGTTTCCACTTCGATCAGTGGCACGTCGCCATAGAGGATCAGCACGGTGTCGGCAGTGATGAACGGCACGGCTTGCGCGGTGGCGTGACCGGTGCCGAGTTGTTTGTCTTGCAATACGAAATTCAGGTCGTCCGCAGCCAGGCGTTCCCGTACCACATCGGCACCGTGGCCGATCACTACGTGAATACGCTGCGGGTCGAGCTGCCGGGCGCTGTGGATAACATGGCCGAGCATGGAGTTGCCGGCAACCGGGTGCAGCACCTTGGGCAAGGCCGAGCGCATGCGGGTACCCTGGCCTGCGGCAAGAATGACGATTTCAAGAGACATGAGTGGCTACCAATCCTGGGCGGTCCGGCTTCAGACCAGAGAGTGTTTTGCGGAAAAAGAAAAAGGGTAGCCGAGGCTACCCTTTTTAATCAATCGCGCTTGAAGCATGACGGCGTGGCCGCTTACTTCTTGCGGATCTGCTGGAGCGTGCGCAGCTGGGCTGCAGCCTCGGCCAGACGTACAGCAGCAGCGCTGTAGTCGAAGTCCGCACCCTTTTCGTTCAGGGCCTTCTCAGCAGCCTTGACGGCTTCCTGAGCGGAGGCTTCATCCAGGTCGCCAGCACGTTGCACGGTGTCGGCAAGTACCTTGACCATGTTCGGCTGAACCTCGAGGAAACCACCGGAGATGTAAAACACCTCCTTATCCCCGCCTTGCTTGGTCAGAGTGATCGGACCCGGCTTCAAGCTGGTAATTAACGGCGCGTGACCCATGGCAATACCAAGGTCACCGAGTTCGCCGTGTGCAATCACCATCTCTACCAGACCGGAGAAGATTTCCCCTTCCGCGCTGACGATATCGCAATGGACTGTCATAGCCATCTGATTGCCTCAACCTGATGAGCGCCCGTTTCCGGGCGCTTGGATTACAGTTTCTTGGCTTTCTCGATCGCTTCTTCGATGCCGCCGACCATGTAGAACGCTTGTTCTGGCAGGTGGTCGTAGTCACCGTTGAGGATGCCTTTGAAGCCAGCAATGGTGTCTTTCAGGGAAACGTATTTACCCGAGGCACCGGTGAAGACTTCAGCCACGAAGAACGGCTGCGACAAGAAGCGCTGGATCTTACGAGCACGGTTTACCAACTGCTTGTCGGCTTCCGACAGCTCGTCCATACCCAGGATCGCAATGATGTCCTTCAGCTCTTTGTAACGCTGCAGCACGTACTGAACGCCGCGAGCGGTGTCGTAGTGCTCCTGGCCGATCACGTTCGGGTCCAGCTGGCGCGAAGTCGAGTCCAGTGGATCGACCGCTGGGTAGATACCCAGGGAGGCGATGTCACGGGACAGTACGACGGTGGCGTCCAAGTGGGCGAAGGTGGTCGCAGGCGACGGGTCGGTCAAGTCATCCGCAGGTACGTATACCGCTTGGATCGAGGTGATCGAACCTTCTTTGGTCGAAGTGATACGTTCTTGCAGAACGCCCATCTCTTCAGCCAGGGTCGGCTGGTAGCCTACTGCGGAAGGCATACGGCCCAGCAGTGCGGATACTTCAGTACCGGCCAAGGTGTAACGGTAGATGTTGTCGACGAACAGCAGAACGTCGTTACCTTCGTCACGGAACTTCTCGGCCATGGTCAGGCCAGTCAGTGCTACGCGCAGACGGTTACCCGGCGGCTCGTTCATCTGACCGTAAACCAGTGCCACTTTGTCCAGAACGTTGGAGTCCTTCATCTCGTGGTAGAAGTCGTTACCCTCACGAGTACGCTCACCAACACCTGCGAACACGGAATAACCGCTGTGCTCGATGGCGATGTTACGGATCAGTTCCATCATGTTTACGGTCTTGCCTACACCGGCACCACCGAACAGACCGACTTTACCGCCTTTGGCGAACGGGCAAACCAGGTCGATAACCTTGATGCCGGTTTCCAGCAGGTCGTTGCC
This sequence comes from Pseudomonas sp. 18175, assembly GCF_050432925.1. NCBI lineage: Bacteria > Pseudomonadati > Pseudomonadota > Gammaproteobacteria > Pseudomonadales > Pseudomonadaceae > Pseudomonas > Pseudomonas sp. 18175. The sequence continues at coordinate 35,062 of NZ_JBKFTO010000001.1, read as the reverse complement.
GCCAGCTTGTTCCGCGAACGAAGGTGCTGGACGGTGAATGCCCCAGCGCTCTTCGGTGTCGATCGGGCCAGCTTCGTCGATTGGGTTACCCAGTACGTCCATGATCCGGCCCAGGGTCGCTTTACCGACCGGTACGGAGATGGCTGCGCCAGAGTCGATAACGTCCAGACCGCGCTTCAAGCCTTCGGTGGAACCCATCGCAATGGTACGAACTACGCCGTCGCCCAGCTGTTGCTGAACTTCCAGAGTAGTTTCCGCGCCTTGTACTTTCAGCGCGTTGTAGATGCTCGGTACGCTGTCGCGTGGAAATTCCACGTCGATAACGGCGCCGATGATTTGAACGATACGTCCGCTACTCATAGCTGGATCCTCTGAATATTTGAACCGTTAAACCGCGGCAGCGCCGCCGACGATTTCCGAGATCTCTTGGGTGATCGCAGCCTGACGCGCCTTGTTGTAGATCAGCTGCAAATCGCTGATCAGATCACCGGCGTTATCGGTAGCGTTTTTCATCGCGATCATCCGCGCCGCTTGTTCAGCTGCGTTGTTCTCGACCACCGCCTGGTACACCTGCGACTCCACGTAGCGCACCATCAAGCCATCAAGCAGCTCTTTGGCGTCTGGTTCGTAGAGGTAGTCCCAGTGGTGCTTGAGTTCCTGATCCGGAGTCGCCACCAGTGGAATCAATTGCTCCACGGTTGGCTGCTGGGTCATGGTGTTGATGAACTTGTTGGATACCACGGAGAGGCGGTCAATCCGGCCTTCCAGGTACGCATCCAGCATCACCTTCACACTGCCGATCAAATCATTGATCGACGGCTCTTCACCCAGGTGGCTGATAGCTGCAACGACGTTACCGCCGAAGTTGCGGAAAAAGGCCGCACCCTTGCTACCAACTACACACAGATCGATCTCGACGCCCTTTTCGCGGTTTACCGCCATGTCCTTGACCAGGGCCTTGAACAGGTTGGTATTCAGACCACCGCACAAACCACGGTCACTGCTCACAACCACATAACCCACGCGCTTAACTTCACGGTCGATCATGAATGGGTGGCGGTATTCCGGGTTGGCGTTAGCCAGATGCCCAATTACCTGGCGGATACGCTCCGCATAAGGACGGCTAGCAGCCATGCGCATTTGTGCCTTGCGCATTTTGCTGACCGCCACTTTTTCCATGGCGCTGGTAATTTTTTGCGTGCTTTTGATGCTCGCAATCTTACTGCGAATCTCTTTTGCGCCTGCCATGTAACACCTATCAGGTTAGCAAGCGGGAGCCTTGCGGCTCCCGCTGCGGCTTACCAGGTTTGGGTGGCCTTGAACTTCTCGATACCGGCTTTCAGGCCAGCGTCGATTTCGTCATTGAAGTCACCCTTCACGTTGATCTTGGCCAACAAGTCGGCGTGATCGCGGTTGAAGTAAGCAATCAGCGCTTGTTCAAAGCTGCCAACCTTGGCGATTTCGACGTCAGTCAGGAACCCACGCTCAGCGGCATACAGCGACAACGCCATGTCAGCGATCGACATTGGGGCGTATTGCTTCTGCTTCATCAGCTCGGTAACGCGCTGACCATGCTCAAGTTGCTTACGGGTCGCTTCGTCCAGGTCAGAAGCAAACTGGGCGAATGCCGCCAGTTCACGGTACTGAGCCAGAGCGGTACGGATACCACCGGAGAGCTTCTTGATGATCTTGGTCTGAGCAGCACCACCCACACGGGATACCGAAACACCGGCGTTCACTGCAGGACGAATACCTGAGTTGAACATGGCCGATTCCAGGAAGATCTGACCATCGGTGATCGAGATCACGTTGGTCGGAACGAACGCGGAAACGTCGCCAGCCTGGGTTTCAATGATCGGCAGTGCGGTCAGGGAACCGGTTTTGCCGGTCACTGCGCCGTTGGTGAACTTCTCTACGTACTCTTCCGAAACGCGGGATGCGCGCTCCAGCAGACGGGAGTGGAGATAGAACACGTCGCCTGGGTAAGCTTCACGGCCTGGTGGACGGCGCAGCAGCAGGGAAATCTGGCGATAAGCCACTGCTTGCTTGGACAGATCGTCATAAACGATCAGCGCGTCTTCACCGCGGTCGCGGAAGAATTCACCCATGGTGCAACCGGAGTACGGTGCCAGGAATTGCAGCGCAGGAGATTCCGAAGCACTGGCAGCCACGATGATCGTGTTGGCCAGGGCGCCGTTTTCTTCCAGCTTGCGAACCACGTTGGCGATGGTCGATTGTTTCTGACCGATAGCTACGTAGACGCAGAAAATGCCGCTGTCTTTCTGGTTGATGATCGCGTCGATGGCCAGAGCGGTTTTACCGATCTGACGGTCACCGATGATCAGCTCACGCTGGCCACGGCCGACAGGGATCATGGCATCGACAGCCTTGTAGCCAGTCTGTACAGGCTGGTCTACCGACTTACGCCAGATCACGCCTGGAGCAACTTTCTCGACCGCGTCGGTCTCGGTGTTGCCCAGTGGACCTTTACCGTCAACAGGGTTACCCAGTGCGTCGACAACGCGACCCAGCAGTTCCTTACCAACCGGAACTTCCAGGATGCGGCCAGTGCACTTGGCGCTCATGCCTTCGGCCAGACTGGTGTATGCGCCCAATACAACGGCACCTACGGAGTCTTGCTCCAGGTTGAGGGCCATACCGAAGACGCCGCCCGGAAACTCGATCATCTCGCCGTACATTACGTCGGCCAGACCGTGAATCCGCACGATGCCGTCAGATACGCTGACGACAGTGCCTTCGTTACGGGCTTGGGAGGTCACATCGAGCTTGTCGATGCGGCCCTTGATAATTTCACTTATTTCGGAAGGATTGAGTTGCTGCATTGCTCTGCTGCCCCTTCAAACTCAAGATTTCAATGCTTCGGCAAGATTCGCGAGTTTGCCGCGAATCGAGCCATCGATAACCAGGTCGCCGGCGCGAATGACAACACCCCCAATGAGGGATGGGTCTTCCGCAACTTGCAGGCGCACTTCCCGGTCGAGTCGTGCACTGAGAACCTTGGCGAGTTTGTCTTGCTGTTCTTGGTTCAATGCGAAAGCACTGGTCACTTCAACGTCTACCGATTTCTCTTGTTCGGCCTTGTACAGGTCGAACAGAGCGGCGATCTCCGGCAGAAGCAGGAGACGGTCGTTTTCGGCAATGACGTTGATGAAGTTCTGTGCCTTCACATCAAACTTGTCGCCGCACACTTCAATAAAAGTGGCGGCCTTGTCTGCGCTCGTCAGTCGCGGGGCCTTGAGCACGCGCTGCATGGTGTCGTCTTGCGACACTGCTGCAGCCAGGCCGAGCATGGCTGACCAAGAGGCCAGCTGCTGGTGGGCCTGGGCGTGCTCGAAGGCTGCCTTAGCGTAAGGTCGGGCCAACGTGGTCAATTCTGCCATGATCGCCCTCGCTTAAATTTCAGCAGCCAGTTTGTTAACCAGCTCCGCGTGCGCGTTTTGATCGATTGTGGCACCCAGGATCTTCTCAGCACCGCCAACGGCCAGGGCACCCAATTGGGCACGCAGCGCGTCTTTGACACCGTTCAGTTCCTGCTCGATCTCGGCCTGAGCCTGAACCTTCACACGGTCAGCGTCGATACGGGCTTTTTCAACAGCCTCTTCAACGATCTGGTTACCGCGTTTCTTGGCTTGCTCAATGATTTCGGCTGCTTGAGCTTTCGCTTCGCGCAGTTGTTGACCCGCTTTATCTTGGGCCAACTCCAGGTCGCGAGCTGCTCGTGCTGCAGCGTCCAGCCCATCCGCGATCTTCTTCTGACGTTCGTGCAGAGCTGCGATGACCGGAGGCCATACGAACTTCATGCAGAAAACGACAAAAATCAAGAACGCTAAGGACTGACCAATAATGGTTGCATTAATGTTCACGCCAATACCTCGCTCATTCGTTGCACAACACACCAATCACTCGAAAAGACGAGTGATTAACCGGCGAGTTGACCAACGAAAGGGTTCGCGAAGGTGAAGAACAGAGCGATACCAACACCGATCATGGTCACGGCGTCGAGCAGGCCGGCGACGATGAACATTTTAACTTGCAGCATTGGAACCATTTCTGGCTGACGCGCTGCGCCTTCCAGGAACTTGCCGCCCAGCAGGCCGAAACCAATGGCAGTACCCAGGGCGCCCAGGCCGATCAACAGTGCAACAGCGATAGCGGTTAGACCAACTACAGTTTCCATCTTTCCTCCCGACTTTTACGTCGTATGGTTTAGGTTTTTTAGATTTTAAAGCGGTAAAACAAATCGTTTCATAGCCCGTGAGGGCCACCTTCCCGTGTTACCGGGAAGGACATCAGACTAGTCGAGACTGGCCTTAATGGTTTTCTTCGTGCGCCATCGACAGGTAGACGATGGTCAGCATCATGAAGATGAAGGCCTGCAGGGTGATGATCAGGATGTGGAACACAGCCCACGCCCACTGCAGAACAATGCCCAGGCCGCTAAGCCAGAGCAGGCCGCTGCCGAACATCACAGCGATCAGAATGAACACCAACTCGCCGGCATACATGTTGCCGAACAGTCGCAGCGCCAGGGAAATCGGCTTGGCGACCAGGGTCACGAATTCCAGCAGGAAGTTCACCGGGATCAGCAGGGCTTGAACGAAGATGTTCTTGCTGCCGAACGGGTGCAGGGTCAGTTCGCCGATAAAGCCGCCGATGCCCTTGATCTTGATGCTGTAGAAAATGATCAACGCGAACACCGACAGGGCCATGCCCAGGGTGGCGTTAGGGTCCGTGGTGGAAACCGCACGGAATGGAATGTGGTGATCGCCGGAGATCAGGATGGCCAGCTGAGGAATCCAGTCGACCGGGATCAGGTCGACAGCGTTCATCAGGAACACCCAGACGAAGATGGTCAGTGCCAACGGTGCAATCACCGCGCTACGACCATGGAAGCTGTCTCGCACGCTGCCATCGACGAATTCGACCAATACTTCAACGAAGTTCTGCAAAGCACCTGGCTGACCGGAAGTCGCCTTTTTTGCCGCCATGCGGAAAATCAGGACGAAGATCAGACCCAATGCGACCGACCAACCCAGAGTGTCCAGGTGGAAAGCCCAGAAGCCCATTTCTTTGGCCTCTGCTGCGGAGTGGGCAAAGCCCCAGCCGCCATTAGGAAGCTGACCGAAGGTCAGGTTCTGCAAGTGGTGCTGGATATAGCCCGAAGCGGTTGTTTCTGCCATGGTTGCCTCAAACGCCCTAAGGTTTCGAAAGTCTTGTTTTCATTAGCAGGGGAGCGAACCAGCTGACCAGTTGGGTCAACACGAAGACGCCGAATACAGCCAGCGGCGCCAATGGCTTCACACCTGCAAAGGTCAGTGCAAACAGCACTGCCGTCAAAATCAGTTTCCCTGCCTCGCCAGCATAAAATGACCGGACGATAGCCTGGGCTGCTCGGGCGCCGGAAAACCGAAAGGCCCTATGAGCAAAATACATATTGGGCAGCAAGGCTATCAGGCCTCCGCAGAGTCCTGAATATCCGGCTACGACTCCATGCCCGTACCAAAGCGCCAACGCGGCGATCAGCAAGATGACAAATTGAGCCAATAAAACCGGGAAAACGGCCAAGCGATGGAACGGCAACGTGTTTGGCGTGCGGGTTTCCATCACTCTTGCTCCTCAATGGTCGGCTGCCGGAAATCAATAACTTGGCATAATTTGTGCCGACAAAATGCGCGCAGAGTATAGGGGCGGTTCTGCCCCTATTCAACTGTCGGGTAGTGATTTCCGATCACACGCTACATGAGTAAATGTTTCAGCGGATGTGGGCAAGAACGCCCTGAAGCTCATCAAGGGAGTTATATCCGATGACCAATTGGCCTTTGCCTTTCTTGCCGTGGCGAATTTGCACCGCAGAGCCCAGGCGCTCGGCCAGGCGCTGCTCAAGGCGCGCGATATCCGGATCAGGTTTGGCCGTTTCGACCGGTGCAGGTTTGCCGCTGAGCCACTGGCGAACCAGGGCCTCGGTCTGACGAACGGTGAGCCCTCGTGCGACAACGTGTCGCGCCCCTTCAACCTGTTGATTTTCCGGCAAACCCAGCAAAGCACGGGCGTGACCCATTTCCAGGTCGCCATGGGACAACATGGTCTTGATAACTTCCGGCAACGCGATCAGGCGCAGCAAATTGGATACGGTCACGCGGGATTTACCCACCGCCTCGGCCACTTGTTGCTGGGTCAGCTGGAATTCCTGTTGCAGACGCTGCAACGCAATCGCTTCTTCGATCGGGTTGAGGTCTTCACGCTGGATGTTCTCGATCAGCGCCATGGCGATGGCGGTTTCATCCGGCACATCACGCACCATCGCCGGGATGGTTTCCTTGCCGGCCTGCTGGCTGGCACGCCAGCGGCGTTCACCGGCGATGATTTCAAAGCGTCCGCCACCGATCGGGCGTACCACGATCGGCTGCATCACGCCCTGGGCCTTGATCGAATTGGCCAGTTCTTCCAGCGCCTGAGGGTCCATGTCCCGGCGTGGCTGATATTTGCCGCGCTGGATCAGGTCCAGGGGCAGGTGTTGCAACTCGCGCTCGTCGGCCTGCACCGCTTGTTCTTCAAGCGATGTGACGGTCGGACCACTCAACAGTGCATCCAGTCCACGTCCGAGACCTCGTTTCTTGACGGCCATGGGGATTCCTTAAGTTGGCTGGGCGGCAGCGGTGCGTGAGTTGCGGCGTTGGCGACGGACCATCTCGCCAGCAAGGGCCAGATAGGCAATGGCACCCCGCGAGGATTTGTCGTACGCAAGCGCCGGCATGCCGTAGCTCGGGGCTTCGGCCAAACGGATGTTGCGCGGGATCACCGTGTCGTACAGCTGGTCGCCAAAGTGTTCCTTGAGCTGGGCCGATACATCGTTCATCAGGCTCAAGCGCGGATCGAACATGGTCCGCAGCAGGCCTTCGATCTGCAGGTTCGGATTGAGCAGCTCGGCGATACGCTTGATGTTATCCACAAGGTCGCTCAAGCCTTCCAGTGCGTAGTACTCGCACTGCATGGGGATAATCACCCCATCGGCAGCCACCAACGCATTGAGCGTGAGCATCGACAGCGACGGCGGGCAGTCGATCAAAATGTAATCGTAATTCTCGCGGATCGGCGCCAAGGCGCTGCGCAGACGGCTTTCTTTCATCTGCATTTCCAACAGCACCACTTCCGCCGCGGTCAAATCGCGGTTGGCCGGCAGCAGTTGATAACCGCCATGTTCGGAGAAGTGCATGGCCTGGGCCAGGTCGCACTCACCGATCAGCAAGTCGTAGACCGAGTTTTCCAGGCCGTGTTTATCCACACCGCTACCCATGGTGGCGTTGCCCTGTGGATCGAGGTCGATCAACAGCACCCGGCGCTTGGTAGCCACCAGGGATGCTGCGAGGTTGATACAGGTGGTGGTTTTGCCCACGCCACCTTTCTGGTTCGCTATCGCGAATACCTTAGCCATTCTTGCTTGTGTTCCCAATCATGCCGTGCGGCGCAGTATCAGCAGATGGCGTTGGCCTTGGCAACCGGGTACGGCCAAGGCGTGTTCGCTATCGAGGTGGAAGTCTGCCGGCAATGCTAACAGCTCATCGCTTGGATGGACGCCCTTCATTGCCAGCCAGCGCGTATCGCGATCGCCCAAGTGGCGAGTCCAGTTGCTGAAGTTCTCCATGCTGCTGAACGCCCGGGAAACAATCCCGTTGAAGGGCTGCTCAGGCGTGAAGGCCTCGACGCGACTGTGGATAACTTGCAGGTTATCCAATTTGAGCTCGAGTTTGACCTGGGTCAGGAAGCGGGTTTTCTTGCCGTTGCTGTCCAGGCAAGTCACTTGGGACTCTGGAAACAGGATGGCCAGCGGAATGCCAGGCATCCCACCGCCACTGCCAACGTCGAGCCAGCGGCCATTTTCGATAAACGGCATCACGCTCAAACTGTCGAGCAAGTGACGGGAGACCATTTCGTTCGGATCGCGCACTGCGGTGAGGTTGTAAGCCTTGTTCCATTTGATCAACAGGGCCAGGTAGCCCAGCAGCAATTCGTGCTGGGCCGGGGTCAGGTCAACGCCCAACTGACGTGCACCTGTGGATAACTCTTCGGCGTGTTGCGTGGTGACCAACGAACTCAAGCGCTTTGCTCCAACTGACGGCCCGCGCCGCGTTTTTTCAAATGAATCATCAACAGCGAAATCGCTGCCGGGGTGACGCCGGGAATGCGTGAAGCCTGGCCCAGGGTTTCTGGCCGAGTTATCCCCAGCTTGCTTTGAATTTCTTTCGACAGCCCGGAAATCCCGGTGTAGTCGATATCCACCGGCAACTTGGTGTCTTCACTGGCGCGCAGGCGAGCGATTTCGTCCTGCTGACGATCGATGTAACCGGCGTACTTGGTCTTGATTTCAACCTGCTCGGCGACCTGTGGATCTTCTGCGCCGCCACCGGTCACTTCTACCAGGCCAGCGTAGTCGATTTCCGGACGAGACAGCAGGTTCAGCAAGTTGTACTCGTGGGTCAGCGGCGTGCCGAATTTTTCGGCAATCGCATCGCCTTGCTCGGTGCCCGGGCGAACCCAGGTGCTTTTCAGACGCTGCTCTTCCAACGCGATGCTTTCGCGTTTTTTGCAGAAGGCCTCCCAGCGCACGTCATCGACCAAGCCCAGTTCGCGGCCTTTTTCGGTCAGGCGCAAGTCGGCGTTGTCTTCGCGCAGGATCAGGCGGTATTCGGCACGGGATGTGAACATCCGATACGGTTCCTGGGTACCCAGGGTAATCAGGTCGTCCACCAACACACCGATGTACGCCTCATCGCGACGCGGGCACCAGCTGTCTTTGCCCTGCGCGCGCAATGCGGCGTTGGTCCCGGCCAGCAAACCTTGGGCGCCGGCTTCTTCGTAACCGGTGGTGCCGTTGATTTGTCCGGCGAAGAACAGGCCGCCGATCACTTTGGTTTCCAGGCTGTACTTGAGGTCACGCGGATCGAAGTAGTCGTACTCGATGGCGTAGCCAGGACGCACGATGTGCGCGTTTTCCATGCCGCGAATCGATTGCACGATCTGGATCTGCACGTCGAATGGCAGGGAAGTGGAAATCCCGTTTGGGTAAAGCTCGTGAGTGGTCAAGCCTTCGGGTTCGATGAAGACCTGGTGGCTTTCCTTGTCGGCAAAGCGATGGATCTTGTCTTCGATGGATGGGCAATAACGCGGGCCAATGCCTTCGATCACTCCGGAATACATTGGCGAACGGTCGAGGTTCGCCGCGATGATTTCGTGGGTGCGGGCGTTGGTGTGGGTAATCCAGCAACTCACCTGTTTCGGGTGCTGTTCTTTGGAGCCCATGAACGACATCACTGGAATCGGTGTGTCGCCGGCCTGTTCGGTCATTACCGAAAAGTCCACAGAACGCCCGTCGATACGCGGCGGAGTACCGGTTTTCAAGCGGCCGACACGCAGCGGTAATTCACGCAGGCGTTTTGCCAGGGCAATCGACGGCGGATCACCGGCGCGGCCGCCGGAATAGTTCTGCATACCAATGTGGATAAGTCCGCCGAGGAAGGTACCGGTGGTCAACACCACGGACTCTGCGAAGAAACGCAGGCCCATTTGCGTGACAACACCACGTACCTGGTCTTGCTCGACGATCAGGTCATCGGCTGCCTGTTGAAATATCCACAGGTTCGGCTGGTTTTCCAGGGTTTCGCGTACGGCCGCCTTGTACAAGATGCGGTCGGCTTGTGCCCGAGTGGCACGCACGGCCGGGCCTTTGCGGCTGTTGAGCACGCGAAATTGAATACCACCCTTGTCGGTAGCCATGGCCATCACGCCGCCGAGGGCGTCGATTTCTTTAACCAAATGACTTTTGCCGATCCCACCAATGGCGGGGTTGCAACTCATTGCACCGAGGGTTTCCACGTTGTGCGTCAGCAACAGGGTTTTTACGCCCATGCGTGCTGACGCCAGTGCTGCCTCGGTACCGGCATGACCGCCGCCGATGACGATCACTTCAAAACGGGAAGGGAAATCCACCACGCACCTCGTGCCTGCTTATGTAGGTAATCAGGAATTGTCTGTTGAAAGAGATTTAGAGCTTTGGCGGCAAGTATAGGGACTTAGCCCTTCCTAAAGAACCCTTTGCACAAAATTTAACCAGCTGTGGATGAATCACAGACAATAGAAATTAAAAGAGAGAAATTTATTAAATCTTTGTTTTTATGTTTATTTCTACTGAGCAACCTTTCTGTGGATAGATCTATACAGGCCTTTATTTACGTGATGTACAGCGATTCAAAAGTCTGTGGTCATATGCCAATGAGGCCCTTGGATAAGTGCTTTAAGCCTGTGGATTAAACAGGTGGTTATCCACAGTTGGGTTTGTACTCAGTTTTCGAGCCCTGTTATCAACTGGGCACAGGGGCGGTTATTCACAGGGCTTAATCCACAGAAATACGCGAATTCAGATGAATTGCGCCCACGACGATGCCGCCGAAATCCTTCAGCACGAGCAACCTCACCGCAAAAAGACCCCTATTGTGAGAAAACCACAGTGCAGTTAATAATAGCGATTATCATTAAGCAGCCTTTTCTCGCCCCTATGCCGCCTCCTTCACACACGGTTGCCGTCCAGCACATCTACGAGCAACACCATTCCTGGTTGCACGGCTGGCTCAAAGGCAAGTTGCACAACGCCTGCGATGCGGCCGATGTGGCGCACGATACGTTCGTACGTATTCTGGGCGGACGCCATGCGGCGCAGATCCAGGAACCGCGGGATTACTTGGCGACCATCGCCCGGGGCCTGGTGATTGATCGTTATCGCCGGCATGCCATCGAACAGGCCTATCGGCAGGCGCTGGCCGAGCGGCCTGAACCCACGGCCATCAGTGAAGAAGACAAGGCAATCATCATTGAAACCCTGGTGGCTGTGGACAAAGCTCTATCGGGCCTGGGTGAAAGGGCGAGGCGGATTTTCATGCTGTCCCAGCTTGATGGGCTGACTTATCAACAGATCGCCGATCAGCTACAGGTATCACTGACTACGGTGAAGAAGCACATGGTTCGCACACTGACGGAATGCGCGCTGATCATGGCTTGCCTGTAATGGCCGTCCCCGATCGCAAAACCTTCGAAGCCGCCGCCAGCTGGTATGTGCAGTTTCAATCCCAACCACCTACACCTACCGAACGCCTGGCCTGGCAGCAATGGCTCAATGGCGATCCGTCCCATCAAGCCGCGTGGAATCAGATGGAGCAACTGCAGCGCAGCCTCGGCGCCCTGCACCCGGAATTGACCCGCCGTGCGTTATCCACAACTCAACAACGACGACAGGTCCTCAAGTGGATGCTGTTGCTCGGTGGCACCGGGTATCTGGGCTGGAATGTTCAGCAACATACGTCCCTGGGCAACGCGTGGGCCGACTATCGCACCCGCGTGGGCGAACGTCGGCGCATCGAGTTGGCGGACGGCACACAGGTTGACCTCAATACACACACCTCGATTGATGTGGTGTTCGACGCCAACCAACGATTGATCCGCCTGCGCGAAGGTGAAGTACTTATCCGCACGGGCAAGTCGAGCGGCCAAACACCGTTTTACGTCGAAACCCGCCAGGGCCGGGTGCAGGCACTGGGCACCCGGTTCACCGTGCGTCAGCTATCGGACGCCACACGCGTCGGGGTACTGGAAGACCGGGTCAGCGTGTCACCCGCGGATCAACCCGACCACGTGCGGATGCTCAATGCCGGCGAAAGCGTCGACTTCGACCGGCAGAACGTTGGCGTGAATCACCCGTATCGCGGCAGCCAGGCGGCCTGGGTGGAGGGTCAACTGATCGTGTTGGATGCCAGATTGGGTGATGTGATCGACGACCTCGCCCGCTATCGAACAGGCGTATTGCAGTGCGATCCGGCCTCAGCGCGGTTGCGGGTGTCGGGAACCTTCCGGCTGGACTCCACTGACGCGGTGCTGGCCAATCTGCAAGCAACCCTGCCAATCCAAGTGAAATACTTCACTCGGTATTGGGTTTCGGTGAAACGAATCGGATGAACAAAAATAATCCGCAGGGGGTTATCTTTTTTTTACCTGACGCGGCCCTACAGGTAATCACGACGCAACCTTCAGGGCTTACCCACCTATGCGCCTCTCAACCAAGCTTCGCCAGCGACTCTCATACCACGGCATCACCTATGGCTTGATGCTAGGCACTGCTGCCAGCACCGGCGCTGTGCTGTCGACTGGCGTCATGGCCGCCAGTGCGGTGCAACATTACGCAATTGCGGCTGGCCCGCTCGATAATGCCTTAAGCCAATTTGCCGCCAAGGCGAATGTGATTCTGTCCTTCTCCCCCCAGCAAACCGCGCGTTTGAACACGCCGGGGCTGGAAGGCGACTATTCGGTGGAACAAGGCTTTGCACTGCTGCTGCAAAACTCAGGCCTCGAGGCCTTGGCCCAAGCCCCTGGCAGCTACGTGTTGCAAGCAGCACCCGTTGGCCAACTCACCCTGTCACCCACCACGGTCAGCACTTATCAACAGGCTGGGTTCAACCAAGAGATCGCCGGCGACGTAGGCTACAAAGCACAAAACAGCCGCATTGGCACCAAGACCAGCACACCCTTGTCGGAAACCCCCCGCTCGGTTTCAGTCGTAACGGGCCAACGCATCAAGGACCAGAAATCCCAAACCCTGACAGAGGTTTTGGGCTACGTCCCCGGGATTTTCGCGCCGCCCTTTGCCGCCGGCGATAGCCTAGCCGGGGATTTGTTCTTCATTCGCGGTTTCAACGCCACGGATTACGGCTATGGCCTGCTGCGCGATGGCCTACGCGTGCAAGGCAATCGGTATGACACCACCAGCGAGCCCTATGGTTTGGAACGCGTAGAAATCTTCCGTGGTCCGTCTTCACTGCTCTACGGCGAAAACGCCCCGGGAGGCCTGGTGAATCTGGTCAGCAAGCATCCAACCGCTACGCCACAGGGAGAGGTGCAGTTGGGCTACGGTTCGAACAACCGCCGCCAATTGGGTGTGGATATCTCCGGGCCACTTAATGACAGCGACAATATCCTTGGCCGGGTAGTGATGCTGGGTCGCAAGTCCGACACACAGACGGACCATGTGCCGGATGACCGCCTATACATTGCGCCATCCCTGACCCTGAATTTCGACGATTACAACACCCTGACGCTGTTGGCCAACTACCAGAAAGACCACACCAACCTGGAACTTGGCTTACCCGCCGCTGGTACTTTGCTGACCAACCCGAATGGCAAGTTATCCAAGCACACCATGCTCGGTGATCCAGACTGGAACACCTTTGAACGGGAAGCCTGGAGCACTGGCTACGAGTTCAGCCACAGCGTCAATGACGAATGGCAGTTCCGCCAGAACTCGCGTTACATGCAGTCCCGCATCAACCGCCATGAAACCTGGCCGGGTGACCTGAACAATCAGGGCTTCGGCACCCAGCTGAACATGAACGCCTACGACCGCTACAACAAGTCGATGGTGTACTCCGTGGATAACCAACTGGAAGGAAAATTCCAGCTGGGCGAACTGGAAAACACTGTCCTGTTCGGCGCGAGCTACGATCGGACCTCGTTCAATCAGGACTGGGACGCGGGTTTCGCCGGCACCATCAATGTGTATAACCCGGTTTACCTGCGCGAACCGACCACACCGCTGGCGGTGCAGAACACCTTGCTCGAACAACAGATGAAAGGGGTGTATGCACAGGTCCAGAGCAAGTACGACCACTGGCTGTTCCTGCTCGGCGGGCGTCAGGATTGGGTCGATAGCCAATTCCGGGACAAGGTGAAGCCCTCATCGGACTCAAGCACCACCGAGCAGAAATTCACCTACCAGGGTGGCGTGATGTACCAGTTCGACAACGGCCTGACGCCGTATGTCAGCTATTCCACTGCGTTCGTACCCGTACAGCAGATCTCGGTGACAGGCTCACCGCTCAAGCCGATCACCAGTCGTCAATATGAAGTGGGCGTGAAGTACGAGCCAATCGGTTGGGACACAGCGATGACGCTGTCGGTCTATGACCTGCGCAAGCAAGACGACACCTATCTCGACAGCACCACCAATACTTATCGCCAAGTGGGTGAAAGCCGCGCCAAGGGTGCTGAAGTCGAGATCAACAGCAACATCACGCCGAACCTGAATCTGACGGCGGCCTACACCTACACCGATGCACGGATTACCAAGGATACGGTGGGCTCATTGGTTGAGGGGCGGCAGATGACCGGTGTTCCCCGCAACCAGGCCTCGGTGTGGGGCAAATACCGATTCTTGGACGGCCATCTCAAAGGGCTCTCCCTGGGCGGTGGTGTGCGTTACTTCGATAGCGCCTTTTCCTACACCAAGCCGACCCTTTACGGGAAACTCGACCCCGGCAGCGTCACCTTGGTGGATGCAGCCATCGGCTACCAGATCGATACCCACTGGTCGGTCGACCTGAATGCCAAGAACCTGTTCGACAAGGAATATGTGTCTGGTTGCAACGACGCAGGCCGTTGCTATTGGGGAGACAGCCGTACCTTGCTCGGTACGGTGTCCTACAACTGGTGAGGCGCTGTGGATAACTCGGTTATTTACCAATACAGAAACTGGAAAATATCCTCCCCAGCAAATCATCGGAGCTGAATGCCCCAGTGATCTCGCCCAACAGCTGCTGCGCCTGGCGCAAATCCTCCGCCAGCAGCTCACCGGCCCCCGCCAAGGTCAGTTGGGCCCGACCGTGCTCCAGCGCCGCACTGGCGTGTCGCAGCGCTTCCAGGTGCCTACGACGCGCACTGAAGCTGCTTTCCGAGGTCTGCTCGTAGCCCATGCAGGCCTTGAGGTGCTCGCGCAGCACTTCCAGGCCCTCGCCAGCGGACTTCGCGCTCAGGCTGATCGTCACATGCCCGTCGTCGCTGGTTTCCATGGCAATGGCCTCACCTGTCAGGTCGGCCTTATTGCGGATCAAGGTGACTTTGGCCGGGTCCGGTCGGTGCTCCAGGAACTCTGGCCAGAGCGCAAAAGGATCCACAGCCTCGGGCGCCGTAGCGTCCACCACCAACAACACGCGGTCTGCTTCGGCGATAGCCTTGAGTGCTCGTTCCACGCCGATCTTTTCAACCTGGTCGTCGGTATCGCGCAGGCCGGCCGTATCGACCACGTGCAGCGGCATGCCGTCGATGTGGATATGTTCACGCAGGATATCCCGGGTGGTGCCGGCGATTTCGGTGACGATGGCGGCTTCACGGCCGGCCAGTGCATTGAGCAAGCTGGATTTTCCGGCATTCGGCCGTCCGGCAATCACTACGGTCATGCCGTCGCGCAATAGTGCCCCCTGCCCGGCTTCGCGCAGCACTGTGGATAACTCATCGCGGACTTTATCCAGCATCGCCAGCACATGACCATCCGCCAGGAAGTCGATTTCTTCTTCCGGAAAATCAATCGCGGCCTCGACATAGATGCGCAAGCTGATCAGTTGCTCGGTCAAGTTATGCACACGCAGGGAAAAAGCGCCCTGCAGCGAGCGCAATGCATTACGCGCAGCTTGTGCAGAACTGGCTTCGATCAAGTCGGCAATCGCCTCGGCCTGAGCCAGGTCGAGTTTGTCGTTCAGGAACGCACGTTCGCTAAATTCACCGGGGCGAGCCAGTCGGCAGCCCAATTGCAGACAACGCTGCAACAACATATCCAACACCACCGGGCCACCGTGACCCTGCAGTTCCAGTACATCTTCACCGGTGAAGGAATTCGGACCGGGAAAATAAATGGCCAAGCCCTCATCCAAGACGCTGTCGTCAGCATCCAGAAACTGACCAAAGTGGGCATAGCGTGGTTTCAACTCCCGCCCACTGATGGCTTTGGCCGCGATGCCGGCGAGCGGCCCGGAAATTCGAACGATACCGACACCACCGCGACCTTGAGCGGTGGCGACAGCAGCGATGGTTTCACGAGGAGCGCTCATCAGCAGGTTCCAGAACAAAAGTGACGGAAAGCAAAACGCCCCACTAGGGGGCGTCTTGAGTGGTTATCCACAGAGTAAATTACGCCTCGGCTTTTTTGGTAGCCGCTTCGATTTTACGAGTGATGTACCACTGTTGGGAAATCGACAACACGTTGTTGACTACCCAGTACAGAACCAGACCAGCTGGGAACCACAGGAAGAAGAAGGTGAAGATGATTGGCATCATTTTCATCACTTTGGCCTGCATCGGATCCGGCGGAGTCGGGTTCAGACGCTGCTGGATAAACATGGTGGCGCCCATGATGATCGGCAGGATAAAGAACGGGTCTTTGATCGACAGGTCAGTAATCCACAGGATGAACGGTGCCTGGCGCATTTCCACGCTTTCCAGGAGCACCCAGTACAGCGACAGGAATACCGGCATCTGTACCAGAATCGGCAAGCATCCACCCAGCGGGTTGATCTTCTCTTTCTTGTACAGCTCCATCATGGCCTGCGACATTTTCTGCCGGTCATCACCATGTTGCTCTTTCAGAGCGGCCAGTTTCGGTGCCACGGCACGCATGCGCGCCATCGACTTGTAGCTGGCTGCCGACAGCGGGAAGAAGATCCCTTTGATCAGCATGGTCAGGAAGATAATCGAGAAGCCCCAGTTACCCACGATGCTGTGGATATGTTGCAGCAGCCAGAAAATCGGCTGGGCAATGAACCACAGGATGCCGTAATCCACAGTCAGTTCCAGACCTGGGGACAACTCTTTGAGTACGGCTTGGCTTTTCGGGCCGGCATACAGGGTAGCGCTGGTTTCAGCCTTGGCACCTGGTGCCACGGTCAATGCCGGGCCAGTGTAGCCAATGATGTAGTTGCCTTTGGTGTCCTTGCGCGCCAGTACCGCATTGTTCTGGCCTGGCTGAGGAATCCACGCCGTCACAAAGTAGTGCTGCAGCCACGCAACCCAACCGCCGCTCACGTTATAGGTGATTGGCGCCTTGGTTTTGTCTTCAGCCACCTTATCCATATCTTTCATGGATACTTTTTTGTACGGCTCCGAACTTGTCCACAGGGCTGCGCCCAGGTAAGTCGCGGTGCCAGTAGCAGTGCTGGACGATGGATCGGAGCTGGCGTCACGCTTGAGCTGGGCAAACATTGCGCCAGTCCAAGGCTGTGCGCTCTGGTTGTCGATCAGGTAAGTGACAACGATGTCGTACAGGCCACGCTTGAGTGTGAAGCGCTTGATGTAATTGACGCCGTCTTTGCTGAACTTCAGGTCAACGACCAGTTGGTCCTGGCCATCGGCCAGTTGATAACTCTTCTTCTCCGAGGAGAAAACCGGACGACCGGTAGGGCTGGCATCGGGACCATTGCTGCCGATCAGGCCACTTTGCGCCTGATAAACACGCTCGCCACCGTTATCGAACAGTTGGAATGGAATTTCCGGGTGATCCTGACGACGCGGGTACAGCGGAAGTGTCAGTTTGGCAACATCGCCACCTTGCGGGTCGATAGCCAGGTCCAATACATCCGTTTTGACTTGGATGAGGTCTGTGCTGGCGGCAACTGGTACTTCTGCGGGTGCGTTTGTTTCGCCCGCTGCACGTGGAATGTCATCACTGGCGGCAGCGTTGGTACCGCTCACTGTGTCGGGAAGTCCCGCAGGAACAGCATTGGCAGCAACATTCTGAGTCGGCAGGGCAGCTTGGCCGTAGTCCTGGTTCCAATTAAGGACCATGACGTAGGACACGATTGCCAGGGCGACGATCAGGATCGTGCGTTTAATATCCATGATTACTCGGCCATCGAAGAAGAACGGGAGGTAGGGATAGGCGGAACCGGGTCATAACCACCGGGATTCCACGGATGACAGCGACCTAAACGACGAAAGGTCAGCCAGCCACCGCGCAGAAGACCATGATTTTCTATGGCCTCTAACGCGTAGCAGGAACAACTGGGGTAGAAACGACAGTGGCTGGCCATCAGAGGACTAATGGCATAGCGATAAAACTGGATCGGAACGAGTGCCAGTTTACGCATCAGTGCTGTCTACCCCTACAGTTTCGGTGATGACTGCTGGTGCTGGCTTGTTGGTACGCGCCAGACGTTTCCAGAGCTTGCCGAAATGCTGAATCAATTCGGGGTTTTCTACATCCCCCAAGCCTTTGCGCGCGACGATAACAATATCCCAACCAACCAGAGTGTCCTGGTGGAGGCGAAACGATTCGCGCATCAGACGCTTGAGGCGATTGCGCTCAACGGAGAGCTTTACGCTCTTCTTGCCGATCACCAACCCGAGGCGGGGGTGATCCAGATCGTTGTTACGCGCAAGGAGCAGGAGATTTTTCCCCGGAACCTTGCCGGTGGGGGAGTCAAAGACTGCCTTGAAGTGCCGGGGGGTTAGCAGACGCTTTTCCCGACTGAAGTCCTGACTCACCACCAGTACCGGATTATCAAACTGCCAGACGCGCACGACCTTTGGCGCGGCGACGCGACAGGACAGCACGGCCGTTCTTGGTAGCCATGCGAGCACGGAAGCCGTGGGTACGGGCGCGTTTGATGGTGCTTGGTTGGAAAGTACGTTTCATGGCGTTGTTACCTGGTTCGTCCACAACGGGCCGGAATGGCCCCCGTTTTAAGAGACCGGCGATTCTAGAGAAAGCAAGCCTCTAGGTCAATTTCCAACCAGCTTTTCCTTCAATTAGATCTCTATAGGGCAAAGGGCCCTTTTCTCTACGCTCAGCTTTCACGGGCAATGCCATAGATATAAAAATAAAGAAGGAAGTTATTTAAAGCTTTTCTGTAAAGCTTATAAAAGCTAGGCAGCCGCCTATCTGTGGATAACTGCCTTGAGGCCATGTTTCACCTGATGTACAGAGAATGACAACACGGGGGAGAAACTGGGCTCTGCCTGTGCTGCACTGTCGGATAAGCTGTGGGTGGAATGGGTTGTTATCCACAGGCCAGTTACCCACAGACTTTCGACCCCACTTGTACAACGAGCTCAGGCGCGCTTATCCACAGAGCTTATGCACAGACCATCTGTCGCTTTTTTATGGGATAAGGCATTGATTTTGGCTGCCCTGTGAGCAACCTACATGTGGATAAGTGGGCGGCTGGTCGCTACAATGGCGGCTGTTTTTGCCTCACCGGCTTTCAACTTAGGGGATATCCGTGTCAGTGGAACTTTGGCAGCAGTGCGTGGAGCTTTTGCGCGAAGAGCTGCCTGCCCAGCAATTCAACACCTGGATCCGTCCACTACAAGTCGAAGCCGAAGGCGACGAGTTGCGTGTCTACGCACCCAATCGTTTTGTTCTCGACTGGGTCAACGAGAAGTACCTGAGCCGCGTTCTCGAATTGCTCGACGAACATGGCAACGGCATCGCGCCCGTGCTTTCCTTATTAATAGGTAGCAAACGCAGCTCTGCGCCTCGCGCTGCGCCGAATGCGCCCTTGGCGGCGGCTGCGTCGCAGGCCCAGGCTGCGGCGGCACCGGTTGTCACGACGCCAACTGCTGTGCCTGCACCGTCCAAATCGTCTGCGCGCAAAAGCGCGCCAGAGCATGAAGAGCCGTCTCGCGACAGCTTCGACCCGATGGCAGGTGCCAGCTCTCAACAGGCACCGGTCCGCGCCGAACAGCGCACCGTGCAGGTTGAAGGTGCGCTCAAGCACACCAGCTACCTGAACCGCACGTTTACCTTTGAAAACTTCGTCGAAGGTAAATCCAACCAGCTGGCGCGCGCCGCTGCCTGGCAAGTTGCCGATAACCCCAAGCATGGCTACAACCCGCTCTTCCTTTATGGTGGCGTGGGCTTGGGTAAGACGCACTTGATGCACGCAGTCGGTAACCACCTATTAAAGAAGAACCCGAATGCCAAGGTTGTATACCTGCACTCGGAGCGCTTCGTGGCTGACATGGTCAAGGCCTTGCAGCTCAACGCCATCAACGAGTTCAAGCGGTTTTATCGCTCCGTTGATGCGTTGTTGATCGATGACATTCAATTCTTCGCCCGCAAAGAGCGTTCCCAGGAAGAGTTTTTCCACACCTTCAACGCCCTGCTCGAAGGCGGCCAGCAGGTCATCTTGACCAGTGACCGTTACCCGAAGGAAATCGAGGGCCTGGAAGAACGCCTCAAATCGCGTTTCGGCTGGGGCCTGACCGTTGCGGTCGAGCCACCGGAGCTGGAAACCCGCGTGGCGATCCTGATGAAAAAGGCCGATCAGGCCAAAGTCGATCTGCCCCATGACGCAGCGTTCTTTATCGCACAACGGATTCGTTCCAATGTGCGTGAGCTGGAAGGCGCGCTCAAGCGGGTCATCGCTCACTCCCACTTCATGGGCCGCGACATCACCATTGAGCTGATTCGCGAATCCCTGAAAGACTTGTTGGCACTGCAGGACAAATTGGTGAGTGTGGATAACATCCAGCGCACTGTGGCCGAGTACTACAAGATCAAGATTTCCGACCTGCTGTCTAAGCGCCGTTCGCGCTCGGTCGCACGTCCACGGCAAGTGGCCATGGCGCTCTCTAAAGAGTTGACTAACCACAGTCTGCCGGAAATCGGCGATGTGTTTGGCGGTCGCGATCACACCACGGTCTTGCACGCATGCCGCAAGATCAACGAACTTAAGGAATCCGACGCGGATATTCGCGAGGACTACAAGAACCTGCTGCGCACACTGACTACGTGATGACACCAGCGCAGCTTATTAAGGCAAGGGACTAGACCATGCATTTCACCATTCAACGCGAAGCCCTGTTGAAACCCCTGCAACTGGTCGCAGGCGTCGTCGAGCGCCGACAGACCTTGCCGGTGCTCTCCAACGTATTGCTGGTGGTCGAAGGCCAGCAATTGTCCCTGACGGGTACTGACCTGGAGGTTGAGCTGGTCGGTCGCGTTCAATTGGAAGAACCCGCCGAACCGGGCGAGATCACCGTGCCAGCGCGCAAGCTGATGGATATCTGCAAAAGTCTGCCGAACGACGCGCTGATCGACATCAAGGTCGATGACGCCAAGTTGGTAGTTAAGGCCGGTCGCAGTCGCTTTACCTTGTCCACCTTGCCGGCCAACGATTTCCCGACTGTAGAAGAGGGTCCGGGCTCGCTGACCTGCAGCCTGGAGCAAAGCAAACTGCGCCGTTTGATCGAGCGCACCAGCTTCGCCATGGCCCAGCAGGACGTGCGTTACTACCTCAACGGTATGCTGCTGGAAGTGTCCGAAGGCATCATCCGGGCTGTTGCCACTGACGGTCACCGTCTGGCGATGTGCTCGATGAAGGCTGATATCGGCCAGCCGGATCGCCATCAGGTGATCGTGCCGCGCAAAGGTATCCTCGAATTGGCGCGTCTGCTCACCGAACCGGATGGCAACGTCAGCATCGTATTGGGTCAGCACCATATCCGCGCAACCACTGGCGAATTTACCTTCACCTCCAAGCTGGTCGACGGCAAGTTCCCGGATTACGAGCGCGTGCTGCCTAAAGGTGGTGACAAGCTGGTGCTCGGTGATCGCCAAGCCCTGCGTGAAGCGTTCAGCCGTACTGCGATTCTTTCGAACGAGAAGTACCGCGGTATTCGCCTGCAACTGGCCAACGGTCAGTTGAAAATCCAGGCCAATAACCCGGAGCAGGAAGAGGCGGAAGAAGAAGTGGGCGTTGACTACAACGGCGGTTCCCTGGAGATCGGCTTCAACGTGAGCTACTTGCTCGACGTGCTGGGCGTGATGACCACCGAACAGGTTCGCCTGATTCTGTCCGACTCCAACAGCAGCGCCCTCGTGCAAGAATCCGACAACGACGACTCGGCCTACGTTGTTATGCCGATGCGCCTGTAATAGAAGCTAGATGTCCCTCAGTCGCGTCTCGGTCACCGCGGTGCGCAATCTGCACCCGGTGACCTTCTCCCCCTCCCCCCGCATCAATATCCTCCACGGCGCCAATGGCAGTGGCAAAACCAGCGTGCTGGAAGCCATTCACTTGTTGGGGCTCGCCCGTTCCTTTCGCAGTGCCCGTCTGTTACCGGTTATCCAATACGAACAATTGGCGTGCACGGTGTTTGGCCAGGTTGAACTGGCCGAAGGTGGACATAGCAGCCTGGGGATATCCCGTGATCGCGGTGGGGAGTTTCAAATCCGTATCGATGGTCAGAATGCACGCAGTGCAGCTCAGTTGGCTGAGATCCTGCCGCTGCAACTGATCAATCCCGACAGTTTTCGGTTACTGGAAGGCGCGCCAAAAATCCGCAGGCAATTCCTCGATTGGGGAGTGTTCCACGTGGAACCGCGCTTTATGGCCACTTGGCAGCGGCTGCAGAAGGCCCTGCGGCAGCGGAACTCATGGCTGCGGCATGGTACACTTGACGCCGCTTCGCAAGCGGCCTGGGACCGGGAACTGTGCCTGGCCAGCGACGAAATAGATGAATACCGCCGTGCCTATATCAAAGCCTTGAAACCAGTCTTTGAGCAGACCTTGAGTGAGCTGTTGGACCTTGAGGGACTGACGCTGAGTTACTACCGTGGTTGGGACAAAGAGCGTGAGCTGAGTGCTGTGCTTGCGACGTCCCTGCAGCGGGATCAGCAAATTGGCCATACCCAGGCCGGCCCCCAACGTGCTGATTTGCGTCTTAGGTTAGGCGCTCATAACGCTGCGGACATCTTGTCCCGTGGTCAGCAAAAGTTGGTGGTATGTGCGCTGCGTATCGCCCAAGGCCACTTGGTTAGCCAGGCCCGGCGCGGTCAATGTATTTATCTGGTGGATGACTTGCCGTCTGAACTCGACGAGCAACATCGCCGTGCGCTATGCCGCTTGTTGGAAGACTTACGCTGCCAGGTGTTTATCACCTGTGTAGACCACGAATTATTGAGGGAAGGCTGGCAGACGGAAACGCCAGTCGCTTTGTTCCACGTGGAACAGGGCCGTATCACCCAGACCCACGACCATCGGGAGTGAAGGCATGAGCGAAGAAAACACGTACGACTCGACCAGCATTAAAGTGCTGAAAGGTTTGGATGCCGTACGCAAACGTCCCGGTATGTACATCGGCGACACCGATGATGGTAGCGGTCTGCACCACATGGTGTTCGAGGTGGTCGATAACTCCATCGATGAAGCGCTGGCCGGCTACTGCGACGATATCAGCATCATCATCCACCCGGACGAATCTATCACCGTGCGCGACAACGGTCGTGGCATCCCGGTTGATGTGCATAAAGAAGAAGGCGTTTCGGCGGCAGAGGTCATCATGACCGTGCTCCACGCCGGCGGTAAGTTCGACGATAACTCCTATAAAGTCTCCGGCGGTTTGCACGGTGTAGGTGTTTCTGTCGTTAACGCCCTATCGGAACAGTTGGTTCTGACTGTGCGCCGTAGTGGCAAGATCTGGGAACAGACCTACGTGCATGGCGTGCCTCAGGCACCGATGGCTATCGTAGGCGACAGTGAAACCACCGGCACCCAGATCCACTTCAAGGCTTCCAGCGAAACCTTCAAGAACATTCACTTCAGCTGGGACATCCTGGCCAAGCGTATTCGTGAGCTCTCGTTCCTTAACTCCGGTGTGGGTATTGTCCTCAAGGACGAGCGCAGCGGTAAGGAAGAACTGTTCAAATACGAAGGCGGCTTGCGTGCGTTTGTTGAATACCTGAACACCAACAAGACCGCGGTCAACCAGGTGTTCCACTTCAACATCCAGCGTGAAGACGGCATCGGTGTAGAAATTGCCCTGCAGTGGAACGACAGCTTCAACGAGAACCTGTTGTGCTTCACCAACAACATTCCTCAGCGCGATGGCGGTACCCACTTGGTGGGTTTCCGTTCCGCACTGACGCGTAACCTGAACACCTACATCGAAGCCGAAGGCTTGGCCAAGAAGCACAAAGTCGCCACCACCGGTGACGATGCCCGTGAAGGCCTGACCGCGATTATCTCGGTAAAAGTGCCGGATCCAAAGTTCAGCTCCCAGACCAAAGACAAGCTGGTGTCTTCCGAAGTGAAGACCGCAGTGGAACAAGAGATGGGTAAATACTTCTCTGACTTCCTATTGGAGAACCCGAACGAAGCCAAGCTGGTTGTCGGCAAGATGATCGACGCCGCACGTGCCCGTGAAGCCGCGCGTAAAGCCCGTGAGATGACCCGTCGTAAAGGCGCGTTGGACATCGCTGGCCTGCCGGGCAAACTGGCTGACTGCCAGGAAAAAGACCCTGCCCTTTCCGAACTGTACCTGGTGGAAGGTGACTCTGCTGGCGGTTCCGCCAAGCAGGGTCGTAACCGTCGCACCCAGGCCATCCTGCCGTTGAAGGGTAAGATCCTCAACGTCGAGAAAGCCCGCTTCGACAAGATGATTTCTTCCCAGGAAGTCGGCACCTTGATCACGGCATTGGGCTGCGGTATCGGCCGTGACGAATACAACATCGACAAGCTGCGCTACCACAACATCATCATCATGACCGATGCTGACGTCGACGGTTCGCACATCCGTACCCTGCTGCTGACGTTCTTCTTCCGTCAGTTGCCGGAGCTGATCGAGCGTGGCTACATCTACATCGCCCAGCCACCGTTGTACAAAGTGAAAAAGGGTAAGCAAGAGCAATACATCAAAGACGACGACGCCATGGAAGAGTACATGACGCAGTCGGCCTTGGAAGATGCCAGCCTGCACTTGAACGACGAAGCTCCGGGTATCTCCGGTGAGGCGCTGGAGCGTCTGGTTAACGACTTCCGCATGGTGATGAAGACCCTCAAGCGTTTGTCGCGCCTGTACCCTCAGGAGCTGACCGAGCACTTCATCTACCTGCCGGCCGTGAGCATGGAGCAGTTGGGCGATCATGCAGCGATGCAGGATTGGCTGGCTCAGTACGAAGTGCGCCTGCGCACCTCCGAGAAGTCCGGCCTGGTGTACAAAGCCAGCCTGCGTGAAGACCGTGAACGTAACGTCTGGCTGCCAGAGGTCGAACTGATCTCCCACGGCCTGTCGAACTACGTCACCTTCAACCGCGACTTCTTCGGCAGCAACGACTACAAAACCGTGGTTACCCTGGGCGCGCAGTTGAGCACCCTGCTGGACGACGGCGCTTACATCCAACGTGGCGAACGCAAGAAGCAGGTCAAGGAATTCAAAGAAGCCCTCGACTGGCTGATGGCAGAAAGCACCAAGCGCCACACCATCCAGCGATACAAAGGTCTGGGCGAGATGAACCCGGATCAACTGTGGGAAACCACCATGGACCCAAGCCAGCGTCGCATGCTGCGCGTGACCATCGAAGACGCCATCGGTGCAGACCAGATCTTCAACACCCTGATGGGTGATGCGGTCGAGCCTCGTCGTGACTTCATCGAGAGCAATGCGTTGGCGGTTTCTAACCTGGATTTCTGATTCCGGTAGTCGCTAAATTAAAAAGGCCAACGCTTAGCGTTGGCCTTTTTTATTGCGTGAAACTATAGGTTTCCAAATTGCTCCACGTGGAACATCACGGTGAAGCAGCCGCGACGCTCTCCAACCGATACCCATACCCATAAATGGTCAACAGCTGCCAACCCCGGTCTGCCGTTAGCCCCAGTTTGTTGCGCAGCCGGTAGATGTGCGTATCCAGCGGCCGAGAGGACACCATTTCTTCGTGGGTCCAGAACCGCTCGTACAAGTATTCGCGGGACAGAGGCCGCGCCAAGTTGGCAAACAGGCAACTGGCCAAGCGGTACTCACGCTCTGTGAGGTTGATCGGTTTACCCGCGCGAGTGACGGTCAATTCAGCATCGTCGAAGGTCAGGTCGTTGAAGCTTTGTACTTCGTGAGCAGCTGATTTCTGCAGGCCGTGACGACGCAAAACTGCCGTGACGCGAGCTTTGAGCTCGTTAGGCCGGAAAGGTTTGCTGACGTAATCATCGGCACCACTGTTCAACGCGGTGACGATGTCGCTTTCGGCATCACGACTGGTCAGCATGATGACGGCAGGTGGCGACTCCATGTGTTCACGGGTCCAACGCAACAGGGCAATACCTGTGATGTCCGGTAGTTGCCAGTCGAGGATCAGCAGGTCGAAGGTTTCCCGGCGCAGTTGACGAAGCAGGTCTTCGCCCCGCTCGAAGCAATGCAGGGTCCAGGGTTGTTCGGCGGTGCTGGGAATTTGTCGCAGTGTCTGTTCCACCCGGCGCAGTTCAGCGGGTTCGTCATCCAGTATTGCGACACGCATGGGTGGTCCTTTCTTCTTGAAAAGTATGGCAGTCGTTTTGACCCGTTTCGAATAAGGGCACGTGCTGCGTAGATGCCGGCCATTGAATCTGAAGAATTATGCGCAGATTCATCGACCCCTTGGATCTCTCGGTACGCTGGGATCAATCAGTGGTCAAGCCGTTGAAAGTCCTCGGTACCTGTGTGGGAAAGATACCGGCTCCTGACCGTAAGTAAAAGGATCAGCCGACGCGTGCGCTGTCGTAAACTCCAGTGTCGTCCTACGATGAGCTAAGCCGCGTTCCATGACATCGTCTCCTACTCGACAACAGCACAGGCACGTTGACCTATGATGCTCTGGGGCAAGCCAGAAAAACGCCAACCCACCCATGCCCAGCGCCTGTTCCACGGCCTGGTGCGCGAATGGCTGTGGATCGGCCTGTTGCTTTTGCCCATCACGGCCTACTTGTCGCTGAGCCCCGGCCTGGCCTTGAATAACCCGCTGTATGACAGCCTTCGTCGACTCGCCCCGCTGCCGGTCGATCCGCGAATCCTGCTGGTGACCATCGACGAACCCAGCCTGAAAAAACTCGGCCAATGGCCTTGGCCACGTAGCTTGCACGCTGACCTGATTGATCGTCTGAGTGCGGCACAACCGGCGGGTATTTTATTCGACGTTTTTTTCAGCGAGCCCGGCGACCCTATCAATGACAAGCGCCTGGCCGATGCGGTGTGCAGCGCCGGTAATGTCTTGTTGCCCTTGGTTCGTGACAGCTCTGCGAGCTACAGCCAGCCAAGCGCGCAAATGTTGCCATTGCTCAAATGCGCCAAGGGCGTAGGCCATATCAACGTGGAAGCGGACAACGATGGTGTTGTGCGTAGCCTGTATTTGCTCGAAGGTCCACCCGACGCCACCGTCCCACAACTGGCGTGGCTGGCCTACCAAATGAGTGATGAGCCGTCGCAGATGCCTGGGGAACCACTGGAGCCTGTGACTAAGCAGTGGCATCGGGAACACGCAATTCGAATCCCATTCATCGCCGCCCATACCCATTTCCCCAGCGTGTCCTACGCCAGCGTATTACACGGCGAAGTGCCGTCAGAGCTATTGCGCGGTCGTCTGATTTTGGTGGGCGCAACCGCCTCCGGTATGGGCGACCGTTTCGTCACTCCGCTCTCCTCCACGGTCGGTACCACGGCAGGCGTGGAGATCCAGGCCAACGTGCTTAACGGCTTGTTGCAAGGGCGTAGCATCGTCGATCTATCGGGCTGGTTGGCGGCCCTCATGGCGACGTCCCTGGTGGCACTGCTGCTGGGACTGTTGCTGTATCGCCCACGCTTTGCGTTATGGATGACCCTGGGCTGCATGGCCATGGCGCTGCTGGTTTCCCTAAGCCTGCTGCGTCTGGGGCACTGGTGGTCGCCTGCCGCGTGCCTGATCGGTTTGCTGCTCAGCTACCTGATCTGGAACTGGCGCCGCCTGAGCGTGATCCTGGCCTACTTCGGCTGGGAACTGGCACGTCTGGATAACGAACCTAAAGTATTGCCCGAGCGCCGCCGTGCGCCTTCCAACAATGGCGACGTGCTCCAGTCGCGTATCTTCGCCCTGGAACAAGCCGTTAGCCGTACGCGTGACACCCGACGGTTTATGGCCGATGGCCTGGAGTGCTTGCCGGTGGCCACGCTGATCACCGACCCTAGGGGCAATATCCTGCTGGCCAATCGCATTGCCCGTGAAGTATTCGACAATGACCTGGTCAGTGAGAACTTGCAGGAACAACTGGCAGACTTGGGTTACCCGCCGCTGCACAACGGCGTGCGCCCGCCCCTCTCGGCGCTTGAACTGATCGAGTTTCGCGATATCCACCAACGTAGCCTGCGCATGGAGCTAGCGCCGCTGTTGCCCGCAGAAGGTGACGTGGCCCTTGGCTGGCTGCTGAGCTTGACAGACTTGAGCAAGGAGCGTGAAGCACAGCAGCACCGTGAAACCATGCTGCGCTTCCTTTCTCACGACCTGCGTGCGCCGCACTCGGCAATTCTTGCGCTGTTGGATGTGCATAACGGTGAGTCACCCGTGTTTGCCCAGATCGAACAGCAGGTGCGGCGTGCCCTGAGCCTCACCGAATCCTTCGTCCAACTGGCGAAAGCCGAGGCTGACGGCTATCGGTTCCAACCAACGCTGTTCGCCATGTTGGTGATGGATGCGTTTGACCAAGTGGCGCTGATCGCCCAGCTCAAAGGCATTCACTTGGTTCATGACCTTGATGAGGCCGATGAAGGCATGGTGTCAGCTGATCAGTCGCTGCTTACCCGTGCGTTATTCAACGTGCTGGAGAATGCCGTCAAGTACTCGCCCTCTGGTACCACCGTCAGGTTGACTCACGAAAGCACACAAGGCTGGCTGGAATGCCGCATCAGCGATCAGGGCCCGGGGATCGCCGCAGAGGATTTGCCAGAGCTCTTCAGCCAGTATCGACGCTTCGATTCAGCTCAGGGCAGCGAGGGGCTCGGGTTGGGGTTGACCATGGTCAAGGCGGTGGTGGAGCGCCACAGTGGGCGTATCAGCTGCGACAGTGTTCTGGGCAAAGGCACAACGTTCCGGCTGCAATTGCCGTTGTTGGATGACTAAAAAAGCATCTTTTTCGCTGTGCATAAAAAACCGGTCCCAAGGACCGGTTTTTTTAATGCGGGAAAAACTTATGCACCATTTTTGCGATTTTAGCGTCTTGAGAAATATGTAAGTAAATCAGCTTCTTACAATTCAAAAACGGCAATTCGCCAACAAACCGTACACAGCTTATCCACAGATGCTCAAGCCGCCGGCTTCTCGGCCACAACCGGCTCCGGCGGCAACGATCCCATGGCCCGTTGCTGTGCCTCGTTCCATGCCGAAGCGCGGTCATTGAGCGCAGCAATGGCGCGTGGGCCTTCACCTTCTGCGTACATCGGTTCGCCAATCACCACCGTGATGGTGCCCGCGCGTTTTGCCCAGCCGGTCTTCGGCCAGAACTTGCCGGCGTTATGGGCAATCGGCAGCACTGGCAGGTTGGCGTTGACCGCCAATGCCGTACCACCGCGTGAGAACTTGCCTACGGTGCCGTAGGGCACGCGTGTACCTTCCGGGAAGATCAGCACCCAGACGCCATCCTTGAGCAGCTCGTCGCCCTTCTTGGCCACGTGCTTGAGGGCCGCCTTGGGGTTGTCGCGGTCGATGGCGATCGGCCGCAACATGGCCATGGCCCAACCAAAGAACGGCACATACAGCAGCTCACGCTTGAGCACTTGGCTCAATGGCGAGAAGTACGCCGAAAGAAAGAACGTCTCCCAGGTGCTCTGGTGGTTCGACAGAATCACGCAGGGCTGTTCCGGGACGTTTTCAGCGCCCTTGATCTCGAAGCGAATGCCCAGGAATACCTTGGACAGCCACAACGCACAGCGGCACCAGTAGACGTTGATAAAGCGATAGCGCGCCTTGAACGGCAAAAATGGCGCAATAAAAAAGCTCAGGGTGCACCAGAGAAACGAACTGGTGCCCAACAGCAGGTAAAAGAAGAAGGTTCTGATGGCCTGCAAAATCGACATGGCGGCATTTACCGTTGCGGGACAACGCCCGCCTGTTAAAAGCGCACTCCCGAACATTCCTTGTCAGGAAGTCGAGGGCGGCTAGTTGTTGATAAGTTCTGCGGCAACGGCCGCGAGATCGTCAAAAATCAAAGTGCCCACCGGCAGGGTCTTCGCCTGGGTCGTTTCGCCTTTTCCGGTCTTAACCAAAACTGGCTGAGAGTCGACGGCTTTGGCCGCTTCCAGGTCACCGAGGCTATCGCCGACGAACCATAGCCCAGCCAGCGGCACCTTGTAATGTTCTGCAATGGTTTTCAACATGCCAGGCTTGGGTTTGCGGCAAGCGCAGCCCTCGTCTGGGCCGTGGGGACAGTACACAATCATCCCCACCTCACCACCCTGCTCGGCCACCAGCCTGCGCAAGCGCGCGTGCATGGCGTCCAGGGTGGCGATGTCGTAGTAACCGCGGGCGATGCCGGACTGGTTGGTGGCGATGGCCACCGTCCAGCCGGCTTTGCTCAACTGCGCGATGGCCTCGATCGAACCGGGCAGTGGAACCCACTCCTCCACCGACTTGATGTAAGCGTCGGAGTCGTAATTGATCACCCCGTCCCGATCAAGAATCAGCAGTTTCAACATGGTCAGCTCAGCGTCGAAATGTCAGCGATGTTGACGAACAGGCCGCGCAGACGCGCCAGCATGGCGTAGCGGTTTTTGCGCACGCCAGCGTCTTCGGCATTGATCATCACCGCTTCGAAGAACGCATCCACCGGCTCACGCAAGGTCGCCAGGCGCGCCAGGGCTTCGGCGTAGTTGCGTTCGGCGATCAACGGCTTCACGGCGTTTTCTGCCTTGGCGATGGCCGAGTTCAGCGAGAACTCCTTGGCGTCGGCGAACAGGCCAGGGTCGACGTCGGCGTTGCCCAGGCCTTCGGCCTTGCTCAGCAGGTTCGACACACGTTTGTTCACGGCGGCCAGGGCATCGGCTTCCGGCAGTTTGCGGAAGGCTTGCACGGCTTGTACGCGTTGGTCGAAGTCCAGCGCCGAACCCGGCTGCAGCGCACGCACCGATAGGTACACCGACACGTCCACGCCTTCGTCTTCGTAACGCGCACGCAGGCGGTCGAACACGAACTCCAGCACTTGCTCGGCCAGGCCGGCTTGCTTGACCTTGGCACCGAACTGGCCGACGGCAAACACCACGGCCTGGGTCAGGTCGAGGTCGAGCTTTTTGTCGATCAGGATACGCAGCACACCCAAGGCGGCACGGCGCAGGGCATACGGGTCTTTGCTACCGGTAGGCAGCATGCCGATACCGAAGATGCCGACCAACGTGTCCAGCTTGTCAGCGATGGCCACGGCCGCACCGGTCAGGGTGGTTGGCAGTTCAGCGCCGGCACCGCGCGGCATGTACTGCTCGTTCAGGGCCAGGGCTACGTCGTCCGGCTCGCCGTCGTTGAGGGCGTAGTAGTAACCGGCAACACCTTGCATCTCCGGGAACTCGCCGACCATCTCGGTGGCCAGGTCGCACTTGGACAGCAGGCCCGCTCGGGCGGCCCAGGCAGCATCGCCGCCAATACGCGGCGCAATGTAGGCCGCCAGCTTGGAAACCCGTACAGCCTTGTCGTAGACGCTGCCGAGTTTTTCCTGGAACACCACGTTTTGCAGGCGCAGGTTGAAGTCTTCCAGCTTCTGCTTCTTGTCTTGCTTGAAGAAGAACTCGGCATCGGTCAGGCGCGGGCGCACGACTTTTTCGTTACCGGCGATGATCTGCTGCGGGTCTTTGCTTTCGATGTTGGCCACGGTAATGAAGCGCGGCAGCAACTTGCCGTCCACGTCCAGCAGGCAGAAATACTTCTGGTTGTCCTGCATGGTGGTGATCAGCGCTTCTTGCGGCACGTCGAGGAAGCGTTCTTCAAACGAGCACACCAGCGGCACCGGCCATTCAACCAGGGCAGTCACTTCGTCCAGCAGGCTTGGCGGCACGATGGCGGTGCCTTCCTGCAAGCGGGCCAGTTCTTCGGTGCGCTTGCTGATCAGCTCGCGACGCTCGTTGGCATCGGCCAGCACGTAGGCGGCACGCAGGTCGGCGGCGTAGTTGGCCGGCGAGGTGATGCGAACGGCTTCCGGGTGATGGAAGCGGTGGCCGCGGGAATCACGACCAGCCTTCTGGGCGAGGATGGTGCAGTCGATGACCTGGTCACCGAGCAGCATCACCAGCCATTGGGTCGGGCGGACGAATTCTTCTTTGCGTGCACCCCAGCGCATGCGCTTGGGGATCGGCAGGTCGTTCAGCGAGTCTTCAACGATGGTCGGCAGCAAGCTGGCGGTCGGCTTGCCGGTGATGACCTGGCTAAAGCGCAGTTTAGGGCCGCTTTGGTCGATCTCGCTCAGTTCTACGCCACACTTCTTGGCGAAGCCCAACGCGGCTTGGGTCGGATTGCCTTCGGCGTCGAACGCTGCCTGGCGTGGCGGGCCGTCGAGGTTGATGCTGCGGTCCGGCTGCTGGGTTTCCAGCGCGGTCAGCAAAACTGCCAGGCGACGTGGCGCGGCGTAGACTTTTTTCGCTTCGAACTTCAGGCCAGCGCTTTGCAGGCCTTTTTCGATACCGGCCAGGAACGCGTCGGCCAGGGTGTTGAGTGCCTTGGGTGGCAGCTCTTCGGTGCCCAGTTCAACCAGGAAATCTTGAGCACTCATTGTGCAGCCTCCAGCTTAGCCAACACTTCATCACGCAAATCTGGGGTCGCCATCGGGAAGCCCAGCTTGGCGCGAGCCAGCAGGTAGGCTTGGGCGACGGAGCGCGCCAGGGTGCGTACACGCAGGATGTATTGCTGGCGCGCAGTTACCGAGATGGCACGACGGGCGTCCAGCAGGTTGAAGGTATGGGAGGCCTTCAACACCATTTCATAGCTTGGCAACGGCAGCGGCTGGTCGAGTTCGATCAGGCGCTTGGCTTCGCTTTCATAAAAGTCGAACAGTTCGAACAGTTTGTCGACGTTGGCGTGTTCGAAGTTGTAAGTGGATTGCTCCACTTCGTTCTGGTGGAACACATCGCCGTAGGTGACTTTGCCGAACGGGCCGTCAGCCCACACCAGGTCGTAGACCGAGTCCACGCCTTGCAGGTACATGGCCAGGCGCTCAAGGCCGTAGGTGATTTCGCCGGTTACCGGGTAGCACTCAATGCCGCCCGCTTGCTGGAAGTAAGTGAATTGCGTCACTTCCATGCCATTGAGCCAGACTTCCCAGCCCAGGCCCCAGGCGCCCAGCGTTGGCGATTCCCAGTTGTCTTCGACGAAACGGATGTCGTGCACCAGAGGGTCCAGGCCGACATGCTTGAGCGAGCCCAGGTAGAGTTCTTGGAAATTGTCCGGGTTCGGCTTCAATACCACCTGGAACTGGTAGTAGTGCTGCAGACGGTTCGGGTTTTCGCCGTAGCGGCCGTCAGTCGGGCGACGACTGGGCTGCACATAAGCGGCGTTCCAGGTTTCCGGGCCGATGGCCCGCAGGAATGTTGCGGTGTGGAAAGTGCCGGCGCCTACTTCCATATCGTAGGGCTGAAGTACCACACAACCTTGCTCGGCCCAGTATTGCTGGAGGGCGAGGATCAAGTCTTGGAAGGTACGCACGGCTGGCGTAGGCTGGCTCACGAAATTCACCTGTTACTTGGGCTGCGATTTAAAGAGCGGGAGTATACCCGATTCGGCCGCGCCACCATCCCCTGGAGCCTTATGCCACGCTGCTTTTGGTGTTCTGAAGATCCGCTGTACATGGCTTATCACGATCAGGAGTGGGGAACGCCGCTGCGCGATGCGCAGGGTTTGTTCGAGTTGTTATTGCTCGAAGGGTTCCAGGCGGGCCTTTCCTGGATCACCGTTTTACGCAAACGCGAGCATTATCGAAAGGTCTTGTTTGGTTTTGATGCGCAGCGTTTGGCGCAGTTGACCGATGATGAGATTGAAGCGCTGATGCTCGACCCAGGCATTGTGCGCAATCGCCTGAAGCTCAACGCCACCCGCCGCAATGCCGCGGCCTGGCTGGCGCTGGAGAATCCCGTGGCGCTGCTCTGGTCCTTCGTCGGCGGCGTGCCCAAGGTCAATCACTTCAAGGATCGCAGCGAAGTCCCGGCGATCACTCCCGAAGCCGAAGCCATGAGCCGCGCGCTTAAAAAGGCCGGTTTTACCTTTGTCGGTCCGACCATCTGCTACGCCTTTATGCAGGCCTCGGGCATGGTCATGGACCACACCCTGGACTGCGACCGTTACGCGGACCTGGCCAACGCCGGTTAGAATGCCGGCTTTGCGCACCACACACGATCAGGAGTGACCTGTGGAAAAGTTGAAAGGCGCCTTGCTGGTAGGGGCTCTGCGATTGTTCGCCCTGCTGCCCTGGCGCGCTGTCCAGGCCGTCGGCACGGCGATTGGCTGGATCATGTGGAAAACCCCCAACCGCTCCCGCGACACGGTGCGGATCAACCTGTCCAAATGCTTCCCGGACATGGACCCAGCTGCCCGCGAGCGTCTGGTCGGCCAGAGCTTGATGGATATCGGCAAGTCCCTGACCGAAAGCGCCTGCGCCTGGATCTGGCCGGCCCAGCGTTCCATCGACCTGGTACGCGAAGTCGAAGGCCTGGAAGTGCTGCACCAAGCCCTGGCCTCAGGCAAAGGCGTGGTCGGCATCACCAGTCACCTGGGCAACTGGGAAGTGTTGAACCACTTCTATTGCAGCCAGTGCAAGCCGATCATTTTCTACCGCCCGCCCAAGCTTAAGGCGGTGGATGAATTGCTGCGCAAACAACGCGTGCAACTGGGCAACCGCGTGGCGGCATCGACCAAGGAAGGCATCCTCAGTGTGATCAAGGAAGTGCGCCGGGGCGGTCAGGTGGGTATTCCCGCCGACCCGGAGCCGGCCGAATCCGCCGGGATCTTCGTGCCGTTCTTTGCCACCCAGGCCCTCACCAGCAAGTTCGTGCCGAACATGCTCGCAGGGCACAAGGCCGTGGGCGTGTTCCTGCATGCCCTACGGCTGCCGGACGGTTCGGGTTACAAAGTGATTCTGGAAGCGGCGCCGGAAGACATGTACAGCACCGACACGGCCACGTCCTGCGCGGCGATGAGTAAGGTGGTGGAGCGGTATGTCGGCGCCTACCCGAGCCAGTACATGTGGAGCATGAAGCGCTTCAAGAAACGCCCGCCGGGTGAGGAGCGGTGGTACTGACTTACCACTGACCTCCCAGCCAATGGAGATCAAATGTGGGAGCTGGCTTGCCTGCGATGCGGGCAACTCGGTGTTTCAGTTACACCGCAGTGATGCTATCGCAGGCAAGCCAGCTTGTATGGTTAGACTTGTAGGGGTGGTGGGACTAAAAGCCAGCATCTGACTCTAGCCAGTACAGACCGTGGGAGACTTCGCCC